>NZ_JBIVUY010000002.1:0-551712 GCF_044757425.1 Streptomyces sp. NPDC091281 | reverse complement strand
GGGCCCCCCGGGCCCCCCCCGCGGGCGCGGGCGGGGCGCCCCGGGGGGCCGGGGGCGGGGGGGGGGGGCCCCCGGGTCGGGGGCGGCGGGGGGGGGGGGGGGGGGTTTGGCCCCCCCCCCCACCAGAAGGGGTGAACGGTCGTAACTTTCGGGTGCGGACGGCGTTCCGTCGCGCTAAGAGATCAGACGGATGCGAAACGTCACATCATCGGGCGGCGCGTGAAGGCAACGGCAGGCGTTTCGGTTCAGCCCTTGGGATAGGGCCACTGATTGGGGCGGCAGGTGATGCCGTCGTACGTGAGGAACTTCGTCTGCTGCTGCATGACGGGGGCGAGGTCGCCGCTCTTGTCGCAGGTCACGTGGCCGTAGCCGAGGCGGTGGCCGACCTCGTGGTTGATCAGCATCTGCCGGTAGGCGTACATGGCGTCGCCGTAGGTCGGGGAACCCTGGGCCCAGCGGTAGGCGTTGATCATGACGCGCTCGGTGGAGGCCGAGTCGCAGGAGACGTTGTCCTCGGTGGTGTCGAGGCCGGACTTGGCGCACCACTCGGCGGTGGTGCCGGGGCTGGCGAGCGTGATGACGAAGTCGGGTTCGCCCGAATGGATGCGTTCGAAGGTCCGGCCGCCCTTGTGCGCCCAGCTCCGGTTGTCGTTGAGGGTCTTCTGCACGGCCTCGGCGAAGAGGTTCGCGTCCAGGCCGAGGCCCTGCTCCACGTCCACGCGGTAGCGGAACTTCTCCCCGGTCCCGGGCGCCTTGACGACTCCGGGGACGGCGTCGAACTTCCCCGGCCCCTCCAGCGTGGCCCCGAGGCCGTAGCGCAGGTCCATCTTCTGCTCGTACGTCAGCGGTGGCGGGCTGGGCGGGAGGGACGGGCTCGGCCGGGTGGCGTCGCGCCCTGCCGTGTCGCGGAGGTCGCGGGCGGCGTTGTCGGCGGTGCTCTGCGAGCGGACGGCGTCGTCGTCGCGCGCGTCGGTGACCTGACCGGCGACCACGATGGCGAGCACGGTGGTGACGGCGGCGGCCGCGACGCCGGTGAAGGCCCGCCCCTTGCCGCCGCGTGACCGGGCGTCGTCGCCGGACGGTTCCCCGCCGGAGCCCCCGGAGCCGCCGACCGCACCGGAGGCGCCGGACGCGCCGCCCGCGGGTGCCGGGCGCGGGCCGTGGTCCCAGTCGGTCACGGAGGCGTAGGCGTCGGTCGGGCGTGGGGTCGCGCGCGCGTCGGGCGAATCGGCGGTACGCGCGACGGCAGCGGCGGCGACGGGCGTACGGCGGGCGAACGCGCCCCGCCGCCCGGAGCCGCCCGCGCGCTCCTCGGCCCCGGTGTGGGACTCGGCCTCGGCGAACGCGTCGAGGTAGTCCTGGCGCGGGCCCGCCGCCACGTCAGCGCGGCGGCCCGCGGCCGACTCGGGCCGCTGCCGGGGAATCAGCCTCCCGGCGGCGCTGCGCTCGGCACCGCCACGCGCCGCGCCGTCCCCGGCACGCCCGTCCGCCGCTCCGTACGCGCCCTGTGCTCCGTTCGGGCCGTACCCGCGTCCGCTCTCGCCCTGTTCCGGGTGGCCGCCCCGGACCTGGGGGAAGCCGTACGGCGGAGTGCCGTCCGGGACGCGCCGCACCCCCTGCACGGGCAGCCCGTGCGCGGGGGTGGGGTCGGGGAGGCGGGGCATGCCGTGGGCGGGCGTGCCGTCGGGTGGTCTGGGCACACCGCGCGCCGGGGTGCCGTCGGGTGGCGTCGGGGGCCGGAAGGTCTCGGCGGGCCGCTCGGCGTCCCGAGGGCGCACGCGCGCCTCGCCGGTCCCGCCGGTCCGGCCGCCGTCGCGCGCGCTCCCGGCACCGTCGGCCTGCCCCGCCTGCCCGGTGGTCGCCTGTTTCCCCGTGCCGCCCCGCGGCGCGTCCTTGGACGCCGGTCCGCGTCGACTGTGCCGTCCCACGACCCCCCTCAGCTCCCCGCGCCCGCGGATTCGCCGGACTGTCCTGAGAACGCACCGGAGCCCCGCCCGGTTCCCCCGGCGGCCCCATCAGTCCTGTCAGCCCCGTCACCCGCGTCGGCACCAGCAGCACCCACAGCACCATGATCCGTACCGGCAGCACCATGATCCGTACCGGACGACGACGCCCCCTCCCCCACGTCCGCCAGCAGCTCGCGGAAGGCCGTGGCCACGGTCTCGGGGTACTCCATCATCGCCACGTGCCCCGCCTCCGGCAGGGCCAGCAGACGGCAGTCGCGGAACGCGCGCGCCGCCTTGCGGGCCATACGGAAGCCGACGAGCCGGTCGCGGCCGCCGTAGACGAGGAGGGTCGGGGCGAGGACCCGCTCGGCCTGACGCCACAGGGCATGCTGGCCTCCAAGGGTGTAGGCGTTGACCAGCCCGCGCGCGGAACGGGTCATGGCGTCCCAGAAGTACGGCAGTTGCAGCCGCCTTTCCAGTTCCTCGACGGCGTGGCGGAACGCCTCGGGGGAGACACGCCCGGGATCGCCGTAGCAGAGGGCCGTCACTCCGCGTACGCGCTGCTCCGCGCTCCACTCGCGGGTGGCGCGGGAGAAGAGCGCGGCCACGCCCGGCACTCCGAGCAGTCCGGTGGGGACCGCCGTGCGCTGCACGCGCAGTTCGGGCAGGGCGGGCGAGACGAGTGTCAGGGTGCGCACGAGGTCGGGCCGGACTGCGGCGACCCGTACGGAGACCGCGCCGCCGAGGGAGTTGCCGACCAGGTGGACGGGTCCGCGGCCGGAGGCGTCGAGGTAGCGGATGACAGCGCGCGCGTGTGCGGTGATCGAGTAGTTGCCGTCGTCCGGCGGCGGCGAGTCGCCGAAGCCGGGGAGGTCGACGGCCTCGCTGTCGACGACTCCGTCGAGCAGGGCCATCAACGCCGACCAGTTCTGGGAGGAGCCCCCGAGGCCGTGCACGTAGAGCGCGGGTTCCAGGCCCGCGCGCGCGGGCGGCCGGGAACGGACCGTCAGGGTGACGCCCGGCAGTCCGACCGACCGCAGTCGCTCACCCTCCGCGATCCTGACGGACATCGCCTTCGGCAGCCCGGTGGACGGCGGAACGGACGGCAGTTCGGTCGGAGACATGCGGGCAATGTTACGAGACGATCACGCACGAACTTGTGTGTTCGGCATCACAAGTGGCGTCCGCGCGTCGGCCCGCCGCCGGAGCCCGGATACCGGACGCACCCGTGGCCGGAAGGGACCCGCTCGCGGCCGGAAGAGGTGTCTCCTACGCTCGTAGCGAGGGCACCCGTGTGGTCCCCACCTTCTGGGAAACCCCCTCGGGACGAGGGACACGTTCAGGAAGGGAGCCCAGCATGACCATCGACCCCAGCGACCCCGAGACGTTCACCGACGCCCTGGACGGCACCGACGGCGTCACCGACCCGACGGAGATCGGCGTCGAGGCACCCGAGGACGACGCCGCCGAGCAGCGCACGGAGGTGGCGACCGAGCGCGACGACCCGCTGGAGGGGCTGGACCCGGCGCGCGCCGACGAGGGCGACCTCATCGAGCAGGCCCGCGTGGTCGCCCCCGCCGAGGACGACCGCCGCTGACCGACCGGGCCGCTCACACACAGAGCGGCTCACCCACCCCGAGCAGGGGCGGGACGCCGTCGCGCCCGCAGCACCCCGGTTCGCACCGTTTTCTGCCGCTTCCGCCGTCGTCCGGCAAGGCTGCCGCCGTGGTCCGGTCCGTGAAATTCTCCGCTCGCAACGCGCGCACCACGGTTACCGAAAAGTACGATGGCGGCGCGGCGGCTCACCGCATGAGGACGACATTGGGAGGCGGCGTGACAGCCATCGAGCAGACAGAGGCGGCGCGCCCGCGAGGCACGCGCCTGCCGCGCCGTGCCCGACGGAACCAGCTGCTGGGCGCCGCGCAGGAGGTCTTCGTGGCGCAGGGCTACCACGCCGCGGCCATGGACGACATCGCCGAGCGCGCGGGCGTCAGCAAGCCGGTGCTCTACCAGCACTTCCCGGGCAAGCTCGACCTCTACCTGGCCCTGCTGGACCAGCACTGCGAGTCGCTCATCCAGGCGGTGCGCAACGCCCTGGCGTCGACCACCGACAACAAGCAGCGCGTGCGCGCGACGATGGACGCCTACTTCGCGTACGTCGAGGACGACGGCGGCGCGTTCCGCTTGGTCTTCGAGTCGGACCTGACCAACGAGACCGCGGTGCGCGAGCGCGTCGACAAGGTCACCAACGAGTGCGCCGAGGCGATCTGCGAGGTCATCGCCGAGGACACGGGGCTCTCGCGCGCGGAGTCGATGCTGCTGGCCTCCGGGCTCGGCGGTCTCGCCCAGGTGGTGGCCCGGTCCTGGCTGCACAGCGACCGCAGCGTGCCGCGCGACCAGGCGGTGCAGCTGCTCGCCTCGCTGGCCTGGCGGGGCATCGCCGGATTCCCGCTGCACGGCATCGAACAGTCCGGCGCCGACGCGACCGGGCTCGAACCGGCGGGAGCCGAGCAGCCGGGCGCCTGAGCCCGCACCCGCGCGGCGCGGGCTTTGCCCGCTGTTCGCTCCTGGCGTGGACGGCCGCGCCGTGTGCGTCCCCTCACCGGGCTAATGTGTGCAGCGTACGGCGCGGAAGCCCGCGCACCCATGACCGTCGGAGGGACATAGCCGTGGAGGTCAAGATCGGCGTGCAGCACGCACCCCGCGAGATCGTTCTGGAGAGCGGTCAGACGCCCGAGGAGGTCGAGCGCGTGGTGGCCGATGCCCTGGCCGGCAAGTCGCAGCTGCTCAGCCTCACGGACCAGCACGGCCGCAAGGTCCTGGTTCCGGCCGACCGTCTGGCCTACGTCGAGCTGGGCGAGGCCGCCCCGCGCAAGGTGGGCTTCGGCGCGCTGTAGTCGACACCGTGGAAGGGGCCCGGCGACCGTCATCGGTCGCCGGGCCCCTTTCGTGCGCGTGCGCCCCGGCGGCCCGCCACGCCCCGGCGCGCCGCGAAATCGACGCCCGCGACCGTCCGATTCCCGTGGCTGTCCGTGGCGGCTTCCGCACGGAAAGCTCATGGTTCACCCACAGGAAAGGATTGTGTTCCGCAGGTCACGGGTAGGACGGGCTAGGACCTTGGTGCACAGCCCGGACGTCTGGGAGGGACCCGCATGATCTTGGTAGCGCTCGGCTCCGCCGCGCTCGGACTGGTGCTCGCGTGGGCGGCCGCGCACCGGTTGGCGCACCGCCTGCCGGTCCGCACCCTGGTGCTCGCGACAGGTGTCGCCGGGGCCCTCTGCGGCGCCTTCGTCACCCACAGCGCCATCGGTTCCGGCTCCGCCGTGCTGAGTCTGCTGGGCGCGGCGGTCGTCTCCGCCGCCTCCCTCTCCCTGCTGCTGCGCCCCTCGCCCCGCCTGCGCCGCCGCTCGGCCACCGCCTAGAGCACGGGGCGCCGCCACATACATACAGGGGCGCCCCCCGCAGAAGGCGCCCCCACAGCGGGCTCTCGTCGTCCGGCGGTCGTTACGCCGCCAGCCCCAGCGCCGCCATCCGCTTCGTGTGCGCCTCGGTGATCCGCGAGAACATCCGGCCGACCTCCGCGAGGTCGAAGCCGTCCGCGACTCCGCCCACCAGCATCGTCGACAGGGCGTCGCGGTCCGCGACCACCCGCTGGGACTGCGACAGGGCCTCGCCCATCAGGCGCCGCGCCCACAGCGCGAGCCGCCCGCCGACCCGCGGCTCCGCGTCGATGGCGGCCCGGACCCGGTCCACGGCGAACCCGGCGTGCCCGGTGTCGTCGAGGACGGCGAGCACCAGCGCGCGGGTGTCGGAGTCCAGGCGGACGGCGACCTCGCGGTAGAAGTCACTGGCGATCGAGTCGCCGACGTATGCCTTGACCAGGCCCTCCAGCCAGTCCGAAGGCGCGGTCTGCCGGTGGAAGCCGTCGAGTGCGGCGACGAAGGGCTCCATCGCGGCCGTGGGCTCCTCGCCGATCTCCGTGAGCCGGTTCCGCAGCCGCTCGAAGTGGTGGAACTCGGCCGAGGCCATCTTCGCCAGCTCCGCCTTGTCCTCCAGCGTCGGCGCCAGCTTGGCGTCCTCCGCGAGCCGCTCGAACGCGGCGAGTTCGCCGTACGCGAGCGCGCCGAGCAGGTCCACGACGGCGGCCCGGTACTGGGGGTCCGCGGCGGCCGTGGCCCAGTCCTGGGCCGCGATCCCGGTGGCGGCGTGCTCGGGCTTGTCGGGGTTCTCAGGCTTGTCAGAGCTCGTCATGCAGCGCACAATAGCCCGCCCGCCACGGGACGGAAGTCCCTGCTCAGTCACTGTGACCACCGTGACCCGGCCGAGGTGGCGCGGGTGACGCGGACGACCGCTCCCGACGGTGTGACAACCACAACGTGACCGAATCGGCCATCACATGTGCGCGTTTCCGGGGTATGGTGGTAATGCGCCTGCCGAATATTCGACGGGCCGCACGTATGAGGATGCCCGGTCGGTGGCCCGATCGGCTCCGACCCGACAGCCCTCCGTGTCCGTACGGCACCGTGCGTACGGAGACTCAGAGGGAACCCCTCAGCGGTTCGAGCGCTAGAGCGTCGGCAGTGGTCCCCCGTGTCTTGCCGGCCCAGCCCCCAAGGGCGGCCGACGTCCCCGGCACGGTCCGACACGACCCCCGCGCTCGCCTCGCACCGCGTACACAGAAGAGGCAGCACCCTGACTACGACGTTCCGAGAGCTCGGAATCCTTCCCGAGACCGCCGAGGCCCTGGAGGCCGTCGGCATCACCTCCCCCTTCCCCATCCAGGAAATGACGCTTCCGGTCGCCCTCTCGGGCAAGGACGTCATCGGCCAGGCCAAGACCGGCACCGGAAAGACGCTCGGCTTCGGCCTCCCGCTCCTGGAGCGCGTCACCGTCCCCGCCGACGTCGAGGCCGGCCGCGCCGCCCCCGAGGACCTGACGGAGGCGCCGCAGGCGCTCGTCGTGGTCCCGACGCGCGAGCTGTGCACGCAGGTCACCAACGACCTCCTCACCGCCGGCAAGGTACGCAACGTGCGCGTGCTCGCCATCTACGGCGGCCGGGCCTACGAGCCCCAGGTCGAGGCGCTCAAGAAGGGCGTCGACGTGGTCGTCGGCACCCCGGGCCGCCTGCTGGACCTCGCGGGCCAGAAGAAGCTCAGCCTGAAGCACATCCGCTCGCTCGTCCTCGACGAGGCCGACGAGATGCTCGACCTGGGCTTCCTGCCCGACGTCGAGAAGATCATCAACATGCTTCCGGTGAAGCGCCAGACCATGCTGTTCTCGGCGACCATGCCGGGCGCGGTCATCGGCCTGGCCCGCCGCTACATGTCGCAGCCGACGCACATCAGCGCCACCTCGCCGGACGACGCGGGCGCGACGGTCGCCAACACCGCGCAGTTCGTCTACCGCGCGCACAACATGGACAAGCCCGAGATGGTCGCCCGGCTGCTCCAGGCCGAGGGCCGGGGCCTGGCGATGGTCTTCTGCCGCACCAAGCGCACCGCCGCCGACCTCGCCGACCAGCTGAAGCAGCGCGGGTTCGCGTCCGGCGCGGTCCACGGCGACCTCGGCCAGGGCGCCCGCGAGCAGGCCCTGCGCGCGTTCCGCAACGGCAAGGTCGACGTCCTCGTGTGCACCGACGTCGCCGCGCGCGGCATCGACGTCGAGGGCGTCACCCACGTCGTCAACTACCAGACGCCCGAGGACGAGAAGACGTACCTGCACCGCATCGGCCGTACGGGCCGCGCGGGCGCGTCGGGTACGGCGGTCACCCTCGTCGACTGGGACGACATCCCGCGCTGGCAGCTCATCAACAAGGCGCTGGACCTGAAGCACGGCGACCCGCCGGAGACGTACTCCACGTCCCCGCACTTCTACGAGGACCTCAAGATCCCCGCGGGCACCAAGGGTGTCCTGCCGCGTTCGGAGCGCACGCGCGCCGGACTCGACGCGGAGGTGCTGGAGGACCTGGGCGAGCCCGGCGGACGCGCCGCCCGTGGACGCGGTGGCCGCGACGGCCGGGACAACCGGTCCGGTCGTGACAGCCGCGACGAGGCCCGCTCCGCCGAGCGCGCGCCCCGTACGCCGCGCCGTCGCCGCCGCACCCGCAACGGCGCTCCGCTCGACGGCACCCCCGCCGTCACCACCGGCCCGTCGGTCACCGACGGCGCGGTGGCCGAGCAGGCCGTGCCCGCCGACGAGGCGACCTCGCCGCGCACCCCGCGCCGTCGTCGCCGCACCCGCGGTGGACCGGGCCAGGACGCCGTCGCCGGTACGCCCGTGACCGCGCCGTCCGCCGGGGCCGCCCCCGTGGCGGCGGAGGCCGCCGTGACGACGGCGGAGGGCCCCGCGGCCGAGGCCACCAGGCCGCCGCGCCGTCGCCGTACCCGCCGCAGCGCGGACGCCGCGGCGGTCACGCCCGAGACGCCCGCCGCCGAGATCGTGGTGGAGTCCCCGGCGACCGTGCTCACCGCGCCCGAGCCGGTGGCGCCCGCCGAGGCCGTGCCCGCGCAGGCCGTGGCCGAGCCGGTGGCGGTCGTCGAGGCCACGCCGCGCCGCCGCACCCGCAAGGCCGCCGCCCCCGCCGAGGGCACCGTGGCCGAGGCCGCCGACGTCGAGACGGTCACCGCCGTCGTCGCCGCGCCGCGCCGCACCCGCAAGGCGGCGGCCCCGGCCGAGGCCGCGGTGGACACGGCGGAGGCCGTCGAGGCGAAGCCGCGTCGTACGCGCAAGGCCGCCGCCGCGCCGGTCGCCGACATCCCGGCCCAGGCCGCGGACGAGGCGGAGACCGCCGAGGTCAAGCCGCGCCGCACCCGCAAGACGGCCGCCACGAAGGCCGCGGAGGCCGCTGTGGAGACGTCGGCAGAGGCCGTCGAGCCGGCGGTCGCGACGAAGCCGCGCCGGACGCGGAAGACCGCCGTCGCCAAGGCCGCGGAGGCCGCCGAGGCCGCTGTCGACACCGCCGAGGCGGGCGACACGGCGGTGGCGACCAAGCCGCGCCGGACCCGCAAGACCGCCGCCGCGAAGACGGCGGAGGTCGCCCCGGCCGCCGAGGTCGCGCCCGTCGAGACCGCGGACGCGCCCGTCGAGGCCAAGCCCCGGCGTACGCGCAAGACCGCCGTGGCGAAGGCGGCCGAGGCTGCCGTCGCGGTGACGGAGGCCGCGGTCGAGGCCGTCGAAGCCGCCGTGACCAAGCCGCGCCGGACGCGGAAGACCGTCGCCGCGAAGGCGGCGGAGGCCGCCGAGGCCGCCGAGGCCGCTGTCGACACCGCCGGGGCGAGCGGGACGGCGGTGGCGACCAAGCCCCGCCGCACCCGCAAGGCCGCCGCCGCGCCGGTCGCCGACATCCCGGCCCAGGCCGCGGACGAGGCGGAGACCGCCGACGTCAAGCCGCGCCGCACCCGCAAGACGGCCGCCACGAAGGCCGCGGAGGCCGCCGTGGAGACGTCGGCCGAGGTCAAGCCGCGGACGCGTCGGCCGCGCAAGACCGCTGCCGCCGCCGACGGCGCGGAGAGCTGACCGCCCGCCAGGGCGCACTGACGGCCCGGCCCCTCCCCCGTGGAGCGGCCGGGCCGTCGGCGTGTCCGGGCCCGCCGCCGGGCGGCCCGCACAGGTCACGGTCCGTACCGAAAGGTAACCTCGATCCGTGACCGTCTCGATCCGCTTCACCCCGCCCCCCGGCGCCCGCGCCTACCGCCTGGACACCGCGCGCGGCGCGTTCGCCGTCGTCGACTCTCCCCCGGCCGACGGTGCCGAGCCCCGGGGCGTGGCGCTGCTGGTGCCCGGATTCACCGGCAGCAAGGAGGACTTCCACCTGCTGCACGGGCCGCTCGCGGCGCGCGGCTACCGGACCGTCGCCGTGGACGGGCGCGGCCAGAACGAGAGCGACGGACCGGCGCGGGACGAGACGCCCTACGCCCAGGAGGAGCTGGCGCGGGACGTGCACGCACAGGTCGCCGCGCTGGGGACGCCGGTGCATCTGGTCGGGCACTCGCTGGGCGGCCAGATCTCCCGCGCGGCCGTCCTGCGCGACGCCTCCCCCTTCCGCTCGCTCACCCTCGTCGCCTCGGGTCCGGCGCACATCTCGGAGTCGCAGCGGCAGCGGGTGGAACTGCTCCACGACGCGCTCGCCGCGATGACGATGGAGCAGGTGTGGGAGGCCATCCTGGCGATGGGCCCCCCGGAGGAAGTCGGCGGACCCGCCAAGGGGTTGGGCGGGCTGGAGCTGCGGCGGCTGCGCTGGACGAACCACAAGCCCGCCCAACTCCTGGTCACCGGACGGCAGTTGCTGGTCGAGCCGGACCGGGTCGCCGAACTCGCCGCCGTTCAGCTGCCGTTCCACGTGCTGTCGGGCGCCTACGACGACACGTGGCCGGTGCCGCTCCTGGACGCCATGGCCGACCGCCTCGGCGCGCGCCGCACGATCGTGCCCGACGCCGAGCACTCCCCCAACCTGGACCAGCCGCGGCGCACCGCCGACGCGCTGGCGGACTTCTGGGACACGCTGCCCGGCTGACCCCCGAAGAGACAGGTCGGTCCGGACGAGACACGTCAGTACTGCGTCTGCAGGTGCTCCCAGAACCCGTCGCGCAGGGCGCGTCGGAGGTCGGACTGGCCGCGCAGCGAGTACTGGAGGATGCTCTCCGCCTCCACTAGGAGGTCCTGGTCCACGGAGCCTGGCAGGTACGGGTGGCCGGGGAGGAGGTCGGCAAGGGCCTCGCGGCCGCGGGCGGCGAGCCACTTCGCGGCGATCTGCGCGCCGACGAAGCGCACGTCGTCGCGGGTGGGGCGGGCGGACCCGGCCGGTTCGTAGGCGGCGGCCGTGCGGCGGCTGACGTACGGCTTGAAGAAGTCGAGGTCGAGGGTGCGCTGGCTGTCGACCTCCCAGAGCAGCGGCTCGGCCTGGTTGCGGCCCTCGGGGGCCTCGATGCCCCAGAGGTGGACGCGGGCGCCGTACCCCTGGGCGGCCTCGACCGCCGAGACGAGGTCCTCGTCGCCGCCGAGCAGCGCGGCGTCACTGATGGCGCGGTGCCGGGCCAGGGACTCCAGGTCGCTGCGGATCAGCGAGTCGACGCCCTTCTGCTGGTTGTTGGCGTTGAGGTTGCCCAACCGGACCTTGACGTCGGGGAGTTCGGCGATGGACTGCTGCTCGGCGGTGTGGATGCGGCGCCGGGCGCCGTCGTACCAGTAGACGCGCAGCAGGCGGCTGTCCGCGAAGATCGAGCGGGCGCGGTCGATGAGCGACTCGATGAGGCCCTCGGTGTCGACGTCGAAGGCGCGGCGGTCCTCGGTCCCGGCGACGAGCCGGCCCGCCGCCGCGTAGAGGTAGCCCGCGTCCACGAAGATCGCGTGGGTGGAGGGCGTCTTCGCGACCTCGGCGAGCACGCGGGTGAGCAGCTCGTTCGTGCGGTCGAGGCGGGCGGCGAGGGGAGCGAGGTCGTCGTTCATCCCCTCCATTGTCCCGGCGGTCACGCTGCGAACACAACCGGTCCCGTTCGGTCTCCACAACCTCCCTTACTCGCTAGTAATTAGTCGTTCGAAAAATTTCTTTAGCGTAGGGAATGTTTGTAACACGCAGCCCGTTGACTCCTCATGTACCAGCAATTCTCCGCAGGAGGATGACCAGACGAAGGGAGAAGCCCATGCGCTTCGAAATCATGCGACTCGACGACGTCGACGGAACCCCCGTGGACAGCACCGTCGTGGACGCCGCCTCCGTCAACCGGATCGTTCAGCAGGCCGCCGCCATCGGGCAGCGGCTGTGGATTCGTCCGGCCGACACCTCGGCCTCGTAACACCGCGGGTCCCACCTTCACACTTCGAAGCCCCCGTACGGCAGCGTGCCGTGCGGGGGCTTCGCGCGTACGGCGCGCCGCCGTACGGCGCCTCAGGTGCCCTGGACGACCTGGGTGACGCCGTTGATGATCTGCTGCACGGCGATCGCGGAGAGCATCATCCCGGCGAGGCGGGTGACCAGGACGACGCCGCCGTCCTTGATGACGCGGATGACGAGCAGCGAGTAGCGCATCACCAGCCACAGCACCACGTGCACGGCGAGGATCGCGGCCCACACCGACACCTGCGCGGCCGCGCCGTCGGCCTTCTGCACGGCGAGGATGACGGACACGATCGCGCCCGGACCGGCGAGCAGCGGCATGCCCAGCGGGACCAGCGCGACGTTGACGTCCTTGGTCTGTTTCGGCTCGTCGGTCTTGCCGGTGAGGAGGTCCAGGGCGACCAGCAGGAGCAGCAGGCCGCCCGCGATCATCAGCGCGGGGATCGAGACGTGCAGGTAGTTCAGGATCTGGTGGCCGAGCAGACCGAAGACGGCGATGACGCCGCCCGCCACGCAGACGGCCTGGAGCGCCATGCGCCGCTGGGTCCGGGCCGGGCGGCCCGCGGTCAGGCCGAGGAAGATCGGGGTGATCCCCGGGGGGTCCATGATGACGAAGAGGGTCAGGAAGAGGGAGCCGAAGACGGCAGCGTCGAACATCGGTGCAGGAGCCTTGCGCGAGTGAGGGTGGGAGGTGGGCGGGCGGGGGGAGGCGTCAGGCTCCGCCGGTGCCCGGCACCGGGAACGCGCCCGTCGCGCGCCGGGTGATCTCCCCGTAGACCTCGGGGTCGGTGGTGTACTCGCCGAGCACACAGGTCTTGCGGCTGCCGTGGTAGTCGCTGGAGCCGGTCACCAGCAGGCCGAGGTCGGCGGCGAGGCCGCGCAGCCGGGTGCGGGTCGTCGGCTCGTGGTCCATGTGGTCGACCTCGATGCCGTCCAGTCCGGCGGCGGCCAGCTCGGCGATCACCGACTCGGGCACGGTACGGCCCCGCTTGCTCGCGGCCGGGTGCGCGAAGACGGTGACCCCGCCCGCGCCCTTCACCAGCCGGATCGCCTCGAACGGGTCGGTCTCGTGCTTCGGCACGTGGGCCCGGCCGCCGTCGGCCAGCCACGCCCCGGAGAACGCCTCGTCGACGGAGGCGACGATGCCCAGCTCGACCAGGGCGGTGGCGATGTGCGGGCGGCCCACCGAGCCGTCCCCCGCGATACGGGCGACCTGCTCCCAGGTGACCGGTACGCCCAGCTCGCGCAGTCCGGCGACCATGGCGCGGGCCCGCGGCACCCGGTCGTCGCGCACCAGCTCGCGCTCGGCGAGCAGGGCGGGCTCCTCCGGGTCGAAGAGGTAGGCGAGGAGATGCATGCTGACGCCGTCGATCCGGCAGGACAGCTCGGCGCCGGTGACGAGGGTGAGCCCCTCGGGGAGCGCGGCGATCGCCTCGGCGTGGCCGCGGGTGGTGTCGTGGTCGGTCAGCGCGACGACGTCCAGACCGGCGGCGGCCGCGTTGCGGACCAGCTCGGCCGGGGTGTCCGTGCCGTCGGAGGCCGTGGAGTGGCAGTGCAGGTCGATACGCACGACGCGGACTCCAGACGGGGACGGGGCGGACGGGACGCTCAAGGATAACCGCACTTTTCAGCCGCCCCGTCACACCTGAATCCGGCTGGTGCCCCCTACATGGCATGGGGGTGGGCGGCAGGGACGGCGAGGGCGGTGGGTGTGCGGCGGGGGTGCGCGGACGCCACTTCGGCGGGCGTACGGCGGCGTCTCCACGGACGTGGGTCCACGGCCACCCGGTCACCGCCGCCCATCCACAGCTACCCACTGGCTGCCGCCCGCTCACGGCCGCCCGCCCATCACTGCGGCCGCCCGTCCACCACCGCGCCCCTACGGTCGCAGCAGCCTCGGCGACAGCGCCCCGCACGGCACGAGTTCGACCTCCGCGCCCGCGTCCCGCAGGTCGGTCAGCACCAGTTCGTCGTACATGAGCAGCCCGGCGGGCTCGGGCCACACCACGGCCCACAGCCACAGCCCGCGCGCCTCGCCCGCGAAGACGGCCCGGTCGTCGGGGGCGCCGCTGACGTGCCAGAGGGGGGTGGGGCGGCCGACGGCGAGGACCTTGGCCTCGGGGGGCTTCTCCACGTCGAGGTACGGGCCGGGGTCGGGGCCGTCGACACCGGCGTAGTGCGCGCCGAGGCCGACGCCGAGTTCCTCCGCGACGAGGATCAGCTCGCCCATGCCGCCGAGGGGTCCGGGGCCCGAGCAGGCGACGGCGGTGGCCCGGCCGCCGCTGCGGTCGTCACCGGCGTAGGTCACGCCCGTGAAGAGCCAGCCGACCGGCAGGGGCCACGGCATCCACACCGGTACCTGCGTGCGGTGCACGACGACGTCGAGGGCCTCGACGCTGGGCGGGATCACGGGCTGGAGCGGATGCACCGCCCCGTGTGCGGCGCACTGCCAGGAATCGGCGAAGAGTCCGGGAGCCCTGACCCGGCCACCACACTTCGGGCAACTGGGTTCGCCCCTCATAAAGCCCCACGGTCCTACCCGATCCGGCCCACGTCAAGGACGATCACCCGTCCGGTCGGGAACCCGCACCGGCACCGGCCCGCCGGCCGGCGACCGCCGCACGCCACCGCCCCGCGGCCCCCACCGCTCCCCCGCAGCGCCGCGAACCGGCCCAACTGACGCACCCCGCGCACTGGTTGGTGAGCTTCCTCACGTGTCGTCAGCAGGTGCCGTCAGTCGAGCGGCACCGACCGCCGGGCCGGGTCGCGGAGATCGGTGCCGTGGGTGAGCCAGAGTTCCTGGAGGGCCTGCGCGCCGTGCACCCGCTTCCAGGCGGCCTCGTTCGGGGTCATCGGCAGCAGCGGCAGGAAGTGGACCGGGTCGAGGGGCGCGTCGAGGTCCAGGTCCTCGACCAGGCCGCCCGGCTCGGCGACCAGCACCGAGGTGAAGGGGGCGCCCGGCCAGAGCGGCTCGCCGACGTCCAGCGAGGCGCCGGGCGCCACGACGACGCCCTCGACCTGCGGGGACGCGGCGAGCACGGCGAGCGGGCGGAGCACCTTGTCGGTGTCGGCGGCACCGCCGCGGACGGACAGCACCAGTTCGGCGCGCGGGCCCTTCACCGGGTCGGCCAGCATCGCGGTGGGGTCGCCCATCGGCTGCGCGGACATGCCGAGCGTGGCGTAGCGGACGACGTCGCCCTCGTGGAAGCGGAGCACCTCGACCCGGTCGGTGCCGAGGAAGGTCACCGCGGCGCGCGCGTCCGGCTCGCCCAGCGCGGAACGCAACCGGGCCTCGACCAGAGGAAGAACGTCAACCATGCCGCGAGCATAGAACTCGTCAGTACCGGGCAAAGCAACGCCTTGACACTTCGGGCTGCTGCTACTCTTGCCCGGTGGTTCGGGGCAGCACGCAGAAGCGTCGCGATCAGGTCCCGACGCCGCAGGTATTCCCTTACGGGGGACCGGCTGGAGGAGGTGGGGCTGTCATGGATCGAAGTCGATCGTGCAGTACCACTCGCTCTTCCTGCCGCTGATGCAGCTCCGTAGCTCCGGCTGACCGCCGCCTCTTGCGTTCGCGTCCTCTTGTCGGAAGAGCACTTCGTTTCGTGGTACCGGATTCGATCGGTTCGCCCGATGCCTGTGATCCGTCTGGTCTGAAGCAGTAGCTGAGTCAGTAGCTGAACCCAGTAGCGAAACTCGCCACCGCGACGGTGCGGTGCTCCCCGCTTTGTGGACGTGCCAAACATCTGTAGTCAGAACGTCCCCATTCCGGGTAGTTCCACCCGTCGTCGGAGCCTTTCGCTGCCTGTCGCGAAGGAGCCTGCCTTGTCGATGATCCGCGACCTGCGTGCCGTCGTCCGCCCGTCCCGCCCCTCCCTGCGCAAGGACAGCGGCGCGTACGACACCACCCGTGACCCGGCGACGCCCTCGGCCGTCGTCGACTGCGCCGTCTACCGCGACGGCGCCCGCGTCGAGACCCCGACACCCCTCGCCCCGCACGAGGCGATGCGTCAAGTGCGCCGTGACGGCGGCTTCGTGTGGATCGGGCTGCACGAGCCGACGGAGAGTGAGTTCGCGGGCATCGCGGGCGAGTTCGGGCTGCACCCGCTGGCCGTGGAGGACGCCGTCCAGGCCCACCAGCGGCCCAAGCTGGAGCGCTACGACGACTCGCTGTTCACCGTGTTCAAGACGATCCACTACGTCGAGCACGACCGGCTCACCGCCAACAGCGAGGTCGTCGAGACCGGTGAGGTGATGTGCTTCACCGGGCAGGACTTCTTCATCACCGTCCGGCACGGCGGCCAGGGCTCGCTGCGGGCGCTGCGCCACCGGCTCCAGGACGACCCGGAACTGCTCGCCAAGGGCCCCTCCGCCGTGCTGCACGCCATCGCCGACCATGTGGTGGACGGCTACATCGCGGTCGCGGACGCGGTGCAGGACGACATCGACGAGGTCGAGACCGAGGTGTTCTCGCCCGGCCGCAAGGGCTCCCCGCGCGGCACGGACGCGAGCCGGATCTACCAACTCAAGCGCGAGGTACTGGAGTTCAAGCGCGCGGTGTCGCCGCTGCTCCGCCCGATGCAGCTGCTGAGCGAGCGGCCGATGCGGCTGGTCGACCCCGACATCCAGAAGTACTTCCGGGACGTCGCCGACCACCTCGCCCGCGTCCAGGAGCAGGTCATCGGCTTCGACGAACTCCTGAACTCGATCCTCCAGGCCAACCTGGCGCAGGCGTCGGTCGCGCAGAACGAGGACATGCGCAAGATCACCTCGTGGGCCGCCATCATCGCCGTCCCCACCATGGTCTGCGGGGTCTACGGCATGAACTTCGACCACATGCCGGAGCTGCGCTGGCGCTACGGCTACCCGATGGTGCTCGGGGTGACCGTGGTGATCTGTCTCGGCATCCACCGCACCCTGAAGCGCAACGGCTGGCTGTGACACCCCCGTGAGCCCCGTCGACCGCACCCCTAGGCTGGCCCCATGACATCCGAGCCGTCCCCGACCCGGCCGTCCCCGACCGGGGTGTCCGCGCGGGCCGGGGTCTCCCCGGCGCCGGAGGTGTTCGACCGGGCCCTCATCGAGGAGGCCACGAAGAAGTCCGGCCTCGTCTGGGTCCGGGGCCCCGGCGAGCGGGCCGAGCGGGCGCTGTGGCACGTGTGGCACGACGGCGCCGTCTGTCTGGTCGGCGACGGGCCCGGCGAGCAGCCGCTGCCGGGGCTGGCCGACGGCGCGACCGCCGAGGTGACCGTCCGCAGCAAGGACAAGGGCGGCCGGCTGGTCGTCTGGACCGCGCGGGTCACCCAGCTCGCCCCGGGCACCGAACCCTGGGACGCGGCCGTCGGCGAACTGAAGGGCAAGCGGCTCAACGCGCCCGACGGCGAGGCGATGACCGCCCGCTGGGCGAAGGAGTGCCGGGTGCTGCGCCTCGAACCGACCGGCGCCCCGCACCCGTTGCCCGACGGCGACCTCGCCGCCCGCCCCGTGCCGACCCCGGCCACCACCCGCAACCCGGCCCCGCCCGCACTGCCCCGCCTCCTGCTGCGCGGACGCCGCCGCCGCACGGGCTGACCCCCGGCCCGGTCCCCGCGCGGACGGCGCGGCCAGGATTCAGTACTCAGGACTCCGGAAGCTCCTTGCCGTAGTCGACCGTCTCGTCCTTGGACGGCTGTTCCAGGGTGAAGTCCTGGCCCCAGGCCGAGAAGGTCAGGGTCCCGGCGTCGCCCGCGCGGACCAGGCGCAGCGGGTAGGGCTTGCCCTCCAGGGACACGTCCAGGGTGCCGCCGGAGCCGCCGTCGCCGGTGACGCGGACGCTGCGCACCCCGCCGCGCTCGTGGTACCCGTCCTTGCCCAGCTTGCCGTGGAGCGTCAGTAGATCGCCGAGGAGGAGGTCCTTGTCCGTGAACCCGCTGAACTTCTTGTACGAGGGGTCCCCCGACGGCACCTTCACGTACTTGCCGTCGAGCTTGCCCGCCGCCGCCTCGTCGGAGGCGGTGCCGGACTTGCCGCTGCCGTCGTCGTGGTTCCAGAACGCGGCGTCCGCCTTGAGGAACAGCTGGTCGTCGACGCGCAGCAGATGGAAGGTGACGCCGTCGGCGGTGACCGACCCGGTGCCGCCCGCCGACTTCAGCCGCATGTCGAGCCGGTACGACGTCCCGCCCGCGACCACGCTGCCCGACAGCCGTACGGTGTCGACGGCCGCCGCCGCGCTCCGCGTCCTCGACTGGATCTTCTCGGGGGCCAGCTTGCCGACCCCGTTGGTGCCCGCGTCCGGGTCCTCGCTGCTGCACCCGGTGAGACCCGTCCCCGCCACGGCCAGCGCGCACACCGCGCTCATCAGTGCGGCACGGCGACGGACACGGACCTGGGCGTTCGACGTCACAGAGGGAGCTGCCTTTCTGCGGGGTACTCCTGAACGGCGTACCGCAGCGTACCGGGGTCCCCGGGAGCGGGCGGAGGCAGTACGTCCGCAGCCCTCACCAGGGCGTACCCGATCGGGACGGGCTAGCCTGAAGCCCGCACGACAGGGCAATCCGGGAGAGAGACCCACCCGCCGCACCGCGGAAGGGAACCACGTACCAGAGAGAGGTCCCGACATGGCAGCGGGCACACCCCGGATCTTCGTCTCCCACCTCGCCGGGGTGGCCGTGTTCGACCCCAACGGCGACTCGGTGGGGCGCGTGCGGGACCTGATCGTCATGCTGCGGGTCGGCCGCAGACCGCCGCGCCTGCTGGGCCTGGTCGTCGAACTGCCCACCCGGCGCCGCATCTTCCTCCCCATGACCCGGGTGACCAGCATCGAGTCCGGACAGGTCATCAGCACCGGTGTGCTGAACGTGCGGCGCTTCGAGCAACGGCCCACCGAGCGGCTGGCCTTCGGCGAACTGCTGGACCGGCGGGTGACGCTCGTCGAGACCGGCGAGGAGGCCACCGTCCTCGACGTGTCCGTACGGCAGCTGCCCGCCCGCCGGGACTGGGAGATCGACCGGGTCTTCGTGCAGAAGGGCCGCCGCGGCGGGGCCTTCCGGCGCGGCCGGGGCGAGAAGCTGACCGTGGACTGGTCGGCGGTGACCGGCTTCTCCCTGGAGGAGCACGGGCAGGGCGCGGAGAGCCTGCTCGCGACCTTCGAGCAGCTGCGCCCCGCCGACCTCGCCAACGTCCTGCACCACCTCTCCCCCAAGCGCCGCGCCGAGGTCGCCGCCGCCCTCGACGACGACCGGCTCGCGGACGTCCTGGAGGAGCTGCCGGAGGACGACCAGATCGAGATCCTCGGCAAGCTGAAGGAGGAGCGGGCGGCGGACGTCCTGGAGGCGATGGACCCCGACGACGCGGCCGACCTGCTGGCCGAGCTGCCCGAGGGCGACCAGGAGCGGCTGCTCAGCCTGATGCAGCCGGACGACGCGGCCGACATGCGGCGCCTGATGGCGTACGAGGAGCACACGGCGGGCGGTCTGATGACGACCGAGCCGATCGTGCTGCGGCCCGACGCCACGGTCGCCGACGCCCTCGCCCGGGTCCGCAACCCCGACCTCTCCCCCGCGCTCGCCGCGCAGGTCTACGTCTGCCGCCCGCCCGACGACACCCCGACCGGCAAGTACCTCGGCACGGTCCACTTCCAGCGGCTGCTGCGCGACCCGCCGTACACCCTGGTCAGCTCGATCGTCGACGACAGCCTCCAGTCGCTGGAGCCGGACGCGACGCTGCCGGTGGTCGCCGGGTTCTTCGCGGCGTACGACATGGTGGCGGCGCCCGTCGTCGACGACGCGGGGTCGCTGCTGGGGGTGGTGACGGTGGACGACGTCCTGGACCACATGCTGCCGGAGGACTGGCGGGAGACCGAGTACCACCTGGACGAGACGGGCGGCAGCACCTCTGAGCAGACCGGCTCAGACGTCCCGGCCGAGCTTTCGGAAGGGGGTGTTCCGGATGGCGGGCGAGCGTGAAGGCGGGAACCGTCCCGAGCGGGCCCACGCGGCCGGCGGCCCGGCCCGGGTCCGGCTGGACCAGCCGCGTCCGACCCGGCGCCGCCTCCTGCCCGAATGGGACCCGGAGGCCTTCGGGCGGCTGTCGGAGCGGATCGCGCGGTTCCTGGGCACCGGGCGGTTCATCGTCTGGATGACGATCGTCATCATCCTCTGGGTGGTGTGGAACATCTTCGCGCCGGGCGCCCTGCGCTTCGACCAGTACCCGTTCATCTTCCTGACCCTGATGCTGTCCCTCCAGGCCTCCTACGCGGCGCCGCTGATCCTGCTCGCGCAGAACCGGCAGGACGACCGCGACCGGGTCAACCTGGAGCAGGACCGCAAGCAGAACGAGCGGTCGATCGCCGACACCGAGTACCTCACACGTGAGATCGCCGCGCTGCGCATCGGCCTGGGCGAGGTCGCCACCCGGGACTGGATCCGCTCCGAACTCCAGGACATGGTGAAGGAACTGGAGGAACGCCGGGACGGCGACGGCCACCCGCACGGGAACGGGCCCGGACACCGGCACGGCAACGGGCACGGGCCCGGGGTATTCCCGGCAGATCGGACCGCGGGACGTGACGTAGAAGACCGGTGACGGGCATGACGGGGGCCACGCGCCGCGCCGTACCATCGTCCTTATGGTTACGGAAGACGCGGTGCGCGAAGCGCTGGCGACGGTGAACGACCCCGAGATCAACCGCCCCATCACCGAACTCGGGATGGTCAAATCGGTGGAGATCGGCGCGGACGGAGCGGTCGCGGTCACCGTCTACCTGACGGTCTCCGGCTGCCCGATGCGCGACACGATCACGCAGCGCGTCACCGACGCGGTCTCCGGGGTCGCGGGCGTCACCCGCGTCGCCGTCACGCTGGACGTGATGAGCGACGAGCAGCGCAAGGAGCTGGCGACGGCCCTGCGCGGCGGCCAGACCGAGCGCGAGGTCCCCTTCGCGAAACCGGGCTCGCTGACCCGTGTGTACGCGGTCGCGTCCGGCAAGGGCGGCGTCGGCAAGTCGTCGGTCACCGTGAACCTGGCGGCGGCGATGGCGGCCGACGGCCTGAAGGTCGGGGTCGTGGACGCCGACATCTACGGCCACAGCGTGCCGCGCATGCTGGGCGCGGACGGCCGCCCCACCCAGGTCGAGAACATGATCATGCCGCCGTCGGCGCACGGCGTGAAGGTCATCTCCATCGGCATGTTCACGCCGGGCAACGCCCCGGTCGTGTGGCGCGGCCCGATGCTCCACCGGGCGCTCCAGCAGTTCCTCGCGGACGTCTACTGGGGCGACCTGGACGTCCTCCTGCTCGACCTGCCGCCCGGCACCGGTGACATCGCGATCTCCGTCGCCCAGCTGGTGCCGAACGCGGAGATCCTGGTCGTGACGACGCCCCAGCAGGCGGCGGCCGAGGTGGCGGAGCGGGCGGGCTCCATCGCCGTGCAGACCCACCAGAAGATCGTCGGCGTGGTCGAGAACATGTCCGGGCTGCCCTGTCCGCACTGCGACGAGATGGTCGACGTGTTCGGCACCGGCGGCGGGCAGGTCGTCGCCGACGGCCTCACCCGCACCATCGGCGCCACCGTCCCGGTCCTCGGCAACATCCCGATCGACGTGCGGCTCCGCGAGGGCGGCGACGAGGGCCGCCCGGTCGTGCTGAGCGACCCGGACTCCCCGGCGGGCTCGGCGCTGCGCGCCATCGCGGGCAAGCTCGGCGGCCGCCAGCGCGGCCTGTCGGGGCTGTCGCTGGGGATCACCCCGCGCAACAAGTTCTGACACCGTCCGGGCGGGGGCGCCGCACGGCGCCCCGCCCCGGCCGGTCGCCTCACTCGTACGCGGCGATGTCCTTGACCTCGGAGAAGCCCAGGCCGTAGGCGCTCATGCCCCGGCCGTACGCGCCGAGGTGGACCCCGGCCTGCGTGGACCCGGCCAGCACCCAGCCGAACTCGGACTCGCGGTAGTGGAAGGGCGTCGGGACGCCGTCCACCGGGAGGGACAGCGTGGACCAGTCCTCGCCGTCCAGGTCGTCGGCGAGCACCCACGCCGTCTCGGTCTGCTGCTCCAGCCAGTCGTCCCGCAGGCTGTGGTCCATCTGGCCCGGCCAGGTGTACGACAGCAGCCCGACGCCCGCCAGCCAGGCCGCCGAGGAGACCGAGGTGGCCTCCAGGACGCCGGTGCCGTCGGCGCTGCGCCGGACGGGGTTGGCGGCGACGGTGACGACGGCGGCGAACCGACCGCGGTCCTCCCCCGCCGTCTCGTGCCGTACGGAGGGCTCGTCGCCGTGCCCGATCGAGCCGTGCTCGACGGTGCCGTCGGCCGCCGCGCCGACCTGCATCAGCCAGCGGGGTCCCGTGAAGGCCTCGTCGAGGCCGTACCAGGGGAAGGCCGCCTCCAGGTAGCCGTCGACCGTGCGCCGGGCGGAGGGGACCTGCTGTCCGTCCTCCGCGGCCGGTGCCTGTGCGACTGCTTGACTCGTCGTCTCCATGCCCGGACGCCTCCTCGCTCTCGGCGGACCCCTCCGGCCCGCCCCCCTTCGGGCGTCGGCGGCGGTCCGCACAACAACCAGGCAGCATAGCCACCCCGCCGCCGGGTCAGGGGCAGCCGCCCGGTGCGCGGGGCGTGCTCCCCCTCACATCGGGGGAGCGCCGAGGGGTCAGATGGAGCAGGCGGGCCTGGACGGAGCCGTGCCGGACGGGGTCGCGTACGGCGCCGGACGGGGTCAGGTGGCGTCGGCGTCGAAAGGCGGGCGGTCGTCGTGGGCCGGCGTCTCGGGCTTTTTGGTCATGTCGAGCCGGGGGGCCGAACCGGTCGACCCGTTCGCCGCGGCGGACCCGCCGGATGCGGCCGGGGTGTCGGTGTCGCGGTGGTGGACCGCGTCCGTGACCTCTGCCATCTCCTTCTTCAGGTCGAAGCCGTTGCGGATCTCCTTGAGCCCCAGGTCCTCGTTGTCCAGCTGCTTGCGGATGAAGGTCTTGGGGTTGAGGTCCTCGAACTCGAAGTCCTTGAAGTCCGGGCCGAGTTCCTGCCGGATGTCCTGCTTGGCGCTGTCGGAGAACTCGCGGATCTTCCGGACGGTGCGCATCACGTCCTGGATGACCTTCGGGAGCTTGTCCGGACCGAAGACGAGCACGGCCAGGACGACGATCGTCACCAGCTCTAGCGGTCCTATGTCATTGAACACCTGAAGCTCCTTGCGATGTCCGCGGTCCTCTGGCCTCGGCCGGGACCACGGTACCTGTCGTACCTGTCCGACCGGTACCGTCCCGCCCCGTCCGACGTGCGGGAGCGGGTGCCCGGCGCCGGATTTTTCCCGCGGTTGACCCGCACGGGTCAGTCGTCGCCCGGGGAGTCGAGGACCAGGGAGACGGCGCGCTCCTGCCCGTCGCGGTCGACGGTCAGCTCCAGCCGGTCGCCGGGGCGGTGGGCGCGGATGCGCACGATCAGTTCCTCGCCCGAGCGGACGGGCCGCCCGTCGACGGCTTTGATGATGTCGCCGGGCCGGATTCCGGCCCGGTCCGCGGGGCCGCCCTCGGTGACGGGGGCGCCGCCGCCCGCGCCCTTGGTGCCGACGCGGGCTCCGTCGCCGTCGTAGTCCATGTCGAGGGTGACGCCGATCACGGGGTGGGTGGCGTGGCCGGTGTTGATCAGTTCCTCGGCGACGCGGCGGCCCTGGTTGACGGGGATGGCGAAGCCGAGGCCGATCGAACCGGCCTGTCCGGTGTCGGGGCTCGTGCCGTCGGCGGCGGAGCGGATGGCGGAGTTGATGCCGATGACGCGGCCGTTCGTGTCGAGGAGGGGGCCGCCGGAGTTGCCCGGGTTGATCGGCGCGTCGGTCTGGAGGGCGTCGACGTACGACACGTCGCTGCCGTCGGCGCGGCCGCCTCCGGCGGTGATCGGGCGTTCCTTGGCGCTGATGATGCCGGAGGTGACGGTGCCCTCCAGGTCGAAGGGGGCGCCGATGGCCACGACCGGGTCGCCGACCTGCACGTTGTCGGAGTTGCCGAGGGGCAGGGGCTTGAGGCCCCGGACGCCGGTGACGCGGACGACGGCGAGGTCGTAGCCGCTGTCCCGGCCGACGATCTCGGCCTGGGCGGTCTGGCCGCCGTTGAAGACGACGGATATCTTGCCGCCGGACCCGGCGGGCGCCACGACGTGGTCGTTGGTGAGGATGTGGCCGCGCGTGTCGAGGACGAAGCCGGTGCCGGTGCCCGCCTCGTCGCTCCCGCTGACGTGCAGGGTGACGACGCTGGGCAGGGCTCGCGCGGCGATGCCCGCGACGCTGTCCGCGGCACGGTGGGTGGGCTCGGCGGCGGCCTGCGGCAACTGCACGCCCCCGCCGACGCCGCCGTCGCGCTCCAGCTGGGCGCCCACGACGCCGCCGAGGCAGCCGGACAGCAGCGCGATCCCGGCCGCGCCGACGATCAGCCGGCCGCGCCGTCGCCGACGCCACCGCTCCGCACTGACCAGCCCGCCCCCGCTCTCCTGGAGCGGCCCCCCGGCGAGGGGCCGCACGGCCCAGGGGTCGTAGCGGCGCCAGGGGTCGCCGTCCCCCTCCGGCACGGGCGGCACGGACTCGCCTCCGTGTCCGGCCCCAGGGGCCTCAGTGGCGTACCCGGCCTCGGGGGCGGGATGCGGCACAAGGGGGGCTTCGGCGGGCGGCGTCGGCGCGGGCGCGGCGGCTTCGCTCGCCGGTGCGGGCGGTACGAGCGGATCGGCGTCCGGGCCCGGCACGGGCGGTACGGGGAGGGCGGCTCCCGGCGTGGACGTGGTCGCCGGGTGCTGTACGGGTGGTGCGGGCGCCCAGGGGCCCGGCTGCCCGTACGGCGGGGTGCCGTACGGGTCGGGGGCGTGCAGGGGCTCGGGGTGTCCGGCGGGCGCGGGTGGGACGGCGGGGGCGACGGGTGGGGCCGAGGAGACGCTCTCGGTGTGCTGCCGGACTCCGTCTCCTGGGACCGGCTGTACGTCGGCCGAGGGCGCGGGCGGCGCCGTGTCGGGCGCGAACGGCGGGACCGCCTCCGGGCGCGGGGTCCCGGTTCCGGACGGCAGCGCGCCCGCCTCGCTCGGCGGCTCCGGTGGAGAGGACTGGGCCGGTCCGGACGGCCCGGTCAGTTCGTAGTCGCCGTCGGCGTCCGGCGTTCCGGCACCGGCGCCCCCGTCGGCGTCCGGCAGCCCGGCACCGGCAACCCCGGCCGTGTCCGCCTCCCCCGGCCGCGAGGCCCACGCGGCACCCGGTGCGGGTCGGCTGGGCGGCACGTCCGTGTCGGGTCGGTCGCTGTCGGGTCGGTCGCTGTCGGACCGGGCCGTCGTCTCCGTGGGCTCGCGCTCGTCCATGCTCTCCCCGTACTCAGGCTCGCACTCCGCCGCCGCACCCCTGGGGAGCGGTTTCCCTGGATTCAACCAGGTTCGCGGGTCAGCGGGCGTCGCGCGGAGGTGAGGAGGAGGTGGGGAGGGCCTGGGCCCCCGGAGCGGTGGTGCCCCAGGCGGTGAGGGAGACCGGTGGGGTGGTGGACAGCGGACGTATCAACGGGGACATGGCGGCGGCGCCCGCCAGCATGGGGGCGGCGAGCCGGTGCAGGGGGTGCACGGCGACCGGGGCGGGGATGCCGGGCAGCAGGGGCGCGGCGGCCCGGGTCGGGGCGGCCGGGGTCTCCCCGAGCTGGCCGCCCTGGGAGAGAAGCAGGCCCGTGGAGCGGCGGCGCTGGCTGTCGGAGGCCGCCGCGGCGCCGGTGCCGGGGCTGCGCGCCGGGGTGACGTTGCTGCCGACGCCGGAGCCGCGGGCGTCGGTGTCGGTGGGGGCGCCGGTGGTGATGCCGCCCAGCGCGATCGCGGCGAGCGACACCGCGCCGGCCGCGACGAAGGCGAGCCGCATGCTGCGCGAACGCTCCGCGTCGGACCGGCCGACCGGGTGGATGCGGAAGCCGCGCTCGGTGGCCGGGGTGAGGACGGAGCCGTGGTCGCGGGCGGGGACGTAGCCGAACTCGAAGGGTTCGTCGCGCCGTCCGCCGAGGCCGTCGGGCAGGCCGGGGAAACCGGACAGGCCGACGCCGGTGCCGAAGCCGCCGAGCGGGGGCATCCGGTCGTCGTCGGCGCCGCCTCCGCCGGGCAGGCCCTGGAGGCGGGCCAGGAAGCTCTCGGACGGGGCGGGCGGGGCCACCTCGGCGAAGACGTTCTTCAGCCGGCGCTGGGCGTCGACCTCGGTCTTGCACTTGGGGCAGGTGGCGACGTGCGCCAGGACGCGTTCGCGGGCGTCATGGCTCAGCTCGCCGTCCACGAGGGCGGAGAGCCGGTCGCCGAGATGCTGCTCTGCGGGGGTAGGACGGGTGCCACTCACGCGGTCGCGCCCCCTCCTCCCAGAGCGGGCACGCGGGCCGTGAACGGACGGCGGGAGCGGGCCTCGGGGGAACGGTGGGCCAGGGCCTTGCGCAGCTGGGAGCGGCCGCGGTGGATGCGGGAGCGGACGGTGCCGAGCTTGACGCCGAGGGTGGCGGCGATCTCCTCGTAGGACAGGCCCTCGATGTCGCACAGGACGACGGCCGCGCGGAACTCGGGCGCGAGGGTGTCGAGGGCCTGCTGGACGTCCGCGTCGAAGTGGGCGTCGTTGAAGACCTGCTGCGGGGAGGGTTCCTTGCTGGGCAGCCGCTCGGCCGCGTCGTCGCCGAGGGCGTCGAAGCGGATGCGCTGCTTGCGGCGGACCATGTCCAGGAAGAGGTTGGTGGTGATGCGGTGCAGCCAGCCCTCGAAGGTGCCCGGCGTGTAGGTCGACAGGGAACGGAAGACCCGGACGAAGACCTCCTGGGTGAGGTCCTCGGCGTCGTGCTGGTTGCCCGTGAGGCGGTAGGCGAGCCGGTAGACCCGGCCGCTGTGCATGCTGACGATCTCCTCCCACGTGGGCGGAGTCCACGCCTGCCCGTCCGCGTCGGTGGCGAAGGTCGCGGTCTGGGCGCGGCCGTCGGCGGCACCGGCGGCGTGGCTGTGGTCAGCGGTGTCGTTCACGGATTTCGGCCTTCCCGCTGATCCGAGGAAGCGCCGGAGCACTCCTCCCCGATCCACAGGCGCGGCCGCACCTCCCCTGTCGGCTCTGGTGGTGTCCAGTGGAGCCCCTACCATAGCCACCTCGCCCGTTAGCTCCGGATAAGCGGTTTTACGAGAAATTGATCTGGGCTGACACGGCTCATGCGGCTGCGTCAGCACTTGCTCGCCGTCCCGTTCCTGATCGTGATCCAACTGTGTCCCCCCGTGGTCCGTACACCCCTTCAAACGTCCGGTCCCATCAGCAGGTTCCCGGCGCAAACGGATACAGTCACGCCGAGGCAACCACGGGGACAGGAGAGGGCCATCACCGGCAACCGGCAGACGAGCTGGGCGTTCGCCGACGCCTATGTCGCCGAGGACGAAGCGCTGCGCTGGGCCCGTGACCGGGCCCGCGAGGCAGGGCTGCGCTCGGTGTCGCCCAGCACGGGCGCGGCCCTCCGTCTGCTCGCCGCCACCGTCGACGCGAAGGCGGTCGCCGAGATCGGCACCGGTACCGGCGTCTCGGGCATCCACCTGCTGCACGGCATGCGTCCCGACGGCGTCCTGACGACCGTGGACCCGGAGCCGGAGCACCAGCAGTTCGCCCGGCAGGCCTTCCGTGCCTGCGGCTTCGCCAGCAACCGGGCCCGCTTCATTCCGGGCCGGGCGCTGGACGTGCTGCCCCGCCTCGCGGACGCGGGCTACGACCTGGTGTTCTGCGACGGTGACCGGCTGGAGGTCATGGACTACCTCGCTGAATCGTTGCGCCTTCTGCGGTCGGGCGGGCTGGTGGTCTTCGAGGGCGTCTTCGCCAGCGGCCGCACCATCGACTCCGGCCCGCAGCCCACCGAGGTCATACGGGTCCGCGAGCTGCTGCGCGCGGTGCGCGAGAGCCAGGAACTGGTGCCGTCCCTCCTCCCGGTCGGCGACGGCCTCCTCTGCGCGGTCAAGCGCTAGGCCGGTTCCACGACGTCCCGCCCGGCGGGCCGCCGCCCACGGGTCGCCGCCCGCGGCCCCCGCACGCGTCTGGCCGGATTAGGCCGTTCGAGTTACCGCGCTTCGGACATCCCACCCGAAAAAGCCGTCCCGGCACCCAAAAAGGATGCCGGGACGGCTGAAAGGGCATGGACGCTCGTGCGTCAGCCGACGACCTTCTTGAGGGCGTCGCCGAGCGCGTCGGCCTCGTCAGGGGTCAGCTCGACGACGAGTCGACCGCCGCCTTCGAGCGGAACGCGCATGACGATGCCCCGCCCCTCCTTGGTCACCTCGAGCGGGCCATCGCCCGTCCGCGGCTTCATGGCCGCCATGCTCGTTCCCCTTCCTGAAACCAGCTCACGTCAAAGCCGACGGCCCTGGAGGGCACGCAAGGCCCAGCATGGGACCCACGACACCGGCATCGAACACATTGCTTCCCAGCCATTATCCCGCATCTCAGGACCCGATGACCAACATCGGTCGGCATCGCTTGGGCAACGCGCGCGATCAAAACCACTCATTTCGGCGGTGTGACTGCGATACTTCGCGCCCGCACGCACTTCCGGCCCCCGAAAATCGTCCGGATTTCTTTGACGCAGGTCACACGGACGGCACCGCCCCCGTCCCGCATGCTGTCCTTGGCGCGGCGGCGTACCGGTCGGTACGCGTCCGCCGAGACACCGGACCCGAGACACCGGAGGGGACATTCCATGGCCGACACCGTGCTCTACGAGGTGAGCGACGGACTCGCGACGATCACCCTGAACCGCCCGGAGGCGATGAACGCGCTGAACGTCGCGACGAAGGTCGCGCTGCGCGAGGCGGTGCTCTCGGCGGCCGGGGACGCCGCCGTGCGCGCGGTGCTGCTGACCGCCGCCGGTGACCGGGCCTTCTGCGTGGGCCAGGACCTCAAGGAGCACATCGGGCTGCTCGCCTCCGACCGCGAGTCCGGGACGCAGCACACCATGGCGACGGTCCGGGAGCACTACAACCCGATCGTGCGCGCGCTGGCCGAGGCGCCGAAGCCGGTCGTCGCCGCCGTGAACGGGGTCGCGGCCGGGGCGGGCTTCGGGTTCGCGCTCGCCGCGGACTACCGGATCGTCGCGGACACCGCGGGCTTCAACACCTCGTTCGCGGGGGTGGCCCTGACCGGCGACTCCGGGATCTCCTGGACGCTGCCGCGGGTGGTGGGCCCCGGCCGCGCCTCCGACCTGCTGCTCTTCCCGCGCAACGTGGGCGCGCAGGAGGCGTACGAGCTGGGGATCGCCAACCGGGTCGTCCCCGCGGACCAGCTGCGGGCGGAGGCCGGGAAGGTGGCGCGGACCCTCGCCGAGGGGCCGACGGTGGCGTACGCGGCGCTGAAGGAGGCGGTGGCCTACGGGTTCTCGCACACCTTCGCGGAGACGCTGGAGAAGGAGGACGAGCTCCAGGGTCGCGCCGGACGGTCCGAGGACCACGCGATCGCGGTGCAGGCGTTCGTGAACAAGGAGAAGCCGAAGTACCTCGGCCGCTGAGCCGGGCGGCGGCCACCCCGCGGGGTGGCCGCGCCGGTCAGGCGCGGGCGCCCCGCGCGGCGCAGCCCGCGAGGTGGTCGTCGACGAGCCCGCAGGCCTGCATCAGCGCGTACGCGGTGGTGGGGCCGACGAAGCGCAGGCCGCGCTTCTTGAGCGCCTTGGAGAGCGCCGTGGACTCGGGGGTGACGGCGGCGACGTCCCCGAGGGTCACCGGGACCGGGCGGCCGGCGGCGTCGGGGGCGTGGGACCAGATCAGCGCGTCCAGGTCGCCCGGTGTCCAGCCGGCCAGTTCGCGCGCGTTGGCGAGCGTGGCGTCGACCTTGGCGCGGTTGCGGATGATGCCGGGGTCGGCGAGCAGCCGTACGCGGTCCTCGTCGGTGAACTCGGCCACCGTGGCGATCTTGAAGTCGGCGAAGGCGGCGCGGAAGCCGGGGCGGCGGCGGAGGATCGTGATCCAGGACAGGCCGGACTGGAAGGCCTCCAGGCTGAGCCGTTCGAAGAGGGCGTCGTCGCCGTGGACGGGGCGGCCCCACTCCTCGTCGTGGTAGGTGACGTAGTCCGGGGTGGACAGCGCCCAGGGGCAGCGCGGGACGCCGTCGGCGCCGGGCAGGGCGGCGCCTTCCACGGCGGGGGTCTCGCTCACTGCTGGTCCTCCGGGGCTGGCTTCTCCATCGAGACCTGCGGCCCGGACGCGTGGGCGCCGCTGAGGGCGCTCTCCAGCTCGGAGATCCGGGCGTCGCGTTCGGCGAGTTCGGCGCCGAGGCGGTTGAGGGCGTCGTCGACGTCGGCCATGCGGTAGCCGCGGGCGGCGAGCGGGAAGCGGAGGTGGTCGACGTCGGCGCGGTCGAGGGGGCGGTCCGGGGGCAGCGGGTCGTGCAGCCGCTCGGGCGCGGCCTCGGGGAGCGGTCCGGTGCCCTCGCCGCCGCCCACCACGGCGAGTGTCACCGCGGCCACCACGACGGCCAGCGCGATGACCAGGAAGAAGAACATAACCATCGGTGGGTCCCCACGCTCGCGGTGCTCGTCAGCGGATGTGTCAGGGTCGATCGTGCCATGCGGGGGCGGCGGTTAGGGTCGCAGGCGGCGGATGTCCGGCTCGTACCGGACGCGCGGGACATACGGAACGTCCGGGATGTACGACGAGAGGGCGCAGGCGATGCTCAGGCTGGGCAGGCGGGAATTCGGTGACCGGGAGCCGGTCGTGATGGCGATCGTGAACCGCACCCCGGACTCGTTCTACGACCAGGGCGCGACGTTCCGCGACGAGCCCGCCCTCGCCCGGGTGGAGCAGGCGGTCGCGGAGGGCGCCGCGATCATCGACATCGGCGGGGTGAAGGCGGGGCCCGGCGAGGAGGTGTCCGCCGAGGAGGAGGCGCGGCGCACGGTCGGCTTCGTGGCCGAGGTGCGGCGGCGTTTCCCGGACGTGGTGATCAGTGTGGACACCTGGCGGGCCGAGGTGGGGGCGGCGGTGTGCGAGGCGGGCGCCGATCTGCTGAACGACGCGTGGGGCGGGGTCGATCCGGGGCTTGCGGAGGTCGCGGCGCGGTACGGCGTCGGGCTGGTGTGCACGCACGCGGGCGGCGCCGAGCCGCGTACCCGGCCGCACCGGACCACGTACGACGACGTCATGGCGGACATCCTGCGGGTGACCGTGGGGCTCGCGGAGCGGGCGGCGGGGCTGGGGGTGCCGCGGGAGTCGATCCTGATCGATCCGGGGCACGACTTCGGGAAGAACACCCGGCACAGCCTGGAGGCGACGCGGCGGCTCGGGGAGATGGTGGAGACGGGGTGGCCGGTGCTGGTGTCCCTGTCCAACAAGGACTTCGTCGGGGAGACGCTGGACCGGCCGGTGAAGGAGCGGGTGGTGGGCACGCTCGCCACGACGGCGGTGTCGGCGTGGCTGGGGGCGCGGGTCTACCGGGTGCACGAGGTGGCGGAGACGCGGCAGGTGCTGGACATGGTGGCCTCGATCGCCGGGCACCGGCCGCCCGCGGTGGCCCGGCGGGGACTCGCGTAGGCCGCGAGCCCCCTGCCGGTCGGCGGGCCTGCCGGGCGGCGGGCCCGCTCGGTCAGCGCCCGGCTTCCTTGGAGACCAGGGCGACGGCCTCCTCCACGTCGTCGGTGACGTGGAAGAGGAGGAGGTCCTTCTCGGAGGCCTTGCCCTGGGCGATCAGGGTGTTCTTGAGCCAGTCGACGAGCCCGCTCCAGTACTCCGTGCCGAACAGCACGATCGGGAAGCGGGTCACCTTCTGGGTCTGGACCAGGGTGAGCGCCTCGAACAGCTCGTCCAGCGTGCCGAGACCGCCGGGCAGGACCACGAACCCCTGGGCGTACTTGACGAACATCATCTTCCGGACGAAGAAGTACCGGAAGTTCAGGCCGATGTTCACGTACGGGTTGAGGCCCTGCTCGAAGGGCAGTTCGATGCCGAGGCCGACCGAGGTGCCGCCCGCTTCTGCGGCGCCCTTGTTGGCCGCCTCCATCGCGCCGGGTCCGCCGCCGGTGATGACCGCCCAGCCCGCGTCGACGAGCGCGCCGCCGAGCCGGACGCCCGCCTCGTACTCGGCGGAGTCCGCCGGGGTGCGGGCGGAGCCGAACACGCTGATGGCGGGCGGGAGTTCGGCGAGGGTGCCGAAGCCCTCGATGAACTCGGACTGGATGCGCAGCACCCGCCAGGGGTCGGTGTGCACCCAGTCGGAGGGTGCCCGCTCGTCGAGCAGCCGCTGGTCGGTGGTGCTGGCCTGGACCTGGTCCCGTCTGCGGAGGACCGGTCCCAGGCGCTGCTCCTCCGGTGGCTGCCGCTTGCCCTCCGGGTTGCCTGTAGCCATGTGAACTCCCTCCGCTAGCAGTCGTTCCACCTCAGCGTAGATCCACGCGGGTTACGGGCGGGGGACGTCGGCGTGTCCGCCCTCCGGCGCGCGTGGGCCGGTCCGCCGTCCGCGGCGGTGTCAGGCCGTCAGCCAGGCGCGCAGGCGCTCCTCGCCCGCGAGGATCTTCGCCGTCTCCACCCGCTCGTCGCGGCGGTGGGCGAGGTGCGGGTTGCCGGGGCCGTAGTTGACGGCCGGGATGCCGAGCGCGGCGAAGCGGGAGACGTCGGTCCAGCCGTACTTGGGCTGCGGGGTGCCGCCGACGGCGTCGATGAAGGCGGCGGCGGCCGGGTGGGAGAGGCCGGGCAGGGCGGCGCCGCTGTGGTCGTCGACCGTGAACTCCTCGACGCCGCAGCCGTCGAAGACCTCCCGGACGTGGGCGAGGGCTTCCTCGGGGGTGCGGTCGGGCGCGTAGCGGAAGTTGACCTTGACGACGCACTCGTCGGGGATGACGTTGCCCGCGACGCCGCCGGTGATGCCGACCGCGTTGAGGCCCTCGCGGTACTCCAGGCCGTCGATCACCGGGGAGCGCGGCTCGTAGGCGGCGAGGCGGGCGAGGATCGGGGCGGCGGCGTGGATCGCGTTGGAGCCCATCCAGCCGCGCGCCGAGTGGGCCCGCTCGCCCTGGGTGCGCAGCAGGACCCGCAGGGTGCCCTGGCAGCCGCCCTCGACCTGGCCGTCGGAGGGTTCGAGCAGCACCGCGAAGTCGCCCGCCAGCCAGTCCGGGTGGGCCTCGGCGACGTGGCCGAGGCCGTTGAGGTGGGCGGCGACCTCCTCGTTGTCGTAGAAGACGAAGGTGAGGTCGCGGTTGGGGGCGGGGACGGTGGCCGCGATCCGCAGCTGGACGGCGACCCCGGCCTTCATGTCGCAGGTGCCGCAGCCCCAGAGCACGCCGTCCTCGTCCAGCCGGGAGGGCACATTGTCCGCGATGGGGACGGTGTCGATGTGCCCGGCGAGGATCACCCGCTCCGCCCGGCCGAGCCGGGTCCGGGCCACCACGTTGTTGCCGTGGCGGTCCACGGTGAGGTGCGGCAGCGCGCGCAGGGCGGTCTCGATCGCGTCCGCGAGCGGCTTCTCGGTGCCGCTCTCGGAAGGGAAGTCGACCAGCCGCGCGGTCAGCAGGGCGGCGTCCAGCGTGAGGTCAAGCGGGGTCTCGGCCATGGCCATGACCCTAATGCCCGGCAGGTTCCGGGCATCCCGCCCCACCTTGCGCACAGGCCTCCCCGGCTTCCGTACTCTCCAGTACCTTGTACGCGTGCCAGAGCCGTCCCCCTCCCCCAAGCGCCGCGGCCGCCTCCTCCGTTTCGGGGCGGCCTGCGTGGTCCTGTCCGCCGTGACGGGGTACGTCGTCGTCCAGTACGTCACGGGCGGCGGCGTGAAACCGGGATGCAGAGTCGTTTCGGCGGACGGCACGGGACCGGCGTACGAGTTCACGCCCGAGCAGGCGGTGAACGCGGCCACCATCACGGCCGTCGGCACCGGCCGGAACATGCCCGAGCGGGCGGTGACCATCGCGCTGGCGACCGCGATCCAGGAGTCGGCGCTGCGCAACCTCGACCACGGCGACCGGGACTCGCTGGGCCTGTTCCAGCAGCGGCCCTCGATGGGCTGGGGCACCGCGGCGGAGGTCACCGACCCGGCGTACGCGGCGAACGAGTTCTACGAGCACCTGGCCAAGGTGCGCGGCTACGCCGAACTGCCGCTCACCGTCGCCGCCCAGCGGGTGCAGCGCAGCGGCTACCCGGAGGCGTACGCCAAGCACGAGCCGGACGCGACGCTGCTGGCGGCGGCGCTCACCGGGTCGGCGGCGGCGACGCTGACCTGTGAGGGCCGGGCGGGCACCGCGGTGGCCGCCGCGGGCCCGGACGGGGTGCGCGCGGCGCTGGTCCGGGACTTCGGGCGGGACGCGCTCCAGCAGGCGGGCGCGGAGGTCTCCGCGGGGGACGGGAAGAACGCCGACGGCGACGGTGACGGCGGTGACGGCGGGAAGGACGCTGTCGCGGCGGACGGGGCCGGGGCGTCGGACGTGCCGGTGGCCGAGACCAGCGGGCGGACGGTGACCCTGCCGGTGGCGCGGGACTCCGCCCCGGACGGCCGTCCGGTCGCGGCGCGCGGCTGGCAGCTCGCCCACTGGGCGGTGGCGAACGCGTCCGCGCTGCGCATCGAGAGCGTCTCCTACGCGGGCCGGGAGTGGGTCGCCGGGACCAGCGGCAGCACCTGGCGTCCGCGCGACGCGGGCGGCGCGGCGGCGGCCGAGGCCGGGGGCGCGGGCGGGGACACCGGCAGCGTCCGGATCGTCACCGCGCGGTAGACCGGGCAGGAGTGCGGGACCTCACCCGGTCGAGTGGGGTGCGCCCCGCCGTCCGGCGGTCCGCGCAGGTTTTCGTGCCGTCACCGCCGCGGGTGCCGCAGCCCTTGGGAACACAGGGTTCCGGGGGTGTCCGGGGCACCTCTCACCGGCGGTTTTCGCCCGTTTTTATCCTCAACTGATGATGCGACACATGAAGAACTCTTTACCTTTGCGGTCCGCAACCTTCGGGGAGTTCGAGCGGTAGTCACTGCGTCCGTCGACCACTCCCGCAGAAGGAGCATCATGTCCCTCCCCCTGACCCGCAGGATCGCCCGCGCCGCGCTGCTCGTCGCCGCCGGAGCCGCTGCCGGGGTCGGTGCGGCCGGTGCCGCGAGCGCGGCCCCGTCCACGCTGCCGGCCACCCCGAACCTGGGCGGTCTGACCGCGCTGGACGGGGCGAGCGTCGGCAACACGCTCGACGGTGCCGCGCAGAGCGTGACCGGGACCGCGGGCGAGGCCGGTGGCGAGGCCGTCGAGGCCGCGGTGCCCGGTGTGGGCAAGCCCGGTGGCAAGGCCGTGAAGGCGGCGACGCCCGCCGCGCAGAAGGTGGCCGGTGAGACGGCGGGTTCGGCCGGTGAGCTGCTGGGCGACTCGGCGGCCGGTGCCACGAAGGGCGGGCTGCCGACGGACTCCCTCACCAAGGGCGGGCTGCCCGGCGCCCAGACGCTGCCGCTGAAGGGCCTGCCGCTCGGCTGAACCGCCGTGCGCGCCCGCTGAACGGCGCGGCCGGACTGCGGGACCGTGTGCCGAAGGGGTCCGGGAGGACGACGTCTCCTCCCGGACCCCTTCGGCGTGTGCGCGGGGCTTCGCGGCTACAGGCGGTCGACGGCGGCGCGGACGCGTTCGTCGCTCGCGGTCAGGGCGACGCGCACGAAGCGGTCGCCCGCCGGGCCGTAGAAGTCGCCGGGCGCGACGAGGACGCCGAGGGCGGCGAGGTGGGCGACGGTGTCCCAGCAGGACTCCTCGCGGGTGGCCCACAGGTAGAGGCTGGCCTCGCTGTGCTCGATGCGGAAGCCGTGGCCGAGGAGTGCCTCGCGCAGCAGGGCGCGGCGGGCTGCGTAGCGTTCGCGCTGCTCGTGGACGTGGGCGTCGTCGGAGAGGGCGGCGACCACGGCGGCCTGGGTGGGCGCGGAGGTCATCATGCCGCCGTGCTTGCGGATCTCCAGCAGCGGGCCGAGGACCGCCGGGTCGCCCGCGAGGAACGCGGCCCGGTATCCGGCCAGGTTGGAGCGCTTGGAGAGGGAGTGCACGGCGACGATCCCGTCGAGGGAGCCGCCGTTGACGTCCGGGTGGAGGACGGAGACCGGGTCGGCCTCCCAGCCCAGTTCGAGGTAGCACTCGTCGGAGGCGAGCAGGACGTCGTGGGCGCGGGCCCAGGCGACGATCCGGGTCAGCTCGTCCTTCGCCAGCACCCGGCCGGTCGGGTTGGAGGGCGAGTTGAGCCAGAGCAGCCGCAGCCCCTCCGGGTCCAGCGCGGTGGGGTCGTCGTACGCCTCGGAGGAGGCGCGGGCCAGGCGGGCGCCGACCTCGTACGTCGGGTAGGCGAGGCGGGGGAAGGCGACCCGGTCGCCGGGGCCGAGGCCGAGCTGCGTGGGGAGCCAGGCGACGAGTTCCTTGGAGCCGACGATCGGCAGGAGGTGCCGGTGGGTGACGCCGCGGGCGCCGAGCCGCCGCTCCAGCCAGCCGGTGATCGCGTCCCGCAGCGCCGGGGTGCCCCACACGGTCGGGTAGCCCGGCGAGTCCGCCGCGTCGACGAGTGCCTTCTGGATCAGCTCGGGGACCGGGTCGACGGGGGTGCCGACGGAGAGGTCCACGATCCCGCCGGGGTGCGCGGCGGCCGTCTTCTTGTACGGCTCCAGCTTGTCCCAGGGGAAGACGGGGAGGCGGTCGGAGACTGCGGACACGGTGCTTGCTCGCTCTCTGCCGGTCCGGCCGCTCGTCGGCCGGGCCCTGTGTCGGTACGGCGCGTGGACGGTACGAGGGCGTGGACGGTGCGCGGCGCGGGGGCCGGTGAACGCGTCGGTCCCGTACGGCGATCACGGGTGATCGGGCCGTACGGGACCGGGGCGGCACGGGGTGCTCGCCGGCGCCGTCCTGCTCGCTCGGCGCGGGCGCGGTGGCGCCCGGCCTGCTCGATGCCTACTCGGCCTGGGGCGGGAGCGCGGCGACGAAGGAGTGGTCGCGCTCGATCAGGCCCAGCTTGCTGGCGCCGCCCGGGGAGCCCAGCTCGTCGAAGAACTCGACGTTCGCCTTGTAGTAGTCCTTCCACTCCTCCGGCACGTCGTCCTCGTAGAAGATCGCCTCGACCGGGCAGACCGGCTCACAGGCACCACAGTCGACGCATTCGTCCGGGTGGATGTACAAGGACCGCGAGCCCTCGTAGATGCAGTCGACCGGGCACTCCTCGATGCACGCCTTGTCCTTGACGTCGACACAAGGCTGCGCGATGACGTAGGTCACGCTGTCGTTCCTCCTCGATAGGGCGCTGGCGGGCCTCCCACAGGCTCCGCCGCCTGGCGCGCGGGAGCGCGGCGTCGTCGATGCCCGCCACCTAGTATCTCCGTTCTTGGCAATGATCCGAACAGGAGGGGTGGACCGACCTGTGGAAATCTCGGCCGCCGGACGGCTCGTGGTCCGCATCACCGCTGCTGACGTGGGCAAACGGGTCTCCGTTCGGAGCCTGACCCAACCGGGCGTCACGGAGGGGAAATTCACCGACACGGTGGGTGTTCTCACATCCTGGGACGCGGGTGTGCTGGCGATCACACGCAAGGACGGGGAGTCCGTACGGGTCGCCGAGACGGCCCTCGTCGCGGGAAAGGTCGTACCGGCCGCCCCGGCGCGTCGCCGCGGACCGGCCGTGTCGTACGCCGAACTCGCGCCGGTGCTGGCGCGCGGCTGGCCGCCGGTGGAGAGCGAGCGGCTGGGCGGCTGGGAGCTGCGGGCCGCCGCCGGGTTCACCCGCCGCGCCAACTCGGTGCTGCCGTCCGGCGATCCCGGCCTGCCGCTGGACGCGGCGCTGGACGTCGTACTGGAGTGGTACGCGGCGCGTGGGCTGCCCGCCTACGTGCAGACCGCGACCGGCGGCGAGGGCACGCAGGAGGCGCTGTGCGCGGAGCTGGAGACGCGCGGGTGGGTGCGTGAGGTGACCGCCGAGGTGTGGGTGGGCGCGACGGCGCCGGTCGCCGACCGGACGGACCCGGCGGACGGGCCCGAGGTGCTGCTCGCGCGGGAGGCGGACGCGGCGTGGCTCGGCCGCTACCAGCGCAAGGGCGTCGACGAGGCGGCGCGCGCGGTGCTCGGCGGCGGGCCGTCGGTGTGGTTCGCGACCGTACCCGGCGACGGCGGGTCGCCCGCGGCGATCGGGCGGTGCGTGGTCGACGGGCGGTGGGCCGGGTTCGCGGCGGTCGAGGTGGACCCGGCGCGGCGGCGGCAGGGGCTCGCGACCGTCGTCATGGCCGCGCTCGCCCGGCGCGCGCTCGCGGAGGGCGCCTCGGCGGCCTGGCTCCAGGTCGAGCGGGACAACGCGGGCGCGCGGGCGCTGTACGAACGGCTCGGCTTCGTCGCCCACCACGCCTACCACCACCACCGGGCGCCCACGGGTGAGGCGGCGGCCCGGTGAGCGGGTTCGGGGCCGAGGAGGTCCGGCGGCGGTTCGCGGAGGAGGCCCGCTCCGAACGGCCCGACCTGTCGCTGCTGTGCCTGCTGGTGGGCGCGGCGGGCGATCCCACGCTGGGCGAGGACGGGGTGGACGCGGCGCAGGTCCTCCTCGACGAGCTGGCCGGGCAGCTGCCGTACCGGCCCGGCTCCCCCGCGGCCTGGGCGGAGGCCCTGCGGAAGCTGCTGGGCGGGCGGTACGGCTTCGGGGGGACCCCCGTCGACTACCGGCTGCTGGAGTCGTCCCTGCTGCACCGGGTGCTGGAACGGCGGCGGGGGCTGCCGATCCTGCTGTCCGTGGTCTGGATGGAGGTCGCCCGGCGGGCCGGGGCGCCGGTGTACGGGGTGGCGGCGCCGGGGCACTTCGTCGTCGGGCTGGGGACCGGGGAGGAACGGGTACTGGTCGATCCGTTCGACGGGGGGCGGGTCCTGGACGGGCGGGAGGCGGGTGCCTCCGGCGGTGCGCTCGACGAGTCGCTGCTGGTGCCCGCGGAGCCGCTGGCCGTGGTGGGGCGCGTGCTGAACAACATCCGGTCGTGGGCGGGTTCGCGGCTGGAACGGTCGGATGTCGCCCTGTGGGCCGTGGAGTTGGCGCTGCTGCTGCCGTCGCATCCGGCGCGGCTGCGGTACGAGCGGGGGCAGGTGCTGGTACGGCGGGGGGAGTTCGTGGCGGGGGCGGAGGAGATGGAGGCATACGCGGAGCTGGTGGAGGTGGTGGACGAGGGGCTTGCCGAGCGGGTGCGGGGGGAGGCTCGGGGGGCTCGGGCTTTGTTGAACTGAGCGATGCTGTGAGGGGGTTCGGGGGGTGGGGGCTGGTTGGTAGGTGCGGGTCGGTGGGGGCTGGGTGCGCGGTTCCTCGCGCCCCTGAGGGGGTTGTCGTTGACGGGCTTCGACCGTGCGGTCGGGACGTGTGGTGTGCGCGGTTCCCCGCGCCCCTGGGTGGGGTGTGGTTGGCGGGGTTCGGACGTGCGGGGTGGGACGCGTGAGGTGCGCGGTTCCCCGCGCCCCTGGGCGGCCTGGGGGTCCGCTACAGCCAGCCCTTTTCTCTTGCCTTTGCGATGGCTTCTGTTCTGTTGCGGGCGGCCAGTTTCTGGATGGCGGTGGAGAGGTAGTTGCGGACGGTGCCCTGGGAGAGGTGGAGGGTGGTGGCGAGTTCGGCGTTGGTGGCGCCGTCGGACGCGGCGCGGAGGATCTCGCGTTCGCGGTCGGTGAGGGGGTTGGCGCCTTCGGCGAGGGCCGCCGCGGCGAGGGTGGGGTCGATGACGCGCTCACCCGCGAGGACCCGACGGACCGCGTCCGCGAGCTGGGCGGCCGGCGCGTCCTTCACCAGGAAGGCGTCCGCGCCCGCCTCCATCGCGCCGCGCAGGTAGCCGGGGCGGCCGAAGGTGGTGAGGACGACTACGCGGACGTCCGGGAGTTCACGGCGGAGGACGGCGGCGGCCTCTATACCGGTGGCGCCCGGCATCTCGATGTCGAGCAGGGCGACGTCCACGGCGTGGGCACGGGCGGCGGCAAGGACCTCGTCACCGCGGGCGACCTGGGCGACGACCTCGATGTCGTCCTCCAGCCCGAGCAGCGCGGCCAGCGCCTCCCGGACCATCGACTGATCCTCGGCGAGGAGCACCCTCACCGGCCTCCCCGGGCGACGGTCCTGCGGCATCTCGTCCATCCGGCAAGGGTACGGGTGGAGTTGCTGGTCAGGGGGGCGGGCAGGGGACGGAGCGGCACAAGTGCGCCTGGAATCCGGGCGTGCGGTGAGCCCTTCCCCGTGGTTAGCCGACCGACTGTCTGTATGAGCGCCCCGTGACGCGCCGTAACCTGATGACACCTCGTCAGGCTCGGAGAGTTGGTCACCGTGGTGCAGTACCTCGTCGGCTCGCGCGCGAGCAACCTCGCCAGAGCCCAGGTGCGGGAGTATCTGCGCCCGCTCCGCGAGCGGTTCCCTGACACGACGTTCACCCATCGCGTGGTCCTGGAAGGGGGCGACAGAGACCGTAAGTCGCTTCTGTCGCACGTGTCCTCGGACAGTGGCGGGTCGGCCTTCAGCAGCGAGCAGGAAGCGGCGCTGTCCCGCGGTGACGTGGACGTCGTCGTCCATTCGCTGAAAGACCTTCCGACGTCCGGTCCGGTCGGTCTCGCGCTGTTGCCCCCGCCCGGCCGCGAGGACGTACGGGACGCGCTGTGCGGCTCGACGCTCGCCGGGCTGCGGAAGGGCGCACGGGTCGGCACAGGGGCCCCTCGGCGCGTCGCGCAGCTCCTCGCGGTACGTCCCGACCTCGACATCGTTCCGATCCGGGGGAATGTCCCGCCCCGGTTGAAGAAGATCAAGACCGAGGGGCTTGACGCGGTGGTCCTTGCTGCCGCGGGGCTGCACCGCCTCGGCCTGGACGACGCGATCGGTGAACTGTTGCCCCTTCGCCTGTTTCCGCCGAGTCCCGGACAAGGCGCGTTGGGTATCCAGGTACGGACTGACGCGTCCTCGGCCCCCTTGCGCGAGATCCTCGGCTCGGTCGGCGACGGTGCCGTCGACGCGGAGATCAGGGCGGAACGCGCGCTCCTCGCTGAGCTGCACGGCGGGTGCAGTGTGCCGGTGGGCGCGTACGGCGAGACGCTGCCGGGCGGGGACCTCAGGCTGTTCGGCCAGGTCAGCTCGCTCGACGGCAGCGAGCAGATCTCGGGGACCCTGACCGGGCCGTCCGCCGAGCCGGAGAAGCTCGGTGCGGCCCTGGCCGCGTCACTCATCGACCAGGGCGCGCACGCGATCCTCGACGCCGTGCGGGCCGCGTTGGCGGCTAGGTGAGCTGACGGGCGATGTCGAGTGCCGCGTACGTGACGCTGCCGGTCGCCCCCGCCCGCTTCAGCATCGTGAACAGCTCGACCAGGAGACGCACGTCCCGCCGCCCCGAGTCAGGGTCCACCCGGGTCAGCGACGTGTACTCGCCGGACACGGAGAACGGGAACAGAGGCGCGCGGGTGACTCCCCGAAGCGTGGCGAGCACATCCGCCGTGAACTGCGCGGGCTCCAGGAGGATCATGTCGGCGCCCGCCGCCTCCATCCGTAACGCCGTCTCGACGAACTGGTCGGCCTTTCCGGGATTGATCTGGAACTCACGGTTGACGCCTGCTGCGGGGGTGGCTCCCATCGTGCGCCGGAACCCGTCGTAGAGGCTCGACCAGAAGATGACGTGCGGCATGACGGACACGCCCTCGTGCCCCGTCTGATCGAGTGCCTTCCGGGCGCCCCCGACCGTTCCGAGCACCATGGACGCCGGACCCACGATGTCCGCGCCCGCTTCCGCGTGTGCGACAGCCTGACGCGATGCGACCTCGATGGTGCCTGACACGTCGGGCCTTCCGTCGTGGTGCGTCAGATAGCAGGCGCCGTCGGAGGTGTACGAGCACAGGCACGTTTCCGTCATGACCGCGAGATCCGGTGCGGCGTTCTTGCAGTCGCTCACCGCGCGAGCCATGAGCGAATCGGGGGAGGCCGAGATGACTCCCGTGGCGTCCCGTCGCGCCGATTCGGCGAACAGTTTCACGGAAGGGACACCGAGCCGCACGGCCTCGCGGGCCATCGCGGGAATCTCGGCGAGGGTCACCGTGGGCAGGGGCCGGTCGGCGGGCTCCTCGGTGACGAGCAGCACCATGGACAGGTCGGCGGGCGTGAGCGCCTGCGGTTCCAGCAGCCGACGGACCGCCGGACGGCTCCGGAGCGGGCTCGTCGCCCTGGATGCCGTTCGTCGGCGGCGCTCGGTGGTCGTGGTCAAGGATCGTCCCTCGTTTCGATGGTCGCGACGTGAACGGCCCCGAGCAATGGACGTGTTGGTCATCGCTCGGGGCCGCTTGTGCTGGCGCTGTTCCTCACCGTCCTGGCGGCATCCCGTCGGATCAGGCGGGGCGGGGCTCGCATCGTTCTCCGTGCACGTCTGCCGCGAAGTCGAGCGAGCGGGCGTGATCCCCGCCGGGGAACAGCGGTCACGCGGTTCGGTGCACTCCGGATCGCACCGAACAACCTGCCGCGGGGCAGGAGCTATGAGGCTGTGGTCGTACGCGACGATCCGTGGCACGGCGGTGTCGTCGCCTTCGTCCGTGCTCCGCTGTCCGGGGGTGACCGGCTCGTCGGAACCGCCGAGCCGGTTGTCCCGTCGGGACCGAAGGCGGCTCGTCCTACCGGCCAGACGGACAGCGTGTACGTGCAGTCAGGGTCCGGGGCCGTGACGTGCAGGGGGTGGCCGTTCTTGAGGTGGTCACGGGCCCGGCGCTCCGTGGTGGGGTCGTTGGCCCAGGTACGGAGGGTGGTGGGGGCGTCCGGCTCGGGGGTGGGGGTGCGCTTGAGCCACGGTGAGTGGGACGGGTCGGGGTCGAGGCGGTCCGCGATGCGCAGTGCCTCGCCGCGCAGCCAGCGGATCGCCAGCACGGGAGAGATGCTCCGGCTGGTGCTCAAGACGTATTGCGTGTGCTCGCCCGTGCCGTAGACCGGCCCTTCCGCGCGGACCTCTGCCCGGTAACCCGCCGGTTCTGCCCCGTCGTTCATCGCGGGCACCCCCGCCACATGACCCACGGACGTTCGATCAGCTCGGCATAGCCGGTGTGCTCGGGGTGCGCGCGAAGGTGGTCGAACGCCCACTTCTGCGGCTCGGTCGGGTCCTCGCTCGCGGGGGACATCGCCGCGCACTCCGCGTCGTCCTCGCCGAGTGCCAGGCAGCGGAACGCGTAGGTGGTGGGCGGGGCGTCGTCGTCCTGGTCGGGACGTAACGTCCAGTCCACGAAGGCGAATCTGCGCCGAGCTGCGGTGCTCACAGCAGCTCCCCCCGGCTCCGGGCATTGGCTCGAGCAGTCCCCGCGCTGAGCCGTTCCATCGGGTCGGCGAGCCGGACGTACGCGGGGTCGGCCTCCCACTCGACGCCGCCCCCGACGGGGCGCAGCGCCCAGTACCGGCCGATGAGCCCGCGGAACTCTCCGACCCGGTCACAGCGCGTGTCCACCATCACCACACCCACGGAGGGCGGCTTCGGCTCGGTGCTCACTCACCCTTCTCCTTCCGATACGACCTTGCCTGTTCGCTCTAGGCAACCGCGTGATCACGCTCAGCGGTACTGTGGGGAGGCGGGCGGGAATTAAGAACGTTCAGTGGTTAACGCAGTCAGGCAGGGGGAGTTGAGCGACGTGGCGACCAACGAACCGAACTCGGCGTTCGAGCGGCTGTTACGCGAGACCGGTTGGACGCTGCGGCAGTGCGCGCAAGCGGTCAACCGGATAGGGACGGAGCGCGGCACACCGAAGCGGTACAGCGCGCCGTCCGTTCACCAGTGGCTGAGCGGAAGCGTGCCGCGCGCGGATGCCCAGCCGCTGATCCTGGAAGCTTTCGCCCGGCGGCTCGGGCGCCCCGTCACCTATGCGGAAGTCGGCTTCCCTGCCCCCGAAAGCGGGACGGAGGCGGCACCATCCGGCACCGTCGACGGGATCATCGGTCTGGGGAGGCTGGATATGGACCCGTCCCGCCGCAGCGTGTTGGGTGTCGCTCTGTTCTCCGTCGCGTTGACCGTGCCCGAGTGGCCGGACGTGGTGGGACGGATGGAAGCCGCGCAAGCAGGCGTCCGAACACGCGTCGGCATGTCCGACGTGCGCACGGTGGCCGCCATGACGGAGCAACTCTCGTCCATGGACGACCAGTTCGGCGGCCGTACCGCTCGTCCGCTCGCCGCCGCCTTCCTGGTGAACACCGTCGCGCCGTTCCTGCGCACCGACGGCCCCGAGGAGGTACGCAAGGCGATGATGTCGGCGGCGTCCGACCTGTGTTACCTCACCGGGTACATGGCTGTCGACGAGGGGCTGCACGGTCTTGCGCAGCGCTACTACCTGAAAGCACTGGAGCTTGCGGGAGCTTCCGAGGACCATCTGACCTACTGCACCACGCTCCGCGGCATGAGCGTGCAAGCCGTCGACCTTGGCCAAGGGCCCATAGCGATGCGGCTTGCCGACGCTGCCGCGGCATCATCCCCTCAGGCAGGACCGCGGATGCGGGCCTTTCTCGCCGGCCAGCAGGCACACGCGGCAGCACAGGTCGGGGACCGGCGGTCCGCGCTCATGTACTTGCAGGAAGCCGAAGTGGCGATGGACAAGGCGGAGTCGCGCGAGAAAGCGTTCGGCTCGTACGATCCCGCGGCGCTCAACTACCACACCAGTCAGGTGCGTTTCGAAATGGGTGACGCGCTCGGGGCGGTCGCGGCCATGCAGGAATCGGACCAGCTTCGGCACAGCGTCTACCGGCGTACGCGCGTGCACAAGCGAACGATTCTTGCCGAGCGGCAGCTGGCCGTGGGCCATCTGGAAGCAGCCTGTCAGACGTGGGGCTTGGCGCTGGACGACTACCCGTTGGTCCACTCGGGCCGCGTCGATGAGCGCATGGTGAGCATGTTCCGGCTGATCCGACCCCACACCCGCAATCATGACGCGCAAGCGCTGTACGAGCGCGCTCGGGCCGTCGTCCGTCCCGCACTGGTCCCGGCGTGACGGAAGCCTCGCCCCTCAGAAGATTCGATCAACGGAGGACCCCGTGACGTCCCAAGACCCGCAGTGGTTCACGTCCTCGTACAGCAGCAACGGCGGCGACTGTGTGGAGATCGCCACGAACCTCGTTGCCTCGCTCGGCGTGATCCCCGTCCGTGACACCAAAGACACCGGCAGCGCCCGGCTCGAGTTCCCCGCCGCCTCGTTCGCGGCCTTCGTGCAGAGCGTCAAAGCCGGGGAGTTCGGGGGCGTCTGACACGTCGGGCCGTTGCCGCCGCGTACGGCGAAGGCCCGCCTGTCAGGAGCCGGGCTCTGCCGCGCCGCTCGGTGGTGCCAGCGGGGTGCGGGCTGTCAGGCGGAAGCCGTGGGGGGTGGGGACTGCTTCCAGGGTGCCGCCGGTTTGGGTCAGGCGTTCGGTGAGGCCGGTGAGGCCGTTGCCTTGGTCGGGGGTGGGGGTGGGGGTGCCGGTGCCGTCGTCCTCCACGACGAGTTCGAGGACGGGGCCGTCGAGGGTGTGGCGGTGGAGGAGTTCGACCGTGCAGCGGCGGGCGGAGCTGTGGCGGACGACGTTGGTGACGGCTTCGCGCAGGGCCCAGGCGAGGGCCGACTCGGTCTGCTCGGGGAGGTCGCCGAGGGCGGGTTCGGCGGGGATCTCGGCGGTGATGCCGGCCGCGGTCAACGCGGCGCGTGCGCCCGCGAGTTCGGCGGTGAGGCGGGGACGGCGGTAGCCGGTGACGGCTTCACGGACGTCCACCAGGGCCTGGCGGCTGACCTGTTCGATGTCGGCGACCTGCTGGGCGGCCTTGTCGGGGTGGTCGGGCAGCATGCGCCCGGCGAGTTCGCTCTTGAGCGTGATCAGGGAGAGCGAGTGGCCGAGGAGGTCGTGCAGGTCGCGGGCGAGGCGCAGCCGCTCCTCGTTGGCGGCGAGCTGGGCGACGGTGGCGCGGGCCTCGCGCAGGGCGATGGTGGTGCGGACGAGTTCGCGGACGCCGGTCATCGCGAACCCGCCGAGCAGCGCGGGGATGAGCAGGGAGGCGAGGTAGGCCCGGCCGCCGGGCACCGTGAGGGCGACGGCGGCCATCAGCGCGGAGGCGGCCGGGATGGTCCAGCGGGCCAGGCGGGCGGGCAGGGCGGCGCCGGACGCGATGGAGACGTACACGAAGAGGACCAGCCATTCGCGGCCCAGGGTGAGGGCGAGGACCGTGGACTGGGCGGCGAGGACGCCGAGGGAGCCGAGGATCAGCGTGTTGCGTTCGCCGCGGCCGGTGCGGAAGACCAGGACCATGTACCAGGCGACGAACGCGGCGAGGCCGATCCAGCCGAGGAGGCGGACGCCCGGGGGGTGGCCGCCGTGCAGCAGGTCGCTGACGGGGGCGCTGAGGTAGACCAGCCAGATGCCCGTCCACAGGGACTTGACCACCCGCTGCCTGCGGTTCTCCGGGCGCTGCCCGATGCCTACGCCGCTCACGCCTTCAGCGTGTCCTTCCGGTACAGCCAGGCCGCACCGCCGGTGAACAGGGCGAAGAACACCGCGAGGACGGCGATGTCCCGGGCGTGCGGCGCCTGGTGCTGCTCGATCGCCTGCCCGAGGGCAGCGTACGCGTGGGTCGGCACCCAGCGCGCGAGGTCCTGGAGCCAGCCGGGGAACGTCGTCGTCGGCATCCACAGGCCGCCGAGGATGGACAGCCCGAAGTAGGTGATCATCGTGATCGGGCGGACCGCGTCGCCGCTGGCGAGGTAGCCGAGCGCGACACCGAGGGCGGCGAAAACGAGGCTGCCCGCCCAGATCGCGCCGGTCAGCGCCAGCCACTGCCAGGCGTCGAGCCGTACGTCCTTCACCGTCGCGGCGACGGCGAAGACCACGACGATCGACGGCAGGCTCACCACGGCGGCGCTCGCGGTCTTGGCGAGGACGTAGCCGCGGCCGGGGAGGGTCGTCAGCCGCAACTGCCGTACCCAGCCGCTCTGCCGCTCCTTCGCGATGCGTTCGCTGTTGCCCATGAGGACGGCGGTGAGGGCGCCGAAGGAGGCCATCGACACCATCATGTACGTCGGCAGGGTGAGGCCGTCGATCTTCTCGGTGGTGTCGGTGCTGCCCGCGATCAGCAGGAACAGCACGGACGGGTAGATCACCGAGAAGAACAGGAACTTGCGGTTGCGCAGGGCGCGGGTGAGTTCGAGCTTGATCAGGCCGTTCATGCGGTGCGCGCCTCCTCGGCGGTGGTGAGGGCGACGAAGGCCTGCTCCAGGCCGAGCCCGGCGACCTCCAGGTTGCGGGGGTAGAGGCCGAGGCCGTACAGGGCGTGGACGGTGGCGTCGGCGTCGGTGGACTGGATGCGGACGGTGCGGCCGGTGACGGTGAGGGTGGTGAGGAACGGCAGGGCGCGCAGGGCCGCCTCGTCGAGCGGGGCGGGGCCGTCGGCACCGGGGGCGGGGTCGAGGTCGAAGGAGACGCGGCGGGCGCCCGCCTTGGCCTTGATCTCGGCGGCGGTGCCGTCGGCGAGGAGGCGTCCGCGGTGCAGGACGACGACGCGGTCGGCGATCGCGTCGGCCTCCTCCAGGTAGTGGGTGGCGAAGAGGACCGTGCGGCCCTGGTCGGCCTGTTCGCGCATGGTGTCCCAGAAGGCGCGGCGGGTGGTGACGTCCATGCCGGTGGTGGGCTCGTCGAGGACGATGAGGTCGCTGTCGCCCGCGGTGGCGAGGGCGAAGCGGACCCGCTGGGCCTGCCCGCCGGAGAGCTTGTCGACCTTGCGGCCTGCGATGGCCGTGACCCCGGCGCGGGCCATCACGTCGGCGGGGCGGTACGGGCGCGGGTGCAACGAGCAGGCGAGGGTGACCAGTTCGGCGACGGTGACCTCGTCCATCAGGCCGCCGCTCTGGAGCATCGCGCCGACCCGTCCGGCGACGATCGCCTCGCGCGGGCCGGTGCCGAGGACGCGGACCGTGCCGCCGTCGGGCTGCTTGAGGCCGAGGAGCAGGTCGAGGGTGGTGGACTTGCCGGCGCCGTTGGGGCCGAGCAGGGCGACGGTCTCGCCGGGGTGCAGGTCCAGGCTGAGGCCGTCGACCGCCCGGACCTCGCCGAAGCCCTTCGTCACCTGGTCGAACGTGACCACCGTGGGTGTCGTCGTCATGGCACTCATGGTGGCCGGAACGGGCGGACGCCCGGCAGTGCCGGGCGTCCGGTGTGCCGCATGACAGATGTCATCCGGCGCGGCCGTGCCCCCTGGGCCGGGGGCGCGCGGTCAGCTCGGGTCGGTGTCGATCGTCGCCGTGCGGTCCGTGGTGCTCTTCAGGGCCGGGCGCAGCGCGCCGATCACGTCCTGGACGGTGACACCCGTCTTCTGGCCGGTGCCCCGCGTGATGAGGACGCCGTCGAAGGTGCCGCCGTACAGCTCCTTGAGCGCGGCCTCGTTGTAGCTCTCGACGAGCTTGCCGTCGACCGCCTTGACCTCCAGGAACTTCCACAGGGAGTTCTCGGGGCTGAAGCGGATGCTGTGCGCGGCGTCGGTCTGGACGGTGACGGTGCCGGACATCGCGGGCTTGGCGAACTCCTTCATCATCCGGTCGACCTCGGCGTTCGACACCGTCGGCTGCTTCGCCGTGGTGGGGACGCGGACGGCGGTGGCCGTGCCGGACTGCACCTGGGTGCGGTAGGCGGCGATCACCGCGGTCTGGGCGGCGCCCGTGTCGATGCCCTTGCCGGGCTTGCCGTAGACGGCGGTGGCCTTGCCGGACTCGAAGGTGATCGTGCCGTCCTTGGCGGAACCGGCGCCGCCCGCCGCGGTGTCCAGGGCCGCCGCGAGCTTCTCCTCGTCGACCGGCATCACCGGTTCGACGACGCGCTGCTCGCCGAAGAGGGAGCCGATGACGGAGACCGGGTTGTAGTCGCTGCGCGCGGCGGCGTCCACGGTGGCCTGCATGTCGAACTGGAGGCCCGCCTGGTCCGGCTTGAGGACGACGGTGTCGCCGTCGACGGACAGCTTCAGCGCCTGGTTGACCCGGCCGTCGAAGGCCGCGTCGAGCTTCTTGACGGCGTCGTCGCGGGTGCCGCCGCCGATGTCGACGCCGAGGACGGTGGTGCCCTTGGGGACGTCGGAGTGGTTCATCAGCAGCCCGGCGCCGTAGGCACCGGCCGCGCCGACCACGACCAGCACGCCGAGCAGGACCAGCTTGCTGCGGCCCTTCTTCTTGGCCTTCTTCTGCGCACCGGCCGCGGGTGCGGGCGCCGGGGCGGGCGCGGCGGCCTGCGGCGGGGTGTGCGGGAGCGGGCCGTCGGTGGGACCGCCGGGCGGGAACGGGCCGCCGGGTCCGCCGGACTGCCGGGGACCGGGGCCGCCCGGTCCGGCGGGTCCGCCCGGGGGGACGACCGGGATGCCGCTGGTGACGGTCTGCCCGGAGACGTTGTCGTGGCGGCCGGGGCCGCCGGGGACCTGGCCGTGTCCGGCACCGTGCTCGGCGCCCGGGTACTGCGGGGTCAGCTCGGCGGTGTCGTCGCCGAAGCCCGCGCCGGGGTGCTGGGCGGGCGTGCCGGGGACCGCCGGGAAACCGGCCGTGGTGGCGAGGTCGGCCGGGTGGCCCGGGTGGCCGGGCTGACCGGGCTGCCCGTGCTGGTCGGGGTGGGCGGCGTTCAGCGGCGGGACGACGGGGCCGTCGCCGGTGACGGGGCCGCCGGTGGGGCCGGTCGGACCCTGCGGGCCGGGGCCGCCGCTCCGGGTGTCCGGGCCGGTGAAGTCGTACGGGCTGCCGGGCGCGAGGGGGTCCGCGGGGCCGCCGGGCCGCGCGCCGGGCGGGAACCCGCCGGGGGCACCGCCGCCCGCCGGACCGCCGGGGCCCGGATAGCCCTGCCCCGGACCGCCGGGCGCACCGGGACCGCCGGGCAGGCCGGGGCCGCCGGGCAGGCCGGGGCCGCCGTCGGGTGCGCCGGGCGTCTGGTCGCCGGTGAAGTACGGCAGGTCGCCGCGGGTGGCCTCGGGGCCGGGCGCCGGGCGCCGTCCGTTGCCCGCGGGACCGCCCGCGAGGGCCTCGGTGACGTCGAAGGAGCCGGTGCCGCCGCCGTGGCCGGGAGCCACCGGACCGCCGGTGGCGCCGCCGGGCATGCCCGCGCCGTTGGTGCCGTGACCGCCGCCGGGCAGACCGGCGCCGTTGGTGCCGCCGGGGCGGGGGCCGCCGGGCGCCGCGCCGGGGCGGCCCGCGGCCGGGGGCGGACCCGCGGGGGCGCCGCCGGTCGCCGGGCCCGAACCGGGGCCCAGGGCGGGGGTGTTGGGGTTGCCGGATGCCTGCGGGCCCTTGGCGGGGCCGGACTTGCGCGGCGCGAACCAGTCGCTGGTCTTCTCCTCGGCGGCCGGGGCGGGCTCGGCCGAGGCCTCGGCGGGGCTGCCGTACGCGCCCGGAGCGCCCGCGCCGCCGACCGCGGCGGCCGTCGGGGCGGACGGGCCGGGCGGCTGCGCGGCGGGGCCGGGGGCACCGCTCTGCTCGGCCGTACTCTCCGCGCCCGCCACGGGCTTGCGCACGACGACCGGCGGAATGGGCCGCGAACCGGGGATGTTGATGCGGATCCGCGTCGTCAGCGTGGTCTCGGTCTTGCGTTCCTCCGGCTGCGCGGTCGAACGGCCCGCGTCCGCGGCGCCGTCGGTCACCGCGGGGGTGCCGTACGGCGGGGTACCCGAGGGGTACGCGGCGCCACCGCGCCCGTTGGACCCGTTGGGCCCGGAGGACGGACTGTCAGTTTCACGACTCAAGGCAGGTTCTCCAGGTTGGCTCCGCCGCCCGCCACGACCTCACGGGCAGCTCGGCGGCGCCACCACCATACTGGCCACTTCTGGCGCGTATCCCACGACCGCCGGGGAAACCCGCACCGGACACACACAGGCGGGGCGGCGCGGAGAACGGCAGAAGAGGGACGGGGCGGAGCAAGTCGGGCGTCGCCGCTCCCCACGTCGGAGGTCGTCGCCGCCGGAGGCGGACGCCGTCGCTCCGCCGGTCGGACGCCGTCACTTCACCGGTCCGCCGTCGCCGCCCGCGGCCGGACGCCCGAAGCCGAGGGTGGCGCAGATCACAGCGAGGGCCATGCCGCCGAGGAGGAAGAGGTACGAGCCCGCTCCGGCGCCGAAGAGGAAGTCGCCCTCGGGGCGGCCGGTGGTGAGCAGCACCACGGTGATCATCCAGCCCGCGGCGGGCGCGACGGAGCCGCCGCGGGTGCCGACGGCGCGGCCCCCGCCGAGGAAGAGCCCGGCGGCGCCCGCGAGGGCGAGGAGCAGCCCGCCGGGGAACCAGCCCGACTGGACGAGGGACCCGGCGAGCGCGGTGACGGCGCCGAGCAGCAGCAGTCCGAGGTAGACGGCGAACCGTCCGGCGGAGGGCGCGTGCAGGGGCTGGGCGAGCAGGGAGCCGCGGTCGGCGGGGCCGGGGCGGGCGGCGCGCTCGGACATCAGGCGGTTCCTTCCGTACCGGCGAACAGGTCGGTCTCGCGGCCGCCGTCGGCCGCGTGCTCGCCCCGCACCAGCTCGTAGTACTCGGTGGTGAAGAGGGGTTGTGCGAGGTCGTTGGAGAGCGCGAAGTAGCGTGCGCCGGGGGCGACGGCGATCTGGGTGGCGTGCGCGCGCATCGCGGCGGCCTTCGCTCCGGCGTACGCCGTGCCGTCGATCTCGGTGGTGATCCGGGCGTCGTCCACCACACCGGGGACGTCGTCGACGGCGGCGCTCTTCTCGAAGGGCAGGCCGGGCAGTTCGGCGGCGAGGCGGGCGAAGGCGTCCTCGGCGACGGTGCGCGGGACGCGGTTCCAGTAGATCTTGGGGATGCGCCAGCCCGCGTCGGCGGCGAGGGCGGCGGCGCGCATCGCGACGCGGTGGGCCTGGATGTGGTCGGGGTGGCCGTAGCCGCCGTGGTCGTCGTAGGTGACGAGGACCTGGGGGCGCAGGGCGAGGATCAGCTCGACGAGGGGCGCGGCGGCGGTGTCGGGGTCGGCCTGCCAGAAGGCGGTGGGGTCGTCGTTGTCGGGCAGGCCCATCATCCCGGAGTCGGCGTGCCGTCCGGCGCCGCCGAGGAGCCGTACGTCGGTGACGCCGAGGGCGGCGGTGGCGGCGGTCAGCTCGCGCAGCCGGTGTTCGCCGAGGGCGGCGCCCTCCAGGTGGCGCAGGTCGGGCGGGATGACCTCGCCGCGCTCGCCGAGTGTGCAGGTGACCAGGGTCACGTGGGCGCCCTCGGCGGCGTAGCGGGCCATGGTGGCGCCGTTGTTGATCGACTCGTCGTCCGGATGCGCGTGCACGAGGAGAAGGCGCCGGGCGGGCAGTTCCGTCATGGGTCCAGCCTACGAGGAGGGGGTGGGGGCGGGGACGGCGGGACGCGGTGGCGCCGGGCGCCCGCCGCCGCCGGGAACGAGGTCAGGCGACCTGTTCCGTGCGGGCGGCGACGGTGGCGGCCAGGCCGGTGCGGGAACGGACGCCCGCCTTGCGGTAGATGCGGGTGAGGTGGGCCTCGACGGTCTTCGGGGAGACGACGAGGCTGCGGGCGATGTCGTTGTTGGAGAGGCCGAGGGCGACCATGCGGGCGATGTCGCGCTCCCGTTCGGACAGGCCCGGCAGGTCCGGTACGGCGGGCCGCGGCACCCCGCCCGGACGGGGGCGCAGCGCGCCCAGGCGGCGCTGGAGGTCGACGGCCTCGCGGTGGAGGTGGCGGGCGCCGGAGGTGTGGGCCAGGGACTTGGCGCGGTTGGCCTGCTCCAGGGCGTCCGCGCCCTCGTGCGGGCCGCGGGCGGTGAGTTCGCGGGCCAGCAGCAGCCGGGCGCGGGCCTCCATGAGGACCAGCCCGCCCGCGCCGAACCCGGCGACGGCCTCCCGCAGCGGGCCGACCGGGTCGGCCGCGGCGTGCGCGCGGGCGAGGGCGGCGTGGCCGCGCTGGCCGGGCAGGCCCAGCGCCTCGGCGTCGTACGACGCCCGGCGCGCCCATCCGGCGGCCTGGTCACGGTCGCCGAGCGCGGCGGCGGCGCGGGCGGCGAGGGCGTAGCAGACGGGGCGGACCGGGCGGGCGGTGCCGGGGTGGCGGACGTGGGCGGCGGCGGAGCGGGCCAGGTCGAGACAGCCCGCGGACCGGCCCTGGTCGAGGCGTACGCCGACGAGGACCCCGGCGGTGAAGGCGCGCAGCCGGCCGCCGGAGCCGAGTTCCTGGAGCGCGCGTTCGGCGAGTCCGGCGGCGGTGTCGGGGCCGTCGAGGTGGGCGTGCGCGAAGGCGCGCAGGGCGAGGGCGAAGCCGAGCAGGTCGGGGCGGTCCATGCGGCGGGCGTCGTCCTCGGCGGCCTCCGCGGAGCGCAGGGCGTCGGCCAGCCGCCCGACGGCGGCGCTGGTGTAGGCGTGCGCGAGGAGGAGGTACGGCAGCACGAAGAGCTGTCCGCGGGCGCGGGCGAGGCGGATGCCGCGCGCGGTGTGGCAGAGGGCGTCGTCGTGCCGTTCGGCGAGGGCCTCGGCCCAGGCGAGCTGGGCGAGGGTGTCGAGGTGCGGGACGAGGTCGGCGTCGGAGAGCGCGTCGGCGAGCGCCCCCGCCTCCCGTGCGTGGCCGAGGAGGGCGGGCACGTCCCCGGCGAAGGCGGCCCCGTGCGTGAGCCGCACGAGCGCGGCCAGCCGCAGGTGCCGGTCCCGCCGCCCGTCGCCCTCCAGCACCTCCCGCGCCAACGCGGTGGACCGCGCGAAGTCACCCCGGAGAAGCGTGACGGTGGACAGCTCCAGGCGGAGGGCGTGGAGGGAGGGGTGGGGGGTGGGGGGCTCGATCGCGGGGGTGCGGGGGGCCGACTCGGGGGTGGGGGTGGCGGCTTGGGGGGTGGGGGTGGTCGGGGTGACGGTCACGGGGGCCTGGTTGGCCGGGGCGCCGGTCGCGGGGGCCGTCAGGCGGGTCGTCAACAGTGCTTCCGCGCCCGCGTAGTTGCCCAGGTGGCGTTCGATCATGGCGTGGAAGGCGACGCGCGCCGTGTCCCCGGGCGCGGGGGCGGGGAGGCGGGTCAGGAGGGCGCGGGACTCGGGGAGGCGGCCGAGGGTGCCGAGGGCGTGGGCGAGGGCGGCCGTCTGGGCGGTGCGCCCGGTGTCGTCGGGGCCGAGGGTGAGGGCGGTGGTGAGCCAGGCCGCGGCGGCGGCCGGGGAGTCGCCGCGCACCTGCTCCGCCGCCTCGGTGAGCAGCCGCAGGGCCGCCGTGTCGCCGGGCTCGGCGTAGCGGGCCACGTGCGGGGCGCGCCGGGCCGGGTCGGCGCCCGCGCGGCGCAGGACGTGGTCGGCGCGGCGGTGCGCGGCGCGGGCCCAGCCGTGCGGGGTGTCGCGGTGGACGACGGCCCGCAGCACGGGGTGGCGCAGCCGGTACGCGCGTCCGTGGGCGTGTTCGGCGCGCACCAGGTCCAGCGCGATCAGCCGGTCCAGGGCGCGGGCGGTGACGGCGGGGCCGTGCCCGGCGAGTTCGGCGAGGTGGGCGGGGTCGACCTCGGGGCCGAACAGGGCGGCGGCGCGCAGCACGTCCCGTTCCACGGCGTCCAGCGGGCCGAGTTCACCGGCCAGCGCGGTCGCGGCGAGCAGCGCGGACTCGTCGGAGAGCGCCCAGGGGCCGGTGCCGTCGGGCGGGAGCAGGGGGTCCGGGGTGTCCGGTCCGGCACCCAGGACGCGCAGGTGGAGGGGGTTGCCCTCGGCGGCGTCGTAGAGGCGGCGCTGCTGTTCGGGGGTGCGGCCGGGGCCGAGGAGCGCGGTGGCCGCGGTGCGGGGCAGGGGACCGAGGCGGAGGCGTTCGACGCGGTAGCCCTCGTCGGGTTCGGCGAGGCTCGCGGCGAGGGCGGCGGGCCGCTGCCGGGGCCGCAGCGCGCAGACCAGGGTCAGCCGGGTGCCGGGCAGCGGGTGGCGCAGCAGGTGGTCGAGGAGGGCGAGGGAGGCGTCGTCGGCGCGGTGCAGGTCGTCGAGGCAGAGGGCGGTGCGATACCGGTCCCCGGCCGCGCGCAGCAGGGCGACGACGGCCCGGTGCAGCCGCGCCCGCCGCGGACCGGCCGGTCCGGCGGACGGGACATCGATGTCGCCGTCGCCGTAGCCGTCGTGGTCAGGGTCGGGGTCGTGGTCGGCCGGGGTGAGGTGGGCGGTCAGGACGTCCCGTTCGGCGGGGGTGAGGGCCGGGCCGACGCCGGGGAGGGCGAGGGCGTCCCGCAGCGGGCGCAGGAAGAGGGCGAGCGGCCGGTCGCGGTCGGTGCCGCGGGCCCGGCCGGAGAGCACGGTCACGCCGGCCGCCGCGGCGAGCGCCGCCCCCTCCGTGAGCAGCCGGGTCTTGCCGGTGCCGGGGTCGCCGCCGAGTTCCAGCAGGCGCAGCGGCGGACGGCCGGGCCCGGTGAGGAGCCTGCGCAGCCGGTCGGCCTCCCGCTCCCGGCCGCTCGGCGGCGGCGCGGTGGCCGGGTGCGGGGCGGAGGCGGCCGGACCGGCGGGGGGCGCGGGGACGGGGAGGGGCGCCGGCAGTGCGGTGGCCGGGTCCGGCGCCGCCTCGGGGAGCGGCTGCGCGTGCGGGACGGGACGGCGCGTGCGGTGCAAGGGGTCCCCCTCGTGACGGGCGGTCGGCGGACCCTCAGCGTCATCGAACGATCATGCGAATACGTCCGTGGACCCACGTACGCGCGCTACGTAACGTCCGTACCGAGGGCCCGTACCGCCCACGCCCGTACCCCCCTTCGCCCACCGCCTCGCCGACCCGCGCCCCGGCCGCCGGGGACCCTTGGTACGGTCGCGGTCCGGCGGCCCGGGGGCGGTCGCCGGGCAGGCCAGAGGACGCCGCGCGAGCCGGGGAGCACCGGAGGACGCCGGAGAAAGAGAACGGTCACGTGACGGCGCGCATCGAGCTGGACGCAGTCGACAGGATGGTGATCCGGCGGCTCCAGCAGGACGGCCGGATGTCGTACACCGACCTCGGCAAGGAGGTGGGACTGTCCGCGCCCGCGGTCCGGGCGCGGGTGCAGCGGCTGACGGAGCGGGGGCTGCTCCAGTTCGCCGCGGTGACCGACCCGCTGCGGCTGGGGCTGCCCGTGATGGCGCTGCTCGGCATCCGGGTCGAGGGCGACGTGCGGCAGGTCATCGCCGCGCTGGAGGACCTCGACCAGCTGATCTACCTGGTGTCCACGGCGGGCTCGTTCGACCTGTTCGCGGAGGTCGTGTGCCGGTCGATGGACGAACTCGCGTCGGTGATGAACGAGCGGGTCCGCCCGGTGGCCGGGGTGCGCGCGGTCGAGTCGTTCCCGTACTTCGGCATCCACGCGCACCGCTTCACGTGGGACATCCCCGACTGAGCGGCCCCGGTCCGACCGCACACGGCGTGGGGCCGCAGAGCGCCGCATTCCTCGCGTACGCGGCATAGACAGCAGGAGCGCAGAAACGGTGCCTCCCGCGCGGAACGACGGATAATTTTCCCCAACGGGCCCCGGACATCAGAAACGTAAGCCACCGGGGCTTGTTTCTTTGTATTCTGTAAAGGCCCGGACGGTACGCGACAAAAGACCGACAGTGCCCGCGGAGGGGAACCACACCGATGGCCGCCGTGACCGCAGAGCCGCCCCTCGCGCGGGAGACCGCGCCCGCCCGCTTCGACCGCGTCCTCGCCGCCCTCGCGGACGGGCGGGGCGCCGTCGTGGAGATCACCGGCGAGCCCGGCGCCGGGAAGACCGGCCTCGCGGACGCCCTGGCCGAGCGGGCGGTCCGGCGGGCGCTGCCCGTCACCCGCGCCCGCACCCGCCCCGGCACGGCCGACCCGCTCCAGGCGCTGCGCGAAGCCGGGCTCGGTACCCCGGCGCGGGCGGGCGGTCCCTTACGGGGCGGCTTCGCGGCGCGCGGCGGCCGGGAGCCGGCCGGGGACGGCACGGAGTGGGCCGCGGGCGGGGTGCTGGTGCTGGACGACGTCCACCGGTGCGACCCGGCCGCGGTGCCCTCCCTGGTCCGGCTGATCCGCGCCGCCGCCCGCACGCCGTACGTCCTCGTCCTCGCCCACCGCCCCCGCCAGTGCGGCGCCGCGCTGGCCGAGACGCTGGAGGACGCCCTGCGCGCGGGGGACGTGACGCGGCTGGAACCGGCGCCCCTCGACCCGGCCGGGGTGGCCGCGCTGCTGGCCCGCGGGGCCGCGACCGGCCGGACCGGACCGGGCGGGACGGCGAAGGGCGCCGGGAGCGGCGAGCCCGGCGAGGGGTTCGGCCTCGGGGAGCCGCGTGGCCCCGGCCGTCCGCACGAGCAGCCCTACGGTGACGACGAACTCGCGGAGCGGCTGTGCGCGGCGGCCGACGGCAACCCGCTCTATCTGCGGCTGCTGCTGGCCGCCCGCTGGGAGCCGGGCCAGTGGCCCGACCGGCCCGGCACCGACACCCACGGCCTGCTGCGCGAGGCGAAGCCGCTGCTCGCCGAGTTCGACGCGCTGACCCCGCGGGCCGCGACCGCGCTGTCGGCGGCGGCGGTGCTCGGCGCCCCGTTCCGGCCCGAGGACGTCGCCCGTGTCTGCGGACTGGGGCTGGAGGAGGGCCTGGACGCGCTCGCCGAGCTGGAACGCGCCGACCTGGTGCGGCCCGCCGACTTCAACGGGCGGCTGACCTTCCGTCACCTCGTCGTCGGCCACGTCGCCCACGAGCGGGCCGGACTCTCCTTCCGGCTGCGCGCCCACCGCCGCGCCCTCGACCTGATCACCGCGCGCGGCGGCGGCGCGGTCGCGCGCGCCCGGCACGCCGAGCACCTGCTCGGCACCGACACCGCCCTCGCCACCCGCACCCTCGCGGAAGGCGCCGCCGAGGCCGCCGGACACCGCCCCGCCACCGCCGAACGCTGGTTACGCCTCGCCCTGACCCACCTCGGCGACGGCTCCGCCGACCGGCCGGACACCGACGACGACTGCGGCGGGCCCGGCGCACACGCCGGTACGGGTGAGGGCGGGGCGCGCCCCGTGGGCACCGGCCCGGTCCCGGCCCCCGACCGCACCGAGCTGGAGGTCGCCCGCTGCCGCGCGCTGATCGCGGCCGGGCGCCCGGCCGAGGCCCGCGCGCTCGCGCACGAGGTGCTGGGCCACCGGCGCGCGACCCTCACCGCACGCCAGTCGCTGCGCGTGCACGCCGTGTGCGCCGAGGCGGAACGGCAACTGGGCCGGTACGAGGAGGCCACCGCGCTCTCCGGGGCCGCCCTCGCGCTGATCCCCCGGCCGCTGCCCGCCGACCTGCCGCCCGAGGCGGTCGAGCTGATCACCGTGCACGGCCTGGCCCACGTCCTGCGCGGCACCCACGAGGAGGCCCGCGCCGTGCTGCGCGAGGCGGCGGCCCCCGCGGCCACCGGCCACCCGGCGGCCGACACCCCCGAGCACGCCGTGGTGAGCGTCCTGTCCGCGCTGTGCGCCACCCATGTGGGTGACCTGGCCGAGGCCGAGCCCGAGATCACCCGGTGCGCCCGGCTGGTGGACGCGCTGCCCGACCCGCTCGCCGGCCGCACCCCCGAGACCCTTGCCCTGCTGGGCAGCGCCGAGCTGTACCTGGAGCGGTACCCCGACGCCGTACGGCACCTCGGGCGCGGCCTGCCCGCCGGGGTGTCCGGGGTGCACCGGCCCGTGCTGATGCACCGTCAACTGGCGCTCGCGATGGCCGAGCAGTGGACGGGACGCCTCGACACCGCCCGGCGGCGCGCCCACGAGGCGGAGGAACTGGCCCGTTCCCTCGGCGCCGCCCCCGCCGTGACGCTGGCGCAGGCCATCGGCGCGACGGCGCTGGTGTGGTCGCGCGGTCGCGCGCACGCCGAGGAGGCCGTGGCCCGGATCGAGGTGGCGACACGGACCGTGCCGCCCGGCCAGAGCTGGTGGACCAGCTCCGCGATGGGCCTGCTCGCCCTCGCCCGGCTGCACGCGGGCGACCCGGCGGGCTGCCGCCGCACCCTGCTCGACGGCGGCGGCGGCGAAGGAGTGCCCCTGGTACGGCCGTTCACCCGGCCGTACGTCCTCGCCCTGCTCGCCACGGCGACCCTGGACGGAGGGCTCGGCGGGGACGGCGGCGGGATCGGCGGCGGCACCGGCAGTGACGCCGGGGACGGGCGGGAGGCCGGGGACGGGAGCCGGGACGAGGCCGAACGGCTGGTGCGCGCCGCGGAGGCGGCGGCGGAGCGGCTCGGGCTGCCGGTGCAGGAGGCCCACGTACGCTGCGCGCGCGCCCGGCTGCACGCCGCCGACGGTGAACACGAGGCGGCGGCACGGCTGTTCGCGTCGGCGGCGGAGACGTTCCGGGCGCGGGACATGCCCGTGCAGTACGCCTGGACCCTGGTGAGCGGGGCCCGCTCGCTCGGGGAGAGCCGGGGGCGGGCGGCGGCGCTGCGCGACCTCGACATCGCGGAGGCCGTCGCCCGCACCTTCGGGGCGCGGCTGGTCCTGGAGGAGGCGGCCCTGGTCCGCGCCGACCTCGTCGAGAACGGCCGCCTCGCGCAGGGCCTCGACCTCCTCAGCGACCGCGAGCGGGAGATCGCCGAACTCGCCGCCGCGGGACTGCGCAGCCGCCAGATCGCCGAACGCCTCTTCCTCAGTCCCCGCACGGTGGAGACCCACCTCTCCCGCGTGTACCGGAAGCTCGACGTGTCGTCGCGGGTGGCGCTGTCGGCGTATTTGCGGGGGCCGGGGTAGCGGGGGCAGCGGAGGGGCGAAGGGGGCGCGCCGTGGGCGGCGCGTCACCCGCGGGGGCCGTCGGCCGCCCGGCTCAGACCGCCGTCCACTGCCCCGCGAGGTCGGCGTAGCCCCGTGCTCCTGCGAGAAGTTGCTCGTGGGTGCCGAGGTCGGCGTGGTCGCCGTCGAGGAGGAGGACGCGGCGGGCGCGGCGGGCGGAGGCGAGGCGGTGGGCGATGACGACGAGGGTGCCGGGTCGGGCGGCGAAGGCCCGCTCCGCGCGGGCCTCGGCGACCGGATCGAGATGGCAGGTCGCCTCGTCGAGGACGACGACGCGGGCGGGCGCCACGAACACCCTCGCCAGGACCAGCAGTTGCCGTTCCCCGGCGGAGAGCTGACCGGCCGGGTCGGTCAGCTCGGCGTCGAGTCCGCCGAGCCGGTCCACCACCGTGTCCGCGCCCACCTCCCCCACCGCGCGCCGGAGTTCGGTGTCGGTGGCCGCCGCGGCGAGATAGCGGAGGTTGTCGCGGACGGTGCCGTGGAAGACGTACGCCTCCTGCGGGACCAGGGCGACGGACCGGGCCCGGAGCGCGTCGTCGAGGGCGGTGACCTCGGCCCCGCCGAGCCGGACCGTGCCCGCGCCGGGCTTCTCCAGCCCCGCGAGCAGGCCCGCCAGGGTGGACTTGCCGATGCCGCTGGCCCCGACGATCGCCAGGTGCTCCCCCTCGGGGAGGAGGAGGGAGAGGTCGCGCAGGACGGGTGCGGCGTGCGGGCCGTAGCCGAAGGTCAGCCCGTCGACGCGCAGGGCGTACCCGTCCGGGACGGGCGCGCCGCCCCGCCCGACGGAGCCCGCCGCCTTGTCCTCCACCACGGCCGTCTCCGCCAACCGGTCCAGCACACTGCCGAGTTGGGTCAGCTGGCCGCCGACCGACCCCGTCACCGCCTGGAGCGCCCCGATCAGATAGCCCGTCACATAGGTGACCGCGCCCACGAGTTCGCCCGCGCTCATCCGCCCGCTCGACACCAGCCACGGCCCGGTCAGCAGGAGGGCCAGCAGGGGCAGATGGCCGCCGAGGAAGACCAGCAGCACACGGACCGCGGCGAACCGGGCGGCGGAGACGGCGGCCCGGACGTACCCGGTCGTCGCCTCCTCGACCTCCGACAGGGCGTGGTCGCGGGCGCCGAGGGCGACGATGTCCCGTCCGGCGGCGAGGACCTCACCGGTGCGGACGGCGACCCGCTCCTCGGCGAGCACCACCGCGCGGCGGCGCCGCATCATCGAGCCCAGCGAGAGCGGGAACACCAGCAGCACCAGCAGCAGCGGGGGCAGGACGACGGCCGCCGCGAACGCGTCGAGGACGGTGAGTCCGGCCACGGCGGCGAGCAGGGTCACCACCAGCGGGCGCGCGGTCCGCAGCAGGGTGGCGACCAGGTTGCGCACGGTCTCGGCCTGCCGGGTCAGCCGGGCCACGGCGGCGGAGTCGACCGCCCGGCCCTCCCGCGCGGCCCGTTCCAGGCTGGCGCGTACGAGGCGCCGTACCAGGTGGTCGCGGAGGGGTTCGACGATGTCGGCGAGGTGCGGGAACAGGGCCCGCTCGGCGGTGGCGCGGACCACGTACAGGGCGGCCAGCAGGCCCAGCCAGGCCAGGCCGTGCAGCGGGCGGCCCGCGAGGAAGCCGCGGTCGACCGCGGTGGCGGTCACCCAGCCCGAGGCGAGCGCCGGGGCGGCCTCCAGGAGGGACCAGCCCGCGATCCGGGTCAGCGGGCGCCGGGTCCCCCGCAGCCCGTCCCGCAGCAGCCGCAGCCCGCCCCGGCTCACGACACCGACACCGACACCGCCTGTACTACGGCTTCCGGGTGTCCGCTCAGACATCCGCCGTCTCCCGTCCGTCCCGTGCCGCCGTGGCGGCGTCCTGGGCGAAGACCGCCCGGTAGGCGTCGTCGCGCCACAGTTCCGCGTGCGGCGCGAACGCGGTCACGCGTCCGCCGTCCAGCCAGGCCACGAGGTCGCAGCGGGCCGCGGTGGCCGCCCGGTGGGCGACGACCAGCCGGGTGCGGCCCGCCAGCAGCGTCGTCAGCGCGGCCGTCACCTCGGCCTCGGTGACGGTGTCCAGCCCCGAGGTCGCGTCGTCGAGCACGTACACCCGCGCCGGACGTGCCAACGCGCGGGCCAGGCCCAGCCGTTGGCGTTCGCCGCCGGACATCGGGGCGCGTTCCAGCGGGGTGTCGTAGCCCTGCGGCAGGCGGCGGACGAAGGTGTCGGCGTGCGCGGCGCGGGCCGCGGTCTCGACGTCGGCGCGGCTCAGGCCGGGGCGGCCGTACGCGATCGCCTCGTGGACCGTGGCGCCGGTCAGGGCGGGCCGCTCGAAGGCGTACGTGACCTGGCGGGCGAGGTCGGCGGGGTCGAGGGCGCGCACCGGGACGCCGTCGAGGAGGACGTCGCCGTCGTCCGGGTCGGCGAGGCGGCCGATCAGCGCGCCGACCAGGCTCTTGCCCGCGCCGGAGCGGCCGACGAGGGCCACCGACCGCCCGGCGGGCAGCCACAGGTCCAGGCCGTCGAGGACGGGCGCGCCGGGCGTGGCCGAGGCGCCGGGACGGGCGCCCTCCCGGTACACCCGGACGTCGCGCAGCAGGACGTCGCCGGGGCCGTCCGGGGGTGCCTGGCCGGTGCCGTGGGCAGGCAGGGGGCGGGCCAGGACGTCGGCGAGGCGGGCGGTGCCCGCGCGGATCTGGGCCACCTCCAGCAGCACGTCGACCTGGGCGAGCGCGCCGGTGGCGATGCCCAGGTAGCCCGACACGGCCAGGAGTTCCGCCGGGCCGAGGCGGCCGGAGGCGACGCCGAGGCCCGCGACGGCGAGGACCAGGACCTGGGTGAGCGGGATCAGCAGCTTCAACTGCCAGACGGCGCCCCGCTGGACGCGCCACAGGGCCCGCCCGGCCGCCGACAGGGCGGGCAGCGGAGCGAGGACGCGCTCGGTCTCGGTGCCCGTGGTCGAGGCGGCCCGGACGGTGCGGGCGCCCGCGAGCGCGGACAGCAGGCGGGCGGCGATGGCGGACTGGGCTTCCAGATAGCCCGCCTGGGCGCCGGTGGCGCCACCGATGAAACGCCGGGCCACCACGACGGCCGCGGGCACGGCGAGGGTGAACGTCAGCCCCGTCCACGGGTCGATCCGCCACAGCAGCCCCAGGGCGACCGTCGCGCTCACCAGGGAGATCAGCGAACCCGCCGCCGTCACGGGCAGGTTGGCGGTGCCGGGGGCGGCCTGCACGACGCGCGCGGTGGCGTCGCCGGGCGGCAGCGGGGAGCGGGCGCCGAGGGTCAGCAGGTGCCGTGCGGTGCGGAGTTGGAGCCAGGCGCCCGCCCGGCCCACGGTGTGCGCGCCGAACGGGGCGAGGACGGCCTCCAGCAGCCCGGTGGCGACGACCGCCGCGCCGAGCAGGGCGACGGGCCGTACCGCGTCGTCCCCGTCGAGGGCGGCGGCGACGGCCGCGGCGAGCAGCGTCGGCGACGCCAGCCCGAGGAGGGCCCTGGCGGCCATGAGGGCCACCAGGGCGGTCAGCGGGCCGCGGACGCGCGCCGCCGTGCTCCGCAGCAGCGTCCGGCTTCCGTCCGTGGCCATGTCCGTGCTCCTTCTCCGTGCGACGGCGCCCGGCAGGGGCTACCAGGTGGTCCCGCAGGTACCGGTGGGGGTGCCGGTGCCGGGCGAGTCGGTGAGGGTGAGACCGCACAGGTCCCCGTCGCGCTCCCCGAGGTAGCCGGAGCGCACGTCCTCCCCGGGCAGCAACTGGAGGGCGTCGATGTCGCGTTCGGTCATGTCGTCGTCCGTCCGTCCGTTCGTTCGTTCGTTCGTCGGCCCGGCCGAGCCGTCTACTCGACCGAGAACCAGCAGGTGATCTTGCAGGTGGAGCCGCAGGCCTCGTCGTCCAGCTCGGACGGGTAGAGGGCGTTCTCCTCCGCGCGCAGCAACTGGAGCGCCTCGGTGTCGATCTCCGTCAGGTGGTGCACCGTTCTCCTCCTTCCTGTCGTGCCTCGTGTTCACGGGCCCGCGGTGGTCTCCGCGGGCCGCTTCGGGGGTACGTTGCCGGTACGGCCGGGCGCGCGTTGGGTGCGCGCCCGGCCGGACCGTCACCGGTGAGCGAGGTCAGCCGACGCTGATGTCGCAGGTGATGTCACAGCTGTACGAACAGGTCATGAGGCACGTGAACGTGCCGCAGTTGTCCTGGTCGAGGTCGCCGATGCCGAGACGGGCCTCCTCGCCGCTCAGCAGCTGGAGCACCTCGACGTCGTACGCGATGTCCGATCCCATGTCCTTCTCCACTCCTCTCGGATGTCGTCTCCCCGGCGCGGTGGCCGGTGTGCCGGTACGGGTGCCGGTGGGCCGGCACCGGTTCAGCCGGTGACCGTGCAGCTGATGCCGCAGGACGCCTTGCAGGACTGGCCGTCGCAGGTCAGGGCGCAGTCGTCGGGGTCCAGGTCCCCCAGGTAGAGCGCCGCGTCAGCGGGCCGGAGCAGCTGGAGCGCCTCGATCTCGAACTCCGTCTCCATGGATGTCACCTCCTCTCGCCGTGTCGTCGGGGCGGTCGCCGGACGCGACCGCGGTCCTTCCCCCGCCGTGCCGCCCGGTGCGCGCGGCGAGCGGGCCGCGGGCGGGGTCGGGCCGGGTCAGGAAGTCGGTGATCTCCCGCGCCTGCGGGGTGCCGGGGCGGGCGCTGACGGCCTGGTGGCCGCGGTCGGCGGGCTCCCGGTAGGTGACCGGGGCGCGGCCCGCGTGGGTCAACGCCCGTGCCAGCGCGCGGGAGTGGGCGACGGGGATGGTCTCGTCGCGCCGCCCGTGGATCAGCAGCACGGGGGCGCGGACGCGCGGCGCGAGCCGTTCCAGGTCGCGCGGCCCGAGCGCGTCGCCGCCCGCCTCGGGGGCACCGGGGACGCCGGGGGCGTCGTGGCCGCCGAGCCGGTCGATCAGGTTGCGGGTCGGCGGGTGCCCGTCGGCGTACAGCGCCGGTACGGAGGTGAACGGGGCCACCGCCACGCACCCCGACCAGCCCTCCGGGTCGGCCGCCGCCGCCAGCAGGGCGAGGAAGGCGCCGTAGCTGCTGCCGTGCACGGCGGGCCGGGGCGCGTGCGGGCCGCGTTCCCGGTCGAGGTGGGCGCGCAGGGCGCGGACGTCGGCCAGGTCGGGCCCGCCCCAGGCGCCGCGGATCGCGTCGGCGTGGGCGCGGCCGTAGCCGGTGCTGCCGCGCTGGTTGGGGGCGACGACGGTGATCCCGGCGGCGGCGAGGAGCTGGAAGAGCGGTTCGAAGCCGAGGGTCCAGTGCCGGTCGGGGCCGCCGTGCAGGGCGACCACCAGCGGGCCGTCGGCACGCCAGTCGGGTCCGTGGACGACGGCCTCGACGGAGCCGTCGGCGCCGGGCAGCCGCTCCAGGCGCCCCGCGTGCAGGCCGGGCCGGGCGGGCGCGGTCCGCAGCGCGGTCGCGCCGGGCGGCAGCCAGCCCAGGGAGGCGGGCCGCGTGGGCGCGGAGTACGGCAGCCACAGCCCGCGCGCGCTCCAGGCGGCCTCGCTGCCCAGGTGGCCCGGCGGCAGCGCGACCCGGCGCAGCTCCCCGGAGTCCGTTCCGTACAGGGCGAGTTCACTGCGCGCGCCCCGGCTCACGGTCACCGCGAGGGTCGTCCCGTCCGGGTCGAGCGCGACCGGCGTCACGGTCGCCTCCCCCGCCGACGGCCCGTCCAGGAGGCGTACGGCGCTGCCGTCGGCCAGCGCCAGCCGCACCCCGTCGGCGGTCCGCACCGCGAGGAGGACCCGGCCGCCCCCGGCCAGGACGACATGGCGGGCCTCGGCGCGGTCGGCGGAGGGGGTGCCCTCGGCGGGAGCGGTGAGCGGGGTGACGCGCAGGCCGGCGGGGGCGTCCGGGTCGATCACGAGCGGGGTCGGGACCCCGGCGACGACGGCGGTGACCGCGAGCCGGGAGCCGTGGACGGCGATCCCGCCGAGCCGCCCCGCGATCCGGGCGACCGGGGTCAGCCAGGCGACGCCGTCCGCACCGTCCCCGACCCGGTGCACGGTGGACACACCCCCGGCGCCGTCGGGTCCCCCGGAGCTGCCGGGTCCCCCAGTGCTGCCTGCACCGTCAAGGTCTCCGGTCTCGTACGAGACGGCCGTGGCGAGCCAGCCGGACCCGGTGGGGGCGGCCAGCAGGCGCAGCGGCGCCGGGCAGGGGCCGAGACGGCGGGCGGGCCCGTCGGGGGCGAGGAGTTCGAGGTGCTGGCGTCCGCCGGGCTCGTGCCAGGAGAGCAGCGCGCGGCCGTCGTCGAGCGCCACGCACTGGGTGAGCGGCAGGTCGCGGTGGAGCGGGGTCCGCAGGGCGCGGCGCGGGCCGCCGTCGGTGAGGTGCCAGGTCTCCAGACATCGGCCGCCGTCGGCGTCGACGGCGACGCACACCGCGCGCAGTCCGTCCGGCGAGAAGCGCAGGGCGCCGCGCGAGAGGGTCGGGGGCGTCATGCGGGGGCTCCGGCGGGGAGGGCCGCGGACACCGGCGCGGGCCCGCCGGGGGCGGCGGCCGTGTCCGCGGCGCCGGTGCCGTCCAGCAGGAGGCGGGGGCCGCCGTGGCGCAGGCGGAGCAGGAAGGACAGGGCTCCGGCGAGGCCGACACCGTAGTCGGGTGTGACGCGCAGGCCGCTCTCGTCGGGGAGCAGGGCCAGACCGTCGTGCAGGACATGCCGGGAGTGCAGGGCGAGGGCGAGGTCCGCGGCCATGTCCCGGTACGGGCCGCCGCGGGCGTCGGCGTCGAGGGCGTCGGCATCGAGGGCGTCGGCCAGGTCGAGCAGGAAGTCGCCGTTGCCCGCCAGGCCGTGGCAGACCGCGCTGCCGCTGGTCCAGCGCGCCCGGTGGACGGCGGTGGCCGCCTCCTCGGCCAGGGCGAGCGCGTCCGGGTCGCCGGTGGCCTGCCAGAGGCGGATCAGGAAGGTGCCGACCCCGGAGGAGCCGCTGCACAGGTGGTGGAGCATGCCGGTGCCCTCGGCGCCGGTGCGGTCGGTGCGCCAGCGGGCGCCGCCGGTGCCCCGCTCGGCGGCGTCCACGAGGGTGCGTCCGGCGGCACGGGCGGTGTCGAGGAGGTCGGCGCGGCCGGTGGCGAGGGCCGCCTCCAGCAGGAAGGCGCCGACTCCGGCGACGCCGTGGGCGTAGCCGAGGTGGGTGATCCCGGCGAGGCGGGAGTCGAAGTCGTGCGGGACGGGCCAGAAGACGCCGTCGTCGTGGTGCGCGGCGGCGGACAGCAGTCCGTCGGCGCAGTCGGCGGCCCGGTCGAGGAACTCGGGGCGGCCGGTGGCCCGCCAGAAGCGCAGCTGGGTGAGTCCGGCCCCGGCGGCGCCGTGGAAGACGTCCGGGTTGCCCCAGCGCGGCGGCAGGGCGAGCGCGAGCCGTCCGGCCCGGTCGGCGAGGGCGTCGTCGCCGAGGTGGCGGGCCGCGTCGTACAGCGCCCAGGCGGTGCCCGCGCGGCCGAAGTACAGGCCGGGCAGCGGCGGCCGGTCCGGGGGCGGGGTGCTGCGGGCGTCGGTCCAGGCGGCGGTGGCGGCGACGGCGTCCCGCAGCGCGGGGCGGTCCAGGAGCGCGTCGGCGCGGGTGAGGAGGACGAGGACACCGGCCGAGCCGTGCTGGACGTTGACCCGGTCGGTGCTCTGCCCGAAGGCGGTACTGGCCCACAGCCGGTCGGCGTCGGGCCCCCCGGCGGTACCGAGGAGATGGGCGAGCCCGTCGTCGAGCAGCCGCTCCACGACCGGGTCGGCGTCGACGGCGCCCGTCTCGGTCCGGAGCCCGCGCGCGGCGGCCGTGGCCCCGGCGCGGCGCCGGGTCCCCGCGGAGTCCGCGAGGGCACCGGCCCGCCCCTGCGTCCCGGCGGGGTCCGCGGCGGTATCGGCCCCTCCCCCGGCCCGACCGCCCTCCGTGGCATGGCCCGCCCCTCCGGCGGGCCGGCCGACGTCCTCCGCCTCCCCCGTCACCGCGTCGAGGTGGTCCCCGAGCCGTTCCAGCGTCCAGCGGGCCTCCGGGTCCTCGGCGCACAGGCCGCGGACGGCGGGGGCGAGGAAGCGGGCGGCGGGGTTGGTCGGGGCGGCGAGGGCGAGGATGCCGTCCAGGCGTTCCACGACCGTGCGGGCGCCGTCGGGGCGGTCGGGGGCGAAGGCGGGGCCGGTGCCGGTCGCGAGGGTGTGCAGGGTGGCGCCGAGGGCGAACAGGTCGACGGCCGGTCCGGGCACCTGCCGGTACTTGGGCCCGGCGACGTACTCGGGGGCGCCGTGGCCGGGGGTGTACGCCCGGGTGTCCCAGGTGCCGGGGCGCGCGGCGAACTCGGGGTCGATGAGCCGCAGCGGACCGTCGGGGGTGACCATCACGTTGTTCGGGGTGAAGTCCCGGAAGACCAGGCCCCGTCCGTGGACCTCGCCGAGCAGGTCGGCCAGCCGGCGGGCGGTGTCGCGGACGAGGGCGACCGGCAGGCCGGTGCCGATGTCGGCCAGTTCGGCGAAGCGTTCGTGGGTCCAGCGGGCCAGGGTGGTGCCGGGCACCACGCTCTCCACCAGGAAGGTGTGGCCGTCCTGGTCGAACACCTCGACCAGTTCGGGGCCGAGCCCGCTCAGCGCGGTGAGCGCGGCGGCCTCGGCGCGCAGCGCGTCCCGTGCGTCGAGCCCGGTGTACCAGCTGCCGACGTGGGCGCGGGCCTCCTTGACGATGACCTCGTCGCCGGTGCGGCGGTCCACCGCGCGGTAGACGCCGCCGCGGGCGGAGTGCCGGATGGCGTCGTGGACGGCGTAGCGGTCGTGCAGCAGGACGGTGCGGGGCGCGGCGGGGGCCCGGGCGGGGCGGCCGGGGGCGCCGGGGAAGGGCAGTTCGGCCCAGGACGGCGGGGAGAACCAGGGGTTGCGCACGTCCTCGACGGTGCCGCCGTCGGGCGTGGCGAGCCGGGCCTGGTGGACGCCCTCGTGGGTGACGTGCGGGACGCCGCGGAAGGCGCCGTAGCGGTAGTGGACGAGGCTGCCCGGACGGTAGGGGCGGTCGGAGAGGATGCGGGGGCCGGGGAGTCCGGCGGTCGCCTCGTCGAGGGCGGCGGCGAGGGCGCGCAGGTGGTCGTCGTCCTCGGGGTAGGCGGTGACGAACTTGCCGCACTGGGCGCGGTCGTAGCGGATGCCGGTGAGTTCCTCGACGTGTTCGGCGCGGGCCGCGAACTTGAACGGGCAGCCGCCGCGCACCAGGACGCGGGTGGCCCGGTGCAGCACCTCGGGCGCCGAGAGCGGCGTCGCGGACAGATGGAGCTTCCAGCCCTGGAGGCGCCAGTCGCGCTCCTCGGGGCCGACACGGCACCAGAAGCCGTCCTCGACCGCGGTCCAGTCCCGGGCGCCCTCGTCGTCGAGGACGGCCCGCACCAGCGCCTGGAGCGGGAACCCGGTGTCCGGGGCTCCGGCTCCGGCCCCGGTCGCGGGATGACGCTGCGCCATGGGGACTCCAAGGTCGGACGTGCGGTGGGGGCGGCTCGGCGCCGGGCGGGGGGCCCGGCGCGTCGCTCGCCGCGAACACGTCCGATTCTTGGGACCACGGGGTCCGGCAGCATTGGGGAGATCCCTACGCGCGCCGGGGAGTTCACCGAGGAGCGGGCTCGACCGGGCCCGTGGGTACGTCGGGGCATGCCAGGGCTCGCCGGGGCATGCCGAGAAGCCGACGGCCCGTCAGGGTGCCGGCTCAGGGGGTGTGGAGATCCCGGTCCGGGGAAGACGCCCGGAAGCGTCTCCCCCGACCGCCGCGACCGGCGGCTCAGGACCTGCGGATCAGAACTTGATGCTGCCGATCATGCTCGCCACGCTCGTGGTCAGATCGCTGATGGTGGGCGCGATCGTCGAGGAGGCCAGATAGAAGCCGAGCAGCATGCAGACGACGGCGTGACCGCCCTTCAATCCCGACTTCTTGATCAACAAGAAGACGACGATCGCCAGCAGCACCACCGCCGAAATCGAGAGTGCCACGGCGGCTCACCTCCAAGAACCCGGGTATGTGGGGGATGACAGAGCAGGGGTACGCGTACATCGATACAACAGCCAGCAGGTTCATACCCACACAGCGCTAGTGATCATAACTATGTGTGCGTGCGCATCTCTCGGCGCACGGCCGCACAAGGGGGCGCATGGCCAATATGGTCATGGCATGACGACCGAGACCCCCGAGCCGGTGTCCTTCCCCCGGCGACACGCCCGTACCCAGCGGTTCACCCTCGGCGCGCCGCGCGCGTTCACCGTGGCGCCGGACGGCTCACGGGTGGTGTTCCTGCGCTCCTCCTCGGGCACGGACCGGGCCAACTCCCTGTGGCTGCTGGACCCTTCGGACGGCCGGGAGCGGCTGGCGGCGGACCCCGGCGTCCTCCTCGGCGGCACCGCCGAGCGGCTCCCGCCGGAGGAGCTGGCCCGCCGGGAGCGCAGCCGTGAGGGCGGCGCGGGCATCGTCGGCTACGCCACGGACGCGGCCGTGGAACTGGCCGCCTTCGCCCTGTCGGGGCGGCTGTTCACGGCGGAGCTGCGGGCGGGCACGGCCCGGGAACTGCGCGTCCCCGGCCCGGTCGTGGACCCCCGCCCGTCCCCGGACGGACGGCTGGTGGCGTACGTCGCGCGGGGCGCCCTGCGGGTGACGGGCGCGGACGGTACGGACGGCACAGACGGCACAGACAGCGCGGACGGTACGGGCGGCGAGAACGGCGGAAAAGCCTCCCCCGGCGCCGACGGCGTACCGGCCACCACCGCGCGGACCCTCGCCGAACCCGAGTCGGACCAGGTCACCTACGGTCTCGCGGAGTTCATCGCGGCGGAGGAGATGGGCCGCTCCCGCGGCTTCTGGTGGTCCCCCGACTCGGACCGCCTGCTGGTCGCGCGAGTGGACGACACGCCGGTGCGGCGCTGGTGGATCTCGGACCCCGCCCAGCCGGAACGTGACCCACGCCACGTCCCCTATCCAGCGGCCGGGACGCCCAACGCCGAGGTCCGGCTGTTCGTGTACGGCCTCGACGGGACGCGCACGGAGGTCGTCTGGGACCGGGCGCGCTTCCCCTATCTGGCGCGAGTGCACTGGTCAGCGGCGGGTGCGCCGCTGCTGCTCGTCCAGGCGCGCGACCAGCGCGGCCAGCTGTTCCTGGCCGTGGACCCCGACACGGGGACGACCCGGATGGTGCACGCCGACGAAGATCCGATTTGGCTTGATCTTTTCCCCGGAGTGCCGTGCTGGAGCCCCTCCGGACAGCTGGTGCGGATCACCGACGAGGGCGGCGCGCGGGTCCTCGCGGTGGGCGAACGCCCGTTGACCGGAGGTCAGTTGCACGTACGGGCGGTCCTGGACGTGACCTCGGACGACGCCCTCGTACAGGCCTCCGCCGGGGAGCGCGCGGCGGCGCCGGAAATCGGCGAACTGCACGTCTACCGGGTGAACGAGCTGGGCGTGGAACGCCTGTCGGAGGAGCCCGGCGTGCACTCCGCGGTGCGCTCGGGCGGCGTGACCGTACTGGTGTCGGCCACCCTGGACCGGCCGGGCGGCCGGGCGCGGGTCCTGCGGGACGGGAAGCCGGTCGCCACGATCCGGTCGTACGCCGAGGAGCCCGGCTTCTCGCCCCGCGTCCTGCTTACCCAGGGGGGCGCACGGCAGATCCCGTGCGCCGTGCTTATGCCTACGGACTACCCCGGTGACACCTCGCTCCCGGTGCTGCTCGACCCGTACGGGGGTCCGCACGGCGCACGGGTGCTCGCGGCGCACAACGCGCACCTCACGTCCCAGTGGTTCGCCGACCAGGGGTTCGCGGTGGTCGTCGCCGACGGGCGGGGCACACCGGGCCGTTCACCGGCCTGGGAGAAGGCGATCCGGGACGACGTGGCGGCCGTGGCCCTCCAGGACCAGGTGGACGCCCTCCAGGCGCTCGCCGCCGACCACCCGCTCGACCTCGGCCGGGTCGCGATCCGCGGCTGGTCCTTCGGCGGCTATCTGGCGGCCCTCGCGGTGCTGCGCCGCCCGGACGTCTTCCACGCGGCCGTCGTCGGCGCCCCGGTGACCGACCTGCGCCTCTACGACACCCACTACCAGGAGCGCTACCTCGGGCTGCCGCAGGAGGGGCCGGAGATCTACCGGCGCAACTCCCTCGTGGACGACGCCGGGTTGGTGGACGCGGCGGAACCGGCCCGCCCGATGATGATCATCCACGGTCTGGCGGACGACAACGTGGTGGTCGCCCACTCCCTGCGGCTCTCCTCGGCGCTGCTGGCCGCGGGCCGCCCGCACGAGGTCCTTCCGCTGGCCGGGGTGACCCACATGACCCCGCAGGAGACGGTCGCGGAGAACCTGCTCCGCCTCCAACTCGACTTCCTGCGCCGCTCGCTGGACCTGCCCGCCCCCGAGGCGCCCTGAGGACCCGGCCGCCCGACGGGCCCCTGACACGGGCAACGGGCCGGGAGACATGGCGCTCCCGGCCCGTTTACGGCACCCGCACGGCCGTACGCTGTTCAGACTGACGCGTCCGTATATCGGAACCGGGTCGGTCAAGTTGCCTGCGTGTTAACGCGATTGTGGCGCAAATGTACGCCTATGCCCCCGCGCTTCCTTGATCGCCCGGAGGCTCCTCCGACTCGGGCGGCTCGGGCGACGCCGGCGACTCGGGCAGCTCCGGCGACTCGGGCGGCACGACCCGCTTCTCCTCCGCGAAGTGACAGGCCGAGTCGTGCGCCGCCGGACCGGCGACCCCCCGGAACTCCGCTGGCACCGCCAGCACCGGCACCTCCTGCGCGCACCGCTCCCGCGCCTTCCAGCACCGGGTGCGGAACCGGCAGCCGGAGGGCACGTTCGTCGGCGACGGAACGTCACCCGAAAGGATGATCCGCTCCCGGTGCTCGCGGGCCTCCGGGTCCGGCACGGGCACCGCCGACAGCAGCGCCTGGGTGTAGGGGTGCGTGGGGTGGTCGTAGATCTCGGCGTCCCGCCCGGTCTCCACGATCCGCCCGAGGTACATCACACCGACCCGGTCCGAGATGTGCCGCACGATCGACAGATCGTGCGCGATGAACACGTACGACAGCTCGAACTCGCTCTGGAGGCGGGCCAGGAGGTTGATGACCTGGGCCTGGACGGAGACGTCCAGCGCGGAGACCGGCTCGTCGGCGACGATCACCTCGGGGCGCAGGGCGAGGCCCCGGGCGATGCCGATGCGCTGGCGCTGGCCACCGGAGAACTGGTGCGGGTAGCGGTTGATGTACTCCGGGTTCAGCCCGACCACGTCGAGCAGGTCCCGCACCCGCTTGCGCCGGTCGCCCTTGGGCGCCACCTCGGGGTGGATCTCGTACGGCTCCCCGATGATGTCGCCCACCGTCATCCGGGGGTTGAGGGAGGTGTACGGGTCCTGGAACACCATCTGGATGTTGCGGCGCACCGCCCGCAGCGCGCGCCCGGACAGCCGGGTGATGTCCTCGCCCTTGTACCGGATCTGACCGGCCGTCGGCTTCTCCAGGTTGACCAGCATCTTCGCGACCGTGGACTTGCCGCAGCCCGACTCCCCCACGATGCCCAGGGTCTCGCCGCGGCGCAGGGCGAAGTCGACGCCGTCGACGGCCTTGACCGCGCCGACCTGCTTCTTGAACAGGACGCCCTGGGTGAGCGGGTAGTGCTTGACCAGTCCGCTGACCTCCAGGACCGGTTCGGCGGCCGGTGAACTAGCCATGCAGGCACTCCCTCCAGAAGTGGCAGGCGCTGCCCCGGCCCTCGGCCACCTCGTGGAGCGGCGGGTCGTCGGTCCGGCACACGTCCTGGGCCATCGGGCAGCGCGGGTGGAACGCGCAGCCGGACGGGATGTTCATCAGGTTGGGCGGCAGGCCCTTGATCGCGTACAGCTCCTGGCCCTTCTGGTCCAGGCGCGGGATGGAGTCGAGCAGGCCGCGGGTGTAGGGGTGGGCCGGCGCCTTGTAGATGTCGTGGACGGGCGCGGACTCCACGATGCGGCCCGCGTACATCACGGCGATGCGGTCGGCGACGTCGGCGACGACACCGAGGTCGTGGGTGATGAGGATCAGGCCCATCTCGAACTCGCGCTGCAGCTCGGCGAGCAGGTCCATCACCTGGGCCTGGACGGTGACGTCGAGGGCGGTGGTGGGCTCGTCGGCGATGATCAGCGCCGGTTCCAGCGCCATCGCCATGGCGATCATGATGCGCTGGCGCATGCCGCCGGAGAACTGGTGCGGGTACTGCTTGACCCGCTCCTTGGCGCCCGGGATGCGCACCCGGTCCATCAGCTCGACGGCCTTCGCGCGGGCGTCCTTGCGGGACATGCCGCGGTGCACGACGAACATCTCGCCGAGCTGGTCGCCCACCGAGAGCACCGGGTTGAGGGAGGACAGCGCGTCCTGGAAGATCATCGCCATCTCGGCGCCGCGCACCGTGCGCCGCTCGTCCTCCTTGAGCTTGAGCAGGTCGCGGCCCTGGAAGAGGATCTCGCCGCCGGTGATCCGGCCGGGCGGCATGTCGAGGATGCCCATGACGGCCTGGGCGGTGACGGACTTCCCGGAGCCGGACTCGCCGAGCACGGCCAGGGTCTCGCCCGCGTCGACGCCGTAGCTGACACCGTTGACGGCGTGGGCGACGCCGTCACGGGTGTGGAACTCCACGTGCAGGTCGCGCACTTCGAGCAGCATGCGGCGCTCACCTCAGCTTCGGGTCGAGGGCGTCGCGCACCGCGTCGCCGAGCATGATGAACGCCAGCACGGTGACCGCCAGCGCCCCGGAGGGCCACAGCAGGGCGTGCGGGGCGTTGCGGATGTAGGGGGAGGCGGCGGAGATGTCGATGCCCCAGGAGACGGTGGGCGGCTTCAGGCCGACGCCGAGGTAGGACAGCGTGGCCTCCAGCGCGATGTACGTGCCGAGCGCGATGGTCGCCACCACGATCACCGGGGCGACCGCGTTGGGCGCGATGTGGCGCAGCAGCATGCGGGAGTTGGAGGCGCCGAGGGCGCGGGCGGCCTGCACGTAGTCGTTCTGTTTGGCGGTGATGACCGAGCCGCGGGCGATACGGGAGATCTGCGGCCAGCCGAGCAGCACCATGAAGCCGATGACGGGCCAGACGGTGTTGCTGGTGACGACGGAGAGCAGGACGAGGCCGCCGAGGACGACGGGGATGGCGAAGAAGATGTCGGTGATCCGGGACAGGACGGAGTCGCCGACGCCGCCGAAGAACCCGGCGAGCCCGCCGAGGACGCTGCCGAGGACGGCGACGCCGAGGGTGGCGAGCACACCGACCGTGACGGAGGTGCGGGCGCCGTAGACGGTGCGGGTGTAGACGTTGCAGCCCTGGCCGTCGTAGCCGAAGGGGGCGCCGGGGCCGGAGCCCTGCTGGGCCTTGGCGAGGTCGCACTTGAGGGGGGAGCCGGAGGCGATCACCGAGGGCCACAGGGAGATGAAGACGAGGAAGAGGATGACCAGCCCCGAGACGATGAAGACGGGGTTGCGCCGCAGGTCGTGCCAGGCGTCGGACCACAGGGAACGGGGCTTGCCGGTGGGTTCGCCGCCGTCCGGGGCGTCCGTGCCGCCCTCCAGGGTGACGCCCTCGCTGGTCGCCAGGTCCATGGCGCCGCCCATGCCGGTCCCGGCGATGGCGCGCTCGGGCTCGTAAGGATCGTCAGTCATAGCGAATCCTCGGGTCGAGTACGGCGTACAGGAGGTCCACGAGCAGGTTCGCCACCAGGAAGATCAGCACGAGGACGGTCACGAAGCCGACCACGGTCTGGGTGTTCTGGCGGAGGATGCCCTGGTAGAGCTGGAAGCCGACGCCGTGGATGTTGAAGATGCGCTCGGTGACGATGGCGCCGCCCATCAGGGCGCCGATGTCGGTGCCGATGAAGGTGACCACCGGGATCAGGGAGTTGCGCAGCAGGTGCCGGGTGACGACCCGGCGGCGGGGCAGGCCCTTGGCGACGGCGGTGCGGACGTAGTCGGAGCGGCGGTTCTCGGCGATGGAGGTGCGGGTCAGGCGGGTGACGTAGGCCAGCGACACGGAGGCCAGGACCAGTCCGGGCACGATGAGTTCGCCGAACTCGGCGTCGGAGGAGACGGACGGTTTGATCCAGCCCCATTCGACGCCGAGCAGCAGTTGGAGGAGCAGACCGGTGACGAAGGTGGGCACCGAGATCACCACGAGGGTGATCAGCAGCACCCCGGTGTCGACGGGCCGCCCGCGGCGCAGGCCGGTGACGACACCGAGGGTGATGCCGATGACGATCTCGAAGAGGATGGCGACGATCGTCAGCCGGATGGTGACGGGGAACGAGGAGGCCATCAGCTCGGTGACCGGCTGGCCGTTGAACGCCGTACCGAAGTCACCGGTGAAGACGTTCCCCATGTAGGTCAGGTACTGCTGCCACACCGGCTTGTCGAGGCCGAACTCCTTCTTGAGCTGGGCGGCGGTGGCGGGGTCGCACTGCCGGTCGCCGCAGAGGCCCGCGACGGGATCGCCCATCACGTTCACCATGAGGAAGATCAGCAGCGTCGCCCCGATGAAGACCGGGATCATCTGGAGCAGACGCCGGACCACATACCGCCCCACGGCGGATCAGCTGACCTTGATCTCGTTGTAGACCGGGACGGAGAAGGGGTTGAGCTTGACGTCGGAGAGCCGCTCCGAGTAGCCCGCGCTGCCGTTCTGGTACCAGAGCGGGATGGCGGCCATGTTGTCGCGGACGACCTCCTCGGCCTGCTGGAAGGTCTCGACGGCCTTGGCGGTGTCGGTCTCCGCGTTGGCCTTGTTGACGAGGTCGTCGAAGTCCTTGTTGGTCCACTTGCCGTCGTTGGAGGAGGCGTTGGTGTAGTAGAGCGGCTGGAGGAAGTTCTGGATGAGCGGGTAGTCCATCTGCCAGCCCGCGCGGAACGGGCCGGTCATCTTCTGGTCGCCGATCTGGGTGCGGAAGTCGGCGAAGGTGCCGACCGGGTTGCCGACGCAGGCCTTGTCGTTGCCGAGGGCGTTGTTGATGGAGTTGCAGACGGCGTCCACCCACTGCTTGTGGGAGCCGGTGTCCGCGTTGTACGTGATCTTGACCTGGCCGCCGGGGAGGCCGCCGCCCTCCTGGATGAGCTTCTTCGCCGCCGCCGGGTCGTACTCGCAGGCGTCCCCGCACAGGCCTTCCTTGAAGCCGCCGTCCTCGCCGAGCACCGGGGAGGTCCAGTCGGTGGCCGGGGTGCGGGTGTTCTGGAAGATCGTGTCGGTGATCTGCTTGCGGTTGATGGCTCGCGACAGCCCGGTGCGGACCTTGTCCGAGCCGGCCTTGTTCCAGTTCTTGTCGTAGTACGGGAAGGCGAGGGTCTGGATGATGCCGGCCGGGGTGTTCAGGTAGCGGTCGCCGAGGTCGTTCTTGACGTTCTTGAGCTGCGCGGCGGGCACGTCGTCGACCAGGTCGAGGTTGCCGGCCAGCAGGTCGGTGTAGGCGGTGTTGTTGTCGGTGTAGACCTTGAGGTCCACCCCGCCGTTCTGCGCCTTGTCGTCGCCCGGGTAGTCGTCCCACTTGCGCAGGCTCATCTGCGAGCCCTTGGTGTACGAGTCGATGGTGTACGGCCCGTTCCCGACCGGCTTGGCGAGCCAGCCCGCGTGGTCGCTGAAGAACGACTGCGGCAGCGGGGCGTAGGCCGGGTAGCCGAGGGTGTCGGGGAACGTCGAGAACTTCTGGTTGAGCTTCACCGTGAAGGTGTTGTCGTTGACGACCTTCAGCCCGGAGAGGGTGTCGGCGGTCTGCGCGCTGCCGTCCTCGGGGTGGGTCTTGTCGTAGCCGTCGATGTAGCCGAAGAAGTACGCGTTCTTCTGGTTGTTCTTCAGGCTGGCGCCGTAGTTCCAGGCGTCGACGAACGACTTCGCGGTGACCTTCTCGCCGTTGCTGAAGGTCCAGCCGGTCTTCACCGTGATCGTGAAGTTCTGCGAGTCCGACGTCTCGATCTTGTCGGCGAGCATGTCCTCGGCGGCCCCGGTCTCCGGGTTGTACCGCTTGAGGCTGCGGAAGATCATGTCGAGGACCTTGCCGCCCTGCACCTCGTTGGTGTTGGCCGGCTCCAGCGGGTTCTGCGGATCACCCCACGAGGAACTCAGCACCGCGCCGCTGTCCCCGCCGCTGTCGCTGCTCCCGCTCCCGCAGGCGGTCGCCGCGAGCGCTACGGCCACCGCGCAAGCGGCCCACTTGGCGTGCGTGGCTCCACGCATGGATGCCTCCTCTTGACTACGCGCCGGTCACCCTGACCTCTCACTCGCCACTATTCCTATTTGCCGCATTTAGTACACTTCGCAATGACCCGTACGGCTGAACGGGCAGCAAAAGACCGACCCCGAACGACACCTGTCGGGCCGTTCGGGGTCAGACGGTACGAATTAGCGCGGCAGCGCCTTGAAGGCCACGTGGATACCGCCGTACGGCGGTATCGAGATCAGCAGATTGGCCGACAGGGCCGCCGCGAGGCGTTCCAGAAGGGGCAGGGTCGGGACCCCACGGCCGCACTCCATTCGCGACAACGCGCCCTGGGTCATGCCGGCCTGATGGGCAAGGTATTCCTGGGTGACACCCAGCTCCAGCCGCCGCGCCCGCACAGCGGCGCCCAGAGGACGCCCGACAGCGGCGCGCCCCGCCCCGCAGGCGGCCCTTTCCTCTAATTTAACGTTCACTGAAACCGACACTTTGCACTCCCCGTTTGTCTTGGACGAATGGCCAGAATACGGCTGGCCCGAGGGAGCGCGGCAGACTTGAGGAAGACTTGAGACCCCCCTCATACCTCGCATGGCATGCGCCGCCCGTTTGAGGCATTAGTCACTTCATGCATCACAAGCGATAGTGAGGAAAAACCCAGATACGGAACAAGTGACCCCGGGCGCCATCAGCCAAGCCATTGTCTGTGCGCTTTGTCCGTTCGGATATCGGACTGTCAATGCATCGCTTCGCATACGGAGTTGCCCACCCGGCCGACGGCTGATTGCCACCGCCTCACACGACGTCGATGCTGACTCCGCCCAGAGCACCTTCCCGAAAGGAATCGTCCGTGCTGCGAAGTGCAAGTAGCGTTGTTTCTATTGCTGTTCTCGCCTCCGGCATCGTCGCCGGCACCGCCGCCAGCGCCTCCGCCGCGTGCGCACCGAGCCCCGGCAAGGGCTACCGCATCAGCAACAAGTCGACCGTAAGCCAGCCGACCAACCTGCACAGCGAATGGATGTACGACAACCTCGGCGGCAACCTCACGTACAACAAGACGAGCACGGCCACGGTGAGTGCCAGCGGCACCGTGGGTGTCGAAGCCGAGGCCGGCGCGATCTTCGCCAAGGCGAGCACCTCGTTCAGCGTGACCGTCGGAAAGGCCTGGACCAAGTCCAGCAGCTGGACCTATTCGATTCCCGCGAAGAACAAGGCGGGCAAGACCAAGGTCCGCATGACAATGTTCCACGAGTCAAAGAAGTTCAAGGCCACGAAGTACACGTACCGCTACGACAGCCGTTGCCGGTACCAGGAGAAGACCGTGTGGTCGAAGTGGTTCACGGCGCCCGTGAAGAAGGACGCGAACGTCTGGGGTCTTGAGTGGAAGTAGCGGCAGGCCCGGGGGCGGGGACTGCTCACCCGCTTCCGGAACCGTCCGCACGCTCCGCGCGGAAGACCTGACGACGTCGGGTCCTCATCCGGAGACCGGTGCCCGGCACCTCAGGTGAGGTGCCGGGCACCGGTGTGTACCGAGAGCATCACGCCGCGTGGACGACGTCCTTCTCCTCGGCGAAGTGGCAGGCCGACTCGTGCGCCGCCGGGGTGTCCGACGTGCGCAGCCGCTCCGGGATGGCGAGCAGCGGGACGTCGGTGGCGCACTTGTCCTGCGCCTTCCAGCAGCGGGTGCGGAAGGAGCAGCCGGACGGCGGGTTCGCCGGCGACGGCACGTCACCCGTGAGGATGATCCGCTCGCGGCCCTCACGGGCGTCGGGGTCGGGCACCGGGACCGCCGACAGCAGCGCCTGGGTGTAGGGGTGCGTCGGGTGGTCGTAGATCTGCTCGTCGGAGCCGATCTCGGCGATCCGGCCGAGGTACATCACGCCGACCCGGTCGGAGATGTGCCGGACGATCGACAGGTCGTGCGCGATGAAGACGTACGACAGGTTGAACTCGTCCTGGAGGCGCTCCATCAGGTTGATGACCTGGGCCTGGACGGAGACGTCCAGCGCGGAGACCGGCTCGTCGCAGATGATGACCTCGGGGTTGAGGGCCAGTCCGCGGGCGATGCCGATGCGCTGCCGCTGACCGCCCGAGAACTGGTGCGGGTAGCGGTTGATGTACTCCGGGTTCAGACCGACGACGTCCAGCAGCTCCTGCACCTTGCGGCGCCGGTCGCCCTTGGGCGCCACCTCCGGGTGGATGTCGAAGGGCTCCCCGATGATGTCGCCCACCGTCATACGGGGGTTGAGCGAGGTGTACGGGTCCTGGAACACCATCTGGATGTTGCGGCGGACGGCCTTGAGGGCACGGCCGGACAGCTTGGTGATGTCCTGGCCCTTGTAGAAGATCTCGCCCGCGGTGGCCCGCTCGAGGTTCATCAGCAGCTTGGCGACGGTGGACTTGCCGCAGCCGGACTCCCCCACGATGCCCAGGGTCTCGCCCTGGTAGAGGTCGAAGGAGACCCCGTCGACGGCCTTGACCGCGCCGACCTGCTTCTTGAAGAGAATGCCCCGGGTCAGCGGGAAGTGCTTCACCAGGTTGCGGACCTGGAGGATCGGCTCACCGCGGTCGACGGGCGCCTCGATGGCGGCTACGGCCTCCGCCTCGGTGTGCACGTCCGCGGTCTCCACCTCGGAGACGTTCGGCGTGGCATCCTGCGGCTCGTCGTTCTTGCTGAGCTCAGCCATGGATCGTCTCCTTCCAGAAGTGGCATGCCGAACCCCGGCCGACCAGCTCGGTACCGTCGGGCTCGGTCACCGGAACCAGCGCCGGGACGTCCGTACGGCAGATGTCCTGCGCCTGGGGGCAGCGCGGGTTGAAGGCGCAACCGGTCGGCACGTGCAGGAGGTTGGGCGGCAGTCCCTTGATCGCGAACAGCTCCTGGCCCTTCTGGTCCAGGCGCGGGATCGAGTCCAGCAGACCCCGGGTGTAGGGGTGCGCCGGACGCTTGTACAGCTCGTGCACCGGAGCGCGTTCCACGATCCGGCCCGCGTACATCACCGCGATCTTGTCCGCGACGTCCGCGACGACGCCGAGGTCGTGGGTGATGAGGATGAGCCCCATGTTGAACTCGCGCTGCAGCTCGGCGAGGAGGTCCATCACCTGGGCCTGGACCGTCACGTCGAGGGCGGTCGTCGGCTCGTCCGCGATGATGAGGTCCGGCTCCAGGGCCAGCGCCATCGCGATCATGATGCGCTGGCGCATGCCGCCGGAGAACTGGTGCGGGTAGTCGTTCACCCGCGCCGCGGCGGCCGGGATCTTCACCCGGTCCATCAGCTCGATCGCCCTGACCTTGGCCTGCTTCTTGCTCAGGCCCTGGTGCACCCGGAACATCTCGCCGAGCTGGTAGCCCACGCTCAGCACCGGGTTGAGCGAGGAGAGCGCGTCCTGGAAGATCATCGCGATCTGGCTGCCGCGGATCCTGCGCCGCTCCTCGCCGGACATCTTCAGCATGTCCTGGCCGCGGAAGAGGATCTCGCCCTGCGGGATCTTCGCGGGGGGCATGTCCAGGATGCCCATGATCGCCTGCGCGGTCACGGACTTGCCGGAGCCCGACTCGCCGAGCACGGCGAGCGTCTCACCGGCCTTCACGCTGTAGTTGACTCCGTTGACGGCGCGGACGACGCCTTCACGGGTGTGGAACTCGACGTGCAGGTCGCGCACTTCGAGAAGGGTGGCGTCGTCGCCGCCGCGCGGCGCCGGCACCACGGAGACCTGTTCGATGGTGGTCACGTACGCCTCCCTCAGCGCGTCTTCGGGTCAAGGGCGTTGCGGACCGCTTCGCCGAGCATGATGAATGCGAGCACCGTGATGGTGAGCATGATCGAGGGGTAGAGCATGATCCACTGCGCCACCCGGATCTGGTTGCCGCCGTCGGAGATGTCGTTGCCCCAGGAGACGCCGTTCAGGCCGAGACCCAGGAACGACAGCGTGGCCTCCGCGCCGATGTAGACACCGAGCGAGATGGTCGCGACGACGATCACCGGGGCGAGCGTGTTCGGCAGGATGTGCCGGAACAGGATGCGCGTGGTGCTCGCGCCGAGTGCCTTGGCGGCCTGGACGTAGTCCGACTGCTTGGTGGTGATCACCGCGCCGCGCATCACACGGGCCAGCTGGGTCCAGCCGAAGAAGCCCAGCGCGCCGATGACGACCCAGGCCGTGCGGTTCTGGAACGAGTTGAGGACGACCATCGTGCCGAGCAGGAACGGGATGCCGAAGAAGACGTCCACGAGCCGGGAGAGGATCGCGTCGACCACACCGCCGAAGTATCCGGCGATCATGCCGACCAGGCCGCCCGTGATCGTCACGACGATCGTGGTGCCGAAGCCGACGGCTATGGAGGCGCGGGCCCCGTACACGAGCCGGGCGTAGACGCTGCGGCCCTGCTGGTCGTAGCCCAGCCACTCCGCGGAGAAGACCTTGCCGAGCTGCGGCTTCTGGAGGTAGTGCTTCGCCAGGTCGCCGTAGGTCGGGTTGGCGCTGGTGAACCAGCCCGGGAAGAAGGTGATCGTCAGCAGCATCAGGATCAGCACCGACGAGATGATGAAGATCTTGTTGCGCCGGAGGTCCTGCCAGGCGTCGCCCCACAGACCGCGGGCTTTCTGCGCCTTGACGGGCTCGGCGGCCAGATGGGCCGCTCCCACCGAGGTCGCGTCGGGCGCGGCGGTGGCGGTGTCGGTCTTGGTGATGTCAGGCATAGCGAATCCTCGGGTCAAGGACCGCGTAAAGCAGGTCGACAAGGAGGCTGGCGACGAGGTAGACGAGGACGAGGATCGTCACGAGGCCGACGAGGGTGGTGCCCTCGCGGCGCACGATCGACTGGTAGATCGTGCCGCCCACACCCTGGATGTTGAAGATGCCCTCGGTGATGACGGCGCCGCCGAGCAGGGCGCCGATGTCGGTGCCCAGGTAGGTGACGACGGGGATCATCGAGTTGCGCATGAGGTGCACGCTGACGACGCGACGCCGCGGAAGGCCCTTGGCGATGGCGGTGCGGACGTAGTCGGCGCGCATGTTCTCCGCGATCGACGTGCGCGTCAGCCGGGACACATAGGCCAGGGACGCGGTCGCCAGCACAATCGCAGGCATCAGCAACTGACCATAGTTCGTCGGATCGTTGACGTTCGGTTCCAGCCAGTTCAGTTCGTCGGCGAAGATCCACTTCAGGATGAAGCCGAGGACGAAGACCGGGACGGAGATCAGCAGCAGCGTCACGATCAGGACGCCCGTGTCGGCGGCCTTGCCGGCGCGCAGACCGGCGTAGACACCGAGGCCGACGCCCAGCACGAGCTCGATGGCGAAGGCCAGGCCGCCGAGCCGCAGCGTCACCGGGAAGGCGTCGCTGAGCACGTCGGTGACCGGGCGGCCGCTGGCGATCTGGGTGCCGAAGTCGGCGTGAAGGATCATGTCCTTCATGTAGTTCCAGTACTGCACCAGGATCGGGTCGTCCAGGCCGTACTCGTGTCTCAGCTGGGCGATCACCTGAGGGCTGCCGCCCTTGTCGCCGAACAGCCCTCGCACGGGATCGCCGGGGAGGGCGTAGACCATCAGGAAGATGAGCAAGGTGGTCCCGATGAAGACCGGGATCATCTGGAGCAGTCGTCGTGCGACGTAGCGCCCCATCGTGCCTCCATAGAAAAGTCACAGCGGCAGCAGGCGGGCCCTTTCCCCGCGCACCGCTGGACGGTGCGTGTGGAAAGGGCCCCCCGACCGCTTCACCGTTGCCCGGGGCGTGTAGGACGCGCCCCGGGCCGACGGGCTGTCTGCGGTTACTTCTTGACCTGGACGCCGGTCAGGATCGGGTCACCGTCCTGGGCGAACTTGACGCCCGAGACCTTCTCCGAGTAGCCCGCGTTGACCTTGTAGTACCAGAGCGGAATGCTCGGCATGTAGTTCGGGAGCTGCTTCTCGATCTCCTGGTACTTCTTCACCGACTCGTCGAGGGACGTGGCGCTGTCGGCGGCCGCGATCTCCTGGTCGATGGTCTTGTTGGAGAAGCCGCTCTGGTTGCCGCTCGACTTCGTGCCGAAGAGGTCACGGATGAAGTTGGCGTTCATCGGGAAGTCCAGCACCCAGCCGGAGCGGTACAGGGACTTGACCTCCTGGGCCTCACGGGCGTCGAGGTCGGCCTGGAAGTCGGCCTTGGAGTCGCCGGAGCACTTCACGCCGGTCGCGTTGGTGATGGAGTTGCAGACGGCCTCCACCCACTCCTTGTGACCGCCGTCGGCGTTGAACTGGATGGTGATGGCGTTGCCGGGAACGCCGCCGCCCGCCTTGATCAGTTCCTTGGCCTTGGCCGGGTCGAACTTGGTGACGTCACCGGCGGCACCTTCCTGGTGGCCGAGAACACCCTTGGCGACCCAGCCGGTGGCGGGCTCACGCGTGCCCTGGAGAACCGTCTTGGTGATGGTGTCGCGGTCGATCGCCATCGACAGGCCCTGGAGGACCTTCGGGTCGATGTCCTTCCACTGCTTGGTGTAGAAGGCCGGGGCGATGGTCTGGATCGCGGAGTAGGCCTGGTCCACGGCGCGGTCGCCGAGGTCCTGCTTGTAGACCGGGAGGTCCTTCGGCGCGACCTGGGTGATGACGTCGAGGTTGCCGGACTTGAGGTCCTCGTAGGCGGTCTCGGGGCTGGAGTAGTTCTTGAAGACCACGCCGCCGTTCTTCGCCGCGTTGGTGCCCTTGTAGTCGGCGTTCTTCTCGACCGTGATGGCCTTCTTGTGCTCCCAGCTGACGAACTTGTAGGGCCCGTTGCCGATCGGCTTCTCGCCGGCGGCCTTCGGGTCCTTGAAGAACGCGTCGGGCAGCGGCGAGAAGACCTCGTAGCCGAGCTTGTAGACGAAGTACGGGATCGCCGTCGACAGCTCGATGGTGAAGGTGTTGTCGTCCACGACCTTGAGGCCGGACAGCTCGGTCGCCTTGGGCTTGCCGCTTTCGGGAGCGACCTCGTTGTAGCCCTTGATGTCCGAGAACCAGAAGCTGTTGGTCTGCTTGTTCGCCGGGTTGGCGGCCCAGTTCCATGCCTTGACGTAGGAGCTGGCGGTGACCGGGGTGCCGTCGTGGAACTTCCAGCCGGGCTTGAGCTTGACCGTGTAGGTCTTGCTGTCCTGGGTGTCGACGGACTCGGCGTTCATGTACGTGATCTTGCCGGACTCGTCGTAGTCCACCAGGCCGGTGAACAGCGACTTGATCACGATGCTGCCGTACGACTCCATCGTGTTGGCCGGCTGGAGCGGGTTCTGCGGCTCACCGGACTCGACCGTGAAGGTGCCGTTCGGGTCGACCGCAGCCTTGCTGTCGCCCTTGCTGTCGTCGTCGCCACCGCCACCACAGGCGGTCGCTCCCAGTGCCACCACCGCGGCTATCGCGACCCACTTGGCACTCCTGGCACCGCGCATGGGTTCCTCCTCAAGAATCCATTGGTTCACTGCACGGGGCAGCACACGACAGATCACCGTTACCGGCGCCTGAAATTGGTCGGTGCCCCCAGCGCTCCAGAGCCTGCGCCGCCTGTCGGCGCCCGACCCGTCCATCTGAGCTCTAGCGCCTAACTATCTGCCATGAGCGAAGGCCGAACCACACCGTCTAGGTCTCGGTTCGATCACACCTGGCCGCTACTTCTTCCAAAATCCGGACAAAGGGATAGCGGGAAGATCCCTGCGAAACGGACTTGTTACACATCTATCGGCACCGGACGTCCGCATAGCGGACGTCGAGGAGCAAAAAATGACTTGCGGCTACGGTGGCCGCTGTGCAGGGGGTGTCCACGCTGCGTGCCGTCCGTGTCCGGCACCGCCCAACGGCCGCGCCCACACGGCTCTTTCGCTCCGCCGGGGATCAACTCCACGCCTGCTACGCGCATTGCGTATCGACCCGAGATTAGTACTGATCGACCCCTACCGTACGACTCGCCGCAGGATCAAAGGGTTATCCCTATGTCTCCCCGCGGTATGCCGCAGGGATTCGCGGGAAGTCGTGGGCCCTTGCCCGTGGAGGAGCCCGCACGGCTGCCGGACACGACGTGCCGAGGAAGCCGCCGGTTCCCGGCCCGGCCCCGCTGACGTCCTGCGGGAACGCGAAGAGCCAGGCCCCTCGGACGAGGCCTGGCTCCCGGATGTCGCGTCAGGTCAGCCGTGCTTGGCGCGGCTCGCGGCGCGGGCGCGCTCGCGGGCGTCCAGGTTTACCTTGCGGATACGGACCGCCTCCGGGGTCACCTCGACGCACTCGTCGTCGCGGCAGAACTCCAGGGACTGCTCCAGGGACAGCTTGCGGGGCGGCACGATGGACTCCGCCACGTCGGCCGTCGAGGACCGCATGTTGGTGAGCTTCTTCTCCTTGGTGATGTTGACGTCCATGTCGTCGGCGCGGGAGTTCTCGCCGACGATCATGCCCTCGTACACCTCGGTGCCGGGGTCCACGAAGAGGACGCCGCGCTCCTGGAGGTTCGTCATCGCGAACGCGGTGACGGCGCCGGAGCGGTCGGCCACCAGGGAGCCGTTGTTGCGGGTCTGGAGGGCGCCGAACCAGGGCTCGTGGCCCTCGTGGATGGAGTGGCCGATGCCGGTGCCGCGGGTCTGGGTGAGGAACTCGGTCCGGAAACCGATCAGACCGCGCGAGGGCACCACGAACTCCATGCGCACCCAGCCGGAGCCGTGGTTCGACATGTTGTCCATGCGGCCCTTGCGGACGCCCATGAGCTGCGTGACGGCGCCCATGTGCTCCTCGGGCACGTCGACGGTCATCCGCTCGACGGGCTCGTAGACCTTGCCCTCGACGTCCTTGGTGACGACCTGCGGCTTGCCGATGGTCAGCTCGAAGCCCTCGCGGCGCATCTGCTCGACCAGGATGGCCAGCGCCAGCTCGCCGCGGCCCTGCACCTCCCAGGCGTCGGGGCGCTCGGTGTCCAGCACGCGGAGCGAGACGTTGCCGATCAGCTCGCGGTCGAGCCGGTCCTTGACCTGACGGGCGGTGACCTTGCGGTCCTTGACGGCCGCCTTGGCGTCGGCACCCTTGCCGGTGCCGCCCCGGCCGACCAGCGGCGAGGTGTTGGTGCCGATGACCATGGAGATCGCGGGCTCGTCGACCGTGATGAGCGGCAGCGGAACCGGGTTCTCCGGGTCGGCGAGGGTCTCGCCGATCATGATCTCCGGGATACCGGCGACGGCGCAGATGTCACCGGGGCCGGCCTTCTCGGCGGGCTTGCGGGTCAGCGCCTCCGTCATCATCAGCTCGGAGATGCGCACGTTGGTGACCGTGCCGTCGCGCTTCATCCACGCGACGGTCTGCCCCTTCTTCAGCTCGCCCTGGTGCACGCGCAGCAGCGCGATCCGGCCGAGGAAGTTGTCCGCGTCCAGGTTGGTGACGTGCGCCTGGAGGGGGCCCTCCTCGTCGTACGTGGGGGCCGGGATGTGCTGGAGGATCGTCGAGAAGAAGGGCTCCAGGCTGGTGGAGTCCTCCGGGACGGTGCCGTCGGCGGGCTTGGTCAGCGAGGCGATGCCGTCGCGGCCGCAGGCGTAGACGATCGGGAACTCGATCTGCTCCTCGTCGGCGTCCAGGTCGAGGAAGAGGTCGTACGTCTCGTTGACGACCTCGTCGATGCGGGCGTCCGGCCGGTCCGTCTTGTTGATGCAGAGGATGATCGGCAGGCGGGCCTGGAGGGCCTTGCGGAGCACGAAGCGGGTCTGCGGCAGCGGGCCCTCGGAGGCGTCCACGAGCAGCACGACGCCGTCCACCATCGACAGACCGCGCTCGACCTCACCGCCGAAGTCGGCGTGGCCGGGGGTGTCGATGATGTTGATGGTGATGACGTCGCCGCCATCCTTCGGGTGGTACTTGACCGCCGTGTTCTTGGCCAGGATCGTGATGCCCTTCTCACGCTCCAGGTCGTTCGAGTCCATCATGCGGTCGTCGACGGAGTCGAGCTGGTGCGCGGCGAAGGCACCGGCCTGCTTGAGCATGCCGTCGACGATGGTCGTCTTGCCGTGGTCGACGTGGGCGACGATGGCTACGTTGCGAATGTCGTGGCGCGTGGCCATAAAGCGGCGTTCTCCCGGAGTGTGAGGACCGGCCCTGCTGCGTACGTCTGTGTTACGCGGGCCCTGCCGGGCTTGACACGCCACGGCCTCACCCCATCGTACGTGGCCCGGCGGGGCACGGCCTCCGCGGGCCACGTACGGACGGGGCGGGGGTCACTTCGCGGACGGTCCCGGAGCGGGCTTCGCGCCCTTCTTCAGGAAGCCCATGTCCTCGTAGACGGGGCTCTGGAAACCGAAGGAACCCGCGTTGACCACGGTCTTCCGCACGGCCGTGAGCTGGGGCCGCTGGTAGAGCGGGATCGATCCGGCCGCCGCCCAGATCCGGGCGTCGGCCTTGCGCAGCAGGGAGCGGCCCTCCTCCGCGTCCAGCGTGGACGCCGCCCGGTCGAAGAGCTGGTCGACCTGGTCGGTGCCGACCCGCGTGTAGTTCTGCTCGACGCTCAGCGAGCCGTCCGCGCCGGGGACCGGCTTGGCGTAGATCGGGCGGGCGTCGGTGGCCGGGAAGGCGGTGGCGGGCCAGGAGTAGAGGGCCAGGTCGTACTCGCCGGAGGCGATGTGGTCCTTGAAGTAGCTCTCGTCGGAGACCTTGGTGGTCTCGGTGCGGATGCCGACCTTCTCCAGCATCGCCGTGATCCGGGCGGCCACCGTGTGCAGCGACTCCGAGCCGGAACCGGTCGGCAGCACGAACCGCAGGGTCAGCGCCTTGCCGTCCTTGGCCAGCACCTCGCGCGGGGCGGCGGCGGGCGCCGCGGTGCCCTTGGGCGCGTAGGCCCCGGGCGCGTTGGCGAACTGCTTGCCGTCCTGGGCGGACCCGCGGCCCTGGTCGACGTGGTCCCCGCCGTGCTCGTCCGCCCGGTCCGCGGTCCCGGCGGCGTACGGCTTGTCGTCCTGGCCGACGATGTACGTGCCGTCGTCGTCGCCGGAGGCCGCGCCGTCCTTGCCGTCGTCCGCCTTCTCGCCCTTCTCGCCCTTCTTGTCGCCCTGCTCGCCCTTGTCGCTCTTCTTCTCGCTCTCGTCCTCGTCGGACGCCTCGCCGTCGGCGTCCTCGCCCTCGGAGCCGGCCGCCTTCTCCGCGTCCTTCTCCTTCACGGGGCCGCCGGACACCCAGCCCGCGTCCGCGAGGAGCGCCTGCGCCTCGGCCGTGTCCTGGCCGCCGAGCGCGCCGCTGTTGTCGGCGTACGCGTCCTGCCCGGCGAGCGCGAGGTGGCTGCCGACCGGTCGCGCGGGCAGGCCCAGCGGCTTCAGCACGATCTTGGCCAGTTCCTTGCGGTCCAGGGCCCGCGCCACCGCCCGGCGCACCCGCTCGTCGGCGAGCGGACCGTCGGCGCCGTTCAGGGCGAGCTGGGTATAGGCGGGCTCCAGGGACTTGCGGACCTCGATGTCGCGGAAGGCGTCCCGGTCGGACCGCGCGGGCGCCCCGGCCTGCGCCTCCGCGCCCTCCCCTTCCTCCCCTGTCTCCTCTTCCTGCCCCGTCCCCTCGGAGTCCGCGCTCCCGTCGGTGTCCTCGGTGGCCGCCGCCTTCGGCTTCGCGCCCGCCGGTGCCCCCGCCGCGCCCTTCTCCGTGCCCTCGATACGGCGGGCGGCGGCCGGGTCGACCTCGGCCAGGTCGATCGTGCCGTCGGCGAGCTGCCCGGCCCGCTCGTCGCGCGGTACGGCGGCCAGCACGATCTCGGTGAGCTTCGCGGGCTCGCCCCACCAGCGCGGGTTGCGGGCCAGGCGGACGGTGTCGTCCTCCCGGTCGACCTTCTTGACCGCGAAGGGCCCGGCGGTGACCTTGAGCGTGCGGCGGGCGCCGTCGTTGAAGGCGTCCGGGGTGCCCATGACGTCCTTCGGGTACAGCGGGGAGAACAGCGAGCGCCAGTCGGCGTACGGCCGGGCGAAGGTGACCCGGACCTCCAGGTCGTTGTCGCCGCGCTCGATCTTCTCGATGCGGTCGTACCCGGCGTTGCGGGCGGTCCAGTACGCGCTGTCCTTGCCGGACAGGGCACGCCACTGCGCGGCGAAGTCGGCGGCGCCGATCTCCCGGCCGTCGCTCCACACGGCCTGCTGGTTCAGCTTGTACAGGACGACCTGGCGGGGCTCGGTGTCGACGACCTTGGCGGACTCCAGATAGTCGGCGTCGCGCACCGCCCGGCCGGTCGCGTCGAGCCGGTACATCGCGGGCAGCACGGCCTGGGCGACGCGGGCGCTGGTGGCGTCGGCGTCGGACTGGAAGGTGTTGAACGTCTCCGGGACGGCGTCGACCGCCCAGCGCAGGGTGCCGCCGTCGGCGACCTGGGCGCGTCCGGCCGGGGCGATGTCCTGGGCGGCGACCGGCTTTCCGGACCGGTCCGGGGAGCCGCACGCGGACAGCAGGGGCACCGCGAGCGCTCCCGCGGTGAGGAAGGCGACCGAGCGCAGCACCGCGCGCGGTGCGAGGCCGTCGTGGGACATCTCACTACCTCCGGCAGGGGCGGTTTCTGTTCACTTTTGGCGGTATAGGGAGTTGATCAGATGTATGCACCGATACGCGGCCCACTGAAGAGGAAAGGGTTCAGCAGACGGCGGCGACACGGCGGGGGGCGTGCGGAAGCCCACCCGTGCGGCCCAATGCGCCGCGGGCGCCGGAGCCGTCGGCCAATTCCGTGCACGTCCCTTCACAGCGCGTGCTGTGACGCGCAACACTCTCAGGCGCATGACCGTCACCACCCGGACCCGCCCGTCGCCCGCTGCCCGCCGCGGAAGTGAGGACACGTCATGTCCGTGCACGACGATCTGACGTCGGTTCAACGCTCGCTGGAGGACCTGCTGCGCGCGCTCGGCCGCCTGGAACAGGGGCTCGGGGGTGACGGCGGGCTGGAGCTGCGCCGGGTGCGCAGCGACGCGAACCACCTCCGCGAGAGCGTCGCCCTGCTGCGGGAGACCGCCCCCGCCCTGGCCCGGCGCACCCGCCCGGACACCGGCCCGCCGCTGGTCCCGATGTCCGACGCCCCGTACGACAGCGCGCTGTGGACGGACTCGGACGACGAGGGCCTCGGCGCCCACCAGCGCCGCAGCCCCTGACGGACCCGTCGGCGCCGTGGCCCCTGCTGCCGGGGCCACCGGCGCACCACCGCGCGCACCCACCCGCGCGCCCTCCCCCACACGCGCTCCCCCGCGTACGCCCCGCCCGACCATGAGCGCCCCCGACACCGACCGGAGTCAGACCGTGGCCACTGGTACGGAACCGCATTCCCGAGGCCCGGGTGGCGTGCACACCGCCACGCGCGCCGCGATCACCGCCCGGCACCTGCGCACCGACCGCTGGTGGCTGGCGCCCGCGGCCACCGCCGCCGGGCTGCTGGCGTTCATCGCCTACTCGACGTGGCGGGCCTTCGCGGACGCGCACTACTACGCGGCGCCCTACGTCTCGCCGTTCTACTCCCCCTGCCTGGCGGAGCGCTGCGCGCCGATGCGGTCGGGCCCCAACTGGGAGCTGGTGGGCGGCTGGTGGGGCCTCTCCCCCGCCCTGATCATCCTGGTCTTCCCGCTCGGCTTCCGCCTGACCTGCTACTACTACCGCAAGGCGTACTACCGGGGCTTCTGGGCGTCCCCGCCCGCCTGCGCGGTCGCGGAACCGCACCGGACGTACACCGGGGAGACCCGGTTCCCGCTGATCCTGCAGAACGTCCACCGGTACTTCTTCTACGCGGCGCTGCTGGTCGCCGGGACCCTCACCTACGACACGGTGCTCGCCTTCCGCGACGAGCACTACGCGTGGGGCCACATGGGGCTCGGCACCCTGGTCTTCCTGGTCAACATCGGGCTGATCTGGGCGTACACCCTGTCCTGCCACTCCTGCCGGCACATCGTCGGCGGGAAGCTGCGGCACTTCTCCCGGCATCCGGTGCGCTACCGGCTGTGGCAGTGGGCCGGGAAGCTCAACGCCCGGCACATGCAGCTCGCGTGGGCGTCACTGGTGAGCGTGGCCGTCGCCGACTTCTACGTCTGTCTCGTCGCGTCCGGCGTCTTCGACGACCCGCGCTTCTTCTAGCCGCCGCCGGACGGGCCGTTCCGCCCGATCCGTCTCTTCCTCCAACCGAGTGGGGCCGTGTGATGTCCGTGGTCGACCGTCAGGAGTGGGACGTCGTCGTGATCGGGGCCGGTGGCGCCGGTCTGCGCGCCGCCGTCGAGGCCCGGGAGCGCGGCGCCCGTACGGCGGTGATCTGCAAGTCGCTGTTCGGCAAGGCGCACACCGTGATGGCGGAGGGCGGCATCGCCGCCGCGATGGGCAACGTCAACTCCGGCGACGGCTGGCAGGTCCACTTCCGGGACACGATGCGCGGCGGCAAGTTCCTCAACCAGTGGCGGATGGCGGAGCTGCACGCCCGGGAGGCCCCGGACCGGGTGTGGGAGCTGGAGACCTGGGGCGCGCTCTTCGACCGGACGAAGGACGGCCGGATCTCGCAGCGCAACTTCGGCGGCCACGAGTACCCGCGCCTGGCGCACGTCGGGGACCGCACCGGCCTGGAGCTGATCCGCACCCTCCAGCAGAAGATCGTCTCCCTCCAGCAGGAGGACCACCGCGAGACCGGCTCGTACGAGTCGCGGCTGCGGGTCCTCCAGGAGTGCACCGTCACCCGGGTCCTCCAGGACGCGGACGGCCGGGTCGCGGGTGTCTTCGGCTACGAGCGGGAGTCGGGCCGCTTCTTCGTGCTGCGGGCCCCGGCGGTGGTGATCGCGACCGGCGGGATCGGGAAGTCGTTCAAGGTGACGTCGAACTCGTGGGAGTACACGGGCGACGGGCACGCGCTCGCCCTGCTGGCCGGGGCGCCGCTGCTGAACATGGAGTTCGTGCAGTTCCATCCGACGGGGATGGTCTGGCCGCCGTCGGTGAAGGGCATCCTGGTCACGGAGTCGGTGCGCGGCGACGGCGGGGTGCTGCGCAACTCCGAGGGCCGCCGGTTCATGTTCGACTACGTGCCGGACGTCTTCAAGGAGAAGTACGCCGAGTCCGAGGCCGAGGGCGACCGCTGGTACGAGGACCCCGACCACAACCGGCGCCCGCCCGAACTCCTCCCCCGCGACGAGGTGGCCCGCGCCATCAACGCCGAGGTGAAGGCGGGCCGCGGCTCCCCGCACGGCGGGGTCCTCCTCGACGTCTCGACCCGGATGCCGGCCGAGGTGATCCGGCGGCGGCTGCCGTCGATGTACCACCAGTTCAAGGAGCTGGCGGACGTGGACATCACCGCGGAGGCGATGGAGGTCGGCCCGACCTGCCACTACGTCATGGGCGGCATCGCGGTCGACTCCGACACCGCCGCCGCGCGCGGCGTGCCGGGGCTGTACGCGGCCGGGGAGGTGGCGGGCGGCATGCACGGCTCCAACCGGCTCGGCGGCAACTCCCTCTCCGACCTGCTGGTGTTCGGCCGCCGGGCGGGCCTGCACGCCGCCGGGTACGCGCAGGGGCTCGCCGCCCGCCCCGACGTCGACGAGGACCAGGTCGACCTGGCCGCGGCGGAGGCCCTGCGGCCGTTCTCCGCGGAGGGCGGGGCACGGCCGGTGACCCCCGGGGCCGCCACGGAACCGGCGCCCGCGGAGAACCCGTACACGCTCCACCAGGAGCTCCAGCAGACGATGAACGACCTGGTCGGCATCATCCGGCGGCAGGGCGAGATGGAGGAGGCCCTGGAGCGGCTGGCGCGGCTGCGGGAGCGGGCGGGGCGGGCCGTGGTGGAGGGGCACCGGCAGTTCAACCCCGGCTGGCATCTCGCGCTGGACCTGCGGAACATGCTGCTGGTCAGTGAGTGCGTGGCGCGGGCGGCGCTGGAGCGCACCGAGTCGCGCGGCGGGCACACCCGCGAGGACCGCCCCGGCATGGACCGCGCCTGGCGCAACGTGAACCTGCTGTGCGCGCTCGCCGACGGCGCGGGCGATCCGGCGGGCGGCGGCCCGGCCACCGCGGGGCGCGTCCGGCTCACCCGTGAGACCACCGACCCCATCCGTCCCGACCTGCTCGCCCTCTTCGAGAAGGAGGAGCTGGTCAAGTACCTCACCGAAGAGGAGCTGTACGAGTGAGCAGCAGCCATGAGGCCAGGACGAGCCGGGAGGCCGACGGCCGGGACCAGGGTCCGGCGGACGCCCCGGCGGGCCGGTACGAGGCGCGTTTCCGGGTGTGGCGCGGGGACACGGGCGGCGGCGGTCTGACGGACTTCACGGTGGAGGTCAACGAGGGGGAGGTCGTCCTCGACATCATCCACCGCCTCCAGGCCACGCAGGCGCCCGATCTCGCCGTCCGCTGGAACTGCAAGGCGGGCAAGTGCGGTTCGTGCTCGGCGGAGGTCAACGGCCGCCCCCGGCTGCTGTGCATGACCCGGATGTCGGTCTTCGACCGGGCCGAGACGATCACCGTGACGCCGCTGCGGGCGTTCCCGGTGATCCGGGACCTGGTGACGGACGTCGGCTTCAACTACCAGAAGGCCAGGGAGATCCCGGCGTTCGTGCCGCCGGAGGGGGTGGCGCCCGGCGCGTACCGGATGTTCCAGGAGGACGTGGACCGGTCGCAGGAGTTCCGCAAGTGCATCGAGTGCTTCCTGTGCCAGGACACCTGCCATGTGGTGCGCGACCACGAGGAGAACAAACCGGCCTTCGCCGGGCCGCGGTTCCTGATGCGGGTCGCCGAGCTGGACATGCATCCGCTGGACGCGGCGGGCGAGGAGGGCCTGGACCGTAGCCGCACCGCGCAGGACGAACACGGCCTGGGCTACTGCAACATCACCAAGTGCTGCACCGAGGTCTGCCCCGAGGGCATCCGGATCACCGACAACGCGCTGATCCCGCTGAAGGAGCGGGCCGTGGACCGCAAGTACGACCCGCTGGTGTGGCTGGGTGCCCGGATCAGGCGCCGGACCTGATCCGGACGGACGGCGTCCTCACGCGGCGCGGGCCCTCAGGTAGCCGGAGTGGGCGACCTGGCCGAGGAAGGTGAAGCGGGTGCCGGTGGCGAGGTGTTTCTCGAACGCCTCGGTGACACCGGGCCACTTGGGGTGCCCGAAGTCGTCGAGGACGACGATCCCGCCGGGCGCGACGATCCGTTCGGCCCACTCCAGGTCGGCGGCGACCCCGGCGGCCGAGTGGTCGCCGTCGACGACGACCGTGCCGTAGGAGCGGTCGGAGACCAGGGCGCGGACCTCGGGGTCCTCGGAGAAGCCCCGCTGGACGCGGGCGGCGGCACCGGCGGCGCCCGCGAGGGCGAGGTTGGTGCGCACCGCGGCCTCCCGCACGGGTGTGCCGGAGGCGTCGGCGGCGATGGAGGTGCCCGGCTGGAGCTGGGACCCGGCGAGCGGGTCGACGATCGTCAGCCGGGGGTCGCGCCCGGCCCGCTCCAGCATCCGGACGAGGGCCGCGCCGAACATGCCGTAGAGGGTGCCGATCTCCAGCACGTCGTCGTTGGGCGGGTCCAGCAGGGGGACGGCGGAGAGCTTGCCGACGATGTTCATGGTGCCGCCCGCGATCCGGCCGACGCCGAGCGCCTCCAGGGCGACGAGCAGCCGGAACGCCTGGGCGACGTCGCGTTCGGCGGCGGCCCGGTCGGCGCCGGTGACCTCGGTGAGTTCGGTGATCGCCCGGTCGAGGTGGGGGGCGGACGGCATGCGGGACACGCCGCGCCCGGTGCCGTCGAGGAGGAGTTCCAGGGGGCGCTGGCGGTCGCGGAGCGTCTGGACCTCCTTGCGCAGCGCGTCGGGCGCGACCGTCGCGACGGCGCGGCGGACCTGGCGTTCGATGCGCCGGTCGACGAGGTCGGTCACCGGGCGCAGGGCGCGGCGGACCGGGGTGCTGGTGAGTAGCGATCGCATCAGAGTGTGACCCTCACGGATAGGAGAGGTGGACGCTAGGACGCCCGCCCGCCCCCGCACAACCAACTCCCGCGCCCCTCAAGGCGAACCCCGGATGACGGCTGCCCCACGGGCCCGTGACACCCCTGTTGACGGGGGCGGGCCCGCCGAGCCCGGCCCCCTGGGGGCCTCAGGGGGTGACCTGTCCGGCGTCCGGGTCGGCCTCGGGGACGGTATCGGGGTCGGTCTTGGTACCGGGGTCCGCCCAGCCCTTCTCGTACGCCCGCCAGTCGGACTCCTCGGCGGCGAAGTCGACGTAGAGGGCGACACCGAAGGCGGCGCGGTCGCGGTCGGTGCGGGAGAGGCCGAGGCGGGTGCCGCGGACGGCGGCGGCGGCCGTCTCCGCGTGGTCCCAGTGCCCGAACCGGTTCTCGTGGAAGAAGGGCAGCCCCATCAGCAGGTCGGTGCCGGGCGGGGTGGCCTCCAGCGCGAGGGAGGTCTGCTGGGCGACGTAGCCGCCGTAGGTGCTCTCCAGCGGCTGCATGGTGTCGTACGACATGACGGCGATCTGGTCGACGCGGCGGGCGACCTCGCCGAAGAAGGCCTGCGACCACCACTTGGGGTGGCCGGTGACGGCGCCCCAGAAGGAGTGGAAGCCCGGCAGCGGGTCGATCTGGTGGGCGGCGACGGAGAGCGGGGCGTCCTCGGCGGCGGTGACGCGGTGCAGGGCGTCGAGGAGGGTGAGGTAGTCGCGGTCGCCGGAGTGCAGGGGCTCCAGGTCGAAGTGGACGCCGTCGAACCCGGCCGCGAGGACCTGCCGGGTCGACGCGACGACGGCGGCGCGGGTCTCGGCCCGCTCCAGCCGCATCCCCTCGGGCTCCTCCGGCGCGAGGACGTCCCCGAGCCAGGCCTGCACCCGTACCGACGGCAGCGCCCGGTGCACGGCGGCCACGAACCAGCCGGCCCTCGGGTACGCGGAGGCGGGCAGCGTCCCGTCGTGCTCCAGGGGGCCCGCGTGGACGTACAGGTCGCGGACGCCGGTGGCGCGCAGCCGCGCGGCGAGGGCGGCGACGTCGGCGTCGGTCTTCCGCCCGTCCACCCAGGCGTGCCCGAGCCAGAGGGCGTCACGGCCCCGGCTGCGGGTGCCGTCGGCCGGGTCGCCGAGGTAGTTGACGCGGAGGGCGGTCAGGACGGCGAGGAGGGGCACCAGCAGGACCAGCACGACCGCGAGGGCCCCCCACCGCAGACGCCGCCACACCCGCCGCCGACGCGCCCCGTCGACGCCGTCAGCCCCGTCGGCACCGTCAGCGCCGTCGGCACCGTCAGCGCCGTCGGCACCGTCAGCGCCGCCCGTGCTGTCCATGCTGTCCGTGCTGTGCTTGTCGCGGGTGTCCGTCACGACTGCCCCTCCCCTGTCGCAGGTCCCACCGTCCCCGCGCCGGGCGCATCCGGCTCGCGTGACCGCTAGGGCGGCCATACGCTCCCAAATGTGACGTCATCCTTCCGCCGTGGCCGCTCGCGGCCCGTACGGTCGCACCGGTCCGTGCGGGTGGCGCACGCCGTGCTGGGGGGAACGGCGGGTTTCGTGTGGCTGGTGCTGCCGGGGATGACGAGCACGGCGGGCGCCCCGGTTGCGGGCACGGCCCCGCAGTCCGTCTCGGCCGCCGCGCCGGAGGACGACGAGACGTCCACGGCGGACCTGGTGCTGCCCCTGCTGGCGGTGGGCGCGGCCGGGGCGCTCGCCGGATACGGCTACGTACGCCGGGTGCGCCGCGCCCGCACCCGGACGACACCGGGCGGCGGCCTGCCGCGGCCCGCGTCACCCGAGACGGCACCGCCCGCTCCCCCGCCCTCCGGCCCCGACGCGCAGGCACGCACCGCGCTCACCGGCGCCGACAACCGCCTGCGCGCCGCCCGCGACGAACTCGGTTTCGCCGAGGCGCTGTTGGGCGCGGAGGCCGTGGCGCCGTACGCGGCGGCGGTGCGGGAGGCCGAGGCGGAACTGACGGCCGCGTTGCGGATGCGCTGGAGCTACGACGCGGGCGTCCCGTCGGAACCGGCGGCCCGACGGCACACGCTCGCCGGGATCGAGGGCCGCTGCGCGGAGGCGGTACGACGCCTCGACACGGCGTCCGGCGCCCTCGGCGAACTCCGCTGGGCAGGGCAGGGGTTGACGGCGGCGGTGGGGCTGGCGGAGGCGCGGTTCCGGGAGCTGACCGGGCGGACGGCCGCAGCGCAGGCACGGGCGGCCGACGTGGAGGCGCGGTGGACGGGCGTGGCGGTCACGGCCGACGTCGAACGGGCCAAGGACCGGCTGCTGTCGGCGTCGGAACGACTCAACCGGGCCCGCCAGGCGGACGATTCGGGCCACCTGGAGGAGGCGGTGCGTCATCTGCGGGCCGCCGAGGGCGCGATCGCCCAGGCCGCCGTCCACCTCGCCACGGTGGACCGCACGGCGGCGGACCTGCGGGAGGCGGCGGACCTCCTCCCCGCGGCCCTGACCGACGCGGAGACGGAACTCACCCGCATACGGACAACCACCACGGCACACGACGCGACCCCGGACACCGTACTGGCCGCCGTACGCCAGGAGTTGACGTCCGGCCACCCCTACGACCCCCTGGACGCGCTACGCCGGTTGGTCACCGCGGCCGGCCCCCTCACCTCCGACCGCCCAGGCGTACTGAACGCGGCCGAAGCCTTGCTGGCCCGCACCTCACTGGCGAGGGCGGAGGCCCACATCGACACCCACAGGGGAACGGTGGGCGCAACCCCACGCACCCTCCTGGCAGAGGCCCACCACGTCCCCCCACTCCAGGCCGACGACTTGGCCCGCCAGATCCTGTAAGCCCCGCCCTAGCGGCCCGTCTGGGGGCCGAGCCCCCCCCCAGCCCCCCGTCAAGCCCGTCCGGCGTTTGAGGACGAGGCCCGTCCAGGGCCGAAAGCGGGGTCTGGGGGCGCAGCCCCCAGGGACGGGACGGGAAGGGGCGGCGGGGGCGAGGAAGACCCCCGTCAGAACAGACTCAGCAACGCCTCCGCCGGATCGACCATCGGCGTGTCCCCGTCCGGAAGCGGCAGCTCGAACCACACCGTCTTCCCCCGAGGCGTCCGCCGCGACCCCCAAGCCGCCGACAGCAACCCGACCAACTGCAACCCCCGCCCCCCTTCATCGGTGTCCCGCGCCCGCCGCCGCCGAGGCTGCACCAACCCCGCGTCCCACACCTCACACACCAGCGTCCGATCCAGCAGCAGCCGCAGCCGGATCTCCCCCTCGCCGTACCGCAAGGCGTTGGTGACCAGCTCGCTGACGAGCAGTTCGGCGGTGTCGACGAGGGGTTCCATGCCCCAGCTGATGAGCCGCCCGCGGGCGTACTCGCGGGCCCGCCCCACGCTGCGCGGCTCGCGGGGCAGCGTCCAGTCCCCGACGGAGTCCTCGGGCAGCCCCTGCACCCGCGCCATCAGCAGCGCGATGTCGTCCTCGCCGTGGTGGGTGTCGAGGGTGTTGAGGACGTGGTCGCAGACGTCCTCCAGCGGCCGGGAGGGGTCGGTGAGCGCGCCCACGAAGGCCTGGAGCCCCTCGTCCAGCGGATGGTCGCGGGACTCGACGAGGCCGTCGGTGTAGAGGGCGAGCAGCGCGCCCTCGGGGAGTTCGACCTCGACCTCCTCGAAGGGCTCGCCGCCGACGCCGAGCGGCATGCCGGGCGGCACGTCGAGCATCAGCGCGCTCTCGCCGGGTTCGAGCAGCACGGGCGGCAGGTGTCCGGCGTTGGCGAAGGTGCAGCGGCGGGTGACGGAGTCGTAGACGGCGTAGACGCAGGTCGCGAGGTACACCTCGGAGAGGTCGGCCTCGCGGGGGCGGCGGGCGGCGCGGGTGGCCTGCTGGACGCCGCCGGGGGTGCCGAGTCCGCGGGCGATCTCGTCCAACGCGGACAGCACCTCGGCGGGTTCGAGGTCGAGCAGGGCCAGGGTGCGTACGGCGGTGCGGAGTTCGCCCATGGCGACGGCCGCGCGCAGTCCGCGCCCCATGACGTCGCCGACGACGAGCGCCGTGCGGTGGCCGGGGAGTTCGATGACGTCGAACCAGTCGCCGCCGACCTCGCTGGGGCGGCCGGTGGAGACGCTGCCGGGGAGGTAGCGGCAGGCGATGTCGAGGCCGGAGGCGACGGGGTCGCCCGGCGGCAGCAGCGAGCGCTGGAGGATGAGGGCCCGCTCGTGCTCGCGGCGGTAGAGGCGGGCGTTGTCGATGCAGACGGCGGCGCGGGCCGCGAGTTCCACCGCGAGGTCGCGGTCGCGGTCGCCGAACGGCTCGCTGCCCTTGGTGCGGGAGAACTGGGCGAGGCCGACGACCGTGTCGTGGGCGACCATCGGGATGGCGAGGGTGGACTGCACGAGTCCGCCCTCCTCGGGGGGCACGCTCAGCGGGCGGGCGGTGCGCAGGGCGTCCGCGCAGGGCGAGTTGAAGGGGAAGTGGTGGACGGCGCCGACGGCGACGGGGGCGCCGCTCCCGGCGAAGGGCGCGTCGGACACGGCGGACGCGAAGGCGACCCGGCGCAGGGCGGCGCTGCCGTCGGCGAGGCCGGGCGGGGTCTCGTCACCGGCGAGGAGGCCCTGGTAGAGGTCGACGGTGGCGAGGTCGCAGAAGCCGGGGACGACGACGTCGAGGAGTTCGCGGGCGGTGGTCTCCAGGTCGAGGGAGTTGCCGATGCGGGCGCCCGCCTCGTTGAGGAGGGCGAGATTGCGCCGGGCGGCGGCGGCCTCGCGGGCGGCGGCGCGGCGGGCGGTGATGTCGATGCCGAGCCAGGCGACGCCGATCGGGCGGCCCGAACCGCTGTGCACGCGGTAGAGGTTGACCGACCAGTGGCGGCGTTCGTCGGAGCCGGGCACGAAGCCCGTGACGTGCATGTCCGTGATGGAGTCGCCGGTCTTGAGGACCCGGCGCAGCACGGCGCTGACCCGCTCGCCCTCGGAGCGGGGCAGGTAGTCGTGGACGCCCCGGCCGCGGTGCTCGTCGGGGGTGCCGCCGAAGAGGGAGGCGAAGCGGTGGTTGGCGCGGCGGACCCGCAGATCGGGATCGATGAGCAGGAATCCGAACGGGGATTGGCCGAATATCGCCTGCGAGGCGGCGAGGTCGGTCTCGATGCTGCGCAGGGTCCGCACGTCGACGACGATGCACACGGCGGCCCGCTCGCCCTCCTGGGTGCGGGTCGGCATGACGTAGACCTCGGCGAGGCCCCGCTGTCCGCGGGGGCCGCCCGCGGAGTCCGGCATCCGGAAGGGGACGATCCCCGTCCACTCCCGGCCGTCGAGGATCTCGGCCATCTTGCGCTGTCCGCGCTCGCGGAGATCGGGGTCGATGAACGCGTCGATGGGGTCCATGCCGACGGCGCGTTCGCCGGGGATGCCGAAGATCTGCTCGGCGCGCAGGCTCCACTGGTCGACGAGACCGTCGGGGCCGATCGAGAAGGAGGCGACCTTGATGTACTCGTAGATGGAGCCGGGCGGACTGCTCTGCCACTGGGCGTCACCGGCCGGACCCGCCGCGGACGAACCGTCACCCGGGCCGTCGGCAGGGGTGTGACCTGCGGAATCCACGAGCGCACCCGCGGTCTCCGCCCTCGCGCCGCCCGACGGGTCCTCCGACTCCGTGGCCTTCGCTGGTATCTCGCTCACGCGAACCGTCCCCTCCAGCTCACCGCGCCCGGCACCGGTCACCGGTTGCGGCTGCCCGCAGTATCCAGCACTACGGCGCCGCACGACACGGTGTTCACGATCACAGAACGGACCAGGCGTTTTTCGGCCCGTCCCGCGACAACACTTCCAGTCTTCTAACCAGCGGACACGCCGTCGAACCACGTCTTCCGGCCCTGGGTCGTCGAGCGGCTGTGCGACCGCGGCGCGCGCCTGTGTGCACCCACCCTCTCAGACGAGCCCGTCCGGACCCCCGGAGCGTCGCCGGACCGTGATGTGGGCCCGCGACGGCCCGCCCGCCCCCGCCCGGACACGGCCGGTCCCCCTCCGCCCGCCCCTCCCAGGGTCACTCCGGGACCGTCAGTTCGAACCACACCGTCTTGCCCGAGTTCCAGGGGCGGCTGCCCCAGCGCCGGGAGGACGCGGCGACGAGCTGGAGGCCGCGCCCGCTCTCGTCGTCGGGCCGGGCGCTGCGCTCCCGCGGCGGGTCCGGCACCGGGTCGGAGACCTCCACCAGCAGCACGTACGGCAGGTTGACCGGGCGGACCAGCCGGACCCCGATGGGGCCGTCGGCGTGCCGCAGGGCGTTGGTCACCAACTCGCTGACCAGGAGGGTGGCCACGTCGCAGAGACCCGCCAGGCCCCAGCCGCGCAACTGGCCGCGCACCACCCCGCGGGCCGTGCGCACCGCGCCGGGTTCCGCGGGGAAGGTCCACTCGGCACAGTCGCCTTCGGTGTCGATCACGCCGATCACATCCCGGGCCCACGAGGCGGCCCCCATGTCCGATTTCATGGGGTTAATGGCCACATACCCGATATCCGGGACGCGTTACCGCTCATGAGGGCGCACTGTGGCACGGACGGCGTACGACGCCGGGGGCTCCGCGCCGCGTGGTGCGCGCGTACGCCGGACGGGTCGCACGCGGGAGGGGGCCGCCGCTCGCGGGCCGGGCCGGGCGGCTACTCGCCCACCCCGGTGGGGCTCGCCTCCGCCAGCCGGGCGGCGACCTCACGGACGGCCGGGACGTCCTGATCGAGCCAGTCGACGTCCCAGATCTCGGCGGGGGTGAGCCAGCGCAGCCGGTCGTGGTCCTCCAGCGGTGCGGGGGCGGCGGAGCCGGGTTCGAGACGGGCGGTCCACACGTGCAGGGCGTACGGGGACCGCAGCGGCCATTCGCCGGGGACGCGCTCCACCGCCCGCGCCAGTACGCCCAGTTCCTCGCGCAGTTCGCGGACGAGCGCCTCCTCGGGCCGCTCCCCCGCTTCGACCTTGCCGCCGGGCAGCTCCCAGCGTCCGGCGAGGTCGGGGGGCGCGCTGCGGCGGGCGGCGAGCAGGCGACCCTCGTCGAGGAGGGCGGCCGCGACCACCACGATCCGTTCCGTCATGCGCCGGAGCCTACGGGACCGGCGGGGCGGGGCGGCGAGGCAGGAAGACCCACCACGCAGGTGGGCTCCATGGCCCCGGATCAGTTGCGCAGGGCGTCGTGGAGGCCGTCGCCGTTCTGCCCGACGCGTTCGACCCAGTAGAGCTGCTTGTGGCCGCGGCTGTCGAGGCTGTCGGCGATCTGCTGGGCCTCGGCGCGCGTCGCGTACCGGCCGACGCGGTACCGGTTGCCGTTGTCGTCCTGCCGTATGACGTGCCAGGGCAGGGTGACAGTGCTGTCGTTCATAGCGCTCCGCGCCCCCTCGCCGCCCTGTTCCGTCCGGGTCCCGTCCGCGGGCCACCGCGCGCCCCGCTCACCGGGGAAACCGCAATCCGCATATGCCCGAGCGTACGCCTTACCTTTACGCAGCGAACACGGCTTTTCACAAACAGGTACGCAACCAGCCAGGACGGAGGGGGCGCACGGGACCGAACGCGCCGTGCGGGCGGGGTGATGTGTCCGGTCGGCGGGGTGCGGGGCGCGCGGGCGGCGACCTGCGGCGACGAGGGAATCGACCGGATTCCGACGGGTGCGGCCGGGAGACCGCCGACGGGGCGTTCCGAAGGCACCTGCCAGAAGGGTGTGCGCCGCCCCTCATCACCCGTACGAGTACCACCTGTTCGAGCCCGCCCGCCGACTCGTGCGCGCCGGACCGGCCCCCGACGGGACGAGGCTCGTCCGGGACTCGCGCACCCGGATCACGTCGGGCCGGAGGGTGGGCCGCACGTCAGGCCGGAGGCCGGGCTCACTTCACCGGCAGGTGGTAGGAGACCCGGTAGCGGTCGGCCGGGATGACGACCTCGGCGGTCTCGACCGGGCGGCCCGAGGCGTAGTAGGTCCGCTGGACGACGAGGACGACATGGCCCGGGACGCCGCCGAGGGCGTGCAGTTCCTCGGCGAGGCCGGGCCGGGCACCGACCTCCTCGGTGACGTTGTCCACGATGACGTCGATGGCGCGCATCCGCTCCACCACGCCCATGCCGCCGAGCGGCCCCTCCTCGGGGAGCATCACGGGCGTCCGGCCGGTGACCGCGAGGGGTTCCCAGGAGGTGGAGAGCATGATCGCCTCGCCCGCCTCCCGGAAGACGTATCTGGTGCACATCACGCGGTCACCGGGCTGGATGCCGAGCCGCTCGGCGACGGCCCGGCTCGCCTCGGCCTGCTCGCTGCGCGACTCCCAGGTCCCGCGCGCCCCCGCGTCGGCCTGCTCCTGCCGGAACGGGGTGGCCCCGGAGGCGGGCCGGTACCCGGAGCGGGCGATCCGGCGCGGCACGGGCCGCTCGCGGACGTACGTCCCCGATCCGGAGCGGCCCTCGACCAGCCCCTCGGCCATCAGCACCTTGCGCGCCTCCAGGGCGACGGTGTCCGAGACGCCGTACTCCTCGCGGATGCGGGCCTGGGACGGGAGGCGGGTGTGCGGTGGCAGCGACCCGTCGACGATCTTCTTGCGGAGATCGCCCGCGACACGCAGATACGCCGGCTGCTCACCGAATGTCACTGGCCGCTCCCATCAGGTTGTACAGACAGCAACAGACTGGCAACCGTGGGTTGTGCCATGCAAGCAAAGGCCAGAGAATCACTCGATGTGATGACTTCTTTCCAGCAAGGGCTTTACCCAGGCGGTTTCTCCCCGCTATGGAAGTGATCACACATCGAGTCCGCCGTCGTCGGCCCCGGCATCCGCGCCCCCGGCGCTCTCTTCCAGGTCCGGCGGCTCGGTGGCCAGCCCCAGAGCCTCGCGCGCGGTGACGGTGGCGTCCCCGTCGACGTAGCCGTACGCCGTGTCGTAGGGCTCGTAGAAGTCGTCCGCCGACTTCGCCCGAGCCGCGACCCGCCACTGGGCGGCGGCCCTGTCCAGGTCCTTGACCAGGTCGGCGACGGGTTCCCCGGCCTTCGCGGACCAGGTGCGGCCGCGCAGCGCCTTCGCCTGGGCGGCGGTCGCGGCGGCCATGTCGGAGGCCCACGCCTTGTTCCCCACCAGGTCGTCCTCGACGAACGCCTCGGGCTCCTCGTACCGCGTCTCCTCGAAGGTGTTGGCCGCCTTGAGGAACGCGAGCTGGTCGGCGTCGAGGGTCGTGGCGTCGGAGCGCAGCGAGCCGGTGAGCGTGCCGCGGTCCCCTGTGTGGGTGAAGACGCAGGTGATCTCGCGGTCGCCCCACTCCCAGCTGTCGCGGGTCGGCGTGAGGTAGTAGACGTCGACCTGGTCGGTCACCGTCCACGCGTCCATGGCGTACGTCGACTCCAGCGCGTAGCAGCGGTCCTCGGCGGTGTCGGTGAGGGACCGGTCGCCGGGGTAGTCGGCGCCGGGCAGCCGGACGACGCCGAAGACCTCGCCCTCGTGCGGACCGGCGCACTCCACGTGGTCGACGTCGTACACGTCGCCCGTGATGTCCCCGGGCACGTCGAAGCAGTCGCCCACGTCGAGGGAGAGGCTGACACCGGCGGTGACGCCCTCCTCGAACCCCTCGTACACCGCCGCGGCGCCTCCCGTGGCCACCATCAGCACCCCCAGCCCGAGACCGAGCGTGGAGAGCACCGCGCCGCCTATCGCCATCCCGGTGCCGCGCTCCCCGCGCTTCCTGATCTGCACCAGCGCGATGATCCCGAGCACCAGCCCGACGCCGGGCAGGAAACACAGCACCCCGAGCACGAGGGCGGCGATGGCCACGCCGTTCACCGGGGCGGGCCGGTTGAACGGCACGTACCCCTGCCCCCAGACCGCGTAGGGGGCGGTGGGGTGGGCGTAGGCGGGGGGTTGCGCGTACGGGGAGGGCGGGGCGAAGGGGGTGGGCGCGGGGGTGGGGTACGGCTGGGGCGAGGGGTACGGGGCGTGCGGCGCCGGAGACGGCTGGATCGGCTCGGTCGGCTCGGTGGGCTTCGTCAGGTCGGTCGGCCGGTACGGCTCAGCAGGCTCGGTCGGCTCAGCCGGTGGGGACGGGTGGGGCGGGGCGGACGGCTCGGTCGAGTCAGCCGGTGGGGACGGCGGGGACTCCTGAGGCTCCTGGGGCTCCTGGGGCTCCGGTGACTGCGGGGGCCCTGGGGGCGGAGGTGTGGACACGGGTGCCGTGCTCCTGGATCGAGAGGTGCGGTCGGACGGACGGGACGCACACACCGGCCCGAACCACAGAACTGACGTGCGACTGGGCGCATCGTAAGCACGGCGGACCAGGGGCCGGTACGGGGGTCACGCTTCCGGGACGCGGCGGGGACGCGGCTCCTCTCCGGAGTTCCTCAGCGGGTACGGCGGGCGGCCCAGACGGTGCGTTCGGTACGGACCACGAGGTCGTCGCGGCGCAGGAGGCTGCCGGGGCCGTCGGCGTCGAGCAGCCGGTCGAGCGCGGCGAGATCCTCGGAGCCGAGCGCCTCCGCAACGCCGGCGCGCAGCCGACGCAGTCCGCCGAGGGCGTAGGCGCCGACGGCCCCGTCGCCGGAGCCCTCGACCCGTACGGCGAAGGCGCGTTCACCGGCGGGCGTGAACCCGGCGGCGGTGAGCATCGGCCCCCAGTCGGCGCCGCGGTGGGGGACGTGGTCGGCGTGCCAGCGGTCGCTCGCGGTGTGGCAGCGCTCTTCCAGGAGGTCGAGCCCGTCCGGGTCGCCCGGCGGCAGGAAGCGCGGGAATCCGGCCAGTTCGACCACCGCGAAGAGTCCGTCGGGCGGGAGGAGGTCGTACACCGTGCGCAGGGCGCGGTCGGGGGCGGCGAGGTGGTGCATCGACGCGGAGGCCCAGATCAGGTCCGGGGCGCCGAGTTCGGGCCAGACCGGCTCGTCGAGATCGGCCTGCACGGTCCGGACGCGCCCCTCCACACCCCGGGCGCACGCCTTCTCGCGCAGGCGCTGGAGATGGTGGCACGAGGAGTCGACGGCGGTGACGCGCGCCTCGGGGAAGCGGTCGAGGAGGGCGAAGGTGCCCGCACCGGTGCCGCAGCCGAGGTCGACGATGTGGCGCGGCGGGGCCGTGAGCGGGAGCCACGCGGTGACGGCGGCGATGTGGTCGGCCAGGACGTCCGCGTCGAGATCGAGGATGTCGGCCTGGTGGGCGTCGGCGGCGAGGTCGTGCCCGTGGGCGTGGGTGCCGGTACCGGTGGGGGCGTGGGTGCCGGTGTGGGCGTGGGCGTCGGTGGGCGCGTGCCCGTGCGTGCAGGCGTCGGTGCCGGGGCCGGTGCCGGTGGGGGCGTCGGTGTGCGGGGGGCGGTGGTCGTGGGGTGCGTGGGCCATGCCGACACGCTAGGGCGGTCATGCCTGTGCGGCACGGACTTTTGCGGCATCAGCAAGGAGACGACCAGAGAGAGGGCCGGGCACGCAACCGGCCGGGGGTGCGGCGGGAGCCCTTCGGGCGTGTGGGGCGGTGGGCGAGGCGGAGGACGCCCGGCGCCTCCCTTCCCTCAGTCCCGGGGGCGGCCGGTCTCCCGGTCGCCGCCGGCGCGCTGGTGGCCGCGGCGGGCGTCGCGGTCGAAGATGCCGAGGATCTCGCAGGGGCCGCCCTCCGCGCCGATGGCGTGCGGGAGCATCGTCGGGAACTCGGCGGCCTGGTTGGTCTCGACGCGGAAGCGGCGGTGCCCGAGCATGAGGATCGCGGTGCCGGACAGCACGACGAGCCATTCGTGCCCGGGGTGCGCGCGCATCTTGGCGGGATTGTCCGGCGGCGGTTCGGTCATGCGCTGCCGTACGACGGTCATGCCTGGGTCGGCCCGGACCGGCCAGCGCATCAGCCCGTGGGCCGCGTCGATCATCGGACTGACGACGACGTCGTCCGAGCCCGTCTCGACGAGCTGGTCGAGGGTGGTGTCGAGGGCGCGGGCGAGGGTGACGAGGCTGTCCAGCGCGAGCCGCCGACGGCCGTTCTCGATCCGGCTGAGCGTCGACTGACTGAGCCGGGCGCGCCGGGCGAGTTCCTCCAGTGACCACCCCTGGGCGACCCGCAGCGCCCGGATGCGCTTGCGTACCAGGCTGTCCAGGTCCCCATCGTCTTGCGTCATGGGCAACATCGTATGCCGCACACGCAGCACGCGCTTAGCGTCGACACGACGGCACCCGCGTTCTCCACTCCCCCCTCTCCACGCACCCTCCCCTGCCCACGCCCTTCCCCTCGCCCCCTTTCCCTCGCCCCCCTTCCCTTCCTGCCCCTTCCTTCTTCCTGCCTCGACCGATGGGACGACCCGACATGACCAGACACGACATGGCCACGAATCCACCCCCCGAGACGCCTGACGAGGTGCCGGACGCGCGCCGGTTGCGGGCGATCCTGATCGCCGTGTGCGTGGCGCTGATGGCGGTCATCGCGTCGGTGTCCGGCCTGAACGTGGCGCAGCCCGATCTGGCGGTCGAGTTCGGCGCCTCGCAGAGCACGATCCTGTGGATCATCAACATCTACACGCTGACCCTGGCCGCGCTGCTGCTGCCGCTGGGGGCGCTCGGCGACCGGCTGGGCCGCAAGCCGACGCTGATCGCGGGCCTGGTCGTCTTCGGGGTGGCGAGCACGGTCGCGGGACTGGCCCCGTCGGCCGAAGTGATGCTCGGCGCACGCCTGTTGAGCGGTGTGGGCGCGGCGATGATCATGCCGATCACGCTGGCGGTGATCACGTCGACGTTCCCGGCGGAGGAGCGCGGCCGGGCGATCGGCGTGTGGACCGGCGTGGCGGGCGGTGGCGGCATCCTGGGGATGTTCCTGTCGGCGGCGCTGGTGGACGTGGCGGACTGGCGGTGGCTGTTCGTGCTGCCGGTGGCGCTGGTGGCGGTGGCGCTGGTGATGGCGGTGCGTTCGGTGCCCAACTCCCGCGAGACGTCGGCGCATTCCTTCGACAGGGTCGGCGCGCTGACGTCGGTGGTCGCGGTGGTGGGCCTGATCTTCACGCTCCAGGAGGGCCCGGAGCGCGGCTGGACGGCGCCGGAGACGCTGACGGCGCTCGTGGTGGGCCTGGTCGCGACGGTGGCCTTCGTGGTGTGGGAGCTGCGCCGCCGGGACGCGTCGCTGCTGGACGTACGGCTGTTCCGCGAACGCGGCCTGGCGGGCGGCTCGTTGACGCTGCTGGTGGTGTTCGGGGTGCAGGCGGGCATCTTCGTGGTGCTGTTCCCGTTCTTCCAGGCGGTGCTGGGCTGGTCGGGGCTGCTGTCGACGCTGGCGCTGATGCCGATGGCGGTGCTGATGATGGCCGCGTCGGGCCTGGCGCCGCGGCTGGCGGAGCGAGTCGGCGCGCGCTGGACGATGGCGGTGGGCGTCCTCCTGGCGGGCGCGGGCCTGGCGTTGATGGCGGTGACGGTGTCGGTCGACGGGGGCTATCTCTCCGTACTGCCCGGCATGTTGGCGATGGGGCTCGGGATGGGCCTGTCGATGACGCCGTCGACGGAGGCCATCACCAGCTCCCTGCCGCGCGCCCGCCAGGGCGTCGCCTCCGCCCTCAACGACGTCACCCGCGAACTCGGCACCGCGCTCGGCGTCGCCCTGCTGGGCGCGCTGCTCTCGGCGGGCTACCGCAACGCCATGGACGACCGCCTCATCGGCGTCCCCGCTGGCACGGCGGCCACGGCCCGCGAGGGCGTCGCCAACGCCACGGAGGTGGCGGACCCGAGCACCCCCACCGGCCAGGCCCTCCTGGACGCGGCCCGCGAATCCTTCGTGGACGGCTGGCAACAGGCGATGTGGGCCGGCGTGCTGGTGATGGCGGCCCTGCTCGCGTACGTCGTGACCCGCGGCCCCCGCAAGCAGCCCCCCACCGACCCGCCCCTCTCCACCCCGGACGCACCACCACTCCCCGAGACGGCGACACACGAGACCATCTGACTCCGGTTCATCGCCCACTGGTTGACCGGTTGGCCCCCGCGCACGGTGCGCGGGGGCCGACCGCTGGTCGGCGCCGCCGGCGACCGTCGCAGCGCCGGTTCCGTCCGACGAGAACCGGCCTCGCGGGCCGACTGCGGGAAGAGGCAGCGTTCTCCACCGCTCCGATGTCCCATGAGTCAGCCACCACGGGCAGGGACCGGAGTGTCAGAGGCGTGCGCTTGGATGTGCGCGTGGCCGCTCACGATATTGCCCGACAACTGCCCGAGACAGCCGTACTCCATGATCACTGCCGTTCCCTGGCCATGCTGGAGGCGATCCTCAGCCCCGAGTGGGAGAGCCGCTACCACTCCTTCGACGCCCACTGGTCCGCGGTGGAGACCATGGCCTCGATGCGCAATGGGTCGGGCGACGAGTACTCCATCGTGTTCTCGGCAGCCGGCGCCTATGTGCGTGGGTTCGCGCACGAGTCACCCATGAGTCCCTATGCCGAGGACGGGCCGTGGCCCGGCGTGCTCGATGACGTGCCCCACGCCTTCCGGTCGTATGTCGAAGAACCGGCCTTCTCGGACGAGGACGGGATGCCTGTCGTCACTGCCTGCATGTGGCGAGAGGCAGGAGACGATCACTGGAAGACCGGGACGATCGACTTCCCCGAAGCGGCAACCGGGGACCCCGACGGTGCTGCGCACTTGTTCGTCCTGCTGGTGGATCGCACCGCGGAGGCGTTTCAGCGCTGGGCCGAGGACTACTACGAGGTCCCGGTCGACGTGGAGGCAGTCCGGCACGTCCTCTCCTCCCGTCCGCTGACCGAAGGAGTGGTCCACGCGTTGAATCCGGAGATCACGCCGGCCGACCTGGCGGGAGACGTCAGGGAGATCGGCTATCCGGTGAAGTGACACCGTCAGCAGGGGGCCGATCGTGCCGGTCGGCCCGCGCAGCCCCCTCGCGGCCCGCGGCCCGCGGCCCGACCGCCGACCCCTCACCCACCCCCGCGTCCACCCGTTACGGCGACAGCCGAACCCCCGTTGACCGATCACCTGTCCGCATCCGACCCGTGGGGGTTCGTCATGCATCCCGGATGTCTTCGTACGGTCGTTCATCGCACGTTCGAAATCCCTGCCGTCCCCGGCCCGCCCGCGGCTGCGCGCCGGTCGCGCCGCCTCGCCCTCCTGCTGAACCAGGCTGCCGGAGGCTCCCGTTGAAGCGGTTCTTCGGGCCGGTCAGGATGGCCGAGCCGCAGGTGTCCGACGCCGAGCGGGAGTTGTTCGGCGGGCCGCTGCGCTATGACATGGGCTGGTCGCAGCACGAGCACGCGACGCTCGACCTGACGATGATGTCGGCGCTGCGTTCCATGCCGGGACTCGTCGGCGCGACGCTGCGCATGGCGTGGCAGGCGGACCGGCGGGCCCTGCTCGCCCTGGGCGTCAGCGAGATCGGGCAGGGCCTGGCCGCGGCGGCCGGGCTGCTCGCCGTGAACGCCGTCATGCACGCGCTGCTGGCCGGGAGCGGCAGCGCCGCTGAGCGGTTGCACGCGCTCTTACCCGGCCTGCTGGCGGCAGCGGTCGTCGGCGTCGTCAACTCGGTGCTCGCCGCCTGGTCCACGTCCCGCGCGGGCCGCCTGGAGCCGAAGGTCGAGCGGATCGCCACCACCCAGTACCTGGCCGCCGCGGCGAGTGTGGAACTGGAGGCCATCGACGACCCGGACTTCCGCCGCCTCGTCGACGTCGCGCAGAACGGCCCGGCATCCGCCCGCCGCATGATCGGCGCCTGCGTCGCCGCGCTCAACGGCCTGATCTCCCTGGTCACCACGGCGGGCGTCCTCGCCGTCCTGCACCCCGCGCTCCTGCCCATGCTGATCCTGATCGCCGCCCCGCGCGGCTGGGGCGCCATGCGGGTGGCGCAGGAGCGGTACGTGTCCGTGATGAGCTGGGTCGAGCACGTACGGGCCAGCCGTCTCCTCGGCAACCTGCTCACCGAACGCACCGCCGCCCAGGAGGTGCGCCTGCACGCCGTCGGCGCCTTCCTCCTCAGCCGCTACGAGCGGATGGCCGAGAGCGCCGAGGCCGAGCAGGAGCGCCTGGCGTCCAGCAAGGCCGTGACGGAGTGGTTCGCCGCCGCGCTCTCGGGCCTGGCGATGGCCGCGACGTACGGGGCCATGTTCTGGCTGATCATGGACGGGCACATGAGCCTCGCCGTGGCGGGCACCGCCGTCATCGCGGTACGCACCGGCTCGGCGAGCCTGGGCGCGCTGGTCATGAACGTCAACCAGCTGCACGAGGAGAGCCTCTACGTCCGCGACCACGGCCGTTTCCTGGACCAGGCCCGGCTGCGCACGCTGCCCGCGGGCGGCGACCCGGTGCCCGAGCGGGTCGCGGAGATCGTCCTGGACCGGGTCACCTACCACTACCCCGACCGCGACACGGCGGCGCTCGACCAGGTGTCGCTGACCCTGCCGATGGGGTCGGTCACCGCGGTGGTCGGCGAGAACGGCTCCGGCAAGAGCACCCTGATGAAGATCCTCTCGGGGATGCTGCTGCCCGACAGCGGCACCCTGCGCTGGGGCGGGGCGGACCTCACCGCCCTCGACCGCGCCCAGGTCTTCGAACGGGTCTCCCTGCTCAGCCAGGACTTCCAGCGCTGGCCCGTGACCGCGGCGATGAACATCCGCCTGGGCCGCCCCGCGCACCCCGCGACGGACGAGGACCTGGCACCGTCGGTCGAGTACGCCGTCGCGGGCCCCGTCGTCGCCAAACTCCCGTACGGCCTGCGCAGCCTGCTGGCCCGCGTGTTCCGGGGCGCCGTCGAACTCTCCGGCGGCGAGTGGCAGAAGGTCGGCCTGGCCCGTACGCACTGGCGCAGTACGACCGCACAGGGCGACGGCGTCCTCATCGTGGACGAGCCGACGTCCGCGCTGGACCCCGAGGCCGAGATCGAGGCCTTCGACCGCATCCGCCGCCTCGCCGCCCCGAACCGCGCCGTCGTCCTGGTCACCCACCGCATGTCCGGCGTCCGCCACGCCGACCACATCTACGTCCTCCACCACGGCCGCCTCGCCGAACACGGCACCCACGACGCCCTCATCGCCGCCCAGGGCCGCTACGCCGCCATGTTCGCCGCCCAGGCAGCCCAGTACGCCCCGACCCCCACCTCGACCACCCCCACCGTCCCGCACCCGACAGCCCCTCCCCACCCGGACGTCGACGAACTCACTCCGCCTCGGAACGGCTGAGATCCGGCGGGCGGCGCGGTGGTGCCAGGTCGCAGCCCGTCAGCCACAAGACCACCGGAGCCACGAGCGTCCTCTGCGAGGAGGCCCGGGGGAAGGCCATCTGGACCGATGTGAAGCCCTGACTTCATTCGGCTACGCATGCGTTGACCTGAGGGGAGGGCGCACCCTGTGAGATAGCCTTCGACCGCTGCGCACCTTCCCGGAGGGTATGAGGCGGAGTCCACGATCCAGTCCACTGGGCGTGAGTGACGGATGGGGCGGATGCCCGGTAGGGCGGTCCTACCACTCGGAACTCACACCACGGAGTGGACCTCATGGAACCTGTCGAGTACAAGCCTGCGCGTCGTCCCTGGATCCGCGAGATCCTGGTCGGCGTCGCCGCGAGCGTGGTCTCCAACCTCGTGTGGGAGGCGCTGGCGGCAGCAGCGCGCCACCTCATCTGAGGCAGGCGGTGGCGGGCCCGGTGAGCCCGCCACTCTTCAGCCCGTCTGACTCCACCTTTCGGAACAGGCTCCTCAGAAGAGCAGTTCCTGCCCGGAGGGCGCGGAACAGCAAGGACTTCCCCGGGCAGCACGAAACAGCTCGTGCGGGTGGGGGCCTGTCCTTCGAGACTCCACGGGGTGGAGCGGAAGCCCGTCGGGCCGCGTTGACGACGCGTTCGAGGGTACCTGGCGGCATCGTCCGCCGTACCGGTGGCCGACTCCCGGGGCAGCGTGCGTGGCGCTGCGGGCAGGGCCCGCACCACTCGGGAGAGTTGAGGTTCCGTCCACGCCACCCTAGGGTTACTTAGGTAAACCTAACTTCGCCGGGGTGGGGGTCGTGTGGGCAAGGAGCGGGTGCGGCTGGGGACGGTGCAGGAGACGTTGCTGATTCCGCTGTACGGGCGGGCGCTCGACGCGAAGGCGCGGCGGCCGGTGCTGCGGGACGAGCGGGCGCGGGTCATGGTCGAGGGGATCGACTACGACTTCGCGAAGTTCCGCGGACCGTCCCTCGGCGGGGCCGTCCTGCGCAGCGCGATCTTCGACGGGTGGGTCCGGCGGTTCCTCGCCGAGCATCCCGACGGCACCGTGGTCGAACTCGGGGCGGGGCTCAGCACCCGTTCGTACCGCCTCGACAACGGGCGGGCGCGCTGGTTCGACCTCGATCTGCCGGACACCGTCGCGTTGCGGCGGCGGTTCCTCACCGACTCCGAGCGGACCACGACCCTCGCGGCCTCGGTGCTCGACACCGACTGGTGCGACGAGGTCGCGCGGACCGGCGGGCCGTACTTCTTCGTCAGCGAGGCCGTGCTGCTGTACCTGGAGGAGGAGCAGGTCCGCTCCGTCGTACGGGCGCTGGCGGACCGCTTCCCCGGGGCGGGCCTCAGCTTCGACACCGGCGGCGGCGCCATGATGCGCAACCAGGACCGCAACCCGGTGTTCAAGACCGTCGACGCCCGCATGACCTGGACCTGCGACGACCCGAAGGCGCTGGAGGGCTGGGGGCTGACGCTGCGCGAGAGCAGGACGTTCGCCACCCCGCAGCCGGACGTCGCCCGCACCTGGCCCTGGCGCCACCGCTACGGCATGCCGCTGCTGGCGCGCCTGGTCCCGCCCGCCGTCAACTCGTACCGGATGAACCTGTTCACGCTGGAGAAGGGCAGGTGAGCGCCCCCGCGCGCGGAGCGCATGGGCAGGGCGCCCCCGCGTGGGTGCCGCTGCCGGACGGGCGGCGGCTCCACGCGACGGTGCTGCCCGGTGCGCGGCCGGACGTACCGACCGTCGTGTTCGAGGCCGGAGCGGGCGCGAGCAGGTCGTCGTGGGCGCTGGTGCAGCCCGCGCTCGCGCCGTACGCCCGGACCGTCGCCTACGACCGTGCCGGTCTCGGCCGCAGCGCACCCGACCCGGCCGGGCGCACCCTGACCCGTATGGCCGACGACCTCGGCGCCCTCCTCGACCACTTCGGCCCCGGTCCCTTCGTCCTCGTCGGGCACAGCGCGGGAGGCCCGCTGGTCCGGCTCGCCGCCGCCCGCGCGCCCCGGCGGATCGCCGGTCTGGTCCTGGTGGACCCCACCGACGAGACCGCCGACGTGCTGTTCAGCAGCCGGTTCCGGCGTACGGAGCGGACGGCGCTCGGCGTCGGCAGCGCCCTCGCCGCCCTCCGGCTGCTGCGGCCCCTGTTCCGGGGCCAGCTCGCCCTCCTTCCCGAGGACGCCCGCCGGGACATGGCCCGTGAGGGCTTCACACCGGGCGTGCTGCGCACCCAGCGCCGTCAGGCCGCCACCTACCTGGACGAGTTGGCCACCTGGCGCGAGACACCGCCGGACACGGGTGACATCCCGGTCACCGTCATCTCCGGCGGCCTTCCCGGAGACGGCATGGACCGCGCCGTGCGCGCCGCGGCCAACGCCTCCCACGCTCGTCGGGCCGGCCGGGCGCCGAGAGGCAGGCATGTGGTCGCGGGCAGGTCGGGCCACTACGTGCCGCTGACCGAACCCGAGGTCGTCGTCCGGGAGATCGTGTCCCTTCTGGCTGATCCTGGCTGATCTTCCCGACCCGCCGGGCGCTTCCGGCCCGCCAGGTCTTCCCGGCCCGCCCGGCCGTGGTCGGGGTGGGGCGGACAGGTCGGATGTCCTCCCGCGCCGGAGCCGCCGTCCCTCGCCGCTCCGCCCTCGGCCTCCCTCACCCGCTCGCCCCGCTGTGCTGCCCCGCCTGCCACACCGCCCACAGGCGGGCGTACGTGCCGTCGGCCGCGAGGAGGGCGTCATGGGTGCCGGTCTCGATGACGCGGCCCGCGTCCATGACCACGATCCGGTCGCACGGGGCGGCCTGGGAGAGGCGGTGGGCGATCACGATGCCGGTCCGGCCCGCGAGGACCGCCTCCGCGGCGCGGTCGAGCCGCTCGGCGTGGGCCGAACCGGCCTCGGCGGTGGCCTCGTCGAGGATCGCGAGGTCCGGGTCGGCGAGGAGCAGCCGGGCGAGGGCGAGTTGCTGCGCCTGCGCGTCGGTGAGCGGGTGGCCCCCGGTGCCGACCACCGTGTCGAGGGCGTCCGGCGAGAGGTCCAGCAGATCGGCCGCGCCGGTCGCTTCGAGCGCGGCGCGGAGGTCCGGGTCGGGGGTGCCGGGGGCGGCGAGGGTGAGGTTCTCCCGCAGCGTCCCGGCGAACACGTGTACCTCCTGGGTGATGACGGCGGTGCGGCGGGGACGGGTCACCGTCCCGTCGTCGGGCCGGTGCACGCCCGCGATCACGGAGGCGAGCGTGGTCTTCCCCGCCCCGGACGGGCCGACGATCGCGAGGTGCTGACCGGCCGGGAGGTCGAGGCCGATGTCGTCGAGTACGGGCGGACCGTCGTCGGCGTAGTGGAACACGACCCCGCGGAGCCGGACCGCGGTGGCCGTCTCCACCGCCCCTGTCTCCCCCGCCTCCGTCGTGTCCTCCGCCTCCGTGTCCTGCCCCGACACCGGGACCGGGGTCGGAGGCGGGATCGGCATCGGCATCGGCATCGGCATCGTGACGACTCCGACCATGCGGCTCAGCGACGCGAGGGCCGACTGAAGGGTGTCGACGACGAACAGCAGTTGGTTGACCGGTCCCAGCAGGCGCAGCACGAGCAGCATGGCGGTGGTGGCGCCGCCGACGGTGGAGCGTCCGTGGTCGACGAGGACGAATCCGACGACGAGCACGGCGGCCAGGCTCAGGCATTCGCCGAGGTTGAGGCGGGCGTTGAGCATGCTCTGGACGGTGCGGGCCCGGATCGACAGCACGGCGACGCTCCAGGAGTCCGTCAGCACGGCGCGGTGACGGTGCTCGGCGAGCCCGAAGCCGAGCACGGTGGCGTAGCCGCGCTGGGATTCGAGGATCTGCTGGGCCCGTGCGCTCATCGCCGCCCGCTCGGCCCGGTACACCCGGGGCCCGACGCGCAGGTACCAGCGCAGGGCGAGCGCGTAGACGGGCAGTACGACGGCGAAGGCGGCGGCGTAGGGCCATTCCAGTGCCGCGAGCCCGCCCAGCGACACGACGACGGTGAACGCGGTGACGGTGAGCGCGGGGATCACCGCGGGGGCGGCGTCGGCGACAGCGGTGACGTCGTCGCTGGAGCGGGAGATCAGGTCCCCGGTGCCCGCGCGCTCGACGAGGTGCCGCGGAAGCAGCAGCGCGCGGCTCACGAGCCGTTCGCGCAGCGCGGCGAGGACGGTGTGGAAGACGCGGGTGGCGTGCGCGATCGTCAGCGCGGTGCCCGCGGCGCCGAGGACGGCCGACAGCGCCATCACGCCCGTGACCGTCAGGACGGTGCCGAGATCCGCGGTGCCCGCCCGTACCCGGTCGACGAGGTACCCGATCGCCACGGGCGGGACCAGGTCCACGGCCGTGCCGACGATCCCGACGAGGCCGACGGCGGCGAGCCGGAGCCGGTGTCCGCGGCTGAGCCGCCACACCTCCGTGGCGGTCGCCCGGCCGCCCGCGACGGGCAGCGCGGGTCCGTCGGGCGGCGCGGGCCCGTCCGTAGCCGGTGCCCTGCTCATCCCACCGTCCTTCCGCGCAGGGGCGCGTCCCTCTCACGGGGCGGTGTGTCCCCGACCAGGTCGATGACGCGGTCGCAGCGGGCGAGCAGCACCGGGGACGCGGCGATCAGCAGCGTCGAGCGGCCCGCGCGGACGCCGGGCAGACGCTCCGCGATCGCGTGCTCGGTGACCGGGTCCACCGCCGTGGTCGGGTCGTGCAGGACGAGGACCGGGGCGTCGCTCGCCAGCGCGCGGGCGAGCGCGATCCGCTGGCGCTGACCGCCGGAGAGGCGGTTGCCGTCCTCGCCGACCGGGAGGTCGAGATCGGCGGCGAAGTCGTCGCACGCCGCGGCCCGCACCGCGGCGACGACCCGCTCGGCCCCCTCTCCCTCACGCACGCCACCGCCACCGCCCGCACCCGCCGTCAGGTTCTCGCGGATCGTTCCGCTGAACAGGGTCGCCCGGTGCGGGGCGACCGTGACCCGGGAGCGGTACGCCTGCGCGGTCAGCTCTCGTGCCGGACGCCCGTCGAGCCGCGCCTCCACCGCGTCGGAGGTGGCGTACGGGTCGAGGAGGGCCCGCGCGATCCGGGCGGCGGTCCGGTCGTCGGCGCGTACTCCGACCAGCTCGCCGGGCGCCACCCGGATCGTCACGGCCGGTACGGCCACCTCCAGTACGGGCCGGGCCGCGACCTCCACCCGTATCCCCTCGCCCCGCCCCGACGTACGGCCGCCGACACCACCGCCGTCACCGCTGCCACTGCCCCTGCCCCTGCCCCTGCCGTCACCGCTGTCGCGCAGCACGTCGAGGACGCGCGCGGAGGCGGCGCGGGCTCCGGCGAGGTTGGGGACGGAGACGCTCGCGATCGACTGGATCTGCGGGAGGAGGGCCTGGGTGAGGCCCACGGCCGCGATCAGCTCGCCGATGCTGAGGCGCCCGTCCACGGCGAACCAGCCCGCCAGGCCCAGCACGGCGGCGACGAACAGGCCGCTGACCGCGCCCGAGCCCACGAGGAACCTCCCGAGGAGACCCGCGTTGCGCCGGGCCCCGGCGAGAGTCTCCTGGCTCGCCTGCCGGTACCTGCGGGTCGCCTCGGCCTCGGCGCGTATCCCCTTGACGACCCGGTAGCCCGCGACCAGGTCCGTGGCCCGCCCGACGGTGGCGGCCAGAAGCTCCTGGTACGCGCGGGTGTCGCGGGAGAGCCGCCCGCTGAGCACGCCCATCAGCCACACCGCGGCGGGCGCCCCGAGCAGCACCATGAGCCCGAGCAGCCAGTGCGTCGCCAGCAGCGACACGGCGATGAACCCGATGGCCGCGATCCTGGAGACCGGCATGATCAGCAGGATCACCGCGTTGGCCAGGCGGGCGACGTCGTTGGTCAGCACCGAGACGACGCCGCCGTCCGGCACCCGGGCCGCGCCGCCGACGGGATGCAGTACGGCGGTCGACAGGGTGCTCCGCAGCCGGTGCTGGAGCAGCTGCACCGCGTACGAGGTCAGCCGGTTCGCCACCTTCGCCGCCAGCGTCAACGCGATGTAGAGGGCCGTCAGCACGCCGAGCCACAGCACGAGTTGCGACGTGTTCCCGGTGGCGAGCGCCCGGTCGATGGCGACGCCCATGACCACGGGGACCGCGGACTCCCCCACCTGCCACACGACCGCGAGGAGCGTCGCCGGGACGGTGACCCGCCGCACCGAGAGGATCGCGCGGAGCAGGAACCGTCCCGGTGTGATCCCCGCCCCCGCCTCGAACGCGGGAGCCTCGGCCGGTTCCGGGGGCGCCTGCACCAGCACGGGCAGCCACCGGGTGAGCGGCCCTCGCCCCAGCCCCGCGCGGTCGGCACCCGCGCGACGCGCGGAGTCAGTCACGCGGGACTCCCCTCGGCGCCCGCGGTACGCGAATCGCCCGCGCCCCGCGTACCGCCTTCGCCCCGCGTACTACCCGCGCCCCCCGTACCGCTGTCCCCGTCCGTATCCGTACCGCTGTCGCCGCTCTTGCGCGGGAAGCACCACAGCAAGGCGTCCGCGAAGAGTCCCCGCCACCACGCGTAGTCGTGTCCCCCGGCGAACTCGCGGTAGCGGGTGTCGTAGCCCTGCGCGGTGAGTGCGTGGTCGAGCCAGCGGCTGTGGGTGTTCGACGCCTCCAGTTCGCCGACGTCGTGGAAGACGCGCACCGGCGCGGCCGGGGCTGCGAGGACGTCGGCGATCAGTGTCGGTACGGGGGTGCGGCGCAGCAGTTCGCCCGCCCCGGTGCCCCAGGTGAGGTCGGGGTGGTAGCCGCACGACGGGGACTGGAGGATGGCGTTGCCGAAGGCATCGGGGTGGTGCAGCGCGGTCCAGCCCGCGCACAGGCCGCCGAAGCTCTCACCGGCCAGCGCCACATCGGCGGGGTCACGCGAGAGCGGGTACCGGTGGCGGAGCCACGGCAGCAGTTCCTCGACCAGCATCCGGGAGAACGCCGGGTCGCAGAGGAGTTCCTTGTCGCGCCGCTGTCCGAGCTGGTCGACGAGGACCACCGCGCAGGGCCGGATCAGTCCCGCCTCGACGAGGGCGTCCCGCACGCCGGGCGCGCTGTGCTCCGGTGTCCCGTCCAGGTGGATCACGAAGGGCAGCGCGCTGTCGTCCGCGTGCTCGCCGGGTGGCATCGAGACCCGGATGCGGCGTTCGTCGCCCAGCACCTGGCTCGCCAGTACGGCGGAGTCCATCGCGGGGGCGGGCCGCGCCTCGGCCCGTTCGAGCCAGGGCAGCGGCTCGGCGTCGGGCAGTACGGCCACCGAGGCTCCGGAGAACCGTTCCACCGCGCACTCCGAGAACCGCGGCGGCGGGTTGAACGGGTCCGGGACCCGCTCGCCCTCCCCCGTCCGGACCTGCCCGCCGACCGGGCCGGGCCCGCCTTCCCCCGTCGGCCCGCGGCGCGTGAACACGTACGAGAAGCGCAGGTCGGAGCGCATCCGCAGGGTGAGTGTGCGGAACGGCGTGCCCGGCACCGGGGTGAACTCCGGGGCGAGGGGGTTGAAGCCGATCCGGGGGCCGATCACCACCGAGAGGGTGACCGTCGTGTCGGCTCCGGGCTCGTCGACGAACGTCACCTCCACCTCGTCGGGGCGGACCCGTGCGACGAGCGGTGTGCCCGTCTCCCGGAGGTGTCGCCGGAACCTCGCCGGGCTCCACTCACCCGTCGCCAGCTTCTCGACGGACGGATGCGCGCTCACAGGCGTCTCCTCGCTTCGGTGAACAGCAGGTGTCCCAGGTAGCCGCCGCCGAGGACGAGGGTGACGATGCCGACCGGCAGCGGGGTGGGGCCGATGTGCTGGGCCAGGTAATCCGACGCCAGGCACAGCAGCGCCCCCACGAACGCGGCGGGGGTGAGGGTGATCCCGGCGGTGCGGGCGAGGCGGCGTCCGATCTGCGGCGCGACCAGGGAGACGAACAGGATCGGCCCCGACGCGGCGGTGACCGTCGCCGTCAGCGCCACGGCCACCAGGATCAGGCCCAGCCGGGCGGGCGAGACCCGTACGCCGTGCGAGGCGGCCACGTCGTCGCCGAGCTGCATCTGCCGCAGCGGCCGGCTCAACAGCGCGGCCAGCAGCAGGAGTACGGCGATGCAGGCGCCGCCGACGGCGACCTGGTTCCAGGAGACGCCGTTGAGCGAACCGGCGCCCCACGCGGCCGCGCCCATCGCCTGGTCCAGGTCGGCCTTGAGGATCAGCCAGGTGTTGAGCGAGTCGAGCATCGCCGACACGCCGATGCCGACGACGATCAGCCGGAACCCCTTCACCCCGCGCCGGTGGGCGAGCGCGTACACGGCCACGGCGGTGGCCATCCCGCCCAGCAGCGCCCCACCGGCCAGCTGCGCGTACGTGCCGTTGACGACGAGGATCACGATCAGCGCGCCGGTGTAGGAGCCCTGGGTGAAGCCGATGATGCCGGGGTCGGCGAGCGGGTTGCGCAGCAGCGACTGGAAGACCGCCCCGCTCACGCCGAGCGCGGCGCCGAACACCAGCGCCGCGGCCACCCTGGGCAGCCGCCAGTCGACCACGAGTTCCTGGACGAAGCCGGTCTCCTGGCCGGTCAGCGCGGAGAGCACCTGCACGGGACTGAGCGCGTACGAGCCGGTCATCAGCGCGAGCAACGCCGTACCGGCGCCCGCGACCCCGAGCGCCGTGCAGACGACGACCGACCGCCACGGCAGCCGGACCGTGCACCGGCCGCGCCGCAGCACCAGCGCCCGCCGCCCGAAGTCCCCCCGCGGCAGGCGCCCGTTCGGCTTCGCGGGCCGCTCGGCCCCTTCCGCCCGGACCGGCCGGACCGGCCGGGTGTGCGTGTTCACAGGCCGCTCGCCCTCCTCCGCCGGACGAGGACGACGAGGACGGGGGCGCCGACGAAGGCGGTGACGATGCCGACGGGGACCTCGGCGGGGCGTGTCACGACACGGCCGAGGATGTCGGAGACCAGCAGCAGGCTCGGGGCGAGCAGGACGCTGTACGCGAAGATCCAGCGCTGGTCCGGGCCGACGATCCAGCGGGCCACGTGCGGCACCATGAGCCCGACGAACCCGATGGGTCCCGCGATCGCGGTGGCGCCCCCGGCGAGGAAGGTGAGCGCGATCACCGCGAGGAACCGGGTGCGGGCCAGCCGGACCCCCTGGGCGCGGGCCAGGTCGTCGCCCAGGGCCAGCGCGTTGAGCGGGCCCGCCACCGCGAACGCCAGGACGACCGCCACCGCGAGGAACGGCAGGACCGGCCCCACGACGTCCAGCGGGCGTCCCGTGATCGATCCGGCGTTCCAGTACCGCATCGCGTCGAAGGCGTCCGGGTCGGTCAGTTGGAGTGCTTCCCTGGCGCCGCCGAGCACGGCGCCGACGCACACCCCGGCGAGCACCATGACCACGGGCGAGGAGCCCTTCCGGGTCCCCCCGAGGGCGAGCACGAGGAGCGTGACGACGAGCGCCCCGGCGAACGCGAACCACATGTAGTCCCGGGCCTCGCGGACGCCGAGCACGCCCACGGCGACCGTCACCGCGAAGGACGACCCGGCGTGGACGCCGAGGAGCCCCGGATCGGCCAGGGGGTTGCGGAGCAGCGCCTGGATCAACGCGCCCGACAGCCCGAGGGAGACGCCGACGACCAGGCCCACGACCGTGCGCGGCAGCCGGAAGTCGCGGACCGCGAACTGGTCCGGGTCGGCGGACGGGTGGACCAGCGCGTCCCAGACCACCGGGACCGGGATCGCCTTGGAGCCGACCACGAGACTCAGCACCGCCAGCACGGCCAGCACGGCGAGGACCCCGACCAGCCCGACGACCCGCCGACGCGACAGCCGCGTCCGCTGAGCCGTGGAGGAGGAAGAGGTCATCGCCTGGTTCTTGTGTCGTCGGGTCGTCAAGGTCGTCACGATCGCCGTGGTGGTCACTTTCGCCGCGGTCGTCACTTTCGCCGTGGTCGTCACTTTCGTCGTGGGTGCGGGGACCGCGTCGGCGTCGGGGTTCTCACCGCGTGGAGAGCTTCGCCAGGGCGCTGTCGAGCGAGTCCAGGTACCGCAGGACGGGCCCGTAGGAGTTGTTGCCGGGGCAGAAGACGCCGAGCGCGCGACCGGAGGTCACGGTCGGCAGCGTCTTCCAGGTATTGGTCTTGGTGACCGGCACGAACGGCTCGGTCGGACGGCCCTCGGCATCGACCGGGTAGGTGATCACGTCGTACGAGGACAGCTCGGCGATCTGCTCGAACGGCAGGGACTCGTACGCCAGGGGGTCCTTGCCCTCGGCGGCCTGGGGCAGGTCGAGGCCGATGTCGTCGCGGGCGATCTCGGAGCAGCCGATGTCCGCGATGTAGAACGTGCCGGGGTCGCTCCAGTCGCCGCGGGAGACGTCGACGAACTTCGTGCCGTCGACGGTCTTGCCGTAGGCCTGCTTGATCTTGGCGACCTTCTTCTCGAACTCCGCCTTCTGGCGGCCGAGTTCGTCCGTGACGGCACCGGCGGTGGCGATCTCGCCGGCGAAGGCCTTCCACTCCGTGTCGAGTCCCCAGAGCACCGTCGGGGCGATCGACTCCAGCCGCTTGCCGACCTTGTCCCAGTCGTTCGCGTGGAACTGGACCAGGATCAGGTCCGGTCGGAGAGCGGCGAGCTTCTCCAGGTCCACGTCACCGCCGCTGCTGCCGACGACCTCGGCCGCCTCGTACGCGGCCTTCTGTTCCTGCGGCAGGACGGCGAGTTCGGAGTCGGACACCTCGGTGACGCCCACCGGCTTGCCGCCGAGATCGATGAAGGGGAGGTTCGTGTTGCCGATCGTGACGATCCGCCGGGGGGCGGCGGGAATCTTCACGGTGCCGTTCTCGGCCTCGACGGTGCGGGTCTTGGCGGACGTGTCACCGCCGGTCGCGGCGGCCTTGCCACCGGACCCGTCGCCGTCGCCGTCGCTGCCGCAGGCGGTGAGGAGGAGCGACGCGCTCATCAGCGCGGCCGCGACGGCCGTACCGCGTCTCGTTCTCAGGGTGTTGCTCATGGTGGTGTTTCTTTCTCTTCTGCCCCGGGCGGAGGGCCGGCCGGGAGGGAGGTGAGTCGGGGGGGGTGGCGGGGATCAGTCGGTGGCGGCGGGGCGGACGAGTTCGTGGACGATGGCGCCCAGGCCGACGGTCCGCTCCGACCGGCGCGTCAGGCCCGCCCGTACGACGACGGCGTCCAGCTCGGCCGCGGTACGGAGGCCGGAGCCGTGGCAGACCAGGCCGAGCAGGTCGTCCTCGCCGTCGTGCTCGTCCAGGCCCTCGGTGTCGAAGACCTCCTCGACCAGCAGCACCCGTCCGCCGGGGGCCAGGTTCTCGGCCGCCCGGCGCAGCGCGTGAGCGGCGTCCGCGTCCGGCAGCGCCTTCAGGGCGCGGCTGACGAGTACGGCGTCGGCGGCCGGACCGGGCTCGAAGACGGACTGCTCCCGCACGCCGACGCGGGCGCGCTGCCGCTCGTCGGGGATCGTGGCGGGCAGGTCGCGGCACAGCCAGTCGGCCTGCGCGGGCAGGGCGCAGATCGTCACGCGCAGGTCCGGGTGGGCGGCGACGTACTCGCGGGCGTGCGCGCCCGCGCCACCGGAGTGGATCACCAGATGGCGGACGCCCGTGAGCAGGTCGGACGCGGCGATCGGCGCGGCGAGCGCGGGCTGGAACTTCGCCAGGCGCTCCAGGTGGCGGTCCTCGTAGTCCTGCTCGGCCCGCACCTCCGCGAAGTCCTGGCCGGTGACGGAGGCGTAGGCGGCGCGGCCGGTGCGGACCGACTCGGTGAGTCCGTACAGCCCGAGCGTCTCGCGGCCGACGACGCCGGTGGGGTGGAGCCGGTCGGCGATGAAGTCGAGCGTGAGGACGTCACCGACGGGAGTCAGGGCGTAGCGGCCCGGCCCGGTCTCGGTCACCACGTCGAGGGTGTGCAGGTAGCGCAGCAGCTTGCCCAGGGCGCGCTCGTCGGCGCCCGCCTTCGCGGCCAGGTCGGCCGTGCCGGTCACGCCGCGGGAGAGCAGGTCGGGAACGCCCAGCTCGACGGCGGTACGGATCGCGAGCGGCGCGACCAGCCCGGTCAGGTCGTGGAGCCTCTGGAACGGGGTGACCGTCCGCTCCGGATCGGGCACCGCCCCGTCGCTGTCCAGGGCGACGACCGCCGAGCGGCGCCAGTAGCCGGTGAAGTCGATGTCGTCCTTGGGGACGCCGCGGTCCTCGACGAGGTGGCGGCGGATGTCCCGGACCGCCGTGTGCTCCCCGGCCAGCCACACGAACGGCTGCCCCGGCCACCAGCGGGCGGCGCGGACGGCGTCGGTGAGCGGCGACGCCGTGGGGTGGACGGGGTCGGTGGGCTGCGCCCCCGTGGCGCGGACTGAGTCGGTGGGCGGTGCCCCCGTGGCGTCGACGGCCTCGGTGGGCGGTGCCCCCGTCCCGGCCGTCAGGGGGGCGGAGCGGACCAGCCACGTCACCTCCACCCCGGGCAGCGCGCGCAGTTCCTGGCGGTGGGCGTCCTCGGCGACCTCGATAAAGACCTGCGCCCGCGCGTCGGACGGCAGCGCGTCCAGCAGGCGGCCGATCGCCGGGAGCGCGGTGTCGTCGCCCGCGACGAGCCACCAGTCCGCGCCGACCGGGAACGCCTTCGACGTACGCGGGCCGCTGAGGTGCGTCCGGTCCCCCGGCTGGGCGCGATAGGCCCAGGTCGTTCCCACGCCCACCCCGTGCCGGACGAAGTCCACGTCCAGCTCGCCGGTCCCGGGGTCCCAGCGGCGGACCGTGTACGCCCTCGACAGCGGCCGGGGCCCCTTGGGCACGATCAGCTTCGCCTCGCCCTGGACGGGGAGCACCGGGTCGCTCTGCCCCGGGTGGGGGAAGTAGAGCGCGATGTCGTCGTCGAAGCCGTCGGAGGCGAAGCCGGGCCGCGCGAAGCCGTTCGCCGTGGTGAAGGCGCCCACCTGCGCGCCGCCCAGCGTGATCCGCCGCATCCCCGGGGTGACGTCGGTGATCCGGACCACCTCGACCGCACGCAGGGTCGGCGGGTGCACGGTGAGCCGGCGCGAGGTCTTGGGCATACGGGAACCGGGCTTTCTCGTCACGGGAAGAGGGGTCTGGAGGAGAGGGAGGGAGCCGCGCTCCGGCATCGGGAGGCGCGCACTCCGGTAAGGTTAGGGCAACCTTACTTCCTGCGGTGTGCGCAGACTGCCGTGCGGTTAGGACTACGGTGGGTGCATGGCCCTGCCCTCCTCCCCCGCCGCATCCGGCGGCCCCCCGGCGATTCCGGGCGCGCGCTGGAGCCCCACGGACGCGCCCGTCCGCCCCCTGCTGCTGTGGGTACGCACCGGCACGGCCCACGTACGTCTTGACGACGGGCCGACGCTTCACCTCGGGGCGGGCGAAGGCGTCTGGATTCCGGCGGACGGCCCGGTGGGCCCGTCCGCAGGCGACCGGGGCGGGACCTCCGCGGACCGTCAGGCACGGCGGACGATCGTCACCGAGCCGGGCACGGTCGCCTTCCCGCTGTCCCCCCACCCCGGCGTCGGCGCCCGGGGACTGCCGGAACTGACGCGGTTCGACGTCCCCGGCGACTGGCAGGACTGGCTGATCCAGCTCTTCAACCTCCAGGTCACACCGTTCAACGACCACGGATACTCCCCCGAGGCGCTCGCGGAACTGCTCCGGCGCCCCGGCACGCGCCCGCCGAAACCGAAGCCGACGCCGAAGCCGACGGCGCTCGGCGAGAACGCGGGGCCGGGTCGGGGGCCGGGTCTGGACCTGGACGGGGGGCTGGACCTGGACCGGGGGCTGGATCTGGGTCTGCGTGGGGGCCTGGGGCCTGCTTCTCGTCCAGGTCCGGTTCCGGAGGGTTTCGCCTCGCCCGTGATGCCGCGGACCCGCGGCGCCCGAGCCGTCGCCGAGGAGCTGATGCACGACCCCGCGCTCGACCTCACCGTCGAACGCTGGGCGGCGCGCGTGCTCTCCAGCGCGCGTACCCTCCGCCGGGACTTCCTCGCCGACACCGGGCTCACCTTCGAACAGTGGCGGCTGCACTGCCGGCTCGGCGCCGCCGTGGAGTTCCTCGCCGCCGGCTACGACGTGGACCAGGTGGCCGCCCTGGTGGGCTTCGCCAGCCGCAACGGGCTCACCCGCGCGTTCAAGGGCCGGTTCGGCTTGACCCCGCACGAGTTCGGGCGGAGGTTCGCCGCCCGACCCGGCTCCGGCGGGCTGACCCGCCGGGCGACGGCGGCACGGCAGACCGACGACCTGCTCCGGATGATGCGCGAGACGGACCCACCCGCCGCGCCCGAGATGCTGCCCCCGGCCAGCACCCCGTCACACACCAACGACGTCCACGTCCTCAGCTGGATGTACCGGGGCAGCGGATACCTGGACATCGGCGACCGGCGCCACGAGCGGGAGCGAGGCGTGGCGACCTGGATTCCGGCGAAGCTGGAACACGTCACCGGGCTCCGCGAGAACTCCGTCTCCCTGCCCCTGGGCAACGCGAGCACCGCCGACCTCCATCTGACCGCGCCGCTGCAAGTACGGTTCTCACCCGCGTGGGACGACTACCTGATGTTCTGCTCGATCAGCGCCCGCTCCCCGCTGCGCCCCGACGACCACGACCCGCGCCACATCCTCGACCTGTTCGCGGAACAGGTCGCCGCGCGACGGGCCCTGTCGGTACCGATGCCCACCGACCCCCGCGCGCGTGCCGTCGCCCTGGACTGCCTGCGCCGCATCGGCGAACCCGGCGGAACACACGACACCGAGACCGCCGGACCGCAGGACACCGGGACCGGCGTGAGGCAGGACGCCGGGGCCGACGGGCCGCAGGACGCCGGACCCGGCGGGAGGCACGACGCCGCGGCCGACGGGCCGCACGACCCCGACCTCCGCGCCGAGATCCACCGCGCCTTCCGCGAGGAGACAGGCATGACGCTCGCCCGCTGGCGCTACGCCGCCCGTATGCGCGTAGCGCGCGACCTGCTCGCCGGAGGCGCCCCGCCCAGCACCGTCGCCCGCCGCACCGGCTACGCCCACCTCCCCACCTTCAGCACCGCCTTCTCCCGCTTCCACGGCCTCTCCCCCCGCGCCTACCAGGAACGCGAGACGACCGAGGACCGCTGAGAGTCACTCGGCCGACGCGGGCCGCTCGTCCGTCATCCCCAGGCGCGCCTGCTCCTCCTCCACGATCCGACGTGCCAGCTCGGTGTCCGACACGTCGACCGCGTCCGGGGTGGCTTCGGCCACGGCGCTGCGGCGGGCGTAGGCGTCGAACAGGCGCGTCTTGGTCTCCAGCATCTTCACCATGCGTTCGTCCACGCCGCCGGTCGCGAGGAGACGGTGCACCTGAACCGGCCTGACCTGGCCCATCCGGTGGGCGCGGGCCACCGCCTGATGTTCGAGGGTCGGCTTGATCTGGGGTTCGCAGAGCACGACGACGGAGGCGGCTTGCATGTTGAGGCCGACGCCCGCCGCCTGGATCTGCCCGAGGAGCACCGCCGGGCCCTCGGCACCGGCGAAGGCGTCGACGATCTCCTGGCGGCGCTGGGCGGGGACGCCGCCGGTCAGCGGACCGAAGACCGGCGCGGCCCCCGGGGTTCCGGCCGCCAGGGCCTCCTCCACCACCCCCAGTACGTCCTTGAAGTAGGAGAAGACCACCGTCTTCTGCCCGTTCTCGCCGGCCTCCTGGACGATCTCCCGGAGCCGGTGCAGCTTGGCCGACGTCTCGGGGCGCACGTACGCGGCCCTGCGCATGGCCATGAAGTTGCCCGCGCGCACGGCCTCGCGGTACGCCTCCTCGTCCGAGGCGCTCAACTCCTCCCACGCGTCGGTCTGCTGAAGGCTCGGGAGTTCCGTCAGCACGTCCTCCTGGTTGCGCCGCAGGTAGACGGGGGCCACGGCCTTGCGGAAGGCGACCGACCCGGCCAGCGCGTCCCGTTCACCGAGGGAGTCCGCGACGGTGCCGTCGAGCATCCGGACCAGGTTGCGGAACTCCCCGACCCGGTTCTCCATCGGGGTTCCGGTCATGAAGAGGCCGCGCGCACAACGCTCCGCCCACAGGGCGACCGACTGGGACCGCTTGGCCTTCGGGTTCTTCACATGGTGCGCTTCGTCGACGACGAGGAGACCGACCTCCCCGCCGCCCGGCGCCGGGAACCCGCGCAGTGCGTCGAACGTGGTCACCGCCACGCCGCCCCGCCCCTTCCAGTCGGCGAACGCGTCGTGCCGGTCCGGGCCGTGGAGCACCATGACGCGCAGGGTGCTGCGGGCCTCGATCTCCCGGGTCCAGTTCACGAGAACGCTCGCCGGGCAGACGACCACGAAGTGGCTCTGCCCCTCGGCCGCCAGGTGGGCGAGGACGGCGATTGCCTGGATGGTCTTCCCGAGGCCCATCTCGTCGCCGAGTATCACCTTGCGCTGCGCGAGCGCGAAGCGCGCGCCGAACGCCTGGTAGCCGCGCAGGGAGATCCGCCGGTGCGTGTCGTCGAGATGCTGGGTCCGTACCCGCTCCGCGATCTCGTCCGGGAGAAAGCCCTCCGCGGCGGCCGCGTCGGGCTGCCGCCCGGAGATCTCGGCGAGGAGGCTGTAGTACTCGGCGGAGCGCAGTTCGAAGTCCACCCAGGCGGCGACGTCGGACGAGACCCCCCGGAGCAGATCCACCGAAGCCTGCGCGAACAGCTCGGGCAGACCGGCCCGCTCCGCCTCGTCCACCAGCGCCCGGATCCCGGCGACCGCCTCCCCCGCGCGCGCCCTCTTCTCCCGGCCGGCCAGCAGCATCCGGACCCTCCCGGCGGCGGGCCCGGCATCGACGAGCAGCGGCCCGAGCCGTTCCGCCAGCTCGGTGGCCTTGTCGACCGCGCGCCGGGCCTCCGGTCCGGCCTCCACCAGGACGTGCAGGGCCATGACGAGCGCGGTGGTGCGCGGTTCCGGCCGGTCCACGTCGACGTGGACGGCGACGGTCTCGTGTACGGCCTCGGAGAGCCTGCGGGCGGCGGCAAGCATCTGGTCGACGGTGCGCTGCCCGACACCCGGAATCTGCCGCAGCCGGTAGGGGCCCGCGTCGAGGACGCTCCCCACGGTCCGCAGCCCGCTCTTCTCAACGCTCCCCAGCCGCAGCCGCCCTTCGGTGACGTCCTGCAACCGGGCCACAGGAATGGCGCCCAGCTCCCGCGCGACCGCCGCATCATGCAGCGGCTTCAGCGCCGCCCTGGCCGCCTCCACCGCCCGCGCATGATCACCGACCAGCCCCCGCACCACCTCACACAGCCGCGCCCCCCGCGCAACCACCTCCCGCTCCCCACGCCCCACACTCCCCACCCCTCTCCGCCCGATCCCCGCATCCTCCCACCACCGCTGCCGCGTACTGGCTACGTCGCATTCCACCCGATGTAATAGTTCCTGTACTAGACTGGCCCCTATGAAGTCACCCCGTCCCGGCGGCACGGAGAACATCTCCGTGTCGATGCCCTCGGAACTCCTCGGTGCCCTGCGGACCCGCACCGGCAAGCGCGGCGTGTCCGCGTACGTGACGGCGGCGGTCCGGCATCAGCTCGCCATGGACGGCCTCGCCGAGATCGTGGCCGCCTACGAAGCCGAGCACGAGCCACTGAGCGAGGCCGAAATCCAAGCCGCGCAGAGCGAACTGTTCGGTGACGCACCGGCTCCCTACGCGTCGAACGACAGCGCCGCGTGAAGGAGCCCGCGGCCAGGTCCCTGATTCTGGACTCCGAGGCATTGTCGCTGCTGCTGCGCAACGACCGCCAGACGATCACCCGGATCGAGGCCGCTCGGCGCGTTGGCGTGCCCGTCCTCGTATCAGCCCTGACGGTGGTGGAAGCCGTCCACGGGAAGACGGACACGGCTCGTCTGCGCTGGCTCCTCTCCCGTCTTCAGGTCCAGGACGTCACCCGGGCGGACAGCCTCACCGCGGTGCGGTTGCTGGCCGACGCCGGTGGCCTGCACGGCCACAAGTACGCCATCGACGCCCTCGTCGCCGCGATGGCGCTCCGCTCCCCCGCCCCCGTCCTGGTACTGACCTCGGACCGCGACGACTGGTCGAACCTGTGCGGCGACCGCGTACAGACCAAGGACGTGTGAAGCGTCGCGCGCCCACCTGAGGCTCATCATCCGCACCCCGCTCTCCATCCCGCGGCGGCGACGACCTCGATCCCTTCCCCGGCCGCGAAACCCAGCGCGGGCCTCTCAGCCCAAAGGCCCGACTCCGAAGAGTCGGGCCCTCTCTGATCTGCGCGCTTGTCAGATCAGCGACGTGGTGATGCGTCAGCGGCTACACATTGAACCTGAACTCCACCACATCCCCGTCCTGCATCACATACTCCTTGCCCTCCATCCGTGCCTTCCCCTTCGCGCGGGCTTCCGCGACCGAGCCGGTTTCGACCAGGTCGGTGAAGGAGATGACCTCGGCCTTGATGAAGCCCTTCTGGAAGTCGGTGTGGATGACGCCGGCCGCCTCGGGGGCCGTGGCGCCCTTTTTGATGGTCCAGGCGCGGGATTCCTTCGGGCCTGCCGTGAGGTAGGTCTGGAGGCCGAGGGTGTCGAAGCCGACGCGGGCGAGGGTGGCGAGGCCGGGTTCCTCGGCGCCGACCGACTCCAGGAGTTCCATGGCGTCCGCCTCGTCCAGCTCGGCGAGGTCCGCCTCCAGCTTGGCGTTGAGGAAGATCGCCTCCGCGGGGGCGACGAGGGCGCGCTGGGCGTCCTTGAAGTCCTCGTCGACCAGTTCGTCCTCGTCGACGTTGAAGACGTACAGGAACGGCTTGGTGGTGAGGAGGTGCAGGTCGTGGAGGAGTTCGTTGCGCTCGGTGCCCTGGACGATGCCGTGCGAGAAGAGGGTCTCGCCCTTCTCCAGGATCTCCTTGGCCTCCTCGACCGCCTTCACCTTCGTGGCGATGTCCTTCTTGATCCGCGATTCCTTCTGGAGGCGCGGCAGGACCTTTTCGACGGTCTGGAGGTCGGCGAGGATCAGCTCGGTGTTGATCGTCTCGATGTCGTCCTTCGGGGAGACCTTGCCGTCGACGTGGACGACGTTCTCGTCCTTGAAGGCGCGGATGACCTGGCAGATCGCGTCGGACTCGCGGATGTTCGCGAGGAACTTGTTGCCCAGGCCCTCGCCCTCGCTCGCGCCCCGCACGATGCCCGCGATGTCGACGAAGTCGACCGTCGCCGGGAGGATGCGCTGCGAGCTGAAGATGTCGGCCAGCTTCGTCAGGCGGGCGTCGGGGACGCCGACGACGCCGACGTTGGGCTCGATCGTGGCGAACGGGTAGTTGGCCGCCAGCACGTCGTTCTTGGTCAGGGCGTTGAACAGGGTCGACTTGCCGACATTCGGCAGACCGACGATTCCGATCGTGAGCGACACGTTGCGACTTCCCGTAGTGAGAGGGCCAGGGGGCCAGAGGGCTGGCCGATCCCACAGTTTACGGCGTGCGCGCGACCGGCCCGGCGGGCCCGTCGAACGCATGGCCAACGGCGTCCCACCGGCGTGTCTCCTCCCCCGCTGGGCACATAAACCGACCTAAGTTGGTCGGATGGAGCACCACGGGACGCGTCCGCCGCAGGACGGAGGCACTGTCCGGCGATCGGAGCGGACGGAGCAGGCGGAACGGACGGAGCGGGTGGAGCAACGGGAGAGGGTGGGGAGAGGGGGGCGCGCGGTGGGGCGGGGCGGGCCGGTCGCGGTGGGGCGGGTGCCCCGGCCCGCCCGGACGGTTGGCGGGGCCCGCCCGGCCGCGCCGCGGGGCGGCGGGTTGCGGGGCGGCGGGCGGCGGCTGCCCGAGCCCCGTCTGACGGGTCTCGGCGGCGGCCTCTTCTGCGGCGCCCTCATGCTCGCCCTCGGCTGGCTGGACCGGCTGCTGCTGGGCTCCTCGCAGACGGTCTACGGCGTGCTCTTCCTGCCGGTGTGCCTGCTCACGGCGCTGTGGGTGCGCCGGGCGGAGCTGCTGTCGGCGCCCGTCGTCGTCCCGATCGCGTTCGCGGTCGGCATCCTGCCGCTGGCGCAGGACGGCGACGGGTTCGGGGCCCGGCTGATGGCCCTGGTCACCGCGCTCGCCACCCAGGCGGGGTGGCTGTACGGGGGGACGCTCGTCGCCGTCCTGACGGTGCTGGTGCGGGGGATGCGGCGCGCCGTCGCGCGCAGACGGCGCGAGCGGCGGCACCAGCTGGCCCCGCAGGCCCACCAGCAGGAAGGGCGGACGCGGTCGTCAGGGGGGCGGGGGCCGCAGCAGGCGCAGGGGCCCCGGAGCCGGTAGGGGGAAGCGGGGCGGACGGGAGCTACTCGCTCTCCTTCGCCGCCCTCATCGCGGCGCCGACGATGCCCGCGTTGTTCTGGAGCTGCGCGGGGACGATCTCCGCCTTGATGCCCTCGATGTGGTGAAGGAACTTCTCGGACTTGCGGCTGACGCCGCCGCCGATGATGAACAGTTCCGGCGAGAACAGCATCTCCACGTGGGCCAGGTACTTCTGCACGCGGTGCGCCCAGTGCTCCCAGGTGAGGTCGCCGTCCTCCTTGGCCTTGCTGGAGGCGCGCTTCTCCGCATCGTGGCCGTGCAGCTCCAGGTGGCCCAGCTCGGTGTTGGGCAGGAGGACGCCGTCGACGAAGACGGCGCTGCCGATGCCGGTGCCGAACGTGAGCAGGATGACCGTCCCGCTGCGGTCGCGGCCCGCGCCGAAGGCGATCTCGGCGACACCGGCGGCGTCCGCGTCGTTGACCACGGTCACCGGGAGGCCGCCCAGGCGCTCCCGGAACAGGGCGCGGGCGTCCTTGTCGATCCAGCTCTTGTCGACGTTGGCCGCCGTGCGGATGTGGGAGCCGCCGGTGACGACGCCGGGGAAGGTGAGGCCCACCGGGCCCGACCAGCCGTAGTGCTCGACGACCTCCTTCACGCCGTCGGCCACGGCCTCGGGCGTCGCCGGGTGCGGGGTGAGCACCTTGAAGCGCTCCTCCGCGAGGTCACCCCTGTCCAGGTCCACCGGGGCACCCTTGATCCCGGAACCGCCGATGTCCACACCGAAGATCTGCATGGCACCACGTTACGACGGCGGACTGACAGTCACACAGTCGCGTGCCCCGGAGGCCGGGGGCACGCGGCCCGCGCGGACCGGCTCAGGGCCGCCCGCGCGGACCGGCTCAGGCCTCGGCGGCGCCGCTCCCGCCGCGCTCGGCGGCCAGCGCGGCCGCCTCCTCGCGCAGGTCGCGGCGGAGCTCCTTGGGCAGCGAGAACGTGATGTGCTCGTCGGCCGTCTTGACCAGCTCCACGTCGGCGTAGCCGCGCTCGGCGAGCCAGGCGAGGACCTCCTCGACGAGGACCTCGGGGACGGAGGCGCCGGAGGTGACCCCGACGGTGGTGACGCCGTCCAGCCAGGCCTCGTCGGCCTCGCTGGCGAAGTCCACCAGGTACGCCTCGCGCGCGCCCGCGAGCTTGGCGACCTCGACGAGCCGGACCGAGTTGGACGAGTTGCGGGAGCCGACCACGATCACCAGGTCGGCCTCGGCGCCCATCTGCTTCACCGCGAGCTGACGGTTCTGCGTGGCGTAGCAGATGTCGTCGCTGGGCGGCGAGATCAGCTGGGGGAACTTCTCCTTGAGGGCGTCGACCGTCTCCATCGTCTCGTCGACGGAGAGGGTGGTCTGGGAGAGCCAGACGACCTTCGACTCGTCGCGGACCTCGACCTTGGCGACGTCCGCGGGGCCGTCGACGAGCTGGATGTGCTCGGGGGCCTCCCCGGAGGTGCCGATGACCTCCTCGTGGCCCTCGTGCCCGATGAGGAGGATGTCGTAGTCGTCGTTGGCGAAGCGGACGGCTTCCTTGTGGACCTTGGTGACCAGCGGGCAGGTCGCGTCGATGGTGGCGAGCCGGCCGCGCGCGGCCTCCTCGTGGACGACGGGGGCGACGCCGTGCGCCGAGAACATCACGATGTTCCCGGGCGGCACCTCCTCCGTGCGTTCGACGAAGACGGCGCCCTTCTTCTCCAGGGTCTGCACGACGTACTTGTTGTGGACGATCTCGTGGCGGACGTAGACGGGAGCGCCGTACTGCTCCAGGGCTTTCTCGACGGCGATCACGGCGCGGTCCACGCCCGCGCAGTAGCCCCGGGGGGCGGCGAGCAGGACACGGCGGCCAGGCGAAGCGGTCATGCCTCCCATCGTAAGGCCGCGTTCGGCGGGTCAAAGATCGCGCACCGCCCGCGCGCGTGGGGACACTGACGGTGAGCTGCGCGGGCGCGGGCCGGAGGCCGTGCGGCACGGGCGCGCGCGGGACGCGCGTGAGGGATCGGAGGCACGGATGTCCGAGACGGACGCGTCCACGCGCGCGGACGGCGCGGAGCGGGGGCTGCGGCGCAGCCTGGGCTTCCGTGACCTGGTGGTCTACGGGCTGCTGTTCATCGCCCCGATGGCCCCGGTGGGCGTGTTCGGCACGCTGGACGCCAAGTCGCACGGGGCGGTGGCGCTGGTCTACGTCGTCGCGACGGTGGCGATGGCGTTCACCGCGTTCAGCTACGCGCAGATGGTGCGGGTGGCGCCGCAGGCGGGCTCGGTGTTCGCCTACGCGCGCGTGGGGCTCGGCCGGGGCGCCGGGTTCGTCGCGGGGTGGATGGCGATGCTCGACTACGTCCTCATCCCGGCCGTCGCCTATCTGTTCTCCGGGATCGCCATGAACGCCCTGGTCCCCGAGGTGTCCCGCTGGGTGTGGACGGCGCTCGCGGTGGTCGTGACGACGCTGCTGAACCTGTGGGGCGTACGGGCCGCCGCGCGCGTGGGGTTCCTGGTGCTGGCGATGGAGATCGTCGTCCTGGTGGTGTTCGTGGTCGCGGCGGTCGTGGTGCTCGCGCGCGACGGCGCGGAGCGGGGCTGGCTGTCGCCGTTCTCGGGGGACGGCTCGCAGGGCGCGTTCGCGCTGTCGGCGGTCCTGGGCGCGGTGTCGGTGGCGGTCCTGTCGTATCTGGGCTTCGACGCGATCGCCTCGTTCGCGGAGGAGGTCACCGGGGGTTCGGCGAAGGTGGCGCGCGCGTTGCTGTTCTGTCTGGCCGTGGCGGGCGTGCTGTTCGTGGCGCAGACGTATCTGGCGGCGCTCCTGGAGCCGGTCGCGTCGGCGGAGCTGGCGGCCGATCCGGAGAAGCAGGGGTCCGCGTTCTACGACGCCGTGGACGCGTCGGTCGGGACGTGGCTGCACGACCTGGTGGCCGTCAGCAAGGCGATCGGGGCGGCGTTCGCGGCGCTGGCCGGGCAGGCGGCGGCCGGGCGGCTGCTGTTCGCCATGGGGCGCGACCGGCGGCTGCCGGGGGTGCTGGCCCGTACGGACGACGGGGTGCCGCGCGTGGCGCTGCTGTGCTCGGCGGTGGTGACGCTGGTGGCGGCGGTGTGGGCGGCCCGGCGGGACGACGGGCTGGACCGGCTGGTGTCGGTGGTGGACGTGGGCGCGCTGACCGCGTTCACGCTGCTGCACGCGAGCGTGGTGGGCTGGTTCGTGGTGCGGCGGGCGGGCGGTCCGGTGGTGTGGTGGCGGCATCTCGTGGCACCGGTGCTCGGGGCGGCGATCACGGTCGCGGTGATCGTGGAGGCGTCCGGAACGGCGCAGGTGGTGGGCGCGGTGTGGCTGGCGGTGGGGCTGGGGGTGCTGGTGGTCCAGCGGGGGCGGGAGCCGGAGCGGGGGCGGGGGTCCGGCGGCTGAGCGGCGGTCCGGCCGTCCGGCCGCACAGTCCGGCCGCTCGTCGGGCTGGTCCGGCCGCTCGTCCGGCTCCGGCTCCGGTTCCGGTCCCGCCTGTGGACGACTCCGGCTCTCCGGTTCCTCCGGCTTCTCCGGCTTCTCCGGCTTCTCCGGCTTCTCCGGCTGCGGAGTTGTCCACAGGTGGGGCGTCGTGGGAACGGCGTTGTCGGCGGGGGCCACTACGCTCGCGGACATGGCTCTCAACACGTCCGCCGAGACCCCGCTGCCCGTCGGCGAGGTCTCGCGGCTCATCGGGGGGTGGATCGACCGGCTCGGCGCGGTGTGGGTCGAGGGGCAGATCACCCAGCTCTCACGGCGTCCGGGCGCGGGCGTGGTGTTCCTGACGCTGCGCGACCCGTCGCGGGACATCTCGGTGGGCGTGACCTGCTTCCGGCAGGTGTTCGACGCGGTCGCGGACGTCGTCGGGGAGGGCGCGCGGGTCGTCGTGCACGCCAAACCGGAGTGGTACGCGCCGCGCGGGCAGCTGTCCCTGCGGGCCGTGGAGATACGGCCGGTGGGCGTCGGGGAGCTGCTGGCGCGGCTGGAGCAGCTGAAGAAGACGCTGGCGGCGGAGGGGCTGTTCGCGCTCGACCGGAAGCGACCGCTGCCGTTCCTGCCGCAGCTGATCGGGCTGGTGTGCGGGCGGGCCTCGGCGGCCGAGCGGGACGTGCTGGAGAACGCCCGGCACCGCTGGCCCGCCGTCCGCTTCGAGGTGCGCAACGTGCCGGTGCAGGGCGTGCACGCGGTGGCGCAGGTGGTCCAGGCGGTGCGGGAGCTGGACGCGCTGCCGGAGGTGGACGTCATCGTCGTGGCGCGGGGCGGCGGCAGCGTCGAGGACCTGCTGCCGTTCTCCGACGAGCAGTTGGTGCGCGCGGTGGCGGCCTGCCGGACGCCGGTGGTGTCGGCGATCGGGCACGAGCCGGACACGCCGCTGCTGGACCTGGTGGCCGACCTGCGGGCCTCCACGCCGACCGACGCCGCGAAGAAGGTGGTGCCGGACGTCGGGGAGGAGCTGGAGCGGGTGCGGATGCTGCGTGGGCGGGCCCGACGGTGCGTGGAGGGGTTCGTGGAGCGGGAGGAGCGGGGTCTGGCGCACGCGCTCGCCCGGCCGGTGATACAGGACCCGCACCGGATGATCGACGAGCGGGCGGACCATGTCGCCTCGCTGGTCGGGCGTTCCCGCCGCACCCTGGGCCATCTCCTGGACCGCGCGGACTCGGAGCTGACGCACACGCACGCCCGCGTGGTCGCGCTGTCCCCGGCGGCGACGCTGAAACGGGGGTACGCCGTGCTCCAGCGGGCCGACGGGCATGTGGTGCGGGACCCGGCGGAGGTGTCGGGGGACGAGGTGTTGCGCGCGCGGGTCGCCGCGGGCGAGTTCACGGTACGAGTCGACGAGCAGGGGTCGGACGCATGACGAGCAGGACGGACGAGGCGGCACCGGGGTACGAGCAGGCGCGGGACGAGCTGATCGACGTCGTCCGCCGCCTGGAGGCCGGGGGTACGTCGCTGGAGGAGTCCCTCGCGCTGTGGGAGCGCGGGGAGGAGCTGGCCAAGGTGTGCCGGCGCTGGCTGGAGGGCGCCCGCGCCCGCCTGGACGCGGCCCTCGCCGAGGAGGAGTCCGGGGACGCGGACGGTGACGCGGCGAGAGCGGAGGGGGCTGGAGGAACGGGAGCCTCGGGAGCCGCGGAGTAGGTCCGGTCGGCCCCGCTCCCCCGGTCGGCCCCGGGCTCGGCCCCGCTTCCCTGTCCGCGCCGTCGCGCCCTGGCGCCGTCGCGCGGTCCGTCAGGCCGGGTCCGCCGCGGGGGCCGCCGATCCGGCGGCCGGGGTCGGTGACGGGTCGGTGGGGGCCTCCGACTGCTGGAGGGCGCCCGCCATCTCGGCGAGCCGCTCGAAAGAGGCGGTGCCCGCGACGACCGTGGTGGCGCCGCCGGGCTCCTCGCGGACCAGCGCGTCGTAGCGGCCGCCGGTCCAGCGGGTCCAGGTCCGGTCGCCGATCCGCTCGGTCCGCTCCGTCGCGCGGGCGCCCTGGCTGGCGTCGTCGACGAACTGCGAGCGCTTCTGCGTGGACTGCTCGACGGCGACGTACTCCCCGTCAGGGGCGTGGAAGCCGAGGTGCCAGGAGTCGAACTGGGCGCCGTCGAAGCGCACCGAGGTCGCCTTCCACGTCGAGGGCAGGCCCTCGGGGGCGGCGACCGCGTACGAGGCCGCGCGGCGGGCCGTCAGCAGCTCCACGCGGTAGTCGACCGTCCTGACCTCCGGCTCGGTGTCGTCGTGCGGGATGAAGAGGTACATCACCACTCCGGCGACCATGATCAGGCCCAGGGACAGCACCATGTCCCGGACCGACTGGGCCGTGCCCTTCTTGCCATTCGCTCCTGCCACGCCCCCTATCGTCGCAGGTGCCTCCGGCGCTCATCCGTGGGGTCCCCTGCTCATTTTGTCGGACGGACGATAGAGTCGGTTCGAACTCCCATCCGGCCGTCGTCGTATCTCAGTCAGAAAGGTGCGCTCCGATGACCGAGCACCATCACCTGCCGTCCGAACTCGATGTGCCTTCCGAGGCCCCCGACCGCAACCTCGCCCTGGAACTCGTGCGGGTGACCGAGGCGGCGGCGATGGCCGCGGGCCGCTGGGTCGGCCGGGGCGACAAGAACGGCGCCGACGGTGCCGCGGTGCGGGCCATGCGCACCCTGGTCTCCACCGTGTCGATGAACGGCGTGGTGGTCATCGGCGAGGGCGAGAAGGACGAGGCGCCGATGCTGTTCAACGGCGAGCGCGTCGGGGACGGGTCGGGTCCCGAGGTCGACATCGCCGTGGACCCCATCGACGGCACCACGCTCACCGCGAAGGGCATGCCGAACGCGATCGCCGTCCTGGCGGCCACCGAGCGGGGCGCGATGTTCGACCCGTCCGCCGTGTTCTACATGGACAAGCTGGTCACCGGCCCCGAGGCCGCCGACTTCGTCGACATCGACGCCCCGGTCGCGGTCAACATCCGCCGGGTCGCCAAGGCGAAGCGGCGCACCCCCGAGGACGTCACCGTCGTCATCCTGGACCGGCCGCGGCACGAGGGGATCATCGAGGAGATCCGGGCGACCGGCGCGCGCATCAAGCTGATCTCGGACGGCGACGTCGCCGGTTCGATCCTGGCGCTGCGCGAGGGCACCGGCATCGACCTGCTGCTCGGCATCGGCGGCACCCCCGAGGGGATCATCTCGGCCTGTGCCGTGCGGTGCCTGGGCGGCGTGATCCAGGGCAAGCTCTGGCCGAAGGACGACGAGGAGCGGCAGCGGGCGGTGGACGCCGGTCACGACCTGGACCGGGTGCTGACCACGGAGGACCTGGTGACCGGGGAGAACGTCTTCTTCGTCGCCACCGGCATCACCGACGGCGAGCTGCTGCGCGGGGTGCGCTACCGCTCGGAGACCGCGGTCACCGACTCGATCGTGATGCGGTCGAAGTCGGGCACGGTCCGCCGGATCGACTCCGAGCACCGGCTGAGCAAGCTGCGGGCCTACAGCGCGATCGACTTCGACCGCGCGAAGTAGGCACCCCTGGGTGCGGGGACGACCGCGGGCCGGATGCGGCCGGCCCGCGGTGTCCCGCACCCCCTGGGGGCGTGCTCCCGGTGCGGTCCGGCGTCCCGCCGACCGGCACCGGGGCTCCCCCGGCGGCAGGAAGGGCGCCCCCGGTGCGGTGGGGGCGCCCTTCGTCGTGTCCGTCAGCCCGCGGCGGCTATGCGGTCCGCCGCCCTGGCCGCCTTCTTCAGTTCGACGTCGCGACGGCGGCGGCGGGCGAGCACCACGCGGCGCTCGGCGGCGGTGAGGCCGCCCCAGACGCCGTAGGGCTCGGGCTGGAGCAGGGCGTGCTCGCGGCACTCGACCATGACCGGACAGCCCCCGCAGACGCGCTTGGCCGCCTCCTCACGGGAGAGCCGGGCCGCGGTGGGCTCCTTGGAGGGGGCGAAGAACAGGCCCGCCTCGTCGCGGCGGCAGACGGCCTCGGTGTGCCAGGGCGCGTCCTGGTCCCGCTCCCGGGTCCCCTCCCGGTCGCTCTGTCGCGCCGGTGACCGCTGGGCCGGGACGGCAGCGACCTGCACGGACGAATGCGGGGGTTGCAGCACGGTCCACTCCTGACGACGGCTTCGCGAGCGAGAGACGATGCAGCAAGCCCTACCCGCTGTGCGCGCGCCTATGCACTGAGTTCCCAAGCGCGGGATTACGGGGATTCCTGCGCGGTCGCGTGCGGTGCCCCGCCGGACACGGCCCGGCCCGGCCGGTTCAGCCGTGCCGGTCGAGCTTGCGCTGGAGGCGGTCCTCCACCTTGCGCTGGACGCGGTCGAGGATGTCGGCCACGAGTCTGCCGCGCTTGGGGCGGGCCTCGATGTTGCCGAGGACGGCCCAGCCGTCGACGTAGACCACGGGGGCGTCCGGTTCGGGCGAGTCCAGGGTGACCACCTCGAAGTTGCCGAGGACGCCCGCTCCGGTGCCGCGCAGCGACACGTTCTCCGGGACGCGGATCTCGACGTTGCCGAAGACGGAGACCGCGCGGACGACGACCTGCTGGTACTCGAAGAGCGCCTGGCTGAGGTCGATCTCCACGCTGCCGAAGATCGCGTACGCGTGGATGCGGCGGCCCGCGCGCCAGCGGCCCTTGCGGACGGAGCTGCTGAAGACCGCGATCAGGTTGTCGTCGGGGTCGGCGGGGACGGCGCCCGGGGTCGGGCGGTTGGGCGCCGAGGCGGGCCGGGCGGGCGTCGCGCGCAGCGGTCCGTGCGGGTCGTGGGCGGCGGGCAGGTCCCGGATGAACACGTCCAGCTCGCCGACCGTCTTCGCGGCGAGCACGCCCTCGACCCGCTCGGCGTGCTCGTCGGCGGTGAGGCGGCCCTCGCCCAGGGCCTCGCGCAGGATGTCGGCGACGCGGTCACGGTCGGCGTCCGAGGCGCGCAGCTCGCTCGCGGCGGCGCGCGGCCCGGTCGGTGGCTGGGGGTCCACGGCTCGGCTGTCGGCCTGCTTCTCAAGGTCCACGGCAGCAGCGTACCGAAACGCGATAGAACGCGATACCCCCTGCGCCGGACCTGTGGACAACGGCCTGTGGACAGCTTCTCCGAGCGGGGCTCCGGGAGGCGGCGTCCGGCGGCCGTGGCACCGGCAGCGCCCCCGGCGAGGGTCCGGGCGGCGGTCTGGGCGGCGGTCCCGGCAGCGGCCTCGACGGAGACCCAGGACGACGCCCCGGAGAGGAGGCCCCCACGGCAACTCCCGTGCCCCCGGCCCCCGGTGCCTCCCCGGTGCCTCCTCCGGCGCCGACGGAGGACCAAGTGAGCCTTACCTCACCAGCCGGGGCGGTCGGGCACGTCCTACGCTGGTGGGCGCTGCCAATGGATGCCAGCCGCGCCGCCTGTCGAGTGAGGCGCCGTCTGCCGAGTGAGGAATGGGCGAGATGCCTGAGTTCGCGTACACCGATCTGCTCCCGATGGGAGAGGACACCACCCCGTACCGGCTGGTGACCTCCGAGGGTGTCTCCACCTTCGAGGCCGACGGGCGGACCTTCCTCAAGGTGGAGCCGGAGGCGCTGCGGCGGCTCGCCGCCGAGGCGATCCACGACATCCAGCACTACCTGCGCCCCGCCCACCTCGCGCAGCTGCGGCGCATCATCGACGACCCCGAGGCGTCGGCCAACGACAAGTTCGTCGCGCTCGACCTGCTGAAGAACGCCAACATCGCCGCCGCGGGCGTGCTGCCGATGTGCCAGGACACCGGTACGGCGATCGTCATGGGCAAGCGCGGCCAGAACGTGCTGACGGCCGGCGGCGACGAGGCCGCGCTCAGCCGGGGTGTGTACGACGCCTACAAGAACCTCAACCTGCGCTACTCGCAGATGGCTCCGCTCACCATGTGGGAGGAGAAGAACACCGGCTCCAACCTCCCCGCGCAGATCGAGCTGTACGCGACCGACGGCGGCGCCTACAAGTTCCTCTTCATGGCCAAGGGCGGCGGCTCGGCCAACAAGTCGTTCCTCTACCAGGAGACGAAGGCCGTCCTCAACGAGGCCTCCATGATGAAGTTCCTGGAGGAGAAGATCCGCTCCCTGGGGACGGCCGCCTGCCCGCCGTACCACCTCGCGATCGTCGTCGGCGGCACGTCCGCCGAGTACGCGCTGAAGACCGCCAAGTACGCCTCCGCGCACTACCTCGACGAGATCCCCGCCGAGGGGTCGCCGCTCGGGCACGGGTTCCGCGACAAGGAGCTGGAGGAGAAGGTCTTCGAGCTGACCCAGCGGATCGGGATCGGCGCGCAGTTCGGCGGCAAGTACTTCTGCCACGACGTGCGCGTGGTGCGGCTGCCCCGGCACGGCGCGTCCTGCCCCGTCGCCATCGCCGTGTCCTGCTCCGCCGACCGGCAGGCCGTCGCGAAGATCACCGCCGAGGGCGTCTTCCTGGAGCAGTTGGAGACCGACCCGGCGCGGTTCCTGCCCGACACCACCGACGAGCACCTCGACGAGTCCGGGGACGTCGTGCGGATCGACCTCAACCAGCCGATGGACGACATCCTCGCCGAGCTGACCAAGTACCCCGTGAAGACGCGGCTGTCGCTGTCCGGGCCGCTGGTCGTGGCGCGGGACATCGCGCACGCCAAGATCAAGGAGCGGCTGGACGCGGGCGAGGAGATGCCGCAGTACCTCAAGGACCACCCGGTGTACTACGCCGGGCCCGCGAAGACGCCCGAGGGGTACGCGTCCGGGTCGTTCGGGCCGACCACGGCGGGGCGGATGGACTCGTACGTGGCGCAGTTCCAGGCGGCGGGCGGGTCGAAGGTGATGCTCGCGAAGGGGAACCGGTCGCAGCAGGTCACCGATGCGTGCGGGGCGCACGGGGGGTTCTATCTCGGGTCGATCGGGGGGCCCGCGGCGCGGCTCGCGCAGGACTGCATCAAGAAGGTCGAGGTCGTGGAGTACGAGGAGTTGGGGATGGAGGCGGTGTGGCGGATCGAGGTGGAGGACTTTCCGGCGTTCGTCGTGGTCGACGACAAGGGGAATGATTTCTTCCGGGACCCGGCGCCCGCGCCTACGTTCACCTCGATTCCGGTGCGGGGGGCTGGGCTCGCGTAGGGGCGCGCCCAGCGGCGGGGAGCGGTCTCGCCCCCGCCGCCCCTTCCCGTCCCGAACCTGGGGGCTGCCGCCCCCAGACCCCCGCTTTCGGCCCTGGACGGGCCTCGTCCTCAAACTCCCCCAGAGGGGGGACCCCCAGACGGGCTGCTGGAGGACGGGCTGAAACGACCTGCGCCGGAGGAACAACCGCGGCCCCCCGTTCGCTGTACCCGGCATGAGCGAATTCCGTATCGAGCATGACTCCATGGGTGAGGTCCGCGTACCGGCGGACGCCAAGTGGCGGGCGCAGACGCAGCGGGCCGTGGAGAACTTCCCGGTGTCGGGGCAGCGGATCGAGCGGGCGCACATCGAGGCGCTGGCGCGGATCAAGGGGGCCGCGGCCAAAGTGAACGCCGAGTTGGGCGTGCTCGACAAGGAGGTGGCCGAGGCGATCCAGGAGGCCGCCGCCGAGGTCGCGGAGGGGCGGTGGGACGAGCACTTCCCGGTGGACGTGTTCCAGACCGGGTCGGGGACCTCGTCCAACATGAACACCAACGAGGTCATCGCCACCCTCGCCACCGAGCGGCTCGGGCGGGACGTGCACCCCAACGACCACGTCAACGCCTCGCAGTCCTCCAACGACGTCTTCCCCTCCTCGATCCACATCGCGGCCACCGCCGCCGTCACCCGCGACCTCGTGCCCGCCCTGGAGCACCTGGCCGAGGCGCTGGAGCGGAAGGCCGCGGAGTTCGCCGACGTGGTGAAGTCGGGGCGGACGCACCTCATGGACGCCACGCCCGTCACGCTGGGGCAGGAGTTCGGCGGGTACGCGGCGCAGGTGCGGTACGGGGTGGAGCGGCTGCACGCCTCGCTCCCCCGGCTCGCCGAGCTGCCGCTGGGCGGCACCGCCGTCGGCACCGGCATCAACACCCCGCCCGGGTTCTCCGCGGCCGTCATCCAGGAGGTGGCCCGCGCGACGGGGCTGCCGCTGACCGAGGCCCGCGACCACTTCGAGGCGCAGGGCGCGCGCGACGGCGTCGTGGAGACCAGCGGGCAGCTGCGGACGATCGCCGTGGGGCTGACCAAGATCGCCAACGACCTGCGGTGGATGGCGTCGGGGCCGCGGACCGGGCTCGCCGAGATCAGCCTGCCCGACCTCCAGCCGGGCTCGTCGATCATGCCGGGCAAGGTCAACCCGGTGATCCCGGAGGCCGTCCTGATGGTCGCCGCCCAGGTCGTCGGCAACGACGCCACCGTGGCGACGGCGGGCGCGGCCGGGAACTTCGAGCTGAACGTGATGCTCCCGGTGATCGCCAAGAACGTTCTGGAGTCGGTCCGGCTGCTGGCCAACGTCTCCCGGCTGCTCGCCGACCGCACCGTCGACGGCGTCGTGGCGCACCGCGAGCGCGCCCGCGAGTACGCCGAGTCCTCCCCGTCCGTGGTCACCCCGCTCAACAAGTACATCGGCTACGAGGAGGCCGCCAAGGTCGCCAAGAAGGCCCTCGCCGAGCGGACGACGATCCGGCAGACGGTGCTCGACGGCGGCTACGTGGAGCGCGGCGACCTGACGGTCGAACAGCTCGACGAGGCGCTGGATGTCCTGCGGATGACACGCCCGTGACCTTTCCGCCCCGGGCGTGAGAACCGTGACGCGCGCCGCAGCGTCGTATGCGTGTGGCACCTAATATCTGTCCATGGCAGACGGCGGAGCGGTGAGGCGCGTGGGAACGGGCGGCGCGACGGGCTTCTGGCGGCCCGGGGACCACATCCTGTGGCGGTACCGGGAGAACGGCGGCGAGGTCTTCCACATCGTCCGGCCGGTCACCGTCGTCCGCGACGACGCCGACCTGCTCGCGGTGTGGATGGCCCCCGGCACCCGGTGCGTCAAGCCGGTGCTCGCCGACGGCACCCCGCTGCACCAGGAGCCCCTCGTCACCCGCTACACCAAGCCGCGCACGGTGGTCGTGGACCGCTGGTTCGGCACCGGTGTGCTGAAGCTGGCCCGGCCCGGCGAGCCGTGGTCGGTGTGGCTGTTCTGGGAACCGGGCTGGCAGTTCAAGAACTGGTACGTCAACCTCGAGGAACCGCTCGCCCGCCGGGACGGCGCGGTGGACTCCGAGGACCACTTCCTCGACCTGTGCGTCTTCCCCGACCGTTCCTGGGGCTGGCGCGACGAGGACGAGTTCGCGCAGGCCCAGCAGGACGGCCTGATGGACGCCGACGTGGCCGAACAGGTCCGGGAGGCTGGCCGGGCCGCCGTGGAGGTGGTGCGCGCCTGGGGGTCCCCGTTCGCGGACGGCTGGGAGAACTGGCGCCCGGACCCGTCCTGGGCCGTACCGTTGCTGCCGGAGGACTGGGACCGGACAGCCGCGCGGCTGTCCACATGAGACTCTTGATGCGCCCCCGGGCGACAACCGTAGGATCGTCCTCCGCGCGGGCGCATCAACCGCAACTCCCGGAGTGCACACCGGGTCTGACCGAACGTCACCGAGGGGCGGCAGGACGTGAGCGAGGGGTACGAGAGCACCACGGGCAGGGCCGGAGCAGGCCCCGGCCGCCGCGCCCCGTGCACCGGCGGCACAGGAACAGCCTCTGACCACGCGGGAATTCCGTTCCGGGGACACGCATTCCGGGTATCGGGTTCTCTGCGGGACCAACTGCGCGCGCGGCGCGCAGCCCCGGACGGACGGATTCGACACGCGTGACGGAGCAGCCCACCTCCTTCGACCGCCCCCAGGGCGTGGACCCCACGGACCCCCGCGGGGCGTCTCCGCGTACCCCGGCACCGGGGGCCACCGCCTTACCTCCCGCCTCTCCCGCCGCCGCACAGGCCCGTACCGAGGGCACGCCCGGCGCCGCGGCGCCGGGCCCGGCCGCGGCGGAGGGCTCCGGAGCGGGCGGCAAGCGAAAGGATTCGGCCGTGTCGTCCGACGCCGAGCACTCCCAGCCGGTGTCGGCGGCCGCCGAGGCCGACACGCACCGGCCCCGTCCCGTACCCGAGGGCATCCCGCTCCAGCCGGGCGCCGAGTCACGGGCCGCCGAGCGCGGCCCGGACGCGCGCGAACGGCGGACCGGGCAGTCGCCCGCGTCCGGCCGCCCCACGCCCATGCGGCGCGACGGGGACCGGCTGCGCTTCGTGGGCGCCGCCACCCGGCGGATCGCCCGCGGCCTGGACCTCGACGAGATCGTGATGGGGCTGTGCCGGGCCACCGTGCCGACCTTCTCCGACGCGATCCTCGTCTACCTGCGCGACCCGCTGCCCGTCGGTGACGAGCGGCCCGCCGCCGACCGTGTCGTGCTGCGGCTGCGGCGCACCGACCGCATCCCCGAGGAGCGCGAGCCCGAGCCGGGCTTCGCGCAACTGGGCCTGCCGCCGCCCGAGACGCCGGAGCTGTCCGAGCTGTCGGCGGCGATCGGCGAGCTGTGCGAGGTGCGGCCCGGCGGGGCGCTCGCGGAGGTGCTGCGCGGGGTGCGCCCGGTGTTCGCGGACACCCCGGCGGCGACGGCCGCGCTGCCCGAACTCCTCGGCGCGGAGAGCCGGCTGGAGATCCCGGGCGGACTGCGGGCGATCCTGGCCCCGCTGCGCGGACGGCGCCGGGTGATCGGCGCCGCCGTCTTCATCCGGCTCCCCGAGCGCATCCCGTTCGAGAACGACGACCTGCTGGTGGCCGCGCAGCTCGCCACCCACAGCGCCCTCGGCATCGACAAGGCGGTGCTGTACGACCGCGAGGCGTACATCGCGGACGAGTTGCAGCGCACCATGCTCCCCGAGCACCTGCCGCGCCCCACCGGTGTCCGGCTGGCGTCCCGCTACCTGCCCGCCGCGGAGACCGCGCGGGTCGGCGGCGACTGGTACGACGCGATCCCGCTGCCGGGCAGCCGGGTGGCGCTGGTGGTCGGGGACGTCATGGGGCACTCCATGACCAGCGCCGCCATCATGGGCCAGCTCCGCACGACCGCGCAGACCCTCGCGGGCCTCGACCTGCCGCCGCAGGAGGTGCTGCACCACCTCGACGAGCAGGCGCAGCGCCTGGGCAGCGACCGCATGGCGACCTGCCTGTACGCGGTGTACGACCCGGTCTCGCACCGCATCACCATCGCCAACGCGGGCCATCCCCCGCCCGTGCTGCTGCACTTGGGCGGCCGGGCCGAGGTGCTGCGGGTGCCGCCGGGCGCGCCGATCGGGGTCGGCGGGGTCGACTTCGAGGCCGTCGAGCTGGACGCGCCCGCCGGGGCCACCCTGCTGCTCTACACCGACGGCCTGGTGGAGTCCCGGCTGCGGGACGTGGCGACCGGGATAGAGCAGTTGCGGGAGAAGCTCGCCGCGACCGCGCAGCTCACCGGGCCCGACCATCCGCCGCCGCTGGAGGCGCTCTGCGACGAGGTGCTCGACATGCTCGGTCCGGGCGACCGGGACGACGACATCGCGCTCCTCGCCGCCCGCTTCGACGGGATCGCGCCGAACGACGTCGCGTACTGGTTCCTGGAGCCGGAGGACGCGGCGCCGGGCCGGGCCCGGCGGCTCGCGCGGCGGGCGCTGGTCCGCTGGGGCCTGGAGGACATGACGGACGCGGTGGAGCTGCTGGTGAGCGAGGTGGTCACCAACGCCGTGCGGTACGCGACGCGGCCGGTGACGCTGCGGCTGCTGCGCACGGACGTGCTGCGGTGCGAGGTCGGCGACGACGTGCCGCAACTGCCGCGGCTGCGGCAGGCGCGGGCCACCGACGAGGGCGGCCGGGGACTGATCCTGGTCAACCGGCTCGCCCGGCGGTGGGGAGCCACCCGGCTCAGCACCGGCAAGGTCGTGTGGTTCGAGCTGAACCCCGGCCAGGGCTGACACCCACCGGGCCCGTCCGGTCCATGACGGCACCCGATGACAACGTTGGAGAGCGGGACCCGAGAACGGAGAGGGGGCGCCCGGCGGATTCGCCGGGCGCCCCCTCTCCGTCGTACGACGTCGGTGTGCGCGGGTCAGTTCCTGGGGGCCGCCTGCTGGTCGCGCTGCGGCTCCAGCGGGTTCTCCGGTTCCTCCTCCGTGGGCGGCGCCGTCGTGGTCGGCGGCTCCGTCGTCGGTTCCTCCGTCGTCGGCTCGTCCGTCGGCTTCTCGGTGGTCGGCGACTCGGACGGCTTCTCCGACTTCGTGGGCTCCTTCGTGGGCTCCTTGGTGGTCGGCTCCTCCGACGGGGTCTCCGACGGCGACTTCGACGGGCTCGGCGGGGCGGGCTTGCGGACGGCCGCGCCCTGGTCGGTGTCCAGGTCGAACTTGGAGACCTTCTTGGAGACGCCGAACGTGTAGTCCGCCCAGATCCGCGCCGGGAAGCCACCGCCGTTGATCCGGCCCTTGCCGGGGATCTCGCCCGTCGCGCCGGTCAGCGTGACCTGCGGGTGCGGGGGCTTGGCGGACTCGCCGAACAGGCCGACCGAGGTGACCAGGTCCGGGGTGTACGCGGTGAACCAGGCCGACTTGTTGTCGTCGGAGGTGCCCGTCTTGCCCGCGACCTTCTGGCCGTTGCGCCGCGGGTTGTCGCGCACCGAACCCTGCGCCGTACCGTCGTCCACCACTCCGGTGAGCACCGAGGTGACCGAGTCGGCGGCCTCGCGGCTGATGACCTGGCCGCCGATCGGATCGGCGGGCTTCACCGCGTGGGCGCTGTTCTCGACGGCCTTGATGAGGGTCGGGGTGACCTTGCGGCCGTGGTTGTCGAGGGTGGCGTAGACGCCCGCCATCTGGAGCGGGCTGGCGCCCATGGTGCCCAGGGTCTGCGCGGGCACCGCCTTGAGGTCCTGGGTGTCCATGCCGAGGGCGGCGGCGGTCTTCAGGACCTTGTCCATGCCGACGTCCACTCCGAGCTGCGCGAAGACGGAGTTCACGGACTTGTTCATCGCGGTCTGGAGGGGGACCGGGCCGTAGTCGACGTCGTCCTCGTTCTCCGGGGCGAAGCCGATGTCGCTGCCGACGACCGGGCGCTTGCTCGTGCCGTCGTAGACGGTGTCGGCGGTGATCTTCTCGTCGTCCTGGGTGACGGCGCCCTGGTCGAGGGCGGCGGCCAGGATCACCGGCTTGAAGGTGGAGGCGGGCTGGTAGTCGGTGCGGGTGGCGTTGTTGATGTAGTGCTTGGTGTAGTCGACCCCGCCGTACATCGCGACGACCGCGCCCGTCTTCGGGTCCACCGAGGCGGCACCGGCCTGGACGTCGGCGTCGACCTTGCGCTCCTTCGGGTCGAGCTTGCCGGTGAGCTGCTCCTTGACGGAGGCCTGGAGCGCCTTCTGCTTCTTCTTGTCGATGGTGAGCGTGATGTTCCAGCCGCCCGCGTTGACCATCGCCTCGGCCTCCTCGCGGCTCTCGGCGACGCCCTGCGCGACGAGCTGCTTCTCCAGCTCGCTGTTGGCGGCCTTCACGAGGTAGCCGACCTGGCCCTCCTGGCCGGGGGCGGCCTTGGGCTCCTTGATCTCGGGGAACTTCATGCCCGCGCGGTCGGAGGCGTCCAGCCAGTCCTCCTCGACCATGTTGTCGAGGACGTAGTTCCAGCGCTGGGTCACCAGCTTCTTGCCGGTCTCGCTGGCGGTCGACACGTCGTACTGGCTCGGTGCCTGGAGCAGGGCGGCGAGGTAGGCGCCCTGCGGGACGGTGAGCTTGTCGGCGTCGACGCCGTAGTAGGCCTGGGAGGCGGCCTGGATGCCGTAGGCGCCGCGGCCGTAGTAACTGGTGTTGATGTACCCGGCGAGGATGTAGTCCTTGGACTTCTCGCGGTCCAGCTTCAGCGAGATGACCAGTTCCTTGAGCTTGCGGGTGACCGTCTGTTCCTGCGTCAGGTAGTAGTTCTTGACGTACTGCTGGGTGATGGTCGAGCCGCCCTGCGCGCCGCGGCCCAGCACGGTGTTGAGCAGACCGCGGGTGGTGCCCTTGAAGTCGACGCCGGAGTCGTCGTAGAAGGTCTTGTTCTCGGCGGCGACGAAGGTGTGCTGGACGTCCTTGGGGACCTGGGAGAGGTCGACGTTCTCCCGGTTGACGTCGCCGTCGCGGGCCAGGAGCGTGCCGTCGCTGTACTTGTAGACGTTGCTCTGGAGCTGGGCGGCGGCGTTGCCCGCGGGGATCGGGGTCGTCATGTACAGCACGACGAAGGCGCCGATGACGAGCAGGCAGAGGCCGAGGAAGGTGCCGAGCATCTTCTTCCAGGTGAACAGGCGGCGTATTCGGCCGCGTTCGGCCTTCGCGCCCTTGGCGGCTCCCTTGCGGGCGTCGCGGCGCGCGGCGGCGCGGCCGCCCGTGGGCGCCGTGGCGGTCCCTGCGGGGCCCGGCGCGGTGTCCTGTGCGGTGGCCGCCGACCCACTGTGCGTCGCGGGAGCCGTGGGCCGCGGCGGGCGGCTCTTCGGCGCCGAGCGGCGCCCGCCGCGCTGTCGCGCTCGTCTCTCTTCCGCTCGTCCCATGAGTCCGCTCGCTCCGCTTCCTACTCGGCCGTCACACCCGTGTCCAGGGGCAGGTCAGCTCAGAAAACTAACACCGCTCGCTGTGACACAGGGGGGTCCATCGGGGCCCGCGGGGGCGTGAGAATCAGCACCCCGCGCGGCGGAACCGGCGCACCGGTCCACCGGATTCGACGTACGGCGGGGGTTCAGGGTTGCCACGACGGGGTAAAGTGATATCACTTAGATAGAAGCACGCTAGTGCGCGGCCGGTCCGCGCGGAAACGGGGGAGCCCTGTGAGCACGCACGACGACAACCGCCCCGCGGACACCAGAACGGCCGCGGCGGAGACCGACGACCTGCCCGAGATGCCCGCGCCGCGCGTCCACGAGTTCCCGGCGCGCAGCGTCGGCGGCGGACTCGCCCTGCTGGGCGGGCTCGCGGGCCTCGCGGCGGGCGCCGGACTGATCGTGGCCTCCAGCGCGGTCGACGCGACCGGCGGCAAGGCCGCGCTGATCGTGGGCGGCATCCTCGTCGCGCTCGCCGCGTTCCTCGCGATGTGCGGGCTGAACATGGTGGCGCCCGGCGAGGCACGGGTGGTGCAGCTCTTCGGCCGCTACCGCGGCACCATCCGCGAGGACGGGCTGCGCTGGGTGAACCCGTTCACCTCCCGGCAGAAGATCTCCACCCGCGTCCGCAACCACGAGACGGCCGTCCTCAAGGTCAACGACGCCTACGGCAACCCGATCGAGCTGGCCGCGGTCGTGGTCTGGCGGGTGGAGGACACCGCGCAGGCCACCTTCGAGGTGGACGACTTCCTGGAGTTCGTCTCCACCCAGACCGAGGCGGCCGTCCGGCACATCGCCATCGAGTACCCCTACGACGCCCACGACGCGGACGGCCTCTCGCTGCGCGGCAACGCCGAGGAGATCACCGAGAAGCTCGCCGTCGAACTGCACGCGCGGGTCGAGGCGGCCGGGGTGCAGATCATCGAGTCCCGCTTCACGCACCTCGCCTACGCCCCCGAGATCGCCTCCGCGATGCTCCAGCGGCAGCAGGCGGGCGCGGTGGTCGCCGCCCGGCGCGAGATCGTGGACGGCGCGGTCGGCATGGTCGAGGCGGCGCTCGCCCGGATCGCGGAGCAGGGGATCGTGGAGCTGGACGAGGAGCGGAAGGCGGCGATGGTGTCCAACCTGATGGTCGTGCTGTGCGGGGACCGGGCGCCGCAGCCGGTGCTCAACACCGGGTCGCTGTACCAGTGACGTCCTCGTCATCCTCGCCGGAGGAGGCGCCGGGGGGCGCGGCGGCGGAGCCGTCGCCCCCGGCGGAGGGCGCGGGGCCCCGGCGGGGGGCGGCGCGGCGGAAGCAGGTGCTGCTGCGGCTCGATCCGGCGGTGCACGACGCGGTGGCGCGGTGGGCCGCCGACGAGTTGCGGTCCGCGAACGCGCAGATCGAGTTCCTGCTGCGGAGGGCGCTGAAGGAGGCGGGGCGGCTGCCCGGGGAGACGGGGCCGCTACCCCGTCGGGGGCGGCCTCCCGGGGGCCCCGCCCCCAGGCCCCCGTCGGTCTGAGCGGCCTCGCCCTCAAGGTCCCCGGAGAGGGGACCCCCGGCCGGGCCGGGACGGCCCTGGGCCGACCCCCTCGGGACCGCCCCCGCCCCTGTTGCAGAACCGTGACAACCCGCCCTCACCTGGGCGGGGCCACCCCCTGCCATCAGCTCTGCACAGGGCGTATACACAGAGGGTATACACCGTGTGTAGAGTCCTCGGCATGTCCATCGGTCACACCCTCCTGGGACTCCTGGAGTCCGGGCCCCGTCATGGTTACGACCTGAAGCGGGCCTTCGACGAGAAGTTCGGTCACGACCGGCCGCTGCACTACGGCCAGGTCTACTCGACGATGTCGCGGCTGCTGAAGAACGGCCTCGTCGAGGTCGACGGCATCGAGGCCGGCGGCGGCCCGGAGCGCAAGCGGTACGCCATCACCGGCGCCGGCGTCACCGACGTCGCGCGCTGGCTGGCCACGCCGGAGAAGCCCGAGCCGTACCTCCAGTCGACCCTCTACACGAAGGTCGTCCTCGCGCTGCTCACCCACCGCGACGCGGCCGACATCCTCGACACGCAGCGCTCCGAGCACCTGCGCAGCATGCGCATCCTCACCGACCGCAAGCGCAAGGGCGACCTCGCCGACCAGCTGATCTGCGACCACGCCCTGTTCCACCTGGAGGCGGACCTGCGCTGGCTGGAGCTGACCGCGGCGCGCCTCGACAAGCTGCGAGAGGCGGTGGCCTCGTGAACGCCCCCGCGGGCTCCCTGCTGGCCGCCCACGACCTGCGCAAGGCGTACGGCGCGACCATGGCGCTGGACGGCGCCGCGTTCTCCATCCACCCCGGCGAGGTCGTCGCCGTGATGGGCCCCTCCGGCTCCGGCAAGTCCACGCTGCTGCACTGCCTCGCCGGGATCGTGCCGCCCGACTCGGGCTCGATCACCTACGACGGGCAGGAACTCGCCACCATGAACGACGCCGCGCGCAGCGCCCTGCGCCGGTCGGAGTTCGGGTTCGTCTTCCAGTTCGGGCAGCTGGTGCCGGAGCTGACCTGCGTGGAGAACGTGGCGCTGCCGCTGCGGCTGAACGGCGCCCCGCGCAAGCTCGCCGAGCGGACCGCGCTGGAGTGGATGCAGAAATTGGAGGTCGACGACCTCGGGCGCAAGCGGCCGGGCGAGATCTCCGGCGGCCAGGGCCAACGCGTCGCCGTGGCCCGTTCGCTGGTCACCGGGCCGCGCGTGGTGTTCGCCGACGAACCCACCGGCGCCCTCGACTCCCTCAACGGCGAACGCGTGATGGAACTGCTCACCGAGGCCGCCCGCACCGCCAACGCCGCCGTCGTCCTCGTCACCCACGAGGCACGCGTCGCCGCCTACTCCGACCGCGAGATCGTCGTACGCGACGGCAAGTCACGGGACATGGAGCGGGTCGTATGAACCCGCGTCAGTGGGCCAGGGACCTGGGCCTCGGGCTCCGGTTCGCCTTCGCCGGGGGCCGCGAGGGCTGGGTCCGGGCGGGGCTGACCGCGCTCGGCGTCGGCCTCGGCGTGGCCCTGCTGCTGCTGTCGACGGCGCTGCCCGGCGCGCTCTCCGCCCGGCACGACCGCGAACAGGCCCGGCTCGACTACACGTACAGCCAGAAGGTGCCGCCGAAGGCCGCCGACACCCTGGTGATCGCCGACATCGACACCACCTTCCGGGACCGGGACATCCGCGGCCGGCTGGTGGAGCCGGAGGGGCCGCGCGCCCCGCTGCCGCCCGGGGTGAGCCGCTTCCCCGCGCCGGACGAGATGGTGGTCTCCCCCGCGCTCGGCGAGCTGCTCGACTCCGACGGGTCGAAGCTGCTGCGCGAACGCCTGCCGTACCGGGTCGTCGGCACCATCGGCGAGGCCGGACTGGTCGGCTCCAAGGAGCTGGCCTACTACGCGGGCGCCACCGGCCTCCCCGCGCACATCGACGGCTCGACGACGGCCCGGATCACCGAGTTCGGCAACCCGGACCCGACCACCGAGACGGCCGATCCGGTGCTGGTGCTGCTCAACATCGTCGTGATCGTGGTGCTGCTGATGCCGGTGGCCGTGTTCATCGCGGCGGCCGTGCGGTTCGGCGGCGAGCGGCGCGACCGGCGGCTGGCGGCGCTGCGGCTGGTGGGCTCCGACAGCGGGATGACCCGGCGGGTCGCGGCGGGCGAGGCGATGGCCGGCTCGCTGCTGGGGCTGGTGTTCGGCACCGGGTTCTTCCTCGTCGGACGGGAGTTGGCCGGGTCGGTCGAGGTGCTGGGCGTGAGCGTGTGGCCCAGCTATCTCAACCCCTCGCCGTGGCTGGCCGCGCTGGTGGTGATCGCGGTTCCGTCCGCCGCCGTCCTCGTCACCCTGCTGGCGCTGCGCGGGGTGGTCATCGAGCCGCTGGGCGTGGTGCGGGCCGCGAAGCCCGCCCGGCGCCGTCTGTGGTGGCGGGTGCTGCTGCCGGTGGCGGGGCTCGGGATGCTGTACCCGATGATCGGGCAGGGCAGCGAGAACGGCGCGTTCAACCAGTACCTGGTCATCGGCGGGGTGCTGCTGCTCCTGGTCGGGGTGACGGCGCTGCTGCCGTGGCTGGTGGAGACGGTCGTGGGCCGTCTCGGGGCGGGCGGGGTGTCCTGGCAACTCGCGGTGCGCAGGCTCCAGTTGAGCAGCGGCACCGCGGCCCGGATGGTCAACGGCGTGGCGGTGGCGGTGGCCGGGGCGATCGCGCTCCAGATGCTGTTCACCGGGGTCGACGACTCGTACACGAAGGTCAACTCCCACCAGGACCTGCGGCGGGCCCAGATGCAGGTGCACGTGCCGCAGGGCACCCCGATGGCGGACACCGCCCGCGAGTTCGAGCGGACGCCGGGCGTGCGGAAGGTGACCGCGCTCTGGGAGAGCTACCTCGGCAACGCCTCCTGGCGCAGCGAGAACGGGCCCACCGTGACGACCGAGCTGGTCGTCGGCGCGTGCAAGGACCTGCGCGAGGTGGCCTCGCTGCCGTCCTGCGCGGACGGCGACGGGTTCGTCCTCCAGGGCGGCGAGTACGGGGCCGAGGCGCGGAAGATGTACCGGCCGGGGGCCAAGGTCTACGCGGAGACGCCCGTCATCGGGGACCGCGGCGAGACCGCCTGGAAGCTGCCCGCGGGCATGAAGCCCGCCCGGTCCGTCGAGGACCCGACCGGCACCCGGCGGGACGCGTTCCTGCTGACGCCGGGCGCGCTGCCGCCGTCGATGCGGGAGGTGGTCAAGGGCGAGCTGTACCTGTCCGTGGACCGGACCGTGCCGGACGCCTACGACCACGTCCGCAACACGGCGGCCCTGGTGGACCCGATGAGCCAGCCCATGGTCTGGACCGCCACCTCGCGGTCCGCGCAGTACGAGTCGATCCGGCTCGGGCTGCGGGTCGGCGCGGCCGGGGTGCTGGCGCTGATCGGGGCGAGCCTGCTGGTCTCCCAGCTGGAGCAGTTGCGGGAGCGGCGCAAGCTGCTGTCGTCGCTGGTCGCCTTCGGCACCCGGCGCCGCACACTGAGCCTGTCGGTGCTGTGGCAGACGGCCGTCCCCATCGGGCTCGGGCTGGTGCTCGCGGTGGGCGTCGGCATCGGACTCGGCGCCGTGCTGCTGCGGATGGTGAACGTCCCCGTCGGCGTCGACTGGCCGGGCGTGGCGATGATGACCGGGATCGCCGCGGCGGTCGTGGTGGCGGTGACCCTGCTGAGCCTGCCGCCGCTGCTGCGGCTGATGCGGGCGGAGGGGCTGCGCACCGAGTGACCCCGCACCGCGCGACGGGGCCCGCGCGGGCCCGTACCGTCCGGCCGGGACCCGCGTGAGCCGACGGCCGAGGGCCCCTCCTCTGGTGGGAGGGGCCCTCGGCCGTCGGCGTCCCGGTACGGCGCCGGCGTCCCGGTACGCCGGCCGGTTTCAGGCGTCCGCGCCCAGGACCCGGACGGGCAGCGGGCGCAGGGCCTCGCGGAGGGCGTCGGCGAGCGCGGCGTACTCCGTGCCGCGGGCGGTGCCGGTGCGCGTGACGAGGGCGATACGGCGGGTCGGGGCGGGGTCGGCGAACCAGCCGGTGCGCAGATGGGTGGAGCGGCCGGTCTCGACGGCGACCGCGGTGTGCGGCAGCAGGGTGCAGCCGAGGCCGCCCGCGACGAGCTGGACGAGGGTGGAGAGTCCGGCGGCGGTCGTGGTGACGGGCGCGTCGTCGCGGCCCGCCTCACGGCAGATGTCGAGCGCCTGGTCACGCAGGCAGTGCCCCTCGTCCAGGAGCAGCAGGTTCAGCTCCCGCAGCTCCTCGCGCGGGATGCCCTCGCGCCCGCCGAGCGGGTGGCCGAGCGGGGTGACCAGGACGAAGTCCTCGTCGAAGAGGGGGAGTTCGACGACGCCGGGGGCGCCGAGCGGCACGGCGAGCAGCAGCAGGTCGAGGCGGCCGGAGTGCAGCCCGTCGAGGAGGCTGGCCGTCTGCTCCTCGTGGACCTGGAGGTCGAGGTCGGGGTAGCGGTCGTGGACCAGGCGCAGCACGGTGGGCAGCAGGTACGGGGCGACGGTGGGGATGACGCCGAGGCGCAGCACGCCGGTGAAGGGGGCCCGGACCGCGTCCGCCTCCTCCATCAGGGCGCCGACCTCGGCGAGCACGGCGCGGGCGCGGACGGCGAGCCGTTCGCCGGACGGGGAGAGCAGCACCTTGCGGGTGGTGCGCTCCAGCAGGGTCACCCCGAGCGCCTCCTCCAGCGCGGACACGGCACCGGACAGGGCGGGTTGGCTCATGCCGAGCGCGGCGGCCGCGTCCCGGAAGTGCAGGTGCTCGGCGACGGCCGCGAAGGCCCGCAGCTGGGCCAGACTGGGCAGCCGCCTCTTGGCCCCCACATTACCTACGGTCACTGATAGCTACCTCCGATCAACACGTCCGAGTGTATCGATTTCTCGAATCAATGCACCCTGTGCCAGCATCGTGATCGTCCAACCCATGGGAAGCGCCTGCCAGTGCGGGCGCTTCTTCGCTGCAAGGAGAGCGTGTGCTCACTGTCGGTGACAAGTTCCCCGAGTTCGAACTGACCGCCTGCGTATCGCTGGAGAAGGGCGCGGAGTTCGAGCAGATCCACCACAAGTCCTACGAGGGCAAGTGGCTCGTGGTCTTCGCGTGGCCGAAGGACTTCACCTTCGTGTGCCCGACCGAGATCGCCGCGTTCGGCAAGCTGAACGAGGAGTTCGCCGACCGCGACGCGCAGATCCTGGGCTTCTCCGGCGACTCGGAGTTCGTGCACCACGCCTGGCGCAAGGACCACCCGGACCTGACCGACCTGCCGTTCCCGATGCTGGCCGACTCCCGGCACGAGCTGATGCGCGACCTCGGCATCGAGGGCGAGGACGGCTTCGCCCAGCGCGCCGTCTTCGTCGTGGACCCGAACCGCGAGATCCAGTTCACCATGGTCACCGCGGGCTCCGTCGGCCGGAACCCGAAGGAGGTCCTGCGGGTCCTGGACGCCCTCCAGACCGACGAGCTGTGCCCCTGCAACTGGACCAAGGGCGAGTCCACCCTGGACCCGGTCGCGCTGCTGGCCGGGGAGTGACCTGAGATGCCCCTCGACACCCTCAAGTCGGCCATACCCGACTACGCCAAGGACCTGAAGCTCAACCTGGGTTCGGTCATCGGCAACTCCGACCTGCCCGCCCAGCAGCTCTGGGGCACCGTGCTGGCGACCGCGATCGCCTCGCGCTCCCCGATCGTGCTGCGCGAGCTGGAGCCGGAGGCGAAGGCCCACCTCACGCCCGAGGCGTACACGGCCGCCAAGTCGGCCGCGGCGATCATGGCGATGAACAACGTCTTCTACCGCACCCGCCACCTGCTGTCGGACCACGAGTACGGCACCCTGCGGGCCGGTCTGCGGATGAACGTCATCGGCAACCCGGGTGTCGACAAGGTCGACTTCGAGCTGTGGTCGTTCGCCGTGTCCGCCATCAACGGCTGCGGCATGTGCCTCGACTCGCACGAGCAGGTGCTGCGCAAGGCGGGCCTCGAACGGGACGTGATCCAGGAGGCGTTCAAGATCGCCTCGGTCGTCCAGGCCGTCGCCGTCACCCTCGACGCGGAGGCCGTCCTCTCGGCCTGACCGTCACGAACCGCACGCGGCCGTGCCGCGCGGACGACGGCGAAGGGCCCCGCTCACCTCAGTGAGCGGGGCCCTTCCCGTATGCCCGGCGGGGGTGGCTACTTGGGGGGTTCGGTGTCCTGGCCGGGTTCCGGCGCGGCTCCGGGCGCCGGGTCCGCTCCCCCGGTCCCGGCGGGTGCCGCACCGGCGGACGGCTCAGGAGCGGGCACCGGCGGCCGTACGGGGGCGACGTCCACGGCGGTCGCGCCGCGCGGCTGCGGCGCGGTCAGCAGGGCGGGCTCGCGCGAGTAGGCGTACAGATAGCCGACCACGGTGTTGGTGACGGCGACCAGCGGTACGGCGACCACCGCGCCGCCGATCCCGGCCACCAGGCCGCCGCAGGCCACCGCGAGGACCACCGCGAGCGGGTGGACGCGCACGGCCCGGCCGAGGATGAACGGCTGGAGGATGTGCCCCTCGATCTGCTGCACCGCCAGCACCACCGCGAGGGTCATCACCGCGGTGAACACGCCCTGGGTGACCAGCGCGACGACCACGGCGAGCGCGCCGGAGGCGACCGCGCCGACCAGCGGGATGAAGGAGAACAGGAAGATGAACACGGCCAGCGGGACGGCCATCGGCACGTCCAGGAAGTAGATGCCGAGGCCGATGAAGATGGCGTCGATCAGGGCCACCAGCACCGTGCCGCGGACGTACGCCGTGAGCGTCGCCCAGGCCCGGGGACCGGCGCCCGCGACGCCCGGCCGGGCGGTGGCGGGGACCAGGCGCAGCGTCCACTGCCAGATGCGCTTGCCGTCGTAGAGCAGGAAGAGCGTCGAGAAGAACGACAGCAGGATGCCGGTGAGCGCCTCGACGACGACGGTGACGCCCTCCAGGCCCGCCGAGGTGATCTCGTCGGTGTTGGCGCCGACCGCGTCCCGCAGGTTCTTGGCGATGCCGTTGATCTGCTTGTCGGTGACGTGGAAGGGGCTGTTGAGCAGCCAGCGGCGGAGGTCCTCGATGCCGTCCTGGACCTGGTCGGAGAGGTTGTCGATGTTCTCCATGACCTGCCAGGTCACGAACCAGCCCATCAGGCCGATCACGACGAACCCGAGAATCGCCGTCATCGCGGTGGCCAGCCCGCGCGGCACGCCGAGCCGCTTGAGGCGGGCGACCGTCGGTTCCAGCAGCGCCGTCAGCAGCAACGCGACCACGAAGGCCAGCACGACCAGTTGGACGGCGCTGATGACCCGCATCAGCACCCAGACCGTCCCGGCGAGGACCAGCAGCCGCCAGCCCGCCTCGGCGGCGACCCGGACGCCCCAGGGGACGACCTGGGCGGGGTCGGGGCGGGGCGCCGGGGGCGGCGCCTCCACAGGGAGCGGGGCGGGCTCGGGGACGGCGGGAGTCGCCCGGCGTTCCCCGCGGCTCTCCCGCTCGACCTCGGCGCGGCGCTCGTCGAGCCGCTCCCCCATCTCGGTCAGCTTGGCTCCGACCCGGCCGAGCCACCGTGGCACTCGCGACATGATCCGTCCTCTTCCCCCGTCTTCCGCCACCACTCCCCCCGGGGCGCGCCCCCTGGAGTCCCGCCTGGTGCCCGTGGGCTCAGAGCCTGGTGCCCGTCGGCTTAGACCGTACAGGGCGCGGGCCCCGCACCCTAGGACGGGCGGGGGCTGCTGGAGGGCGGGGGCGGGGTGGAGGCGGCGGGGGCGGGGCGGAGCGTCGCGGGCGGCGGGCCGTCGGGCGGGCTCAGTAGGAGCCGTTGGCCTGCCAGTAGGACCAGGCGTCGCAGGGGCTGCCGTAGCGGTCGTTCATGTAGTTCAGGCCCCACTTGATCTGGGTGGCCGGGTTGGTGCGCCAGTCGGCGCCCTCGGAGGACATCTTCGACGCGGGGTAGGCCTGGACGAGGCCGTAGGCGCCCGAAGTCGGGTTCACGGCACGGTAGTTCCACGTCGACTCGTGGTCGACGATGTTGCTGAAGCACTGGAACTGCCCGGCGGGCACGATCTGGCGGGCGATGGCCTGCACCTCGGCGACGGTGTACGACGCCTGCTGCGGGAAGCTGCCCCCGCCGCCGCCCCCGGCCGGGGCGGAGGCCTTGGTCGTGGACTCGGCGGAGTCGTCCGTCCCGGCTTCCGCGGCGGCGCGCTCGGCGGCCTCCCGCTCGGCCTTCTCCTTGGCCTCGGCGGCCTTCTTCTCGGCGGCCTTCTTCTGCGCGGACTTCTTCTTCGCGACCGCGGCCTCGGCGGCCTGCACGCGGGCGGTCTCCTCGGCCGACTTGCGGGCGACGGCGTCGGCGGCGATCGCCTGGGCCCCCGCCTGCTGGGTCAGGGACGCGCTCTGCACCTGCGCCTGCTGCCCGGCGGGCAGGTCCGCGAGGAGGGTGGAGGCTCCGGTGCCGTCGGCGGCGGCGGAGTGCTCGACGGTACCGGCCTGGCTGACGCCGACGACCGCTCCGACGGTGGTGACGGCCGTCGCGGACATCACCGCGAGGCCCCGTACCGCTGTCCCGCTCACACCGGTTTCCTTACTGCCGAAGCGTCAGATTCAGATGGAGAGGGCGGCGGCCGGGGCCTGCGCCGGGTCCGGCCTAGTACCAGTTGTTGGCCTGCCAGAACGACCAGGCGTCACAGGGGCTGCCGTAGCGGTCGTTCATGTAGTTCAGGCCCCACTTGATCTGGGTGGCGGGGTTGGTGCGCCAGTCGGCGCCGGCCGAGGCGTACTTGCCCGCGGGCAGGGCCTGGAAGAGGCCGTAGGCGCCGGACGACGGGTTGACCGCGTTCATGTTCCAGCTGGACTCGTGGTTCACGATGTTGCTGAAGCACTGGTACTGGCCGCCGGGGACCATCTGCTGGGCCATCGCCTGGATCTGCGCGATGGTGTACGAGGACTGGACCGGGAAGTCGGACGCGCTGCGGCTGGCCTTGGTCTTCGCCTCGGCGCGCTCCTTGGCCTCCTTGGCGGCCTTGGCCTCCTTCTCGGCGGCTTCCTTCTTCGCGATCGCGGTCTTGGCGGCGGCCTTGCGGGCCGCCTCCTCGGCGCCCTTCTTGGCGCTCTCGTCCGCGGCGATGGCCTGGACGCTGGCCTGCTGCGTGAGGGACGCGGTCTGCACCTGGGCCTGCTGGCCGACAGGGATGTCCGCGAGGAGCGTCGTGGCGTCGAACGCCGTCGCCTCTGCGTCGTTGGGCTGCGCGGTGCTGCCCGAGGCAACGCCGACAACGCTTCCGACGGCGGTGACCGCGGTGGCCGAGGCCACTGCGAATCCCCGGACCGAGATCCGGCTCACACGGTTTCCTTCCAGCGTCGCCCGCTTCGGTGACCCTGGCGGACGCGATCGTGCCCCTGGCACTGGCCTCCCCACTGCGCGGTCACGGGAGGCACGGACCCGGTGGGCAACTCCCGGCTGGGGAGCGCCGCATGGTGCTCGGGCGGCATACGACGAGGTCTATGGAGTTGGCTGTACTGCTCTGTGGTGCCGTACCGCTGGGGGTACACGTGTGTCGCATGCGGGGGCCTGACAGGAGTGAGACTCTGCCGTACCCCGACGCCGGGTGGCAATTCCGAGTTGCGTGTGAAAGCTCACATCCGGTTTGGCCCTGGGGATTTCACCGTTCACCCCCCATGAAGGCGCCGCCCGGCTAGGCTCACTGCCTTTGCCGGACGGCGCCAACTGCCTTCGGGGGACCGCCCAATGGGGCGGTCCGGTCAGATGTGCCCGTCCTCCAGCAATTCGGTCACAAGGGCCGCGATCTGGGACCTCTCGGACCGGTTGAGGGTGACGTGCGCGAAGAGCGGGTGTCCCTTCAGCTTCTCGACGACGGCGACCACTCCGTCGTACCGGCCGACGCGGAGGTTGTCCCGCTGGGCCACGTCGTGGGTCAGGACGACCCGCGAGTTGGCGCCGATCCGGGACAGCACCGTCAGCAGGACGTTGCGCTCCAGCGACTGGGCCTCGTCCACGATGACGAACGCGTCGTGCAGCGAACGGCCGCGGATGTGGGTGAGCGGCAGGACCTCCAGCATGCCGCGGGCGGTGACCTCCTCGATGACCTCGCGGCTGGTGACGGCGGAGAGCGTGTCGAAGACGGCCTGCGCCCAGGGGCCCATCTTCTCGGCCTCGGAGCCGGGCAGATAGCCCAGTTCCTGCCCGCCGACCGCGTACAGCGGGCGGAAGACCATCACCTTCTTGTGCTGGCGGCGCTCCAGGACCGCCTCCAGGCCCGCGCAGAGCGCGAGCGCGGACTTGCCGGTGCCGGCCCGGCCGCCCATCGACACGATGCCCACGTCGGGGTCGAGCAGCAGGTCGAGCGCGATGCGCTGCTCGGCGCTGCGGCCCTTGATCCCGAACACCTCCCGGTCGCCGCGCACCAGCCGGACGCCGCCGTCGGGGGTGACCCGGCCGAGGGCCTTGCCGCGCTCGGACTGGATCGTCAGCCCGGTGTGCACGGGAAGGTCGGCGGCCTCCGGGACGTACACGTGGCCTTCCTCGAAGAGGATGTCCACCTGTTCGCCGGGGAGGGTCAGTTCGGACATGCCGGTCCAGCCGGAGGAGTCCGTGATGGCGAGTTCGGCCCGGTACTCCTCGGCCTGGAGTCCCACGGAGGACGCCTTGATCCGCAGCGGCAGGTCCTTCGACACGACGGTGACGTCGTACGCCTCGGCCTGGAGGTTGCGCGCGACCGCGAGGATGCGGGAGTCGTTGTCCCCCAGGCGGTAGCCCGAGGGCAGCAGGCTGGGGTCCGAGTGGTTGAGCTCGACACGGATCGTCCCGCCCAGTTCCCCGATCGGGATGGGGGCGTCGAGACGGCCGTACTTCACCCGGTAGTCGTCGAGCAGGCGCAGGGCCTGCCGGGCGAAGTAGCCGAGTTCGGGATGGTGCCGCTTGGCCTCCAGCTCGGTGACCACCACGATGGGCAGCACGACCTCGTGCTCCTCGAAGCGGTTCATCGCGTGCGGGTCGGCCAGCAGGACGCTGGTGTCGAGAACGTAGGTGCGCCGGTCGGGCTGGTGGCGCTTTGTGCTGGTCACCACGGAAGGACGTACCCCCTCGGAAGAGGTCGGGGAGCGACGGAGTGGAGCTGGGCCGGAAATCGGCACCCTGCACGGGCCGAGATCCGGCCCTCCGCTGCGTCCGTGCTGACCGCACGTTCGGGCTGGTGCAAAGGGCCTCCCGGGCGGACGGCCCCGTGCCGTCCGCTGAGATCCGACACCCGTGGTTCGGGCGTCGACCTGGTTGCTTTATGCCCTCGAACATGCGCCGCCATGCCACGGCATATGACGGCGCCCCGGTGAACTCCTTGTTACGTCCGCCCCGGCACGGGGTACGCGGACAGGTCGGCCCGGTGCGGCGGGGATCGCCGGAAAAGGGCCGGGCGGGGTACGTCCGCGCAGCCCCGGGGGGCCTTTCTCAGCCGCCGAAGCGGCGGTGGCGGGCCGCGTAGTCGCGCATCGCGCGCAGGAAGTCGACCTTGCGGAAGGCCGGCCAGAAGACGTCACAGAAGTAGTACTCGGAGTGGGCCGTCTGCCAGAGCATGAATCCGGACAGCCGCTGTTCGCCGCTGGTGCGGATCACCAGGTCGGGGTCGGGCTGGGCGCCGGTGTAGAGGTGGCGGCCGATCATGTCGATGTCGACGGACTCGGCGAGGTCCTCCATGGAGACCGCGCGGTCGCGGGCGTCGAGGATCATCGAGCGGACCGCGTCGGCGATCTCCTGGCGTCCGCCGTAGCCGATGGCGACGTTGACCAGTATCCCGTCGACGTGGGCGGTGGCCTCCTCGGCCTCCTTCAGCGCGGTCTGCATCGCGGACGGCAGGATGTCGGGGGTGCCGACGTGGTGGACGCGCCAGCGGCCGTCGGCGGCGAGGGTGCGTACGACGTCCTCGATGATGCCGAGCAGGGGGACGAGTTCCTCCGCGGCCCGGTCGAAGTTCTCCGTCGACAGCAGCCAGAGGGTGACGACCTCGACGTCCGTCTCGGAGCACCAGCCGAGGAACTCCTCGATCTTCTCGGCTCCGGCGCGGTGGCCGTGGACGGTGGTCGATCCGGCGGCCTTCGCCCAGCGGCGGTTGCCGTCCATGATGACGCCGATGTGCTTGGGCACCTGAGCGTGGTCCAGGTGGCCTTCCACCCGGCGCGCGTACAGCCTCACCAGCAGGCCGCGCAGCTTGTCGCGCAGGTTCACGTGAATCTCAGCCCCTCCGTGCGGATGCGGTCCCCGCGAGGCGGAAGCCTACCCCTCTGGGGGGTGGGGGGTGAGGGGGGTTGGGGTGGAGGGGGTTCCGGGTGCGGGTGGGTCGTGTGGGGGTGCGCGGTTCCCCGCGCCCCTTGGGAGTGGCGGTGGAGGGGGACACGGGGTGCTGCCGCCGGGGGTGGGCACAAAAAACGGGCCGGTCCGTGGGGGGGGGATACGGACCGGCCCGAGGGGGGGCTTCCACCATAACCCTTCGTGAGGGATGGCGGGTGCATCGGCGCGGGAAAATTACTCTCCGGAATCATCCGGCGACGGGGTGGTGGTCACGGCGGGTGGGATTCTCAGGTGGTTCATGGCCGAAAGCCAGCTAAATCCCAGGCGGAGACTGCGGATCGGGGCGGAAGTGGAGGTTTCGGTGCCGGTTCGGCCGTTCCGGGCCCTCGGGCCGGACATCCCTCCGACGGGCTAACGCCGCGGGTGCGTCCGCTTGACGCGGGCGGCACCGCGCAGCCCCCTCCACCGCGCGGTGACGCCCGCGCAGCTTTGCTGGCGCGAATTGCCTGGCGATGAACTTACCCCGGAGCGACGGGGTTACGGACGGGTCGGCATAACGATGTGGACAACCCGTGGAGGACAAGGAGGCACGCGGGGCCGTTATGGGTGCTTTGACGAATATTGGGTTGTTGCTTTCGCTGGGTCCGGGCTCAGTCGACCAGGGGCCGCACGGCCTCGGCGGTGAAGCGGACGAAGCCCTCGGGGTCGGGTTCGTCGGCCGTCGGGAGCAGGACGACCGTGTCGGCGCCCGCCTCCGCGTACTCCCGGACGGTCGCCGCGACCCGGTCCGCGTCCCCGGCGACACCGAGGTCCGGCACGTCGGCCAGGCCCGCGCGGGCCAGTTCGCGGGCGAGGCGGGGGGCGGCGTCGGCTCCGGTGGCGGTGAAGACGTACACGACGACGCGGTGCGGTCCGGGGTCGCGGCCCGCCGCCGCGCGGCCCTCCCCGACCAGGCGGCGCGCCTCGCGGACCCCGTCGGGTGTGAAGACCTCGTTGAGGAGGGTGCCGTCGGCGACCTCGCCCGACAGGCGCAGGGTGCGCGGGCCGATCCCGCCGACGAGCACCTCGGTCGCGTGCTCCGGCGGCCAGTCGAGGGCGACGTCGTGGAGGGTGACGTAGCGGCCCTCGGTGGTGAGGCGCTGCCCGGCGAGCAGGCCGCGCAGGGCGAGCGTGTACTCGCGCAGCAGGGTGAGCGGGGAGGCGGGGCGGGCGCCGACCTGGGCCATCCAGTCCTGCACGCCGTGGCCGACGCCGAGGGTGACCCGGCCGGGGAACATGCGGTGCAGGGTCGCGGCCTCCATCGCGGTGAGGGCGACGTTGCGCAGCGGCACGGGGAGCAGGCCGACGCCGACGCGGAGGCGTTCGGTCCAGGCGAGGGCGGCGGCGGCCGTGGAGATCCCGGCCTCCAGGAAGCAGTCCTCCCAGAGCCACAGCTCGTCCAGTCCGGAGGCGTCGGCGAGCCGGGCGACCGACTTCAGCCGCTCGGGGGGCAGTTGCGGGCGGAACACGGCGCCGAGTGCGGTCATGGTCTTTTCCTATGCGAGACGGCGGGACCGCGACAACCGCTTTACGCCCTCCGCTTCGTCGGGGTGTCGCGTACGTGGTCGAGCTGGACGACGCCGTTGCCGAAGACCCGGCTGCCGGTGAGGCGGAGGTCGGCCGGGGCGGCGCCCGGTGCGAACAGCGGGGTGCCGTCGCCGAGCAGGACGGGATGGACGTAGGTCCGGAACGCGTCCACGAGGCCGAGGCGGAGGAAGGACGCGGCGAGGCCGGCCCCGCTGAGGGCGAGTGTGCCGCCGGTGCCCTCCTTCAGCGCGCGGACCTCCTCGGGGACGACGTCCCGGACGACGGTGGTGTTCCAGTCGGCGCGGTCCAGGGTCCGCGAGTACACGTACTTCTTCTTCTCCCGCCAGATGCCCGCGAACTCGGCCATCGGCCCGCTCGCGTCGGGGTCCTGGTCGGCCGTCGGCCAGAAGCCGGCCATCAGCTCGTGGGTGACCCGGCCGCTGAGGAAGGCGTCGACCTCGCGGAGGCTGTCGTTGAAGTGCTGGTGCACCTCGTCGTCCACGCGGTGCCAGGAGATGTCCCGGCCGGGACCCTCGATGTAGCCGTCGAGGGAGACGGACATGGTGAGGACGATGGGACGCATACGGGCTCCTGTGTTCCCTCGGCGGTGAGGTGGGTCCACCGTCCCACGGAACGGGGCGGTCGGCCGGGTGGCGCGGGGATACCGTCGGGTGAGGCGACCACGGGATCGGACGGAAGCGAGGGGGACGGGATGGGGCGGCGGTTCCGGGACGGGCGGGCGGTGCTGGTGGTGCCGGGGGCGGGGCCGGGTGCGGGATCGGGGTCTGCGTCAGGGTCGGGGTCGGGGTCGGGGTCGGGGTCGGGTGAGCGGGCCGTCCCGCTGGAGATCGCGGCGTCCTACCGGGCCCGGACGCGGGGGCTGCTGGGGCGGGACGCGGTCGAGGGGGCGCTGCTGCTCTCCCCCGCGGGCAGCGTCCACACCTTCGGCATGCGGATACCGATCGACGTCGCCTACCTGGACCGGCACCTCACCGTCCTCGCGGTGCGCACCATGCCGCCCGGCCGCCTGGGCCTCCCCCGCCCGCGCTCCCGCCACGTCCTGGAGGCGGCGGCCGGGGCGATGGCGGGGTGGGGGCTGCGGACAGGGGTGCGGGTGGTCGTGCGGGGTGCGGGGGACGACGTACGGGCGTAGGGGCGGGGTGGCTGGGGTCCGGGGGTGGGGGAGGTGGGCGTCAGGTGCGGGGGAAGGTGACCTCCACGCGGCGGTTCTTCTTGCGGCCCGCCTCGGTGGAGTTGTCGGCGATGGGGTACTGCTCGCCGTAGCCGCGCACCTCGAAGGTGACGGCGGGGTTGTTCAGGTCCCCGGCGAGGGCCGCCTGGACGGCGTTGGCGCGCTGCTTGGACAGGACGTCGCCGTGGGCGGCGGAGCCGAGGTTGTCGGTGAAGCCGAAGACGCGGACGCGGGCGGCGTTCTGCTTCTTGATCTCGGCGGCGATCCCGGCGATACGGGCCTGGGCGTCGGGGCCCAGCTTGGCGCTGTCCTTGCCGAAGAGGACCTCGGCCTGGAGGGCGAAGGTGACATCGGCGTTGGTGTCCTCCCGCCGCTCGTCCCCGCTCTCGTCCTCGACGACCTCCTTGATGTCCAGCACCTTCGGCTCCGCGAGCGTCCCGCCCTCGGGCAGCTTCAGATCGGGGTCGTTGGGATCGACGTCCACGGGGGCGGCGGGGCTGGGCTGCGTGCCGGGCGGATCGTCGGCGTGGGCGACGGGCGCGCCGAGCAGCACGGTGGCGGTCATGACCGCGGCGGTGGTGAGGGCCAGGGCGAAGCGGGGGGGCGTCATGGCGGGGGTCATCCGGAGATCTGGATGGACGCGCTGGGGAACAGCGGGAGTTGGAAGGAGACGCCGGTCGAGTCGGTGGGCGGGGACGGGAACTGGAGGAACACGTCGATCGACTCACCGGCCTTGAGGGTGGAGAAGCCGGTCGTGGTCAGGGGGCGGCCCTCGGTGTCGCGGAGGACGTAGTAGCGCTTCTTGCTCTTGGAGTCGACGAGGGTGGCTCCGCCGAGGGAGAGACCGTTGTTGATGATCTCGGTCTCGTTGCCGCTCAGCGCGGAGGGGATCACGCTCTCCGTCCCGCTGTCGTTCTTGAGCGCGCCGTTCACGGTGACGAATCCGCCGGAGTCCCGTGTCGCGGAGATGATCTGGAGGAGGAGGCCGCTCGGTCCCTTCACCTCGGCCAGCGGCTCCGGCGACTCACCGTCCTGGGTGCTGGGCCGGGAATCGCTCCCTCGGGACGTGGACGCGGAACTCTGAGGCTTCTTGCCGTCGTCGCCACCGCCGCCGCACGCCGTCGCGCCGACGGCCAATCCGGCCACAACCACCACTGCGGCCATCCGCCTGCCGGCTCTCGCCGCGAAGCGCATCCTCATCACTCTGCTTCCTTCTCCAGTCGTGGTACGCGGGTCAGTCGGCCAGGTGGACGTCGAACAGATCCTCCGGGCCCGGCAGGTCACCGAGTTGCTCGGGGTCCAACTCCCAGACCCTGCCCTCGTCGCAAGTGAGCGAAGGCAGCACGGCGCCCTCGGCCGGGTCGGCTCCCTCGTCGTCCCCGGGGTCGCCTTCCCCGGGGTCGCCTTCGGGGAGTTCGAAGGTGCACAGAGGCTCGATCTCCGCCACCGCGTCGGCGTGGGACCGCCGCTGGCTCGTACCGGGAACGACCGAACTCCCCAGCGTCCGGTTGGTCTGCACACGCACCGCGAATCGGAGGCCCTGCGGAGAACAGTTGTCCACGTGCGCGTCGTTCTGTGCGGCGAGTTCGGAGGCGCGCCAGCACGGGTCCGGCAGGGTGACTCCCGCACCGTCGAAGATGTTCCGCCATTTCGAGGGATCGAGGACATCGCGCACCCACTGGTCGGCAAGGCCGTCCCGGGTCTCCTGCGCAGCTGCCAGCGCCGCCGCGTCGGCCGCCGTCTGGGCGCCGTTGCGGTTCACCGCGGCCTGGCCGACCGCGAAGTAGGCGAACGCGAGAAAGAGCAGGCCCGCCACCACCATGAGGTAGGTGGGGAAGACCTGCCCAGTGTCGCCCCGGGTCCGCGATCGGATCAGGGCGCCACCTTGGCGATCTGTGCCCGGAGCTTGTCGACGATGGTCTGGCCGAGGTTCGTGTTGGCGATCAGCACCACGATCGCGACGACCACCGCGATGATCCCCAGGTACTCCACCGCCGTCTGACCCCGGTCGCCCCGGCGGCGGAGGGAGCGTACGGCCGTGTCGCGCCAGCCGTTCACCCGGACCGTGGCCGCGGTGGCGGTCTTCAGCAGCAGGTCGCTCATGGTGTTCCCCTCCGTTTGGGATGTTGACGGCAAGAGGAACGTAGAGCGGAGGGGAGGGCGTCCGCGAGGGTCCCAGGGCCCAAGTCCGGGCCCGGCCGCCGGGGGTCGGGGGGAGGGTCACGGAGTCACCGCCGTTCCCAGCCACTTGGCCACGGCTTCCGCGCGGCTGGCGCTGTGCAGCTTGGCGAAGATGCGGTTGATGTGGTTCTTGACCGTCTTCTCGCTGATGAAGCAGGTGGCGGCGATCTGCTGGTTGTTCAGGCCCGAGGCGATGAGGTCCATGATCTCCGCCTCCCTAGCGCTGAGTCGGAACCCCCTACGAGACTGTCCCATACCAGATTGCAACTGCGAAAGCCGTTCGGGGAAAGTACTAGAAAATAAGGCCGGTGAGGGTCCGTCATCATGTGCAGTCGCACTGTGTACGGTCTCGCCCGACCGGAGCCCGGCCAAGACCGCGGTCGCGGCCGTCGGAGTGAGGTGGGACCGTCCGGTGATGCTGTCGCGTACCGCGGTGAGCAGGTCCGTCACGGTGAACTCGCCGTGGACCAGGTAGCCGAGCGCCCCGCGGTGCAGGGCTTCGCGGACGAGGGCCGACTCGTCGCTGTAGGTCAGCATGATCACCGACGCGACGCGCACCAGCCGGGGCAGGGCCGACAGGCCGTCCGTGCCCGGCATGCGGACGTCCAGGAGGACCAGGTCGGGTCGGTGGAGTTCGGCCGCCTCGCAGGCTTCGCGCCCATCGGCGGCCTCGGCGACGACCGTGATGTCCGCGCGGCCGGTGAGCAGCGCCGTCAGTCCCGCGCGGACCACCGGGTTGTCGTCGGCCACGACCACGCGGACGGGCGGCGGCCCGGACGGGAGAGCGGCGGGCCGGTGGGCCGCGCCGGGCCGGGGCGTCGGGTGCGGCCGTCGGTTCGGGAACGGGCGGGGCGGGCAGGGCTGTTCCGGCATCGGGCGGCCTCCTCTCATGGACGGGGGACAGGGGATGGGGCACGGGGGCGGAGAGGGTCGGGGCCGGTCAGGGTTCCGGGGCGGTGAGGGCGGTCAGCGGGATCTCCAGACGGACCCCGGTGCCGTGCGTGCCGAGGCCGGGGCCGAAGCGGATGCGGGCGCCGAGACCGGCCGCCCGTTCCGCCATGCCGACCAGCCCGAAGTGGCCGGTGCGGCGCAGTTCTTCCAGGGTGGTGCCGGGCGGCAGACCGCCGCCGTCGTCCAGGACGCACAGGTCGAGGAGTCCGTCGCGCACGGTCGTACGGACCTCGATCCGGTCGGCGGCCGCGTGCCGGTGGGCGTTGTCCAGTGCCTCCGCCACGATGGTCAGAAGGTGCCGGGCCACGGCGGGGGCCGCGGTCAGCGGGGCGCGGTCTTCGGCGGGGGGACGACGGGTGACGGCGAGGCGGGTACGCCGGGTGAAGTCGGCGGTCAGGGTGTCGAGTTCGCGGGAGAGGTGCACCGGCGCGCCGGGCGACGTCTCGCGGCGCAGGTCGGTGAGGAGTTCACGAGACTCGGCGGCGGCCCGGCGGGCGGCGCGGGCGACGAGGTCGGCCTGTCGGCGGAGCCGGTCCGGGTCGGGGGGTTCCGCGGCGGCGGAGTGGGCGAGGCCGTCGGCGGCGAGGGCCACGCCGTGCAGGGTCTTGGCCACGGAGTCGTGCATCTCGCGGGCGAGCCGGGCCCGTTCGGCGGCGACGGCCTCGGCGGCGGCCAGCCGGGCCCGCACGGTGGTGAGGGTCTGGGTGGCGGTGCCGAGGCGCAGCATGAGGGTGCGCAGCGTGGAGCCGACGGCGCCGGTGAGGACGCACAGGCCCGGCAGCAGCAGGCGTTCGGCGAGGTCGGCGCCCGATCCGTGGTCGAGCGTGGTGTGCACCAGCAGGAGGATCAGCGACTGGAGGGAGGCGAAGCAGGCCGCCCCGCGCCAGCCGTAGAGCAGGCCCGCCAGCAGGGGGGTGCAGACGCTGACGTAGGCGAGGGTGGTGTCGGGGCCGGCGGAGACCAGCAGGAGGGTGCCGAGGAGGGTGTCGGCGGCGAGGAGGGTGGGGTGGCGCAGGAGGAGGGGGCCGAATCGCTCCCAGTCGCGGAAGAGGACGTACGAGCCCATGAAGGTGACGACCACGGCGGTGCCGACCATGCGGACGCCGAGGCCGGGTGAGGCGTTCAGGAGGGCCGCGGGCGCGGCCAGGGCGATCATGGCGAGGCGGAAGCCGAAGACCTGGCGGCCGATCGCCTGGAGGGCGTTGGCCTGGAGCGGGAGGGGCGGCTGGGGTGCCGGGTCCGTGGCGGGCGGCTCGGGGGCCGGCGCGTACGGCGTCAGCGTCCCGGACGTGGCGGCCGTCGCCCCGGACGGCGCGGGGCCGGGGCCCCGGCGCCGCCAGGGGGAGATCCGGCGCCCGCGGCCGGTGCCAGCCGTCATCACTGTCATCCCGCACTCACCTACTCGCCCGTGATCGAGCTGAAGTCGGTGCCCGAGCCGAGCAGCATGCCCGCGCCGAGCAGGAGCATCGTGGCCGGCACCATGAACGTGGTGATCATCAGCGTGGCCTTGGGGACCGCGCGGGCCGCCTTGCGGCGGGCGTTCTGCGCGTCCGTGCGGCGCATGTCCTTGGCGATCGCGACGAGCGTGTCCACGATCGGCGCGCCGAGTTCCTCACCCTGCTGGAGCGCCGTGACGAACATGGCGACCTGCTCGGAGTCGTTGCGGCGGCGGAGTTCCGCGAAGGCCTCGCGGCGGCTCATGCCGAGGTCCATCTGGCGCAGGGTGATCCGGATCTCGTCCGCCCACGGGCCCTTGTACCGGGACGACACCCGGTCCAGGGCCTGGCGGAAGCCGAGGCCCGCGCTCACCACGACGGCGAGGACGTCGAGGAAGTCGGGGAGGGTCCGTTCGATGGCGTCCTTGCGGACCCGGATCGACGCCCAGATCCCGACCTCGGACCAGAAGAGTCCGAAGGCGAGCATCAGCAGGGCGAGGAACCAGCTCCCCTGGAGCAGCGCGACCAGGGCGCCCAGGGCGCCGATGCCGCCGTACACCGCCCGCCGCGCCGCATACCGGTCGATCGTGAGCCCCCCCGGATTGCCCGCCAGGTCGATGCGCCGTCGGTACCTGGCGACCTGTTTGGGGCCCATCATCCGCAGGACCGCCGGGGCGTAGCGCATGCCGAGGCGGTCGACGAGGGAGCCGACGGCGCCGGTGCGGGTGGCGCCGACCTCCAGGGCGAGGGCGAGGTCGGGGGGGAGTTTCGCGTCGGCGCGGTACATGCGCAGGCCGGCGAAGATCCCGTAGACGGCGAGGCCCATGGTGAGGGCGAGCAGCAGTTCCATGGCGGGCCTCCTCTCGGATGTCGGGGGTCTTGGGGGGTGTGAGTGTCCTGAGGCTGCGGAGTCTGGGGTCAGACGTCGATGCGGGACATGCGGCGGATGAGGACGAAGCCGACGGCGTAGAGGCCGAAGGCGATGATGACGGCGGCCTGGCCGAGGGGGGAGCCGGTCATGCGGTCGAGGGTGCCGCCCTCGACGCTGTTCATGAGGAACAGCGCGCCGACGCCGAGCGCGGGGACGGCGTACGAGGTCATGCTGACCTGGGAGAGCTGGGTGCGGACCTCGCGGCGCGTCTCCTTGCGTTCCTCCAGGGTCTCGGTGAGGTTGCGCAGGGCGCCGACGACCTGGCCGCCCGCGCGGTTGGAGAGGACCAGGGTCGTGACGAGGACGACGAGTTCGCGGGAGGGGAGCCGGTCGGCGAGTTCGCCGAGGGCGTCGTCCAGGGAGTGGCCCACCGCCAACTGGTTGGCGACCTTGGCGAGTTCCTCCCCGGCGGGTGCCTCCAGCTCCTCCGCGGCCATGCCGATGGCGGTGCGCAGGGCGAGGCCCGCGTGGGTGGCGTTGGCCAGGATGCGGGCCAGTTCGGGGAGTTGGCCGATGAAGCGTTCGATGCGCTTCTGCCGCTGCCAGGTCAGGAACTGCCAGGCCGCCCACACGCCGAGCAGTCCGGCGAGCGGGCCGAAGAAGGGGGCCAGGGTGGCCTGGCCGATCAGCCACAGCGCCGCCACCGTCGCCAGCATGTACGCGAAGAACTCGCCCGGGGTGACGTCCAGGCCGGTCGCCGTCAGCTTCAGTTCGAGGCGGCGGCCGAACCCGGTGCGGCGCAGGCGGCGGTCGAGTGCGCCGAACCGGCGTCTGCGGCCCGCGAGTTCGGACTGGCCGGTGTGGCTGAGGCGGTCGACGAGGGCGGCGCGCTGGGCGCGGCCGCGGGCGTAGGTGTGCAGGCCCACGACGGCCAGGACACAGGTCAGCAGGCTCACCCCGGTGGTGAGGCTGATCAGGTTCTCCAGGGTCATCGGCGGGTTCCTGTCCGTCCTGTTCCGGTGGCGCGGCGGGTGCGGTCGGGTGGGCTAGCGGGCTTCTCGGGTGGTGAGTTCGTCGAGGGTGCGGGCGACGCCGAAGGCCTGCGGGACGGGCTGTCCGGCGAGGTGGAGCCGGTCGGCGGTGCGGCGCGGGAGCGGGTAGTAGGAGAAGGCGCCGTGCACGCGGCCGTCGGGGGTCATGGGGCGGGCGGTGAAGCGGGCGATGGTGGCGAGGCGGTAGGGCTCGCCGCCGTGGCTGTCGAGGAGGGCGACCTCGGTGATGCGGCGGGCGCCGTCCGCGAAGCGGGTGAGCTGGACGACGACGTCGACCGCGCTGTTGATCTGGTCGTGCAGGGCGACGAAGGGGATCTCCACGTCGGACATGGAGGCGAGGGTCTGCAACCGCATCAGCGCGTCCTCCGCGCTGTTGGCGTGCACGGTGGCGAGGGAGCCGTCGTGGCCGGTGGACATCGCCTGGAGCATGTCGAGGGACTCGCCGCCGCGGACCTCGCCGACGACGATCCGGTCGGGCCGCATGCGCAGCGAGTTGCGGACCAGGTCGCGGATGGTGATCCGGCCGTTGCCCTCGACGTTGGGCGGGCGGGACTCCAGGCGGATCACGTGCGACTGCTGGAGCTGGAGTTCGGCGGAGTCCTCGATGGTGATGATGCGCTCGCCGTCGGGGATCAGCCCGGAGAGGGCGTTGAGCAGGGTGGTCTTGCCGGTGCCGGTCGCGCCGGACACGATCACGTTGAACTTCGCCTGCACCAGGCCCGCGAGGAGGTACAGCATCGGTTCGTCGAGGGAGCCGAAGCCGATCAGCTCGTGCAGGGTGAAGGAGCGGGGGAAGCGGCGGATGGTGAGGATCGGGCCGGTCAGCGACAGGGGCGGCACGATGACGTTGACGCGTTCGCCGGAGGGGAGGCGGGCGTCGACCATCGGATTCGTCTCGTCCACACGGCGGTTGACGGTCGACACGATGCGTTCGATGGTCTGCATCAGCTGGTCGTGGGAGGCGAAGCGGAGCGGGAGCTGCTCGACGCGGCCGCCCCGTTCGACGAAGACGGCGTCGGGGCCGTTCACCATGATCTCGGTGATCGACGCGTCCTCCAGGAGTGGTTCGAGGATGCCGAGGCCGAGCGCCTCGTCGACCACCCGGCGGATCAGCCGCCCGCGTTCGCCGGTGGACAGCACCGGGCCCTCGCGGCTGATGATGTGGCCGAGCACCCGCTCCAGACGGGCCCGGCGTTCGGCCGCCGCGAGCGAACTCATCTCGGCGAGGTCGATCTCCTCCAGCAGCTTGGCGCGGTAGGAGGCGATCAGATGGCCGTCCTCGGCCCGGCCGCCGTTCTCCTCCGGTGAGGTGATGCGGGCCCGCAGGCTCATGGCCGCGCCTCCTTCCTGTCGGTGCTGGTTGTCGTGGGGTCAGTGGTCGAGGGGCATGACGGCGGACTTGCTGGCCGTGCCGAAGTCGGCGATGCCGGGGATGACGGACGGGATGCGCACGGTGGACGTGACCCGGACGGCGTCGCCCGCCCCGGCGCTCGCGCAGCTCGTGCCGCCTGCCAGCCAGCCGCTCACGGCGGCCTGGCAGGCGCCGTCGGCGCCCCGGTCCAGGGAGGCGCTGCGGGCGCCCGCGCGGGCCGCCGTACCGGCCTGCTGCGCGGCGTACGCGATCACGCCGAGCTGTACGGCGGCCAGGGCCACCAGCAGCAGGATCGGGAGGAACCCCAGGTACTCCAGGGCGACTTGGCCGCGATCACGGTCACGGCTACGGTCATGTCGGGACCGGTGGCGGGCCGGGGGGCCGGGGTGTGCGTACGTCATGTCAGTCGTCCTCCTCCTCGACCGCGCCCGCGTGGCCCTTCACCTCGAAGGGGAAGTCGATCGTGCCCGGGAAGAGGACCGGGACCCGCAGGACGACCGTCGCCGTGACGTAGCCGTCCGAGGTCGGGCAGCTGACACTGGCCCCCGAACGCCACGCGTCCGACAGCTTGTCCAGTCCCGCCTGCTCGCACACGGCCTGCCGCTCCCCCCGAGGCACCGCCGTTCCCGCCCGGACCGCCTCGTCGGCAGCATTCCCCGCGAGCGTGAACGTGTACCCCAGCAGTACGAACTGCCACACGACCACCAAGGTCACGAGGATCAGCGGGGTCATCCCGAGGAGTTCGACGGAGACCTGGCCCCGGTCGCGCCCCGCGGGGTGTCCCGTGGGGTGTGCGGGGCGGGTGCCGTGCCGGGCGCGTGCCTTCACGTTCACTCCCTCCTCCGCCGGAGTCCCGCCGCGCCCCGGTCGCCGCCCCGGACCGCGCCGCGCTCGCCGCGGGCCCGGCCGGGCTTGCGGTGCGCGGAGCCCTCCGCGGCCCGGACCAGGCCGAGTTCGCCCGCGAGGGCCCACATGGCCTGCCGTACGGTGCCCTTGGCGTCGAGGGCGTGGACGCGTCCGGCGTCCACGGCGGCCTGGAGTTCCTTGAAGTGGGCGGGGATCGCTGTGGCGGCGACGGCGGTGCCGGTGATCTTCTGGACGAGTCCGGGCTGGATCTCGGTGGCGCGGCTGTGGCGGTTGACGACGACCGTGGTCTCCTCCGCCTTGCGGATCTGGAGGCGGTCCCACATGCGGACGACGCGTTTGGCGCCCCGGACGGCGACCACGTCGGGGGTGGTCACCAGCAGGGCGGTGTCGGCGAGTTCGACGACGGCGGCGCCCGCTCCGCCGAGCTGGGAGCCGCAGTCGACGACGACGACCTCGTAGCGGGAGCGCAGGGCGCCGATGATCTGGCGGGCGGCGCGGTCGGTGACCTCCTCGCCGCGTTCGCCCTCGCCGGGGGCGAGCAGCAGGGCGACCCCGCTGTCGTGGCGGAAGACGGCCTCGGCGAGGACGCGCGGCGAGAGGTCGGTGATGGCGGCGAGGTCGACGACGGAGCGGCGGAACTGGACGTCCAGGAAGGAGGCGATGTCACCGCTCTGGAGGTCGAGGTCGACGAGTGCGGTGGGGCGGCCGGACGCCTGCGCGGCGAGGGCGAGCTGGACGGCGAGGAGGGTGGTGCCGACGCCGCCCTTGGCGCCGCTGACGGTGACGAGGGTGCCGCCCGCTCCGGTGAACACCTCGGCGCCGTGGCCGAGATGGCGTCGTACGCCGGTGGACCACTGGGCGACGGCGTGGACGCGGTGGGCGAGTTCCTCGTAGCTGAGGGGCAGGGCGACCAGGCCGCGGGCGCCCGCGTCCATGGCGGCGGCGAAGAGGCCGGGGCTCGCGTCGGTGGTGACCAGGATGACGCCGACCGCGGGGAAGCGCAGGGCGACCTCGCGGACCAGCTCCAACGCCGGTACGGGGCCGATGCGTTCGTGGACGACGACGACCTCGGGGAGTTCGTCGACGGACTCGGCGGCCAGCCGGGCGAGGGTGTCGACGAGGTGGGTGGAGTCGCCGACCGGGGTGACGGGTTCGGCGTCCGGGAGCTGGCTCAGCAGGGTGGTGAGGGAGCGGACCGCGTCCGCGTCGCCGACGGCCGGGAGAATCCTGGTGGGCATGGGCGGCGGCCTCTCACTTGTCCGTGGCGAGTTCGTACGTACGGTCCTGTTCGGGGACCGTGGTGGGGGTGCCGGGGGCCACCAGGGCGAGCCGGACGCGCTTGGCGAAGGACTCGGCGTACGTGATGCGCTGGGCGTCGAGGGTGGAGAGCGCGAAGGTGATGGGGACCGCGTCGGTGGCCTGCCGGCCGCGGTCGTTCTCGTCCGGGTCGAGGGCGGTGAGTTCGCCGACGTCGAGGACGCGGGCGTTGGTGACGATGATCTTCGACTGGTCGGGGTCGCTCTCCTTGGCGCCCTCGAAGGTGGCGTAGACGTTGACCGCGGAACCCGCGGTGATCTTGCCCGCGACGCCGGTCGCCGCGTCGATCATGATGGCGACCTCCTGCTCGCCGGGGCGCAGGGCGGGCTGGTCGACGATCATGTCGCTCTGGAGCAGCGAGCCGCGTTTGAGGGTGGTCACGGCTATCTTGCCGCGGACGGCGGCGAGGTCGGTGACCGCGTTGTCGGAGAGCCAGCGCTCCGGCATCTCGGTCTTCTCGAACTGGTCGGCGCGCAGCGGGGTGTAGGGCGCCACGTCGGACTTCAGCCGGTAAGCGGTGACCTCGGGGCCGACCTTGGACTCCACGTCGCTGATGACGGAGAGGACGCCGGCGAAGGCGCCGAGGGCGCACAGGACCGACAGGAGCAGGAGGATCACGCCGCGGCGCTGACGGGAGTTCATGAGCCGTGCAACCTCGTTGGGGTTCGGGTCGTGCGGACGGGAACGGGCGGAGCGGTGGGCCTGGTCAGCCGCCCGCGGGGAGCGCGCGGCTGCGCCGGCCGCCCGCGGTGAGCGCGGGCGGTGCGGTCTCGTGGGCGGGTGGCGGGGTGGCGGAGCAGAAGACGCAGAGGTCGCCTATGACGTCGACGCCGCACCAGTGGCAGACGGTGCGCCGTACGGAGGCGACGAGTTGGTAGAGGACCGACAGGTCGGGCAGGTAGGCGCAGAACTCGACGAGCTTGCCGGTGCTCCACCAGCGGGCGGACTCGGCGGGCAGGTCCGTCTCGCGCAGGCCCTGGACCTGCCAGGCGGGGGCGAGGGTGGCGGTGACCCAGTCGGAGGTGAGCTGGCCGCGGGCGACGAGCATCCAGGTGCCGAACTCGGGTCCGTCCAGGACGGTTTCGGGGGTGGCCTTGACCAGCGTGGGCTGGGGGTGGGCGAGGACGCCGAACTGGCTGCCGGGCATCCAGGAGCGGGCGTGCGCGGTGAGGTCGACGGGGACGCGGTCGAGGCGGGCGACCGAGCCGAGGAGGGCGCCCGCGTGGATGTAGTGGGTGAGCAGGCGGGCCGCGGAGGCGAGGATGCCGGGGCTGAGGTCGCAGGAGGCGAGCTGGCGCAACTGGCGGGCCAGGACGGCGAGTCCGAGGGGCGGCAGGTCGGAGCGGTACAGGGCGACGCGGTCGCTCTCCAGGAGGGAGCGGACGGTGCGCAGCCGCTGTTCGACGGCGGCGGGCACGGCGCGCGAGTACAGGACGACGAGGTGGCCGTGCTGGTCGAGGAGGGTCTGGACGTCGCCGACGGCCTGGTCGAGGGGCCGCTCGTGCAGGCCGTCGAGGACGGCGGCGGGCACGGTCCGTTCGTCCTGGGCCGGCAGGGCGAGGTCGGCACCCGTCACGGCAATGGCAGTTGGCACGCGCAGCTCCCCGTTCCCGCGGTCCGGCGCGTCGGCTGTTACTCCGGTGCACCGGGGTGACTTCATTGCGTGACTGACCTCAGCACTGTATCCAGCCCTCTCTGGCCGGAGAACAGCTTTCCGTCGCTGCTCACGAACTGTTCTCGCGCAAGTCAGAGCAAACCGGGGCAGGTTGCCCGCGAGCCGGTCGGACGCCCGGTTTCCGGGGCCCGTGCGCCGTACGCCACGGTCCGCTCCCGGCAGCCGCGGGCGGTGTGCGGCGCAGGGCCGCCCGCACCTCCCGACCCCTTGACAACAGAATTGGTCTGGACCAACTTGTTGTCATGTCCCCCTTTAAACGATCGGTCTTCAAGAGATCGGCACGGCTGTGGTCGGGAGTCCTGACCACCGCCCTCGCCCTCACCCTCGCGGGCGCGGCTCAGGCGTCCGCGGCGGATGTGAACAACGCGCGCAACGCCGGATTCGAGTCCGGCCTCGCCAACTGGACGTGTTCCGCGAACAGCGGCGCGACCGTCTCCTCCCCCGTGCACGGCGGCACCGCCGCGCTGCGGGCCACCCCGGCGGGCCAGGACAACGCCCGCTGCTCCCAGACGGTCGCCGTCAAGCCCAACTCCCGCTACACGCTGAGCGCCTGGGTCCAGGGCGGGTACGCCTACCTCGGCGCGACCGGCACCGGCACCACGGACGTCTCGACGTGGACCCCGGACTCCAGCGGCTGGAAGCAGCTCTCGACGACCTTCTCGACCGGCGCCGCCACCAGCTCCGTCACGGTCTACCTGCACGGCTGGTACGGCCAGGCGGCCTATCTCGCCGACGACGTCACGGTGTTCGGCCCCGACGGCGGCGGGGGCACCGACCCCGGTCCGACGGTCCCGGCCACCCCGGCGGGCCTCGCGGTCTCCGGTACGACGTCCTCCTCGGTGTCGCTGGCCTGGAACGCGGTGTCCGGGGCGACCGGCTACAGCGTCTACCGGGACGGCACGAAGGTGACGGCGGTGACCGGCACCTCGGCCACCGTGACCGGGCTCGCGGCGGCGACCTCGTACTCCTTCCAGGTCACGGCGACCAACGCGGCCGGTGAGTCGGCGCGTTCGGCGGCGGTGACCGGGCGGACGGCGACCTCGGGCGGCGGGGGCGGCGGCTCCGTGCCCAAGCACGCGGTGACCGGGTACTGGCAGAACTTCAACAACGGCGCGACCGTGCAGAAGATCTCGGACGTCCCGAACCAGTACGACATCATCGCGGTGGCTTTCGCCGACGCGACCGGCGCGCCGGGCACCGTCTCCTTCACCCTGGACTCGGCCGGGCTGAACGGCTACACCGTCGACCAGTTCAAGGCGGACGTGCGGGCGAAGCAGGCGGCCGGGAAGAAGGTCATCATCTCGGTCGGCGGCGAGCGCGGCACGGTCGCGGTCAACGACGCCACCTCTGCGGCCAACTTCGCCAACTCGGTGTACTCCGTGATGCAGACGTACGGCTTCGACGGCGTCGACATCGACCTGGAGAACGGCCTGAACGCGACCTACATGACGCAGGCGCTGCGGTCGCTGTCGGCGCGGGTCGGCTCCTCGCTGATCATCACGATGGCCCCGCAGACCATCGACATGCAGTCGACCTCGAACTCCTACTTCCAGACGGCCCTCAACATCAAGGACATCCTCACGGTCGTCAACATGCAGTACTACAACAGCGGTTCGATGCTCGGCTGCGACGGCAAGGTCTACAGCCAGGGCTCGGTGGACTTCCTCACCGCGCTGGCCTGCATCCAGCTGGAGAACGGCCTCGCGCCCTCCCAGGTGGGTCTCGGCCTGCCCGCCTCCACCCGCGGCGCGGGCAGCGGCTACGTCTCCCCGAGCATCGTCAACAACGCGCTCGACTGCCTGACCAAGGGCACCGGGTGCGGCTCCTTCAAGCCGTCGCGCACCTACCCCGACCTGCGGGGCGCGATGACCTGGTCCACCAACTGGGACGCCACGGCGGGCAACGCCTGGTCGAACGCGGTGGGCCCGCACGTGCACGCGCTGCCGTAGCTCTCACGGCGTACGGGCAGGACGGCGGACGGCCGGGGAGGACACCTCCCCGGCCGTCCGGCCGTGTCCGGCCGCGTCCTGGGCGGTCCAGGCGTCCGGGCGTCGCGGGGGCGGCGGAGAGCGGGGCGTCCTCGGCGGCGGCGGGCCGCCTCAGAAGAACTCCGACCACGGCTGGTCCCAGACCTGCTTCACGCACAGCACCAGGAAGAGCAGCGCCGCCGCCACGAGCATGCCGTTGCTCAGCCGGCCGTTGCGCCAGGCGGCCGGTGTCCGGGGGGAGTTGAGGAGCCAGACCAGGGTGAGGGCCAGGAACGGCAGGAACGCGGCGCCCAGCACGCCGTAGAGGATGACCAGGCGGAAGGGCTGGCCCTGGAAGAGCAGGACCATCGGGGGGAAGGTCAGCCACAGGAGGTAGGCGCGGAACGGCCAGGAGCGTTCGCGGGCGCCGGAGGCGACCTCCTCGCCGGTGGCGCGGTCCTGGCCGCGGTGGCGGGCCACGAAGTCGGCGAACATCAGGCTGACGCCGTGCCACACGCCGATCAGGGAGGTGAAGGAGGTGGCGAAGAAGCCGATCAGGAAGAACGTCGCGGTCGCCGAGCCGTACTCGGCCTCCAGGATGTCGCCGAGCTGGACGAGCCCTTTGTCGCCGGAGGCGATGGCCACGTTCGCCGAGTGCAGGAGTTCCGCGCCGACGAAGAGCATGGCGACGACGAAGACGCCGGTGGTGGCGTACGCGACCCGGTTGTCCAGGCGCATCACCTTCATCCAGCCGGGGCCGGTCCAGCCCTTGGCGTTGACCCAGTACCCGTAGGCCGCCAGGGTGATGGTGCCGCCCACCCCGCCGATCAGGCCGAGGGTGTTGAGGACGGAGTCCTTCTCGTCGGGGAGGACCGGGAGCAGTCCGGCGAGGGCGTCGGGGAGGTTCGGGGTGACCCGGACCGCGAGGTAGACGGTGACCGCGAACATGACGCCCACCAGGACGGTCATGACCTTCTCGAAGACCGCGTACCGGTTGAACCAGACGAAGACCAGACCGACCAGGCCGCAGGCGATCGCCCACCACTCCAGGTCCATCACGTCGGGGAAGAGCGCCTGGAGCGGCAGGGCGCTGGAGGACATCGCGGCGGCGCCGTAGACGAAGCCCCAGACGACGACGTACACGAGGAAGAACCAGGTCGTCCAGCGGCCGAGGCTCGCCCAGCCGTCGAACAGGGTGCGGCCGGTGGCGAGATGCCAGCGGCCGGCCGCCTCCGCGAGGGAGATCTTGACCAGGCAGCCGAGGACGGCCGCCCAGAGCAGGGTGTAGCCGAAGTTGCTGCCCGCGATGAGCGTCGCGACCAGGTCGCCCGCGCCGACGCCGGTCGCGGCGACGACGATGCCGGGGCCGATGTGGCGCCAACTCGCTTTCCGAGGAGCGGTGTTGCCGTCGGCATTGATGTCGCTGCCGCTGTTGTCGCCGTTGCCGGATGGTGCCCCGGAGGCCGTGGGGTGTCCCGTGGTGTCCGCCATGGGGGTCAAGAAAGCGCAAAGGGGCCGGGCGGGCAAGGGGGCGGCGGCGATCTCCACCCCATGTGCTCAAGCGCGCGCACGCCGGGCGCCCGCGCCCCTCACACGCGCCCCTGCCGCCGTACGGCTGAATCCGGCCGGACCACGGCCTCGCCATCTTGACCTGACCATGTCACGTACGGACCATGAGCCCGCTCCCCCCGCTCCACCCCACTCCCCACACGTCCGGCGATCCCGGACACCGGAGACCTAGGAGACCCCATGCGACTCCGTACCCGCGGCGCGGGCACGCGCGCGCCCGACGCCCGGCGCGGGCGGCGCACCGCCGCCCTGGCCGCCCTGCTGGCGCTCGCCCTCGCCGCGCCCCTCTCCGCCACCGCGACGACCGCCTCGGCCGACGGCGCGCCCGCGAAGGCGGCGCCCTCCGGCGACGAGGTGCGCCAGTACGAGATCCAGCTCCACCACAGCACGCCCGCCCTGCGCACCGCGATCACCGCGTCCGGGGTGACCGTGGACGAGGCCGACGAGGAGACCGTCGTGGTCTCCGGCCGCGCGGACCAGATCCGCGCCCTGCGGGCCCGGGGCTACGAGGTCGCCGCGCTCGGCTCCGCCCCGGACCGCACCGCCCCCGGCGAGGTACGGCTCTTCGACTTCCCGTCGGCCGACTCGAAGTACCACAACTACGCCGAGATGACCGCCGAGATCGACCAGCGGATCGCCGCCCACCCGGACATCATCAGCAAGCGCGTGATCGGCAAGTCGTACCAGGGCCGGGACATCGTCGCCGTGAAGATCAGCGACAACGTCGGCACCGACGAGGCCGAGCCGGAGGTGCTGTTCACCCACCACCAGCACGCCCGCGAGCACCTCACGGTGGAGATGGCCCTCTACCTGATCCGCGAACTGGGCGCGGGCTACGGCGCGGACCCCCGGATCACCAGCATGGTGAACGGCCGCGAGATCTGGATCGTCCCCGATCTCAACCCGGACGGTGGCGAGTACGACATCGCCACCGGCTCCTACCGTTCCTGGCGCAAGAACCGCCAGCCCAACTCCGGTTCCTCGTACGTCGGTACGGACCTGAACCGCAACTGGGCCTACCGGTGGGGCTGCTGCAACGGCTCGTCCGGCTCCAAGTCGTCGGACACCTACCGGGGCGCGGCGGCCGAGTCGGCGCCCGAGGTGAAGGTGGTCGCCGACTTCGTACGCGGCCGGGTGGTCGGCGGCAAGCAGCAGATCACCGCCGGGATCGACTTCCACACGTACAGCCAGCTGGTGCTGTGGCCGTTCGGGTACACGACCGCCGACACCACCACCGGCATGACCGCCGACGACCGCAACGCGTTCGCCACGATCGGCCGGTCGATGGCGGCGAGCAACGGCTACACCCCGGAGCAGGCGAGCGACCTGTACATCACGGACGGGTCGATCGACGACTATCTCTGGGGCACGCACAAGATCTTCTCGTACACCTTCGAGATGTACCCGGGCTCGGCGGGCGGGGGCGGCTTCTACCCGCCCGACGAGGTGATCGAGCGGGAGACCGCCCGCAACCGGGACGCCGTGCTGCAACTGCTGGAGAACGCGGACTGCATGTACCGGTCGATCGGGAAGGCCGCGCAGTACTGCGCCTAGCCGGTCGCGGTCAGTCGGCCTTCTTCGCGGGGGCGTCCGGCTCGGCGGCGTCCGTGTCGGCGGTGTGTGTGCCGGCGGCGTCGGTGGCCTCGGGCGCGGCGTCGGTCTCGGGCTCGCTCCCGACGTCCGGCTCCGTGCCCTCGGGGTCCTCGGAGTCCTCGGGCGTCTCCGCACCGTCGGATGCCTCCGCACCGTCGTCGAAGTAGGCGTCGAGCACCGCGTCCAGCTGCTCGTCCCACTCCTTGAAGCGGTCCCTGGACGTCGCCTCGATCTCGATCGGGTACCAGCGGCGTTCAGGGGTGTGCACCGTGATGGTGAACCGCTTCCCGAAGCGCGGGGACTCCGTCTCGATCGCGCCGATCTCGTCCCAGCGGAACTCGCACTCCTCCGCGTCGAGACGGAGGCGGACGCCGCGGGCGTCGGCGACGATGCGCGCCCGGCGGTCGGCGGCCTCGAAGGCCGGACCGTCGGGCGTCTCCTCGTCGTCGGCGCCGGAGTCCGCCGCGGAGTCCGCGACGGCGGGCGCCGCGACCGCGCCGTCGTCCGCGGGCCCGTCGGCCGCCGAACCGGCCGCGTCCTCCCCGGACTTGGCGTCGGTGCCCGCTTCGGCGTCCTCGGACGGGGCGTCCTTCGGCTTCGCGTCCGCCGGTTCCGCGGTCACGGGCGACGTGAGCCCGGGGATGAATGCCGGGTCGAATCCGGCGCCTTCCAGGGGCTGGCTGCTCGAACCTATGCGCTGCTCCACAGCGGGCAGTATGGTCGATGATCCTGTGCGGCACACAGCCGACCCTGACTTCGTTATCGGACGCCTACAAAGCCGCTCGTGCGCGAACCCGGCGAAGCGGGCGCTCAGTCCAGTACGGCCAGTGCGTCGATCTCGATGAGGAGGCCGGGCGGGAGGCCGACGTAGACCGTGGTGCGGGCGGCCGGGGGCTGGGTGAGCCCCTGCTCGTCGAAGTAGGCGTTGTACAGCTCGTTCAGCTCGGGGAAGTGGGCGACGTCGGTGAGGTAGACGCGGATCATCATCACGTCGTCCCAGCTCGCCCCGCCCTCCGTCAGGATCGCCTTGACGTTGGCGAGGGTCTGGAGGGTCTGCTCGCGCAGGGTCGGCCCGGCGGGCGTCGGCGGGCGGCCCTCCTCGGCGGGCAGGAAGCCGACCTGGCCCGCCACCTGGAGGATGTTGCCCTTGCGGACGCCGTGCGAGAACCGCGCGGGCGGCGCGGTGTGGGTGGGCGGGGTGAGGGCCGTCTTCGCGGTCCTTCCGGCGGCGCCGGTCCCGGTGGCGTGGCCCGTGTGCTCGGTCATGAGGTGGCTTCCCTGGCTTCCTTGATCGGTGTACGGCCGGAGTACTCGCCGCTGATGTCGTCGGCGGTGCGCCGGACCAGCGGGAGCAGCGTGAGGAGTTCGTCGGCGGTGACGACGACGTTGGGGGCGGAGACCGACATCGCGGCGACCACCCGGCCGTCGGCGCCCCGGACGGGCGCGGCGACGCAGTTGATGGATTCCTCGTGGCCGCCGAGGTCGGTGGCCCAGCCCTGCTCCCGGACCTTCTCCAACTCCCGCAGGAACGCTGCGGCGTTGGGGGTCGAGCGGGAGGTGTAGAGCGGGTAGTCGAGGCGTTCGGCGAGGGCGCGCCGCTCGGGCTGCGGGAGGTCGGCGAGGAGCAGCTTGGCGACCCCGGCGACCGTGATGGCGACGGGCTTGCCGATACGGGAGTACATGCGGACCGGGTAGCGGCTCTCGACCTTGTCGATGTAGAGGACCTCGCCCTCCTCGTGCACCGCGAGGTGCACGGTGTGGCCGCAGCGCTCGTTGAGCCGGGCCAGGTGGGGGTGGGCGATCTCGCGGATGTCCAGGTTCTCCATCGCCTCCTGGGCGAGGGCGAAGAGGCGGGCGCCGAGGCGGTAGCGCTGGTCGGACTGGCGGTAGACCAGGCCGTGTTCGTGCAGGGTCCGCAGCAGGCGCAGCGCCGTGGACTTGTGGACGCCGAGGCGGTCGGCGACCCGGCCGAGATCGGCGGGGCCCTCGGCGAGCAGCGGCAGGATGCTCAGGGCGCGGTCGACGGTCTGGCTCATGGCGTGGGTACCTCCTCGTGCGTACTGGCGGCCCGTGCCGCACCGGCGGCGTCCGGTCCCGTACCGGCGGCGTCGGGGTCCGTACCGGCGGCGGCCGTGGCGTGCTCCGCGGTCCTGGTCCAGCCGGGGCCCAGTCGCAGTCTCCCCCACGCGGGGCCGTCGAGGGCGGCCAGGCGGTCGGCGTGGGCGCGGTCCGGGGGCGCGGCGAGGTCGCCGGGGGCGGTGAGGGCGGCGGCGGCCGCGAGGTGGCCGTGGCGCAGCCGGTCGCGGGCGGGCAGTCCGCGCAGGGTGGCGGAGAGGAACCCGGCGGCGAAGGCGTCGCCCGCGCCGACGGCGGCGACGACGTCGACCCGCGGCGCGGGGACGTACGTCACCCGGTCGGGGCCCGGTCCCGGCGCGACGCGGTCCCGGTCGTCCCCTGATCCGGGCCCCCCGGACTCCCGGTCCGCCCCGCTGCCGTCCCCGTCCGTCCCGCCCCCTCCCGCTTCGAAGGCCGTCGCCCCGCGTGCCCCCTGTTTGACGACGAGGACGGCGGGCTCGGGCAGCGCGGCCCGGACCGCTTCGGCACCCTCCAGCCCCCACAGCGCCTGCGCCTCGTCCTCCCCGACGAACACCAGGTCGGCCGTGCGCGCCAGGCCGAGCAGCACCTCGGCGGCCTCCGCGCCGCCGCTGCCGGGACCGCCCGGCCCCCCGGCCCGCCACAGGCCGGGCCGGTGGTTGACGTCGAAGGAGACGAGGGGGCGGCCGGGGCCGGGCGCGGTGAGCGCGCGCAGCAGGCCGAGGCAGCCCGCGGAGAGCGCGGCGGTGATGCCGGTGAGGTGCAGGACGCGGGTGGCGCGCGCGGCGGCGAGGTCGACGTTGGCCGCGGTCATCGCGGACGCGGCCGAGCCCGCCCGGTAGTACGCCACCTCGTGGGCGTCGGTCGCGCGGTCCCCGGCGGTGCGGAAGTAGATCCCGGTCGGCCGCGCCGGGTCGCGGGTGACGGACGCGACGTCGACGCCGTACGCCCGTACGGCGGCGAGGAGATGGTCGCCGAAGCCGTCGGCGCCGATCCGGCTCACCCAGCGGGTGCGGTGTCCGGCGGCGGCGAGGACACAGGCGACGTTGGACTCGGCGCCGCCGATGGCGCGGGCGAAGGACGGCACGTCGGCCAGGCGCCCCGGCACGGCGGGCAGGAAGGCCACCATGGACTCACCGAGCGCGACCACCTCGACGGCATCGGCCGTCTCATCCGTGGCCGTGGCGTCCGTACCGCCCGTGACATCGCTGGCCTCGGCTCCGATCGCGGTCACGGTGTCGTCGCTTCCAGGTGGGGTGCGGGTCGGGCGGCTCCGTTGACCTCGCGTTGGCCGAGATGTTAGACAGCGGGGAGCGGCATACGCAATGAGCGTTGCGCATGCCGCAACACGCACGCAATACACGCCCAGCAGGCACCACGCAGCACGCAGCACGCAGCACGCAGCACGCAGGCATCGGGACCGGTACGACGACCGCGACGAACCACTCCAGGAGACTCACATGGCCCTCGCCCCCGGCTCCGACACCGGCCCCCGTACCGGCTCCGGCCCCGACGCGGCCGCCGACGCCCTCGCCCGTCTCGCCGAGGAGCGCGTCGACCACCGCTTCAAGGGCCTCCCGCCGGACGCCGGCGGCCGGACCGTCGGGGAGCTGGCGGCCGAGCGGCGCAACCTCTTCACCGGCGGGTTCACCACCCCCGTCCTGGCCCTGTCCGCCGAGCGGCTGGAGCACAACCTGCGGCTGATGGAGACGTACGCGGCCCGGCACGGCCTGGCGTTCGCGCCGCACGGCAAGACGTCGATGGCGCCGCGGCTGTTCCGGCGGCAGACCGACCGGGGCGCCTGGGGCATCACGCTCGCCGTCCCCCACCAGGTGCGGGTGGCGCGGGAGTTCGGGGTGCAGCGGGTCTTCCTCGCCAACGAGCTGGTGGACCCGGCCGCGCTGCGCTGGGTCGCGGACGGACTGGCCGCCGACCCGGCGTTCCGGTTCGTCTGCTACGTCGACTCGGTGCGCGGGGCCGAGCTGATGGACGCGGCTCTGCGCGGCGCCGCCCGGCCGGTGGACGTGGTCGTCGAGCTGGCCGCGGGCGAGGGCGCGCGGACCGGTGTCCGGACGGAGGCGGAGTGCGCGGCGGTCGCGGACGCGGTGGCCGCCGCGCCCACGCTGCGGCTGGTGGGCGTCGCGGGCTACGAGGGCGAGGTGCCGGAGGCCGACCCGGAGCGGGTGCGGGCCTGGCTGCGGCGGCTGGTGGCGCTGGCCGCGGAGTTCGACCGGGCCGGGCGGTTCGCGGGGGCGGAGGAGGTCGTGGTCAGCGCGGGCGGCTCCGCCTGGTTCGACGCGGTCGCCGACGTCTTCGCGGAGATCCCCGAACTCTCGCTGCCCGTACTGAAGTTGCTGCGTTCGGGCGCCTACGTGTCGCACGACGACGGCCACTACCGCAAGCTGACGCCGTTCAACCGGGTCCCCGAGGAGGGCGCGCTGGAACCGGCGTTCCGGCTGTGGGCGCAGGTGGTGTCCCGGCCGTCGGCCGAGCAGGCGTTCCTCAACGCGGGCAAGCGGGACGCGGCGTACGACCTCGATCTGCCGTTCGCCCAGGTGGTCCGCCGGGACGGCACCGAACGGCCCGCGACCGGCGTCTCGGTGACCGGCCTGTCCGACCAGCACACCTGGCTGCGCACCACGCCCGAGGCGGACCTGGAGGTCGGCGACTGGGTGGGCCTCGGCCTGTCCCACCCGTGCACCTCGTTCGACAAGTGGCAGCTGATCCCGCTGGCGGAGGCGGACGGCACCGTCGTGGACTACGTCCGCACGTTCTTCTAGACCCCGGCACCGGAGCGAACAGGGCCACAGCCCCCCTTCCCGCCCCCAGGACGCGGGCGCCGGGACCGGAGCCACATCAGAGGAGAGCCCGTGGAAGACCTCGTCATCCGGGACGCGGACGTCGTGGACGGCAGCGGCGGCCCGTCGTACCGGGCGGACGTCGTGGTGGACGGCGGCCGGATCGTCGCGATCGTCCAGGAGGCCGCCGCCGCGGGCTGCCAACGCCCCACCGCCGTACGGGAGCTGGACGCCGAGGGGCTGGTCCTCTCCCCCGGCTTCATCGACATGCACGCGCACAGCGACCTCGCGCTGCTGCGCGACCCCGACCACAGCGCGAAGGCCGCGCAGGGCGTCACCCTGGAGGTTCTCGGCCAGGACGGCTTGTCGTACGCGCCGGTCGACGACCGCACGCTCGCCGAGGTGCGGCAGGCGATCGCGGGCTGGAACGGGTACGGCGACGACATCGACTTCGACTGGCGCTCGGTGGGTGAGTACCTGGACCGGCTGGACCGGGGCATCGCCGTCAACGCGGCCTACCTGATCCCGCAGGGCACGGTGCGCGCGCTCGCCGTTGGCTGGGCGGACCGGCCCGCCACGCCCCGGGAGCTGGACCGGATGCGGCAGTCGGTGGCCGAGGGCATGGAACAGGGCGCGGTGGGCCTGTCCTCGGGGCTGACGTACACGCCCGGCATGTACGCCGAGGACGCCGAACTCACCGAACTCTGCCGGGTGGTGGCCTCGTACGGCGGCTACTACTGCCCCCACCACCGCTCGTACGGCGCGGGCGCCCTCGCCGCCTACGCCGAGATGGTGGAGCTGACCCGGCGGGCGGGCTGCCCGCTCCATCTCGCCCACGCCACGCTGAACTTCGGCGAGAACGAGGGCCGCGCCCCCGAACTCCTCGCCCTTCTCGACAGGGCCCTGGACGCGGGCGCGGACCTGACCCTGGACACCTATCCGTACACGCCGGGCTGCACCACCCTGGCCGCCCTGCTGCCGAGTTGGGCCAACGAGGGCGGCCCGGCGGAGACGCTGCGGCGTCTCGCCGACCCGGCGACGGCCGAACGCATCCGGCACGACCTGGAGGTCACCGGCTCCGACGGCTGCCACGGCGTGCCCGTCGACTGGGAGACCGTCGAGATCTCCGGCACCGGCGACCCGGCGCTCGCGGAGTACGTCGGCCGCACGGTCCGCGCCGCGGCCGCGCTGCGCGGCGAGAGCCCGTGGACGACCGCCCGCCGGCTGCTGCTGGAGGACCGGCTCGCGCCGACCGTGCTCCAGCACGTCGGGCACGAGGAGAACGTCCGCGCGATCATGCGCCACCGCGTGCACACCGGCGGCTCGGACGGCATCCTCCAGGGCACCAAGCCCCACCCGCGCGCCTACGGCACCTTCCCGCACTATCTCGGCCGCTACGTCCGCGAGCTGGGCGTGCTGTCGCTGGAGGAGTGCGTCGCGCACCTCACCGGGCGCCCGGCGGCCCGGCTGCGGCTGCCGGACCGGGGCCTGGTGCGCGAGGGCCACCGGGCCGACCTGGTGCTCTTCGACCCGGCCACGGTGGCGGCGGGCTCCACCTACGACGCCCCGCGCACCCCGCCCACGGGCATCCCGTACGTCCTCGTGGACGGCCGGTTCGTCATGGACGACGGACGGCGTACGGACGTCCTGGCGGGGCGGGCGGTCCGGCGCACGCCGGTGTGAGGCCGCCGGGCGGACCGCGCGGGACCACGCGGTCCGCCCGCCCCGCGTCTGCCGCTACGGCTTGGGCAGGACGCAGCCGCTGGTGTTGAGGTTGAGCTGGTTGCCGGTCGTGAAGCAGGCCGGGAACTGGTACGTCTGCTGGGCGTAGTTGATGCCCTGGCGGACGGTGACCGTGCCGTTCTGGTCGACCTCGCAGGGGTTGTTCACCGTGCAGGACTGGCCGTCCTCGTTGCCGGTGTTGTTGACGGCGACCACCTTGCCGGTGGCCTGGTCGACGACCGGCGAGCCGGAGGTGCCGCCGATGGTCTGGCAGGCGGGGGTGTAGCGGACGGAGTCCTTCCAGGTCCAGTCGCCCTCCTTGACGCGGTAGGCGAAGCCGTCGATGTTGCAGCTGTAGAGGCGCTTCCAGTAGCCGGAGGCGACGGTGATCGCGGTCCCGGCGGTCGGGCGGGTGTCCTGGACGGTGAGCGGGCTGATGCCGTACGAGCTGCGGATCGACGCGTACGACGAGGTGAGCTGGTAGATCGTGGCGTCCGTGTCGGTCATCGTGGCGTAGGCGATCTTGCTGGCGCGCAGGGTCGCGACCCGGGTCCCGGCCGAGTTCAGCAGGCCGAAGGTGCGGCTGGAGGCGCGGTTGACGATGACCTCGCCGGCCGCGGGGAAGCCGGTCTCCAGGCAGTGGCCGTTGGTGAGGACCAGCGCCGGGGCGGTATCCAGGGAGTTGGGGAAGCGGACCAGGGAGCCGGAGCAGTTGCTGAGCGCGACCGTCCCGGCGAGGGTGACGGCGCGGACGGCCGGGGCGGGGGCCGGGGCCGTGTCGGCGGTGCGGGGGGCGGCCGCGGTCGGCGACGCGGGCGGCGCCGTGGTCGGTGCGGCCACGGCGGGTGCCGCTCCCGCCCCGGCGATGGCCAGGGCGAAGAAGGCGGCGACGAGAGGCTTGCGCATGTGGGGGTCCCCTCTGGCGTCGGGGCGCCCGGAGGTCGTCCGGCCGCCCCATGGAATTGTCATGCGCATTGTTGGCGCGGAGCGAGGGGCCGACAAGGGTCACTTTCCGGCCACCGAAAAGGCGGCCCGCGGCCCCCGCCCGGCCGCGCCGCCACACCCCCGGCGACGCCGCCCGGAAGCACACGTTCGGGCGCATCCGCCGTACGCGCCCCGCTCCCCCGCCGCCGCGCCGACCCCGACCGGCACACGCCCCGGACGTCGCAAAACGCCCGCCCGAAGCACCCGAACACCCCCAAAGCACCCGTCTCACGTGGTGGAAAACACGCCCGCGGGTGCGTTACCGGGCCGTAAGCTCCCAGACATGCAGGTGATCCAGTCGACCAAGCTCAGCAACGTCTGTTACGAGATCCGGGGGCCGGTTCTCGAGGAGGCGATGCGTCTGGAGGCGGCCGGGCACCGCATCCTCAAGCTGAACACCGGCAATCCGGCCGCGTTCGGCTTCGACTGCCCGCCGGAGATCCTGGAGGACATCCTCCGCAACGTCTCCTCGGCGCACGGCTACGGCGACGCGAAGGGCCTGCTCGCCGCCCGCCGCGCGGTGGTGATGCACAACCAGACCCTCGGCATAGAGACGGACGTCGAGCACGTCTTCATCGGCAACGGCGTCTCCGAGCTGATCGTGATGGCGATGCAGGGCCTACTGGACGACGGCGACGAGGTCCTCGTGCCCGCGCCGGACTACCCGCTGTGGACGGCCGCCGTGTCGCTGTCCGGCGGCACGGCCGTCCACTACCGCTGCGACGAGCAGTCCGACTGGATGCCCGACCTCGCCGACGTCGAGCGCAAGGTCACCGACCGCACCAAGGCGCTCGTCATCATCAACCCGAACAACCCCACGGGCGCGGTGTACGACGAGGCGATGATCCGGGGCCTGACCGACATCGCCCGCCGCCACAACCTGCTGATCTGCTCGGACGAGATCTACGACAAGATCCTCTACGACGGCGCCACGCACACCCCGACCGCCGCGATCGCCCCCGACCTGCTCACCCTCACCTTCAACGGCATGTCGAAGGCGTACCGGGTGGCGGGCTACCGGGTCGGCTGGATGGCGATCTCCGGTCCGCGCGCGCACGCCGACTCCTACATCGAGGGCCTGACGATCCTCGCGAACATGCGGCTGTGCGCCAACATGCCGGGCCAGCACGGGGTGGTCGCCGCGCTCAGCGGACGGCAGACCATCGACGACCTGGTGCTGCCGGGCGGCCGCCTCAAGGAGCAGATGGACACGGCGTACGAACTGCTGACGCAGATTCCCGGCGTGAGCTGCGTACGACCCAAGGGCGCGCTGTACCTCTTCCCGCGGCTCGACCCCGCCGTGTTCAAGATCAAGGACGACCGGCAGATGGTCCTGGACCTGCTGCGCCGGGAGAAGATCATGGTCGTCCAGGGCACCGGCTTCAACTGGCCGGAACCGGACCACTTCCGGGTGGTCACCCTGCCCACGGTCACCGACCTGCGGGACGCGATGGGCCGGATCGGGCGCTTCCTCGACGGATACGGCCAGCCCTGACGCTCACACCGGGTGACCGGGCGGATCGCTTTTTGCGATCATCACAACTTTAGACGAGATCTAAGCTAGGATGGTTTCCTGACAGCACAGGAGGCCATCCCATGTACGAACCGATCCGCAGCAAGTCGGTCCACAGCACGATGGCCGGCCCCTCTTCGGACTTTCCCCACCGGTCCCGTGAGGAGGAGCTGGACATCCAGCTCGCGGGTCACCTCGCCGCGCTGCTCGCCGTGACCGACGAACTGCGCGCGCAGGCGGACTCGCCCGACCTCAGCGCCGCGGCCGACCGGCTCGCACAGCAGGTGGCGCGGCTGCGGGGCGGCCGGGCGCCGGTCCGCGCGGTCCCCTCCGGCGCCGCCCCGACGGGCGCGATCGCGCTGCACCGCCGGGCGCACACCCTCGCCGGACGCGCCCTCGTCGTCGCCGCCTCGCGCGCCGACACCGCGGTGGCGATCCTCGCCGCCGAGCGCATGGACGCCCACTCCGCCGCCCTCGCGGGCCGCTCCCTGGCCGCCGCCGGCTGACCCGCCCACCCCCCGGACGGCCCCGGTCCGCGTGCACCCGCAGCGACACGCGGACCGGGCGCCACAGCCTCCGGCGGCACGGTAGCTTCACGCCGTGACCATGGAGTACCCGCGGATGCGGGCGATCGCCGAGGAACTGGGGGCGTACGCCGAAGGGCTCGACGGCGCCTGGCGGGTCGAGGTCGGCCCGGCCGGGCCGGTGCTGGCCATGTCCCGGCGCCCCAAACGGCACGCGGGCACGCTGCACCGCCTCCGCGCCCTCCTCGACGGGCAACTGGCCCGCACCCACCCCGGCCACCGCTGCCTCAGCGGCCCGCTGATCGAGCACCCGGGCGTGGGCCGCCTGTACCGGCCCGACGCCATCGCCCTCCCGGAAGCCGCCTTGGACGAGGACGGCCTCGCCGCCGACAGCACCACCGCCCTCGCGGTCCTCACGGTCATCCCCCCGTCGGGCCCGGACCACCCCGGCTCCGACTACGCCGCCCTGGGCGTCCCCCGCCACCTGATCGCGGACCCCCGGACCGGGACGGTCGATGTGCACTCCGCGCCCCGCCACGGCCGGTACGCCCGCAAGGAGTCGTACATCTACGGCGAAGACGTGCCGTTCGGCCCCTGGACCGTCGCCACCGCCGACTTCCGCCGGTACGGCAAGGCGGGCGACCGGACCGCCTGACGGGCCGCCGGGCCGCTCCGCCGCCCCCGCCAAGGGGAACACCCCCCTCCCGTTGCGTACCGAGGCGCCCCCTTCACCCGGCGTTCACCCCGGCCACCCGGGAACGTGGGCTTCCGGGAGGACGCTCCTCCTGTGAGACGCATAGCGGGAATCGTCCTCGCGGTGCTGCTGATCGGTGGCGTGGTGGCCGCCGTCGTCGCGGGCCGGGACAGCGAGGAGACGGGCACGGCAACGAAGACCGTGCGGATGGTGATCGGATCGGAGAAGGCGGAGTTCTTCGCCGATCCGGACGTGGTGAAGGCCCTCGCCGCCAAGGGCTACACCGTACGGGCCGAGACCTCCGGGTCCTGGGCCATGGAGGGACTGGACCTCAAGGGCTACGACCTCGCCTTCCCCTCCAGCCAGGCGCCCGCCGCCGAACTGGCCGCGAAGTACGGGGTCCGGGGCACGCTGCCCCGCCCGTTCTACTCGCCGCTCGTCGTCGTGGCGCACCGCGCCGCCGCCGAGGTGCTCGCCCGGAACGGCCTGGCCACGCTGGAGGCGGCGAACCGGGGCGTGCTGAGGATGGGCGCCTATCTCGACGCGGCCGAACGGGACCGCACCTGGCAGCAGTTGAAGGGCGCCACGAGGTACGGCGAGCTGACCGGCACCCTCTACCTCTCCAGCACCGACCCGGAGACCTCCAACTCGGGCGCGCTGTACCTGGCCGCCGCGTCCTACGTCGCCAACGGCGGCAAGGTCGTCGCGGGCGCCGCCGAGATCGCCCGCACCGCGCCCCTGCTGCGCACGCTGGTCAGTGTGCAGGGCGCCCAGCAGTCCAGCACCGACGCGGCGTTCCGCGACTTCGTGAGCGGCGCGGGCAACCCGCTGGTGATCGTCTACGAGTCGCAGGTGGCCGCCCTCCTCGACGAGCGCCCGGACCCCGGCGGTCCCGGTGACCCCGGCGATCTCGTCGTCCTCTACCCGGACACCACCGTCAACAGCGACCACACCGTCGTCCCGCTCACCGAGAACGGCCGCGGTATGGCCGAACTCCTCGGCTCGGACCGGACGTTGCGCGCGCTGGCGGTCCGGCACGGCTTCCGCCCGCAGGGCGACGTCACCGAGTTCGCGGCGGCCACCGCCCCGCGCACCGCCTACCTCAAGCAGCGACTGACCGGCGTCCGCCAGGCGCCCGTGCCCACCTCCGCGGTGCTGCACGAGCTGGCGCGCCGGGCGCGCGGATGACCCGCGCGCACCGGACAGGGGGAGACGATCACATGAGCATCGGCAAGGAACTGAGCAGTGGTGGCGACGAGTTCACCCTCACCCCGCCCGAGCCGGTCACGGCCGTGCCCCGGGAGAAGGCGGGCGGACTCGTGCCCGTCGGGGACGGCGTCCGCGCCGACATGGCCGCCAAGGCCACCGCCTACGTCGAGAGCCTGGCCGCCCTCGACGCCCGCTCGCCCGAGTTCGCGGGCAAGGTCGGCGAGATCACCGCGCTGGGCGCGGGCGAGATGCGCGCCGCGACCAGCCAGTCCAACCGGATGCTGGAGCGCACCCTGCGCAGCCTCCCCGACCAGGGCGGCGACACCCCGTCACGGGTCGCGGGGTCACTGGTCGAACTGCGGCGGGTGGTGGAGGACCTGGACCCGCGCGACACGTCCGCGGGCCGGGGCCGCAGGCTCCTCTCCCGGCTCCCCGGCGGCAACAGGCTCCGCGACCACGTCGCCAAGTACGCCTCCGCGCAGGGCACGTTGAACAGGATCGTGGGCTCGCTGCGCGGTGGGCAGGACGAACTGCGCCGGGACAACGCCGCGTTGCAGACCGAGCGGGTCCGCCTGTGGGAGACCATGGGCAAGCTCCAGGAGTACGTGGTGCTGACGGAGGCCCTCGACGCGGCCGTCGAACGGCATGTCGCCGAGGTGGCGGCGGGCGACCCGGCCCAGGGCGACGCGCTCCGCGCCGACGTCCTCTTCCCGGTCCGGCAGAAGCACCAGGACCTCCTCACCCAGCTCGCGGTGTGCGCCCAGGGCTACCTCGCGATGGACGTCGTACGCCGCAACAACGACGAGCTGATCAAGGGCGTCGACCGGGCCGCGACCACGACGGTGTCGGCGCTGCGGATCTCGGTGATGCTGGCGTCCGCGCTCGACCACCAGAAGAAGGTCGTCGAGCAGGTGAACGCGTTGCGGGGCACGACCGAGGACCTGATCCGGGGCAACGCGGAGATGCTGGCCACGCAGAGCGGGGAGATCCAGCGCATCGCGGCCGACCCGGCGGTCGGCGCCGAGACCCTGCGCACCGCGTTCCAGCAGATCTACCGCACCCTCGACGCCATCGACACGTACAAGGCGCAGGCGACGGAGGCCATGGCGGTGACCGTGGAGAACCTGACGGCGGAACTCCAGGGCGCGAGCGCCTACTTGGAGCGCAGCCGCACCCGGGGCGCGCTGGAAGGCGGCCTCGGATGAACCGGACCGGGACGGGACGGCCCCGCCGCAGCGGCCGTACGGCGGTGGCGCTCACCGCCGCGCTGCTGCTCGGCGCGTGCACCGGCACCGGCGGCGGGAAGGGGGCGGGCGACGCGCCCCGCCCCGGCACCCTGCGCGTCCTCGCCTCCAGCGAACTCAGCGACATGACCCCGGTGTTCGAGCGGATCGAGCAGGACACCGGCATCACCCTGCGGCCCACCTACATGGGCACTCTCGACGCCGTCGACCTGCTCGCCCAGGGCAGGGCCGACAGCCGCTACGACGCGGTGTGGCTCTCCTCCAACGACGCGCTGCGGCTGCGCCCGGAGGCGGCGGCGAAGATCGTCTCCGAGACCCCGGTGATGACCAGCCCCGTCGCCCTCGGCGTCAAGGCGGCCACCGTGGACAAGCTCGGCTGGAAGCCCGCCGAGGTCACCTGGCGGCAGGTGGAGGAGGCCGTCCGGGCGGGCCGGCTGACGTACGGCATGACCGATCCGGCCCGCTCCAACTCCGGCTTCTCCACGCTGGTCTCGGTCGCCTCGGCGCTGTCGGGCGCGCAGTCCGCGCTCACCGACGCCGACGTGGCGAAGGCCCGGCCCCGGCTGCGGGAGTTCTTCGCGGGGCAGCGGCTGACCTCCGGCTCCTCGGGCTGGCTGGCGAGCGCCTACGCCCGGCGGGGTGACGTAGACGCGCTGCTCAACTACGAGTCGGTGCTGCGCGGCATCCCCGGCCTGACGGTGATCCGCCCGGTGGACGGGGTGCTGACGGCCGACTATCCGCTGTCCTCCCTCGCCGCCACCGACGCCACCGTCCGCGAGGACGTGCGCCGGGTGGCGCGGGCGCTGCGCTCGGACCCCGTGCAGCGGCTCATCACCGACCGCACCCACCGCCGCCCCGTCGTCGCGTCGGTGCGGCCCGCGGCGGGCCTCGACACCGCCCGCCGCCGCGAACTCCCCTTCCCCGGCAGCCGGTCGGTGGCCGACGGGCTGATCGCCGCGTACGAGAACGAGCTGCGCCGCCCGTCGCGGACGGTGTACGTGCTGGACACCTCCGGGTCGATGCGGGGCGAGCGGCTGACCGGGCTGAAGAAGGCCCTCACCGATCTCACCGGTGACTTCCGCGACCGCGAGGAGGTGACCCTGATGCCGTTCGGCTCGGACGTGAAGAGCGTGCGCACCCATGTGGTGAGCCCGGCCGACCCGGAGCGGGGGCTTGCCGCGATCCGCGCGGACACCGCGAAGCTGTCCGCCGAGGGCGACACCGCGATCTTCACCTCGCTGGAGCAGGCGTACGGCCATCTCGGCACCGGCCGGGACACGTTCACGTCGATCGTGCTGATGACGGACGGCGAGAACACCACGGGCGCCGACGCCGCGGACTTCGACGCCTTCTACCGCGGGCTGTCCGGCGACCGGCGGGACATCCCCGTCTTCCCGATCCTGTTCGGCGACTCCGACCGCGCGGAGCTGGCGCACATCGCCGACCTGACCGGCGGCCGTCTCTTCGACGCCCGGACGGGCTCGCTGGACGGCGCCTTCGAGGAGATCCGTGGCTACCAGTAGGGCGGGTGCCCGCGCACTGCGCTGGCTGGAGTCCCGCAAGAACCTCACCGGCAGCGCCTGCGGGCTGGCCGGGGTGGCGCTGACCCTCACCGGCGCGGCCGGACCGTACTGGCCGGTCGTGGTCGCCGGGCTGTACGGCGCGGGCGCGCTGATCGCCCCGCCGGAGCGGCCCGCACCCCCGGAGTTCGCCGACCCGTCGGCCCGACTGGCGGAGATCCGCGTCGACTTCGGGCGGCTGCGGGAGTACCTGGACGGGGTGGAGCTGCCCCCGGCGGCGGCCGGTCGGCTCACCGAACTCACCGATCTGCTCGCGGCGTTGCTGGACCCGGGCTGGATCACCGAGCTGCTGGCCCAGGACCCGGAGGCGGTGCACGCGCTCTCCCGCGCGGTCCGGCAGGACGTCCCCGAGGCGGTCGACACGTACGTACGGACCCGCTGGTGGACGCGGCTGGCGCCGGGGCAGGAGCCGCCGGAACGCCATCTGGAGCGGCAGTTGACGCTGCTGCACGAGGAGGCGGAGCGGCTGGCGGCGGCGGTGCGGGAGACGGAGGCGCGGCGGCAGGAGTCGCACACCCGCTATCTGGAGGACCGCTCCCCCTGACACGGCTCCCGGACACGGGCACGGCGCCGGCTCGCCGGGACATGGCGAAGGCCCGCCGCCGCCCCCGGTTCCCGTCGGGGCGACGGGAGGGGGTGGCGGCGGGCCCGGGCGCGTCCGCAAGTCCGTGCCCGAAGCCTCGCACGCCGTTGTGCGGGGCCTCGCCCTGGGTGGTGCTGTTCACCGCGGCCGGCCGTGACGATTTGCTGGTCAGGGCACGATCGGTAACCGGCCGCGGCGTCTTCGGGGGCTGGGGCCTGCCGGGGGCGGCCCTGGCTCAGCCCAGGCGCTGCACCAGAGCGCGGTACTCGTCCCACAGTTCCTTCGGGGTGTGGTCGCCGAAGGTGGTGAGGTGCTCGGGGACCAGGGCGGCCTCCTCGCGCCACACCTCCTTGTCGACGGTGAGCAGGAAGTCCAGGTCGGACTCGGCGAGTTCGAGGCCCTTGGTGTCGAGGGCGCCCTTGGCCGGGAGCACGCCGATCGGGGTCTCGACGCCCTCGGCGGTGCCGTCCAGGCGCTCCACGATCCACTTCAGGACGCGGCTGTTCTCACCGAAGCCGGGCCACACGAACCGGCCCGTGTCGTCTTTGCGGAACCAGTTGACGTAGTAGATCCGCGGCAGCTTCGCCGGGTCCTTGTCCTTGGCGACGTCGATCCAGTGGCCCATGTAGTCGCCCATGTTGTAGCCGCAGAACGGCAGCATGGCGAACGGGTCGCGGCGCAGTTCGCCGACCTTGCCCTCGGCGGCGGCGGTCTTCTCGGAGGCCACGTTGGCGCCGAGGAAGACGCCGTGGTTCCAGTCGAAGGACTCCGTGACCAGCGGTACGGCGGTGGCGCGCCGCCCGCCGAAGAGGATCGCGGAGATCGGCACGCCCCGGGGGTCCTCCCACTCGGGCGCGATGATCGGGCACTGCGCGGCGGGCACCGTGAAGCGGGCGTTGGGGTGGGCGGCCGGGGTGCCGGACGCGGGCGTCCAGTCGTTGCCCTTCCAGTCGGTGAGGTGGGCCGGGGTCTCCTCCGTCATGCCCTCCCACCAGATGTCGCCGTCGTCGGTGAGGGCGACGTTGGTGAAGACGGAGTTGCCCCACAGCGTCTTCATCGCGTTGGCGTTGGTGTGCTCGCCGGTGCCGGGGGCGACGCCGAAGAAGCCGGCCTCCGGGTTGATGGCGTAGAGGCGGCCGTCCTCGCCGAAGCGCATCCAGGCGATGTCGTCGCCGATGGTCTCCACGGTCCAGCCGGAGATCGTCGGCTCCAGCATGGCGAGGTTGGTCTTGCCGCAGGCACTGGGGAAGGCGGCGGCGACGTACTTGGGCTCGCCCTGCGGGGGCGTCAGCTTGAGGACGAGCATGTGCTCGGCGAGCCAGCCCTCGTCGCGGGCCATGACGGAGGCGATGCGCAGGGCGTAGCACTTCTTGCCGAGCAGGGCGTTGCCGCCGTAGCCGGAGCCGTAGGACCAGATCTCGCGGCTCTCGGGGAAGTGCGAGATGTACTTGGTGGAGTTGCACGGCCACGGGACGTCGGCCTCGCCGGGCGCGAGCGGCGCGCCGAGGGTGTGGACGGCCTTCACGAAGAAGCCGTCGGTGCCGAGTTCGTCCAGGACGGGCTGTCCCATGCGGGTCATGGTGCGCATGGAGACGGCGACGTAGGCGGAGTCGGTGATCTCGACGCCGATCGCGGAGAGGTCGGAGCCGAGGGGGCCCATGCAGAAGGGGACGACGTACATCGTGCGGCCCTTCATCGAGCCGCGGAAGACGCCCTGCTCGCCGCTGAAGATCTCCCGCATCTCGGCGGGGTCCTTCCAGTGGTTGGTGGGGCCGGCGTCCTCCTCCTTCTCGGAGCAGATGAAGGTGCGGTCCTCGACCCGGGCGACGTCGGTGGGGTCGGAGGCCGCGTAGTACGAGTGGGGGCGCAGGACCGGGTCGAGCTTGCGGAAGGTGCCCTTCTCGACCAGTTCCTCGGAGAGCCGCACGTACTCGGCCTCCGATCCGTCACACCAGACCACGCTGTCCGGCTGGGTCAGTTCGGCGATCTCGTTGACCCACGAGATCAGTTCCTGGTGCTGGGTGGGGATGACGGGGGGAGCCGCGATGTCGCGCGCCACGATCGCTCCTTGATCTCCGGTTTGAGGGTTTCTGTTGCTGTCTGCCCCGTGGGGGCCGCGACCCGGATGCTTCGCAGCGAGCTGCTGAGCGCTCATCCGGTGCCGACCGCACTCATTTGATCATCCGACGCGAGGGCGCATCTGTCCAGAGGGCGTCACAGATGAGCGGCGTGAGGCTCGCCACGTGTTCACCCCGCGTGCATCTGGACGCCGGGACCCGGCCCCGCGCCGCCGTATCCCCCGTCACCGCGCCGCCGCACCCTCCGCCACCGCCACACCCCCCGCCACCGCCGTGCCGCGACCCCCTGCCGCGCCGTCCGGCGGCGTGAGATGATGGCCACTCTTCGACCCTCATCTGCCCCCACTGATCCGTAACTTACGGTTCCGTAGGTACGATGCGACGCATGACTGCGCCCGTCCCCGACGCGCGAACGGACGGCCCGGCCGCAGGCCAGGGCCCGGTCGCGCTTGACCTGCCGCACCCGGTGAAGCCCAAGCTCCGCGGCTGGCTGCACCTCGCCATGTTCCCCGCCGCGCTGGTCGCGGGCCTCGTGCTGACCGCCCTGGCGGACTCCCCGCGCGGCCGCGTCGCCTGCGGGATCTACGCCCTGACCGCCTGCCTCCTCTTCGGCGTGAGCGCGCTCTACCACCGGGGCAACTGGAACCCGCGGATGGACGGCATCCTGCGCCGCCTGGATCACGCCAACATCTTCCTGATCATCGCGGGCACCTACACCCCGCTCACCCTGCTCCTGCTGCCGGACGCCAAGGGCCAGTGGCTGATGTGGGGGATCTGGGCCGCAGCGGTGGCCGGCATCGCCTTCCGGGTGTTCTGGGTCGGCGCCCCGCGCTGGCTCTACACCCCCTGCTACATCGCGATGGGCTGGGCCGCCGTCTTCTTCCTGCCGGACTTCCTGCGCACCGGCGGCATCGCCGTCCTGGTCCTGGTCGTCGTCGGCGGCCTCCTCTACAGCGCGGGCGGTGTCATCTACGGCATCAAGCGCCCGAACCCCTCACCGCGCTGGTTCGGCTTCCACGAGGTGTTCCACTCCTTCACCCTGGCCGCCTTCGTCGTCCACTACGTCGGCATCTCCCTGGTCGCCTACCAGCACGCGTGAGCCGTGTCCGCCGCGCCGCCGTCACCGCGGCGCGGCCCCGGACAGCCCCGGAGCACTCCGGGCGGCCCCGGAAATCGGCGGGAAGCGCACCGCCGTACCGTGCCATCCTGGCCGGGTGAGCAGCCCCGAGATCCAGGTGGACGTGGCCCCCGAGCTGGCCCTGTTCGTCCCGCACGCCCGGCGCACGGGCCCCACCGCCCTCGCCGTCGACGGCGTCTCCACGCTCGGCCATGTCGTCGAGTCGCTGGGCGTCCCGCTGACCGAGGTCGGCACCCTGAGCGTCGACGGCCGCGCGGTGTCCGTCGCGCACATCCCGGCGCACGGCGAGTCGGTCACCGTCCGCCCGGTCACCCGCCCCCAGCAGGTGCCCGGCGCCCCCCTGCGCTTCCTCCTCGACGTCCACCTCGGCACCCTCGCCCGCCGTCTGCGGCTGCTCGGCGTGGACACCGCCTACGATTCCACCGACATCGGCGACCCCGCCCTCGCCGCCCGCTCGGCGGCCGAACGGCGCGTCCTGCTCAGCCGCGACCGGGGCCTGCTGCGCCGCCGCGAACTGTGGGCGGGCGGCTACGTCTACAGCACCAGCCCCGACGAGCAGCTCCACGACACCCTCGCCCGGTTCGCGCCCGCCCTGCGCCCGTGGACCCGGTGCACCGCCTGCAACGGCCTGCTGCGCCCGGCCACCAAGGAGGAGGTCGCCGACCGTCTCGCCGACGGCACCCAGCGCTCGTACGACGTGTTCGCCCAGTGCGCGCAGTGCGGGCGGGCGTACTGGAAGGGCGCGCACCACGAACGGCTGGAGGCCGTCGTGGCACGCGCCCTGCGGGAGTTCGCCGGGGACCGCTGAACGCTCCCCGGCGCGCCTCACCTCTTCCCGACCGGCTTCACCGGCTTGGTCGACTTGACCGGCTTCACGGGTTTCACGTCGCCCTTGCCGCAGGCGACGCCGTCCCGGTTGCGGTCCAGGCCGTGACGGTCGCCGGCCGCGACCGGAAGGTCGGTGCCGTAGCCCTTCTTCCGCAGCCAGGTGCAGCGTTCCGCAGTCTGGTCCACGGCCTTCGGGAAGGTCCACGGCACGCACTGGCTGACCGTGCCGTAGGAGCGGTCGCAGCCGTCGAAACCGGCGGGCATCTTGTGGCCCTCGTGTCCCTGGTGATTGCGGACGTCGGTCTTGGCGGTGCTCTTCGGGCTGACGGTGCTCTTCCTGCTCGCCGGGACCTCCTTCAGGTCCTCCGCGAAGTCCTGCACGCGGGCCGCGGCGACCTGTCCGCCCGCGCCGATCCGCACCCACTTCGACACCGACGGCACACCGTTCGCGTCGACCACGGACAGCATGTACCAGCCGGGCGGCGCCAGGTTGGGGTTGCTGGTGAGGTTGAGGTCGATGGTGTTGCCGTCGACGGTCATCGGCAGGTCGACGTAGCGCTGGTTGGGGTCGGAGGAGTGGGTGATGGCGGCCGGGCGGATCAGCGAGGCCTTCACCACCGGCTTGTCGACCGTGATGCGCTGATCGGTGCCGTAGGTCCACTCCGTGTTCGCCACCGAGGTGATCTGCGGCCGGTCGCCCTTGAAGAGGTACGGCGGCTTGTAGATCGACACGCGCCGGTCGAAGGAGCCGTCACCGGGGTTGTCGCCGACGCTGAGCACCCGGCCGTCGGGCAGCAGCAGCGAGGACGAGTGGTACGTCCGCGGCACCGGGTCGGTGGCCAGGCCCGGCTCGAACCGGTTGGTCGCCGGGTCGTACAGGGAGGCCTCGAAGACGGGGTCCTCGCGGTACGTGTGCAGGGCGCCGCCGGTCTCCAGGACCTTGCCGTCCGGGAGGATGACCGCCGACACGTACACCTTGCCCTGGGCGCCGGTCTGCGGGGTGCCGTCCTGGTAGTGGCCCTGCGGCAGGTCGGGGCCCGGCACGTAGGCCGGGGAGTCCGCCTTCATGTCGATGACGTCGACCAGCCGGTGCGCGTCGGGTGAGACGGTGTGGTTGCCGCCGCCGATGGTGATGACCTTCTGGTCCTGGGCGGGCGGCAGCAGCACCGACATCGACTGGTCCCGCTCGTCCTTCTTGCGCAGACCGGGTACGTCGGCGATCGTGCCCGCGTCGTAGTCGTAGACGGACGCGCCGGTGCCGGGCAGGCCGTTGCCGAAGACATGGCTGCCGGTGTAGAAGAGGCGGCCGTCCTGGAGCAGGATCATCGACGGGTACAGGCCCCAGAACGACCAGGCCTGCTTGGCCTCGCCGAGCGGCAGCCACTTGTTCTGGGCGTAGGAGAAGTGCTCGTTGACGACCGTGCCGGAGGAGTCCTCGGCGAGGCCGCCCAGCGAGACGACGTCACCGTTGCCCATGACGGTCGCGGACGGGTACCAGTGGCCCGCCAGCATGTCGTTGACCTTCTCGTACCGGTTGGTGTCGGGGTCGAAGACGTAGCTGGTGCGCAGGCCCTTGTAGCCGACGCTGCCGTCGGGTTCGGCGTAGTCCTTGTTGCCGCCGACCACCAGGACGCGGCCGTCGGGGAGTTGGACGTGCCCGGCGCAGAAGAAGTCCTCCGGCGTGGGGATGTCGGTGTAGCCGCCGGTGACGGGGTCGTAGAGCGAGGTCTTGAAGGTGCCCGCCTCGAACATGTCGAGGTCGTTGCCGGACCCGGCGATCAGCAGCACCTTGCCGTTGTGCAGGAGCACCGAGTGCATCGCGCGGACCGGCATGTCGGTGGCCTGGACGGTCCATTCGCCCTTGCACTCGGGGCCGGTGCCGCCGGTGGCGCACGGGTCGGGGCCGCCGGGCACGGTGACGTCGGTCATCGCGTAGTCGTCGGTGGTGAGGGTGCCGACGCCGTACAGGGAGGCGCCCCAGGTGATCCGGTCGGTGTTCGGCGGGATGACCGGGGTGCGGACCTCGGTACGGGTCCAGCCGGCGGACTGGTCCAGCGTCTTGAGGTCGGTCCAGTACACCCAGCCCTGCACGGTGTCGTGCCGGAACAGGGTGAACGCGGTGTCCGGCGTCGAGGACTTGTACCAGAGCGACAGGTCGTACTGGCGGTCCGGAGTGACCTGCGGGGCGCAGGAGTTCTCCAGCATCATCGTCTTGCGGTCGCCGTCGGCCCGGCGGGTCAGCTCGATGCGGACCGCCCGGTTGCCGCTGTGGGCGTCGTCGGTGACGGTGAAGCTGAAGTCGTTGTCGCCCCAGCCGGACTTCTCGAAGCACTGCGGGAACTGGGACGGCCCGTCGAGGAGTTCGAGTCCCGGGTTGGTGACCAGGTTGGTGGCGGCGGTGGCGGGTTGGGCGCCGAGCGGGCCGAGGCCGAGCGCGGCGGCGAAGAGCAGGAGTGCGGTGAACAGCATCCGGGTCGGCCTGCTGTGCGGCAGCGGGCGTCGGCGGGCTGGTCTTCGGGTGACGGATGTTCGGGTTCGGTGCATGGGTGGGTTCCCCCCCTTGTTCACGAGTCCCCCGGCATCGCGGGCGGCGCGGCGCGCGGGCCGCCCGTCGTCCGGGACGCGGCACGCGTCGTGCCCGGTCGCGGCAGGGGCGCGGTGCCCCGGACGCGGTGACGGCGACCGCCGTACCGCCTCCGGGTCACCGCCCGCCGTGCCGCGGCCGGTTCACTCGTCGTGCCGGATGCGGAGGATGTCGATGCGGCCGCCGCCCTCGCCGAAGGTGGCGACCGGCGTGCCGTGCGCGAACAGGTCCCGCAGCGTGGGGAGATGTTCGCGCTCACCGCGCAGGGCCGGGGTGGACACGACGTAGTCGATGTCCCGCCAGCCGTGCGGCAGCGTCTTGGTGACCGCCGGGTCCTGGTCGAGCTTGTAGTGCCAGATGACCCCGGTGCCGGGCCGGTAGCCCGCGTCGACGGCGTCGAGCCAGAGCACGCCGTCGGTGACGACGCGCACCCGGTCCCGGTCGCCGACGGGGGTGTCGCGCAGCCAGCGGGCGGCGTCGTGGTAGACGCCGTTGTCGTCGGCGCGGGCGGCGGCGCGGTCCTTGTCGTACCAGTGCGGGGCGGTGACGACCGCGGCCAGCGCGACGGCCGCGAGGGCGGCGGTGGTGCGCAGGTGCGGGCGGCCGGGCAGCCGCGTGACGACGGCCTCGGCGACCCCGGCCAGGGCGAGCGCCAGGAACGGCAGCACCTGCACGATGTACATCTGCGGCAGGTAGCCGCCGGGCCGCAGCGCGACCAGTGTGAGCACCAGGACGGCGCAGGCCACCGGGCGCAGCCGGGGCACCGCGAAGGCGCAGGCCGCGGCGGCGGCACCGCCGATCAGGAGGTACGGGTCGCGCTCCAGCCAGTCGGTGAAGAGCTGGTGGGCGTCGGTGCCGTCCTGGAAGGCGGAGCCGCTGCCCTCGCGTCCGCCGAGCTGGAACTTGAGGGTGCCCAGCAGCGACACGTGCCCGTCACCGGGGAACAACTCCCCCTTGAGCAGGGCGTAGAGCGGATAGAACAGGCCCGTCAGGACGAAGCCGGAGCCGAAGCCCGCGAAGGAGAACTTGCGCGTGCTGGGGTGGCTGCCCTGCCAGAGGGTGACCAGCAGGACGGGCAGCAGGACCCCGATGGTCTCCTTGGAGAGGACGGCCAGCGCGAACGCGACCCCCGCGGCGACGTGGTGCCAGAGGTGGCGGCGCGGGGAGAGCGCGCACGCGAAGGCGGCGAGGACCCACAGGACGGCGAAGTTGTCCAGGTAGATCTGCCGGTGCAGCACCACGGCGAGCGGCGACAGCGCGTACAGCAGCATCGCCGCGGCGGCCGTGGGCCGGGCGAGGCCGAGCCGGCGGGCGATGACGAAGACGAGCACCATCGAGGCCGCGGCCACCGGCAGCATCGCGATCCGGCCCTGCACGAAGGTGGGCAGGTCGGGCAGCAGCCGGCCGGGGAGCCAGGACAGGGAAGCGAGTTGCATCCAGCCGACCGGCGGGTGGTCGTACCAGTAGGTGTAATGCGCGAGTTCGCCGTGCTGAACGGCCCACGCCTGCGCGAGATAGGTTCCCTCGTCGTCATTCGGGAACGGGTAATTGCCGATTCCCGGAATCCTGGCCAGAAGACCGATGAGGAGAACAGGCGCAACCCAGATATAATCCCGCTGTAACACACTCCCGCGTCGGGAGGTGCGCGGACTTCCCGATCCCTCGGGCGCCTGCGGTGAAACGGAAGAAGAACTTTCGGACAGTTCTGTTTCGGACGCATCACGCGCACGTGTGTGCGGTATTGCAGTCCCCATGCGGAATCCCCCCACCCACTTCTGGGCCTGATGGCAGCCGGAAGCCTCCCCCTCGAAACCCCCCGGAATCAGGCATGCCGGAGCATCATGGCACAGGTCTGTGCGGATCATAAGCAGAATCTTTGATTCCGCTTGAGGCGGGGATCATCACTCCGGGACCGCATTGCGGGGGAAATGCCGAACCTGCTAACTTCGGCCCTACTTTGCTCGTGAGCCCACGTCGATCATGCGCGAAAACCCCGGACTAACCGGGATGGAGAACAGGACCGTCCGGTGCGGTAAACCGGACCGTCCGAGGCGGACAACCGGCCGGGAACCGGTCCCACCGCCAAGGGCCGTCAATGATCACGAGCACCAGGAAACACCGTCCGGCGGGGGGCCGCGACGGACGGGCATTCCATCGGACATCTCACCGGACAACGTTCACGCACGTCACACAAGGATGACCAAGAAAGACCGAGGGGGGAATTCGTGGTCTCCGCCATTCTTTTCATCGACTCCATCGTCCTCATGGCCGCCGCCGGCATGACCCTGTGGTGGATGCTGCACGCCTGGCGCACGCCCGAGACACTGGAGTCGACGGCCTTCGCCACACCCGACGGCCGCGCCGACCTGTCGTTCTCTCTCCTGGTGCCCGCCCGGCACGAGGAGGCCGTCCTGCGGCACACGGTGGAACAGATGCTCCGCATCGACCACCCCGACTACGAGATCCTGCTGATCGTCGGCCACGACGACCCCGGCACCTCCGCCATCGCGCACCAACTCGCCGACGAGCACCCGGAGAAGGTCCGCGCGATCGTCGACACCCACGCCAAGAAGAACAAGCCCCGCGCCCTCAACACCGCGCTGCCGTACGCCCGCGGCGAGGTCGTCGGGGTCTTCGACGCCGAGGACGTCGTCCACCCGGAGCTGCTCAGCCACGTCGACTTCGCCTTCCGGCGCGAGAACGCCGACGTCGTCCAGGGCGGCGTCCAGCTGATCAACTACCGCAGCAGCTGGTACAGCCTGCGCAACTGCCTGGAGTACTTCTTCTGGTTCCGCAGCCGGCTGCACCTGCACGCCCGCAAGGGCTTCATCCCGCTCGGCGGCAACACCGTCTTCGTCCGGTCCGCGCTGCTGCGGGAGACCGGCGGCTGGGACGGCAACTGCCTCGCCGAGGACTGCGACCTGGGCGTACGGCTCTCCAGCGGCGGCGCCAAGGTGGTCGTCGCCTACCACTCCGCGCTGGTCACCCGCGAGGAGACACCCGACTCCCTCACCTCGCTCTACAAGCAGCGCACCCGCTGGAACCAGGGCTTCCTCCAGGTGCTCCGCAAGGGCGAGTGGCGTCAACTGCCGGGATTCGGGCAGCGGATGCTCGCCCGCTACACGCTGAGCACCCCGTTCATCCAGGCCGCGACCGGCGTCATGATCCCGCTCGGCCTGCTCTTCGCCGTGCTCGGCGGGGTCCCGCTGCCGTTCTCGATGTTCGCCTGGCTGCCCATGCTGCCGATGGTCGCGATGATCGTCTTCGAGGCGGTCGCCCTGCACGACTTCGGCCGCGCGTACGGCTTCCGCATCGGCTTCGGCCACTACGTCAAACTCATCGCGGGCGGACCCGTCTACTCCGTGATCCTCGCCGCCGCCGCGCTGCGCGCCGTGTGGCGCGAGTACACCGGCCGCCGCGACTGGGAGCTGACCTCCCACGTCGGCGCCCATCTGCCCGTGGCCACGCCGCAACCCCAGGAGGCACGGTGACGGCCCTGCCCGCCGACGTCTCGATCGTCGTCCCCACCTTCAACGAGGCCGACAACGTCCACGAGTTGCTCGCCCGCCTCTCCGCCGCGATCCCGGCCGGGCTGCGCGCGGAGGTCGTCTTCGCCGACGACTCCACCGACCACACCTGCGAGGTCATCGAGGAGGCCGCCGGACGCAGCGCCCTGCCCGTCGTCCTGCACCACCGGCCCGTCCCCGAGGGCGGCCTCGGCGGCGCGGTCGTCGAGGGCATCGCCCGCGCCTCCGCGCCCTGGATCGTCGTCATCGACGCCGACCTCCAGCACCCGCCGGAACTGGTCCCCGAGCTGATCGCCCGGGGCGAGGCCACCGGCGCCGAACTGGTCGTCGCCAGCCGGTACGCGTCCGGCGGCGACCGCAGCGGCCTCGACGGCGGCTACCGCAAACTGGTCTCCAGCTCCTCCACCCTCATCACCAAGTCCCTCTTCCCGCGCGCCCTCAGCGGCCTCAGCGACCCGATGAGCGGCTTCTTCGCCATCCGCCGCACGGCCGTGGACCGCGCTGCGGGCGAGGACGAGGGCCTCCAGCCGCTCGGCTACAAGATCCTCCTCGAACTGGCCGTACGGTGCCGCCCGCGCGGCATCGCCGAGGTGCCGTACGCCTTCGGGGAGCGGCACGCGGGCGAGTCCAAGTCGACGGCGCGGGAGGGGATGCGCTTCCTGCGGCACCTCGTCACCCTGCGCACCGCCGACCCCCGCGCCCGCGCGGTCGTCTTCGGCCTGGTCGGCCTCTCCGGTTTCGTGCCCAACCTGGCCCTGCTGTGGCTGCTCACCGGCTGGGCGCCCGGCCTGCACTACGCCCCGGCGGAGATCATCGCCAACCAGGCGGGCCTGCTCTGGAACTTCGCCCTGATCGACTCCTTCGTCTACCGCAACCAGCGGCGCCATCACCGGCGCGGCGTACGGCTGTTGACGTTCGCCGCGGTCGGCAACGCCGACCTGGTGGCCCGTATCCCGCTGGCCGCGCTGTTCATCGGCGCGGGCGGCATGACGGCGCTGCCCGCGACGGCCCTCGCCATGGTGATCGTCTTCACGGCCCGCTTCCTGGTCGTGGACCGCTGGCTGTACCGCCGCCTGCACACCCACCACACGGTCAAGGCGGTCCTGCCGCGAGTCACCCCGGAACCGGACCCGGTCCCGGACCCGCTGGGCTGAGCGGACAGGCAGGAGCACGGCGAGGGGCCCGGGGATTTGTCGTCCCCGGGCCCCTCCGCCACTGTCCGTCAGGCGCCCGTCGGGGTGAGCCGCTCCGTGAGCGCGTCGACGTCGCTCACCGGCAGCTCACAGACGAAGTTCCGGCAGACGTACGCCGTGGCGGCCCCGTCGACCAGTACGCGGTCGGCGAGCAGCGGGAACTCCTCACCGCCCGGCGTCCCGCAGGCGACGACGGCACCCGGCGCGGTCCCCAGGAGGGCGGCGCGCCGCAGCTCCAAGGCGGAGGGGTCGGCGGCGGAAGGTCCGACGACGGCGACCTCGCGCGGCCCGTCGAGCAGCGCCTCGGCGACCGCGAGCCCCCACCCGATGAACCGGGGCACACGCGGCCCGAGAGCCTTGACGACACCCAACGCCCGTTCGGCGGCGGCACGATGAGGCTCGGACCCGGTGTGCGCCGCGTAGGACAGAAGGGCCCCGGCGGCGGCCGACCAGCCGGAGGGCACCGCGTTGTCGGTGGGGTCCTGGGGCCGCCGGATGAGCTGCTCGGCGTCGGCGGCGGTGTCGTAGAGCGCGCCGGTCTCCTCGTCGGTGAAGCGGGCGAGGACGTGGTCGAGGAGGAACCCGGCGAACTCCAGCCAGACCCCCTCCCCCGTCACCGAGGCCAGCGCGAGGAACCCCTCGGCGACATCGGCGTAGTCCTCCAGCACACCGGCGTTGGCGCCCGTACGGCCGTCGCGGCTGGTGCGGGCGAGACGGGCCTGCTCGTCGAGGTGGACCCGGACCAGGAGGTCGGCGGCGGCGAGGGCGGCGTCGACCAGGTCGGGGCGGTCGAAGTAGGCGCCGGTCTCGGCGAGGGCGGCGATCGCGAGCCCGTTCCAGGCGGCGACGACCTTGTCGTCCCGCCCCGGAGCGGGCCGCTCCCCGCGGGCGACGAGCAGCCGCTCCCGGACGGACGCCACCTTCCCGGCGTCGAACACCTCGTCCTGCTGCGGGAGTTGCAGCACGGAGGCGCCCTCCTCGAAGGTCCCCTCCTCGGTCACCCCGAAGTACCGGGCGGCCAGCCGCGCGTCGTCCTCACCCAGCACCTCGGTGAGCTGCGCGGGCGTCCACACGTAGTAGACGCCCTCGACGTGCCGACCGGTCCCGTCGTCGCTGTCGGCGTCCAGCGCGGAAGCGAACCCACCCTCGGCCGTACGCAGTTCACGCACCATGAAGTCGGCGGTCTCCAGGGCGACCCGGCGCGCCGCCTCGGAACCGGTGGCCCGCCAGAGATGGGCGTAGACCCGGCAGAGCAGGGCGTTGTCGTACAGCATCTTCTCGAAGTGCGGCACGACCCAGTCGCGGTCCACGGAGTACCGGGCGAAGCCGCCGCCGAGCTGGTCGTAGATCCCGCCGCGGGCCATCCGCTCACTGGTGTCGCGGGCCATCTGGAGGGCGCCCTCGGCGCCGGTGCGGGCGTGGTGGCGCAGCAGGAACTCGATCACCATGGACGGCGGGAACTTCGGCGCCCCCGCGAACCCGCCGCGTTGCGGGTCGTACTCCCGCGTCAGCCCGAGCAGCGCCTGCGCCAGCTCCGCCTCCCCGGGCGCGGCACCGTCGCCGTACGACATCTCCCGCCCGGAGAGATCCCGCACGATCTTCCCGGCGACCTCGGCGACCTCCTCGGGCCGCTCGCTCCAGGCCTGCCGCACCCCCTCCAGCACCTGCCGGAAGGACGGCATCCCGTGCCGGGGCGCGGGCGGGAAGTACGTCCCGAAGTAGAACGGCTCCCCGTCCGGCGTCAGAAACACGGTCATCGGCCACCCGCCCTGCCCGGTGGCCGCCTGCACGGCCTCCATGTACACGGCATCGACGTCCGGCCGCTCCTCCCGGTCCACCTTCACACTCACGAAGTGCGCGTTCAGGAAGTCCGCGGTCGCCTGATCCTCGAAGGACTCGTGGGCCATGACGTGGCACCAGTGACACGCCGAGTAGCCGACCGACAGCAGCACAGGCACGTTCCGCCGCCGCGCCTCCTCGAACGCCCCGGGCTCCCAGGGCCACCAGTCGACCGGGTTGTCCGCGTGCTGAAGCAGATACGGGGAGGTCACACCAGCCAGCCGGTTCATACGCCCCAGCCTCTCACAGGGACCGGCGGGGACCGCCGAAGCCGGGACGGGCGGGGCGGGGGGGCGGGGCGCCGGGAGGTCAGGGCTGCGGGCGGGACGGTCGGGGCGTGGGGCGGGTGGCGTGGTGACGGTGGCGGATTGCGGCTGGCGTTCTTCGTGATCACACGGATACGGTCGGTTCGCTGACCGTCCGCTCGGGGCGCCCTGAGGCACCGTGGTCCACGTTCCTCGGCCGCCGGAGCGAACAGCTGGCCGAGAGCATCACCGAGACGGGGGATCACGCATGTCCGACCTGGTCGTCGACTACGGCCTGCTGCGCACGTCGGCCAAGCAACTCAAGGCGATTCAGGTTGAGTTCAGGGACCTGGACGAGTGGAAGGGCGACATCACGTCGGTCGTCGGTGCCGGGGAGTTGAAGGAGGCCATGGCCGACTTCATCGACAACTGGGACGACAACCGCAAGCGGCTGCTCAAGTCCCTGGAGACCGTGGGGAAGATGGTGGAGGGCACCCGCGACGCCTTCGCGGGTCTCGACCACGACCTTGCCGCCATCGGGCGGAAGGACGGCAAGTAGGACGGCAAGCAGAGCCGACGTGTCCGACCACCGCGTCGCTCAGCACCGCGTACCTGGGGGAGACGAATGGCACGGCCCACCGACTGGCACCCGTTGAGGGAGAGCGATCCCGTACCGGGGGACCCCGAGGGCGTCCGCGGTCAGGTGAAGCACATGAAGAAGATCGCGGAGTACCTGCGCACGCAGGCCGCCGCGCTCACGGCGATGGCGAACGCCGACAACCTCAAGGGCAAGTACGCCGACAAGCTGGGCGAAGAGGCCCGCGGGCTCGGGCGCAAGCTCGACGAGGCCGAGGACCGGTACCGCGAGGTGAAAGGTCATCTGTCCGGCTGGGCAGACGAGTTGGAGGACTTCCAGCGAGCGGCTGACAAGGCGCGCGGCGACGCCCGGGACGCGCAGCGCGTCATCGACAGCCACGCGGCGAAGGCCCAGGACCGGGCCGCCGCGGAGAAGAAGGACGGCAAGGACGCCAAGGGCGGGAAGGGGTCCGAGGGTTCCGTCGGGAAGGACCCGGAACTGAAGCGGGCCGAGGAGGATCTGGAGGACGCCCGGAAGCGGCTGAACAAGGCGGAGGGCGACTACGCCGAACGCTCCCGGCACTACGCCGGCAAGATCCGCTCCTCCATCGACGACGGCATGAAGGACAGTTGGTGGACCGACTTCAAGGGGTGGGTGGCCGACGCCGACTGGCTCAAGGACTGGACGGAACGGCTGAGTTGGCTGGCCACGATCGCGGGCGTCGTCGCGATGTTCATCCCCGTCGTGGGGTGGATCGCCCTGGGCCTGACCATCGCCGTGACGCTCTCCCACCTGGCGATGGCGACGACCGGCAACGGCTCCTGGTTCGACGTCGTCATGGACATCGGCGCGCTCAAGATGGCCCGCAACGGCCTCAAGGCGGCCAAGGCCATCAAGGCACTCCAGCAGGGTTCACGTAAGACCGCCGCGGGCCTCGCCGACGGCAGCGCCAGGACGACCGCCTCCGCGGCCAACGCAGGCGCCCGGCAGACCGCCGCGCGCGAGGCCCGCAGGCGCGGCGGCACATCGAGCGCCAAGCGCAGCGCCGCGCGGGCACGGAAGCTGCGCATGGAGAACGAGAACCGCAAGGCAGGCCAACGGGCGGGGCAGGAGGTACGGGACGCGGAACTGCCCGAGGTGACGGCGCGGGACAGGGCGAGTGCCTTGGGGGACGTGAAGCTGAGCCAGCAGGTGAAGGACATCGAGAAGTGGCGGGACATTCACCCGGACAACCCTGCACTCGTGGAGAACGCTGTCCGGGCGGGGCGCCATCAGCAGGTGCTTCAAAGGTCGTGGGCGGTGAGCACCGTGCTCGATCTCGGCGACAAGTTCGTCGGCCCCAATATCGGCGGCGACGGCGCGTACGACAGGTTCAAGGGGACCACGGAGGCACCGGTGGGACAGTGGTGAGAGAGGAAGCACACATGGCTGAGGGCAGTGCTGCCCAGGACAGGACCGCCTCAGAGCGGGACCGGGTCTACAGAGCGCTCACCGTGGTGAAGGTGGTACTGGCCCTCGCACTGCTGCGCGCGTTTGCCGCACCCGCGAGCGAGGACTTCTTCGGAGAGGAGAAAGTGGGTCCGCCGACCTGGGAGTGGTCCCTGTGCGCGCTCACCCCGCTCGTGGTGCTCCTCCTCCATCGGAGCCCGGCGCGGTGGAAGCGACTCTCCTTCCACTCCGTCTACCTCACGACGGCCGCAGCCCTCTACCTCTTCTACGCCGCGATCTTCGCCGTCCTTGAAGGCGTCTGGATTCTCTGGATCGCCGTCTTCGCCTCGCTCGCGACCTTCGCCGGGGTCTGGTGGCTGAACCGCAGGGAGCGCACCCGTGCCCGTTGACGAGGGCGGCGCGGTGGTGGCCGCGCCTGTGACCGGCTATCGCCTGATCCTTCCGGAGGACTGGGCCCACGTCCCGCTGCGGGAGGGGACGGAGGACGCGGTGCGCGGCATCCTGGACGAGGCCTTCGGGCGGATTCCCGCCGACTCGCCCCCGGACTCGGTCGGACCGTTCAAGCGGGAGCTGGAGCGGCGGCTGCGGGGGGTCGTGGAGCAGGTCCGGGAGAGTGGCGCGCTGGATCTGTATCTGCCGGTGCGGTCCGTCGGTGACGTCAACATCGGTGCCTCGGTGGTCGTTTCGGAGACGCTGCTCCCTCGCCGCGACGAGCAGGCGCCGCCCGTCGAACCGACCGACGTGGCCGTGCAATTGCTCTCCCGCGACCGAGCCACCGACACGGGCACGGGCACGGGCACCGACACCGCTGCCGAAGTCGACCTCAGTTCGGGCGAGTTGGACGGTGCCCTCGCCGTGCGCCGTGAGCACGTCGCCGCGGCCGACCCCGGGCGTGGTGCGGAGCTGGCCTCCCGGCGGGTGGAGTACGTCGTGGCCGTGCCCGGCGACCCCGGCCGCTGGTTCACGGCCGCGTTCTCGACGGTCGGCGGCGGCGATCCGCGGGACGAGCTGGCCGACGCGCTCGTCGAGTGGTTCGACGCCGTCATGGCGACGCTCCGCTGGAGGCGGGCGTGAGCGGGCCGTTCCGCACGATGGTCGACATCGAGTACGTCGACCCGGAGGTGTGGTCGGTGCTGCCGCCCCGTGGCGGCGAGTCCGGCCCGTGGGAGGACTGGGCCGACATCGGGGCGTGGTGCCGTGAGGAGGCCGAGAACCTGTGGCTGGACCACGGCTCGGACCCGGGGCCGCACGGTGTCGACTTCGTGGCCGGGACCCTGGTGCGCTGTGCCGAGGCGTTCTCCCCGCCGGGCACGGACCACTGGCTGTTCCTCCACCACGAGCACCCCACGGACCTGCCGCTGCCCGTCTGCGTGGCGGTCGGCCGGTCCGCGGGACCGCGGGAGGAGACGCTGCGGGCGCTGGCCATGGCGGACGATCCGGACGCGGTGGAGCCGCCCGTCGTACGGCGCTTCGGGGCCGATCGGCTCGGCGAGGGTCTGAGCACCTTCCGCTATCTGAACCACGCTGACGCGCCGTACCTGATCGCGAGCGCGCGATATGCGTGGCGGGTCGCGGAGCACGACGCCGACGTCGTGATGTGGACGGCCACCGACGACACCGCCCGGATCATCGCCGCCGCCGAGGACCTGGAACGGCTGGCACACGCGCTCACGCTCCACACGCCCCGGCCGCCCAAGAGCACCGTGGGTCTCTGACCGCCGTCGGGGCCCGTGCGGCAGACCTGTCCCGCTCGCCCTCTCGCGCCCGTCCCCTCACCCCCCGCACACTTGGCCAGTAAGTCATGGCCGCCGGAGGGGGACTTGAGATGCGAAGCAGCCATCGGGCCGAGGCCGAGGGGCTGTTGGTGCGGGCCGTCGAGGAGGAGGTGCGGCGGTCCGGTGGGCGTACGGACCGTCAGACGCTGATGACGCGGGCCCGTGGCGCGCTGGACGGGATGGCGGCGACGGCCGCCGAGGAGTACGAGGCGTACACCCGCGCCCTGGACGAGGCGGACGCCCAGAACGTCAGTTTCGGGCAGCGCTACGCACGGGAAGGAGGACGGACTCCACTGCTGGTGGCCGGAGTTGCCGCCGTCACCGCCGCGGTGACCGATCTGGCGCTGGGCACCGGCACCGGTACCGCGCTCGGCGCGGGCGTCGCCGTCGGTGTCATCGGGGCGGCAGCCACTGTGGTGAAGGTGGCGGGGACGCATCTGCCGGCCGCGCACCATCGGGCGGGTGCGGCCGGACAGCCGGGCGGGGCCGAGCAGTTGAGGCTCCAGTGGCTGACCGCGCTGGAGGTGCGCGGCATCCGGCCCTTCCTGGACCAGCAGCGCATGGTGAGCGCGACGACCGCGCCGAAGCAGGCGGGGCCGCAGTTGCGGGGCGCGGACAAGAGCGCGGCGGCCCGCGGGCGGACCGTGCTGGGGCAGTCGTACACCCAACTCCCGGAGCAGGACGGGGTGTTCGCGGGGCGGCGGGCCGAGCTGGGGAAGATTCGGCAGTGGGTGCAGGCGGGGCGGGCCAGTACGGAGACCCGGCCGACGGTCGTCGTGCTGCACGGGCCGCCCGGCGTCGGGCGCAGCACGCTGGCGGTGCGGGCCGCGCACGATCTGCGCGACCAGTTCCGCGGGGCGTGCGTGGTGGATCTGCGCGGCGGTACCGGAGCGGAGCAGGAGGGCCAGGGCGGCGGGCGGGAGGCTCCGCTGTCGACGCGGGACGCGCTGCTGCACCTCCTGAACCGGCTCGGCGCCCCCCGCGAGCAGTTGCTGTTCCGTGAGCGGTCCTCGCCGGAGCAGCAGGTCAAGCGGCTGGTCGAGCTGTACCAGCAGCATCTGACCGGGCTGCCTGTGACGGTGGTCCTGGACGACGCCTCCGACCCCGAGCAGGTCCGCGCGCTCGTCCCCGAACGCTCCGACAGCCTCGTCCTGGTAACGGCCCGCGGCCCGCTGGCGCTGCCCGCCGACCTGTCCGCCCGCGTGCACGACCTGCCCGTACAGCCCCTGGAGGCCGCGGGCGCCGAGGAGTTGCTCGGGGCGGCGGCGCGGGAGAGCGCGTCCTCGGAGCCGTACGACGCCGAAGCCGCCGACCGGATACGGGAGTTGTGCGGCGGGCTGCCGCTGGCGCTGCGGGTGGCGGGTTCGTCGCTGGGGACGCGTTCGCCCCGTCGGCTGGCGTCGGACCTGGGGGCGTACGGGCCGGTCGGACCGGTGGACCGGGCGCTCTGGCTGCGCTACACCGACCTCCCCGAACCGGGCCGTCGTCTGCTGCGGCGGCTGGCGCTGGCCGGGCGGTCGTCGCTGGGCGCGGCCGCCGCCGCGGCCCTCCTCGGCACCGACCGCGCGGAGGCCGCACGGCAGTTGACCGCGCTCGCCCGCGCCGGACTGCTCGACCATGTGCGCGGCGACCGCTACCGGCTGCACGACCTGGTCCGCGCCTTCGCCCACGCCCGTCTCGCCGACGAGGAGGAGCAGGCCGAACGCACGGCCGCGCAGGAACGCCTCATCGTGAGCTACGCCGAGCTGGCCGACTCGGTGCTGCGGCTGGTCGACGGCAACATGTCGACCCGCTCCGACCGCTTCACACCGCACGGCTTCACCTCGCTCGACGAGGCGCTGCGCTGGCTGGACGACGAGTCGAGCTTCATCACCGCGACGCTGCGGCACGCCGACGGCGTCGAGCAGTCCGCCGTCATGAGTCTGCTCGGCGCGCTCTGCGACTACTGCCTGCTGCGCGGCGACCTCTACCGCCTGGGCGAGATCAGCGAGTTGGCGCAGTCGGTGGGGCAGGACCTGCTGGTGCGGTCGGTGCAGTGGCGGACCGGTATCGCCGCCCGCCAGCTCGGCGAGCTGGACCGGGCCCGCACCACGCTCAGCTCGGTCGTCGACCTCTACGTCCAGGCCCACCACGACGCCGGTGCCGCCCGCGCGCTGTGCTCGCTCGGCATCACCCTGCACCACCAGGGCAACCTCACCGAGGCCGCGGCGAAGCTGCGCGAGGCCCTCGACCTCCAGGCCGCGCCCGAGCTGGCCACCGACCGGGCGTGGACGATGCACGCGCTGGCCGCCGTCGAACGTGACCGGGCCCGGCTCGCCGAGGCCCTCGACCTGCTCACCCGGTCCCTCGTCCTGCACCGCGAGGGCGGCTCCACGCACGGCGAGGCCTGGGCGAACTACCAGCTCGGCCAGTTGAACCTGCGCCGCGGCGACGTCCCGCGCGCCCAGGACGAACTGCGCCGGGCCCTCGATCTGTACGGGCGGACCCGCGACGCCCGCGGGGAGGCGTGGGCGCTGACCCAGCTGGCCCGCGCCCGGCTGATCGCCGGGGAGCCGTCGGAGGCGGCGGAGGACCTGCGGCACGCGGCGGCCCGCCACCACGACAACGAGGACGTCCGCGGCGAGGCGTGGACGGTCTACTACCTGGGGCTCGCGCTGGAGGAGCGCGGCGAGCTGGACCAGGCCGTCCGCGAGCTGGAACGCTCCCGCTCGCTCTTCTCCCGTATGCGGGACGTGTACGGCCTGGCCTGCGCCCGGCACCATTCGGCGCGCGTCACCCGCGACCAGCGGGCGGCGCAGACCGGCTCGCTGCGCAACTCAGGGTTCGCCCGGCAGCTGCTGGTGGACGCGCGCGCCGACTTCCAGCGGATCGGGGTGGCCCACGGCGAGGCCTGGACCTGCCTGGAGCTGGCGATCGTCGACGCGGGCAACGCCCGGACCCCGCAGGCGCTGGCCCTGTGCGACGAGGCGGCGGGGCTGTTCGCCTCGTACGGCGACCGGCGGGGTGAGGACTGGGCCCGCTTCCTGCGCTGCACGCTGCTGCCGTACGCGGCGCCCGGCGGGGTGGAGGTCGGCACGGCCGTCGCCCAGGAGGAGCTGTCCCAGCTCGGGCGGGCCGCCCATCCCCTGCGCGACACCAAGCTCGGCGACTACCTGGAGGCGTACGGCCTTCTCCTGGAGCGGGGCGTACGTCTGGAGGCGGGCTGGCAGGCGTGGCGCCTCGGCATGATCCCGGGACGGCACGCCCGCGAGGTGATGGGCGTACCGGTGACGGCACCGGCGGGCGGCAACGGCTGACGGCGGCGACAGCCGACGGCTGCGACGGTCGGCGGCTGCGACGGTCAGCGGCTGCGACGGCTCAGGACCGTGAGGGCTGAAAATCGTGAGGCTGAGGACCGTGAGGGCCGACAGGCCGGGGAACCGGGGGCGGCGCCTGGCGGGGGCGCGCCCGGGGCGGGTCGGGTCGGTGCGTGCCGATGGCACCGTCCCGGCGCGGACCGCGCGCCGGGACCCGTACCTGGCGGGTCAGCCCTGGGCCGGTGAGGCCTTCCCGGAACCGGAGGCGGAGCCGGAGCCGGTGCCCGAACCGCCGGAACCGGTGCCGGTGGTCCGGGCCGCGCCCGCCGCCGTCCGGTCGGCGGTCGGCGTCCCGGTCGGCTTCTCCTCGAAGTCGACCTTGCCCATGTGGCGGTTCATGGACTTCATCAGCCCCCACACCGCCAGCGCCATCGCCGCGAAGACGATGAAGCCGAGGACGCCGGGGGTGACCTTGTTCTCGTCGACCTCCTTGGCGAGGGGGACGAGGTGCGTCATTGCCAGGCTCACGCTTGCGCTCATGTCAGGCATTGTCGCGGATGCCCGCGAAGAGGTCGTCCTCGGGGAGGGAGGTCGCGACGAGCGACTTCGCCAGCTCGTACTCCTCGGTCGGCCAGACCTCCCGCTGGAGCTCCAGCGGCACCTTGAACCAGCCGCCGTCGGGGTCGATCTGCGTGGCGTGCGCGATGAGCGCCTTGTCGCGGATCTCGTAGAAGTCGGCGCAGGGAACGTGCGTGGTCAGCGTGCGCTCGACCCGCTCGAACTCGCTCCACCGCTTCAGCCAGTCCCCGTACGGCGACTCCAGACCGCGGTCCAGCATCGCCTGGTGCAGCGCCTCGGTGCGCGGCCGGTTGAAGCCCTGGTTGTAGTAGAGCTTCAGCGGCCGGTACGCCGGGCCGAACTCGGCCTCCGGGAACTTCTCGGTGTCGGCCGCGCCCTCGAACGCCACCATCGAGATCTTGTGGGTCATGATGTGGTCGGGGTGCGGGTACCCGCCGTTCTCGTCGTAGGTGGTGATCACCTGCGGGCGGAAGGCGCGGATCTGCCGGACCAGTTCACCGGCCGCCTTGTCGACGTCCTCCAGCGCGAAGCAGCCCTCCGGCAGCGGCGGCAGCGGATCGCCCTCGGGCAGGCCGGAGTCGACGAAGCCGAGCCACTCCTGCTTGACGCCGAGGATCTCGCGCGCCTCGTCCATCTCCTTCTTGCGTACCTCGTGGATGTGCTCCTCGATGTACTTGTCGCCCTGGAGCTTGGGGTTGAGGATGGAGCCGCGCTCCCCGCCCGTGCAGGTCACGACCAGCACGTCCACCCCCTCGGACACGTACTTCGCCATGGTCGCCGCGCCCTTGCTCGACTCGTCGTCGGGGTGCGCGTGGACGGCCATCAGTCGCAGCTGGTCAGTCAAGACTCAAATCCTCAGTAAGTCGGCGCCCCCCGGTTGGAGGGGGTGCGATCGGCGGCTTCTATAGTGACCGAATCGGGCGGCCAATAATTCCGTGGTCCTGCCCCGGCGGCCCACTTTCGGACCTCGACCCGCCCGGGTCGCAGGCCCTGCCGAAAGGACGATCATGAGTACGGCGACCACGCGAGCGCCCGAGGGCCGCTACGGCCGTTCCTCGGACGAGCGGGCCGACCGCACGCTCAAGGTCCTCGGCGCCGTCCTCGGTACGGTGTTCCTCCTCGTGATCGGCTACTTCGGCTACTACTACGTCGTGCAGAACAAGTTCAGCGGCGAGCTGATCTCGTTCAAGACCACCGAGAGCGCGGTCCAGGTGCACCTGGAGATCCGCAAGGACGCGGGGGCCGCCGGCTACTGCACGGTCCGCTCCCAGTCGGAGGACGGCGCCGAGGTGGGCCGCGCCGACTTCCGTTTCTCGGGTCCCGACACCCGCATCGACGAGGTCGTCACCCTGCGTACGACGGCCCGCGGTACGACGGCGGAGCTGGTCGGCTGCCACGCCGACTGAGGTCCGGGTGGTCCACCGGCCGCCCCCGCTTTCCCGCCGCCGGCAATACCGGGGTGCTGACCTGCGCGGACGTAATTCTCATGGCTTATGTCCTCCCCCTTCGCCCGCTGAATTGTTAGGCTCGTGGTTTCGCCCATCCCGGAACGAACATGCTTCCCGGAGGGCGATGCTTTGTATTCCCAGTACCGACGAGGAGCACCCTGTGACCCAGACCAGCGAGAACGTCACCTGGCTGACCCAGGAGGCGTACAACAAGCTCAAGGACGAGCTTGAGTACCTTACTGGTCCTGCGCGCACGGAGATCGCCGCCAAGATCGCCGCCGCGCGTGAGGAGGGCGACCTGCGCGAGAACGGCGGGTACCACGCGGCCAAGGAGGAGCAGGGGAAGCAGGAGCTGCGGGTGCGGCAGCTGACCCAGCTTCTGGAGAACGCCCAGGTCGGTGAGGCTCAGGCGTCCGCGGACGGCACGGTGGGTCCCGGCATGGTCGTGACGATCGCCTTCGACGGGGACGAGGACGACACGCTCTCCTTCCTGCTGGCCTCGCGCGAGTACGCGAGTGCCGACATCGAGACCTACTCCCCGCAGTCCCCGCTGGGCTCGGGCGTGATCGGCCACAAGATCGGCGAGGACGCGGAGTACGAACTGCCGAACGGCAAGAAGGCCTCCGTGCGCATCCTCAAGGCCGAGCCCTACAACGGCTGAGCCCCCCTCCTGACGACGGCCCTCCGGCCGGACGAGGCCCCCGCTGCCCCCGTGGCGGCGGGGGCCTCGTCGTGCGTGGGACACCGGGGGCGGCCCCGGCGGTGGCGGACGGTCCCGCCGACGGTGGGGACGGGCGTCAGGCGGTGGCGGATCTGTACTTGCGGACCGCCAGGGTGCGGAAGACCAGGATGATCAGCACGGAGTAGATCAGCGAGGCCCAGACCGGGTGCTGCATGGGCCAGGCGTCGGAGGCGGACTGGCCGGGGTTGGCGAAGAGGACGCGGCAGGCCTGGACGGTGGCGCTGAACGGGTTCCACTCCGCGATGTGGCGCAGCCAGGGGGTCATGTTGGCGGTGTCCACGAAGGCGTTGGAGATGAAGGTGACCGGGAAGAGCCAGATCAGCCCGCCGTTGGTGGCCGCCTCCGGGGTGCGCACGGACAGGCCGATGAGGGCGCCGATCCAGGTGAACGCGTAGCCGAGGAGGAGGAGCAGGCCGAAGGCGGTGAGGACGCGGAGGGCGTCGGTGTCGCCGTTGGAGCCGACGCGCCAGCCGACGAGGAGGGCGACGATCGCGAGGACCAGCAGGGTGAGGGCCGTCTGCACCAGGTCGGCGAGGGTGCGCCCGGTGAGGACCGCGCCGCGCGCCATGGGCAGGGCGCGGAACCGGTCGATGAGGCCCTTGTGCATGTCGTCGGCGATGCCGGCGCCCGATCCGGCGGTGGCGAAGGTGACGGTCTGGGCGAAGATCCCCGCCATGAGGAAGTTCTTGTAGTCGGTGGCGCTGGTGCTGTCGCCGATCCGCATGGAGCCGCCGAACACGTACGTGAAGAGGACCACGAACATGATGGGCTGGATCAGCCCGAAGATGACCATCTCCGGGATGCGGGACATGCGGATCAGGTTGCGTTTCGCAACGACCAGGGAGTCGCGGACCGATTGGCCCAGCGGGTGAGCGGGGGGCGTACTCCTGGCGGCGTCGGTGACGGCGCTCATTTCACGGCCTCCTTGCCGCTGGTTCCGGTGCCGGTGGTCCCGGCCTGTCCGTCCGTACCGGGGCCGCCGCCTCCGCCGTCGTCACCGTCGTCGGCTTCGTCGCTGTCCTTCGTCTCGGCGACGTGGCCGGTGAGGGAGAGGAAGACGTCGTCGAGGGTGGGGCGGCGCAGGCCGATGTCGTCGATCTCGATGCCGCGCGCGTCCAGTTCGCGGATGACCTCGGCGAGGAGCTTGGCGCCGCCGGTGACGGGGACGGTGAGTTTGCGGGTGTGCGGGTCGACGGTGGTGTCGCCCTTGCCGAAGGCGGCCAGGACCTCGGTGGCGGTGGTGATGTGCGCGCGGTCGTGGACGACGACCTCGACGCGCTCGCCGCCGGTGCGGGCCTTGAGCTGGTCGGAGGTGCCGCGGGCGATGACGCGGCCCTGGTCGACGACCGCGATGTCGTGCGCGAGGTGGTCGGCCTCCTCCAGGTACTGGGTGGTCAGCAGGAGGGTGGTGCCGCCGGAGACGAGGCGCTTGATCACGTCCCAGAGCAGTTGTCGGTTGCGTGGGTCGAGGCCGGTGGTCGGCTCGTCCATGAACATGACGGGCGGCGACACGACGAGGGCGGCGGCGAGGTCGAGTCGGCGGCGCATGCCGCCCGAGTAGGTCTTGGTGGTGCGGTCGGCGGCCTCGGTGAGGTCGAACTGGTCGAGCAGTTCGACCGCGCGGGCCTTCGCCTGTTTCGCTCTCATCTGGTAGAGCTGGCCGACCATCTGGAGGTTCTCGCGGCCGGTCAGGTACTCGTCGACGGCCGCGAACTGGCCGGAGAGGCCGATCGAGCGCCGGACCTCGTTGGGGTTCTTGAGGACGTCGATGCCGGCGACGAGCGCCCGGCCCCGGTCGGGGCGGAGCAGGGTGGTCAGACAGCGGACGGTGGTGGTCTTGCCCGCGCCGTTGGGCCCGAGGAGGCCGAGGACGGTGCCCTCCGGCACGTCGAGGTCGACGCCGTCCAGAGCTTTGACGTCACCGAAGGTCTTGACCAGGCCTTCGGCGTAGATCGCGCCTGGCATGTGAGTCTCCACGTCGTTGGGAACCACTGGGATTCGAAGCGGAAGTCGGAGTGGGGGTAGAGGTGGGGATCGGGGGCGGGATGGGGGTGGAATCGGCGTAGGGAACGGGGTGGGGATACGCGATACGGGACTCACCATAACGCGATGTATCGCGTCTTTCGATGGATTTACTCGAACGAGTGACGAAGCGGTTCCCGACCGTCTGTCCCGCCGAGGCGGCGGTGCTCAGTCGACGACCGGGTACCCGGCCTCGCGCAGGGCGTGGCCGACCTCGGCGCAGTGCGCCGGACCCTTCGTCTCCAGGTGCAGTTCGACCTCCGCCTCCGTGAGCCCGAGCCGCGGATCGGTCCGGACGTGACTCACGTCCAGGACGTTAGCGTCCACCACTGACAACACCCCCAGAAGCGTGGCGAGGGCGCCGGGCCGGTCCGTCAGCCGCAGCCGTACGGCCAGGTAGCGGCCCTGGGCGGTCATGCCGTGCCGCAGCACCCGCTGCATCAGCACCGGGTCGACGTTGCCGCCGGAGAGCACCGCGACGACCGGTCCCGCGAAGGCGCCGGGCTCGCTCAGCAGCGCCGCGACCGGGCTCGCCCCGGCCGGTTCCACGACCAGCTTGGCCCGCTCCAGGCAGAGCAGCAGCGCGGCGGACAGCGCGTCCTCGGACACCGTGCGCACCTCGTCGACGAGGTCGCCGACGATGCGGAACGGCACGTCGCCGGGGCGGCCGACCTTGATGCCGTCAGCCATCGTGATGGGGGTGCGCAGCGACACCGGGCGTCCGGCCGCCAGGGAGGGCGGGTACGCCGCCGCGCCCTCCGCCTGCACGCCGACGATCCGCACGTCGGGCCGCAGCTCCTTCACCGCGACCGCGATCCCGGCCGCGAGGCCGCCCCCGCCGATGCCGACCACGATGGTGCGGACCTCGGGGCACTGTTCCAGGATCTCCAGGCCCACCGTGCCCTGACCGGCGATGACGTCGGCGTGGTCGAAGGGGTGGATGAACACCGCGCCGGTCCGCTCGGCGTACTCCTGCGCGGCGGCGAGCGTCTCATCGACGACGAGGCCGTGCAGGCGCACCTCCGCGCCGTACTCGCGGGTGGCGCTGATCTTCGGCAGCGGGGCGCCCTTGGGCATGAACACGGTGGAGCGCACGCCGAGCAACGAGGACGCGAGCGCCACCCCCTGGGCGTGGTTGCCGGCGCTCGCCGCGACGACCCCGGCGGCGCGTTCCTCGGGCAGCAGCCCGGCGATGCGCACGTACGCGCCGCGCAGCTTGAAGGAGCCGGTGCGCTGGAGGTTCTCGCACTTGAGGAGGACCGGCGCCCCGACCAGCTGGGACAGGTGCCTGCTGCCCTCCATCGCGGTGGTGCGTGCCACGCCCGAGAGCATCTTCTGCGCGCCGCGGACGTCGTCGAGGGTGACGGGCCGCAAGGAGTCGGCCGGGCGGTAGCTCATGGCGTCAGCATCGCAGTTCACAGGCGGGAACGACCGCTGTGACCAACCACCGAGACCGGTTTCCGAAGCGTCGGTACGACCCGCCTTCCGGCCGCGTACCCTGTCCCCCAACCCAGCACCCCTTTCATGAAGTGAGCCCCCGGCCATGCCCACAACACCTGAAATGTCGATGGACATGACGACCGTCGGTGACACCGGTCTTCTCGACACGCTCCAGCACGAGGTCGCGCTCTTCGCGCGCCGTGCCGAACAGACCCGCCTCGGTGGAGTGGGCCAGGTGCGCAACTCCATGGACCGCGCCGCGTACCTGCTGCTCAACCGGCTCGACAAGGAGGGGCCGATGGGCGTCAAGGCGCTCGCCGCGAGCATGGGCATCGACTCCTCGACGGTGACCCGCCAGGTCGCGCCGCTCGTGGACACGGGTCTGGTCAAGCGCACCTCCCACCCGGAGGACGGCCGGGCCGTGGTGCTCCAGCTGTCGCCGCGCGGGGTCTCCCGGCTGGAGGAAGTGCGGTCGTCGCGGCGGCAGTTGATGGCGGAGCTGACGCACGACTGGGCTCCGCAGGAGCGCGAGGCGTTCTGCGCGCTCCTGTCCCGCTTCAACACCGCCCTGTCCGCCCGCATGACCCCGCAGGGCGTCGGCGGCGGGGAGCCCGTGCAGGACTCCTGAGCCGTACGCGCGCGGGGCGGGCGGGCCGGAGGACGGCCACGGGCGTACGCGCGCGCCGCATCCGGGGCTGCGCGGCTCTTGACCGGCGGCCCGCGTCCGGTCTCAGATGAGAGCGAGAGGCGGGGCGACCGGGACCCGAGGGGGCCAGGCGCCCGGGGACCCGCGGTGGGCGACGGGTCGCCGGAGGCGGGAGGCGCGCGGTGCGAGCACGGCGTACGGCCCAGAACGCCCGGCGGGCCCGGGAGTTCGAGGCGTTCGTCGCCGGGGCGGGCGGGCGGCTGCTGCACACGGCCGCCCTGCTGACCGCGGAGGACGGCACCGACCATCCGCACGCGCGCCGGCTGCTGACGCACGCGCTGGCGCAGACGTACGCGGACTGGGACCGGCTGCACGGCGAGGACCCGTACGACCGGGCCCGTCGGCACCTCGTGCTGCGCTTCGACCACACCGCCTGGTACCGGCACGGCATCCCCTGGCGGGCGGGCACCGCGGGGAGCGGGCCGCTGGCCGGTCTCACGGCGCGCGAGCGGCTCGTCCTGGTGCTGCGGCTCTACGAAGGGGTCGCCGAGGAGCAGACGGCGGCCCTGCTGGGGCTCCCCGTGGAACGCGTCCACGCCGTGTGCGACCGGGCGGCGGCGACCCTGCTGCACCCGCCCCGGGAACCCGCCCCCGTCCGGTCCGGCGTCGAGGCGGCCACCCCGTGACGCGCGCGGGACGCTGTGTACGGCACGCGCGCCGCCTCCGGCCGAGGCGGGTCACGCGCGCGAGGAGGCAGCGGTGAACCGGCCCCAGCGGGAGGCCGCCGTACGGCGGATCATGGAGCGGGACGCGCCGCGGCTGCCGCCCGATCTGCACCGGGACGCCGTCCGCCGGGGCGAGCGCGTGCTGCGCCGCCGGGAGCGCGCGCGGCGCGCGCTGTGGCTGCTGCTGTGGGCCGCCGCGGTGGCGTTCACCGTGTGGGCGCTGACGGCCCGGCCCTGGGTGGAGCCGCCGTCGGAGACGACCCCACCGCTGACGGGCTGGTGACCGGGACGGCCGGTGGCCTACTGGCCGAGGGCCTGCTGGAGGTCCTGGAGCAGGTCGTCGACGTTCTCGATGCCGACGGAGAGACGGACCAGGTCCGCAGGTACTTCCAGGGCCGAACCGGCCGCGGAGGCGTGCGTCATGCGTCCGGGGTGCTCGATGAGGGACTCCACGCCGCCGAGTGACTCACCCAGGGTGAAGACCTGCGCGCGGTCGCAGACCGCGACCGCGGCCTCCTCGCCGCCCTCGACCTGGAACGACACCATGCCGCCGAACGCGCGCATCTGCTTCGCGGCGACCTCGTGCCCCGGGTGCTCGGGCAGGCCCGGGTAGAGCACGCGCGTCACACGCGGGTGGCGGGTCAGCATGTCGGCGACCTTGGTGGCGTTCTCGCTGTGCCGGTCCATGCGCACCGACAGCGTCTTCGTGCCGCGCAGCACCAGCCAGGAGTCGAAGGGCCCGGCGACCGCGCCCATCGCGTTCTGGTGGTAGGCCAGCTCTTCGCCGAGTTCGCGGTCGCCGGTGACGAGGGCGCCGCCCACGACGTCGGAGTGGCCGCCCATGTACTTCGTGAGGGAGTGCACGACCACGTCCGCGCCGAGCGCCAGCGGCTGCTGGAGGTAGGGCGTGGCGAAGGTGTTGTCGACGACGAGGCGGGCGCCCGCGTCGCGCGCGATCTGGCCCACGACGGCGATGTCGGTGATGCCGAGGAGCGGGTTGGAGGGGGTCTCGACCCAGACGGCCTTGGTGCGCGGGGTGATCGCGGCGCGTACGGCGGCCGGGTCGCTGGTGTCGGCGACCGACCACTCCACGCCCCAGCGGGAGACGACCTTGGCGAAGAGCCGGAAGGTGCCGCCGTAGGCGTCGTTGGGGATGACGACGTGGTCGCCGGGGCTCAGGAGCGTGCGCAACAGGCAGTCCTCGGCCGCCAGTCCGGAAGCGAACGCGAGCCCCCGCACACCGCCCTCCAGGGCGGCGAGGTTCTCCTCCAGGGCGGTCCTGGTCGGGTTGGCGCTCCGGCTGTACTCGTAGCCGCCGCGCAGGCCGCCGACGCCGTCCTGCTTGTAGGTCGAGACCTGGTAGATCGGCGGGACGACCGCGCCGGTCAGGGGATCGGCGGTGTTGCCCGCGTGGATCGCGAGGGTCTCGAAGTGCTGACTGATGTGCCTGTCGCTCATGGGGTCCGAGCGTAGTCCGCCGCGGGGGCTGCTGCCGTCCTCCGGGGGCGGGACGGCCGGACGGGAGGGGTTTTCCACAGGGCGGGGGGAGGGGTTGGCCAATTGTCGGCGGTGTCTGGAACCCTTGAGGCATGGAGATTCTCTGGGTCCTGATCGCGCTGGTCATGTTCGGCTTCGTGCTGGTGCCGGTGCTGCGGCGCCGTCGGGGCATGATCGAACAGGTCCCGGCGGGACACCCGGACGCCGCGGACCCGGAGAACTACGGGTTCGTGCGCGAGGAGGAGCTGGACATCCGCATGCCCGGCCCCGACCAGGACCTGGTGGACGTGCTGGACGTCGTGCAGCGCTCCCGGGACCACCGGGCGGCGCAGCAGTTGCTGGCCGGGACGGAGACGGAGGGTGAGCGGCGCTGGCAGCGCGTGCAGGCCTTCGCGGGCGCGGCGGCGCTGGAGCTGGCGCAGCGGCTGGGCGGGGTGAGCGAGGCGCCGGGCGGGCAGTGGCTGCGGGTGTGGCGCGCGGAGGCGCCGAAGGACGCGGGCGGCGCGGCGGTGCACGCCGAGTTCCTGGTCCAGCAGGCGTGGCGGACGTCGACGCCGGGCACGGACGACTTCCGGATCATCATGGAGGAGGCGCGGGACGCGTGCGGGCAGGCGGCGCTGCTCGCCCCCGGGGACCCGGTGCCGTACATCGTGGAGCTGTCGGTGGCGCGCGGGCTGAACTACTCGCGGGCGGAGTTCGACCAGGTCTGGCTGAAGATCCTGGACCGCGCCCCGGCGCACATGGGCGCGCACCTGGCGGCCCTGCACTACCTGTGCGAGAAGTGGCACGGCTCGCGGGACACGGCGCGGGCGTTCGCGGAGGCCGCGGCGGCGAGAGCGCCGCGCGGGTCGCTGCTGGCGGCGATGCCGCTGTTCTCGGTGTTCGAGCACCTGCCCGAGGTGAACCTGGTCAGCGGGTTCTACCGGAGCGAGGTCGTCACGAAGGCGGTGCACGGCGCGCTGTACGCCGTGCACGCGGCCCGTCCCGACGACCCGATGCTGGCGCACGTGCGCCATCTGCTGGTGTTCTTCCTGGTGCGCTCGGAGCGCTGGGCGGAGGCGATGGGTCAGCTGGTCCACGTCGACGGGCACGTGGGCGCCCTGCCGTGGACGCTGTCGGCGGACCCGGCGGCCGAGTTCGCGGTGTACCGCGCCCTGGCCGTCGCGGGCTTCGAGGCGAACGGCGGCACCCCGGCGTCCCTGCCGCACTGAGCCGCACCGGCACCCTGACCTGGTCGCCCCCCCCGTCACCCCCGCCCCCTGCGGGGAGGGGCCGGGTCGCCCGGTCAGCCGGTCGTGCGCGCGGGCAGCTTCCAGCCCGGCCGGGGGAAGTGGCAGGTGTAGCCGTCGGGGTAGCGCTGGAGGTAGTCCTGGTGCTCGGGCTCGGCCTCCCAGAAGGGGCCGACCGGCTCGACCTCGGTGACGACCTTGCCGGGCCACAGCCCGGAGGCGTCCACGTCGGCGATGGTGTCCTCGGCGATCCGCTTCTGCTCGTCGTCCACGTAGTAGATGGCGGAGCGGTAGCTGAGACCGATGTCGTTGCCCTGGCGGTTCCTGGTGCTCGGGTCGTGGATCTGGAAGAAGAACTCCAGCAGCGCCCGGTAGTCCGTCCGCTCGGGGTCGTAGAGGATCTCGATGGCCTCCGCGTGCGTGCCGTGGTTGCGGTACGTCGCGTTCGGCACGTCACCCCCGGTGTAGCCCACCCGGGTCGCCGTCACTCCCGGCAGCCGGCGGATGAGTTCCTCCATCCCCCAGAAGCATCCGCCCGCCAGTACGGCCCTCTGCGTCTGCGCAGCCATCGCGGCCCTCTCCTCTCGGTCAGTCCGGTCCCGCGGGCCCCGCAACCGAAGTCACCGGGGTCCCCGCGTCACCCATCACAACACCGGGGGGCCGCCCGCGATTCCGCATCCGCCGGACCGCGTGCCCGCAGTTCAGCGCCGGGTGAAGGAGGCGGCCTCGCGGTCCAGGGCGGTGGAGCCGTCGCGGGCGGTGGCGAGGGCGGCGACGTGCCACGCGCCGCGCGGGGAGTCGGCGGCGTCCGCCGCGGTCACGGTGACCTTGTAGGTGCAGCGCACGGTGTCGCCCCCGGCGGGCTCGCAGACGGCGGACTCCACGTCGGCCATCTCCTTCTCGGTGACCGCGTCCTTGCCGAGGGCGGACTTCTCGGGCCAGGCCAGCACCTTGAGGCTCTTGACGCCCGAGGACGCCGTGACGTCGGTGACGAAGGTGAGCGAGCCGTCGCGGTCGCCCTGGGGGGCCGTGTAGCGGACGCTGCTGTCGCTGAGCGCGGGCGGCTGCTCCCCGGCGTAGGCGAGCGCGTAGGCACCGGCACCCCCGAGGACGACGACACCGGCGGCGACGGACAGGGCGATACGACGGGACATGGGACTCTCCGTGAGGTCACGAGCCGGGCCCCGGCCGGACGTCCCGGACGATGACCTGGCTCAACTGGTTGGCATGGCCGGCCTGGCCGGCCTGGCTGAGCCAGGCGGGCCGGCCGGGCCGGACCGCTGCGACGCCGCGTCCTTGCCGCGCCGTCTGCGTCGATCTTCGCCGCGCGGAGGTGCCCCGGACATGGGCGTACTTACTCAACCCGGCCTGAGTAGGCGGCTGCGTCCGCCCTGAGCAGTAGCCCGTACGCCCCGTCCGTCGCGGACGCCACTCCCCCTGGTCGGCACCGGGGTGCCACTCCCCCGTGCCGCGCCCCCCGTGAGGGTCGGCGCTACTCCACCTCGATGCCGAAGTCCTGGACGAGTTCCTCCAGGCCGCCCGCGTAGCCCTTGCCGCCCAGGACGAAGTCCCAGTCCCCGCCCGCCCTGCGGCGGAACGAGCCGAGCACCAGCGCCGTCTCCCCCGCGCGGCCGTCGGAGACCTCCAGGCACCCCAGCTCGTTGAGCGCCGGGTCGAGCAGGCGGATGCGGGCGTCGGTGAACCCGGCGAGGTCGGCGTCCGGATTGACCTCCGGGTCGACGGCGGCGACGAGGACGAGACGGTCGGCCGCGTCCGGCAGCCCGTCGAAGGAGACGCAGATCGCGGCCTTGTCGGGCGCGGTGGCGGGCAGCGCCCGCACGCGTCCGTCCGGGGTCGCCGGGTTGTTGAAGAAGACGAAGTGGTCGTCGCTGAGCACGCGCGTGCCGCGGCAGACGAGCGCGCACACGTCCAGCGCGACGGCCCCGGTCCAGCCCATGCCGAGCACGTTGTAGTCGTCCGGCAGCCGGTCGCCGGGCCCGCCCGGACCGGCGGCGGGCGCGGCGGAGGCAGTCGCGGCGGCGGCCCGGTCCGGGGCGGGCCGTCCGCCGTCGCCGAGGCGGCCGCGGAGCCCGTGGCGGTGCAGCAGGTCGACCAGTTCGGTGCCCGAGATCAGCTCCAGCGGCTTGCCGCTGGCGAAGGTGTGCGAGCCGGGGCCGAATCGCGAGGTGGTCACGAGGACGCCCTTGTTGGCGCCGGTGTCCTGCACGGTCCCGTAGAGGTCGCGCACGGCGGTGGGCGGCACGGTGGCGCGGTACCGCTTGACCTGGACGACGATCGTGCCGCCGCGTATCGGCGTCGGGTCGAGGGCGTCGACGTCCACGCCGCCGTCGCCGGACCGCTGGGTGGTCACCGCCTGCATCCCCATGGCCCGGAACAGATCGGCCACCAGTTCCTCGAAGGCCAGCGGGTCCATGGCGTACAGGTCGGGGTCCTCGTCGCCGCCGTGCGCGACGACCCGGTTCCCCACGTCCTGCGGGCGTCGGCCGGGCCGTACGACGGTGAGCTGGTCCGGGCGGGCGGAGAGCTGTCCGCGCAGCGCGTCGGCCAGGCAGCTGCCCGCGTCGACCTGGGCCAGGCGCAGGTCGCCGAAGGGGGCGCGGGCGGCCATCACGGTCGCGAGGAACAGCCGGTCCGGACGGCCGGTGGTGGGGTCGTGCCCGTCGACGAACCCGTTCAGCGCCACCGACTCCAGGGCGCCCGGTCCGTCGGCCGCGAACAGCTCGTGCAGGACGAGCAGCATGCACTGGGCGAGCACCTCGCGGTACAGCGCCCGGCGCTGGGTGACCGGCCGGGGCGTCTCCTTGTCCTGGTCGGTCGAGGACTGGTAGCGGACCGACTTGGTCTCGGGGACGACGTCGTAGGCGGGCAGTTCCCAGTCCAGGACGAGCTGTCCGGCGGACGCGTCGTAGGCGGCCACCACCTGGCGGGGGAAGCCGTCCGGCCAGGCGGTGGAGGCGTAGAGGGCGGCGGTGAAGTACTCGACGACCGCGTCGGGGTCGCGGCGGCGCACGCCGTCGGTGATCGCCGAGATGCCGTCGTTGTGCCGTCGTACGTCGGCCAGCTGGGCGTCCGCCCACTGCCGGTACTCCCGCTCGTAGGAGGCGAGTTGCCGCTGCCGCTGGGCCTCCGCCGCCTGGGCCTGCTGCCAGTCGTGTTCGTAGCGGGCGCGGGCGTCGGCCTGTGCCTGGGCGCGGCGGTTCGCCGTCCAGCCGCCCTGCGCCTGGTAGTGCTGGAAGTCCGGCATGGGCACCGGCCGGGCGAGCGGGCCCGGCGCGAAGGGGGCGATGTCCACGGCCTTCAGCAGGGAGTCGGCCCGGAACGCCGGGGCCCGGCAGCCCGCGGCGAGCAGCCCCTGGAGCGAGGCGACGCGCGCGTCCAACTCGTCGGTGCGGCGCTGCGCCTCGGCCTGCCGGTACTCGCGGTGGCTCTGCGCGGCCCGGCGCTGGTAGGCGCGCGCCTGCTGTTCGCGCTGCCTCTGCTGTCTGGCCTCGGCCTCCAGATGACGCTGGCGCTGACGCTGCGCCTCCGCCCAGACTCCGACCGTTCCCGATGCGCGACGACTCATGTGCTGCGGGCCCTCCCCAGGACGTTGGCAGCCGAAAAAACACGTGGTTGTCCCCACAACCAAACGTGACGGTACGACTCTATCGAGCGATGGCCGCCTCGCACATCCACTCGGACAAGACCGGTCGGGGAACCTATCGGCGCAGGTCGAGCCGGGGGTCGCCGCGACCGCCCCGACCGCCCCCGGCGGACCCGGCCCGGGCGCGCCGAGGGCCCCCGGCGCGCGCGGTCGCGCACCGAGGGCCCTCGCTTCCACCGGCGGGCGGGCGCCGGACCGGTTCGTCAGATCGTCGCCGTGTCGATCACGAAGCGGTAGCGGACGTCGCTGGACTGGACGCGCTCGTAGGCGTCGTTGATCTCGGAGGCGGCGATCAGCTCTATCTCGGCGCCGAAGCCGTGCTCGGCGCAGAAGTCGAGCATCTCCTGGGTCTCCCGGATGCCGCCGATGCCGGAACCGGCGAGGGTCTTGCGGCCGCCGATCACGGAGAAGAGGTTCAGGGAGACGGGCTCCTCGGGGGCGCCGACGTTGACGAAGGCGCCGTCCGTCTTGAGGAGGGAGAGGTAGCTGTCGAGCGGGAGGGGGGCGGAGACGGTGGACAGGATGAGGTCGAAGGTGCCGGCCAGCTCGGTGAAGGTGGCCGGGTCGCTGGTGGCGCGGTAGTGGTCGGCGCCCAGCCGCAGGCCGTCGTCCTTCTTGCGCAGCGACTGCGACAGCACGGTCACCTCGGCGCCGAGCGCGTGGGCGATCTTGACGCCCATGTGGCCGAGGCCGCCCATGCCGACGACGGCGACCTTCTTGCCGGGGCCCGCGTTCCAGTGCTTCAGCGGGGAGTACGAGGTGATGCCGGCGCAGAGCAGCGGGGCGGCCACGTCGAGGGAGAGGCCGTCGGGGACGCGGACGACGTAGTTCTCGTCGACGACGATCTTCTCGGAGTAGCCGCCGTAGGTGGTCGCGCCGTCCTTGCCGACCCCGTTGTAGGTGTAGACGGGGCCGTCGGAGCAGTACTGCTCCAGGCCCGCGCGGCAGTTGTCGCAGACGCGGCAGGAGTCGACCATGCAGCCGACGCCGACGCGGTCACCGACGGCGTGCCGGGTGACGCCGGGGCCGACCTCGGAGACGACGCCCGCGATCTCGTGGCCCGGGACCATGGGGAAGGTCGCCTCCCCCCAGCCCTCGTGTACTTGATGGATGTCCGAGTGGCAGATGCCGGCGAACTTGATGTCGATCAGGACGTCGAACTCACCGACCGGTCGCCGCTCGATCGTCGTGCGCTCCAGGGGCGCCTTCGGGGACGAGGCGGCGTACGCGGCGACAGTGGTCATGACCAGGTTCTCCTAGCGGGAGGAAGAGGGGGGTTGCGCCGGTCTGATCCGTGGACCGGCTGTGTCCCCAGCCTGGCGGAGGCGGCGCGGTCCACCCAGACCCCGGCTGTGCCTACGTCCGCGGTGCCTACCACTGGCGGGGTCAGGCTGACCCGCGTACGACGGGGAATGCCGTGAATACTGGAGTCATGGACCCACAGACCCGAGCCGCCCGCGGCGTCCCCGCCGAGCCCGGCGGCGGGCTGGACCGGCGGGCCGAGCTGAGCGAGTTCCTGCGCACCCGGCGGGCCCGGCTGAAGCCGGAGGACGTCGGGCTGCCCGACTACGGCCGGCACCGGCGGGTGCCGGGGCTGCGGCGGGAGGAGCTGGCGCAGCTGGCCGGGGTGTCGGTGGCGTACTACACGCGGCTGGAGCAGGGCAACGGGCGGAACGTGTCGGCGGAGGTGCTGGACTCCATCGCCCGCGCGCTGCGGCTGAGCGACGCCGAGCACGCCCACCTGACGCATCTCGCCAAGCCGAAGCAGCACAAGAAGAAGACGGCGGCGCGCGGCAGACCCACCCGGCCCGCGCTCCAGCAGATGCTGGACCTGATGGACGGCATGCCCGCGTACGTGGTGGGGCGGCGGTCGGAGATCCTCGTCTGGAACCGGATGGCCGCGGCCCTCTTCGGGGACTGGGGCGACCTGCCGCCCGCCGAGCGGAACTGGGCGCGGCTGGCGTTCCTGCGGCCCGACTACCGCGAGCTGTTCGTGGACTGGGAGCAGAAGGCGATCGACATCGTGTGCACGCTGCGGATGGACGCGGGCTGCTACCCGGACGATCCGCGGCTGTCGGCGCTGGTGGGCGAACTGTCGGTGAAGAGCGCCGACTTCCGGCGGCTGTGGGCGACCCACGACGTCAAGGAGAAGAGCCACGGGGTGAAGGAGCTGCGGCATCCCCTCGTGGGCGAGCTGTCGTTGCGGTTCGAGGGGTTCCAACTGCTGGGCGACCCCGAGCACTCGCTGGTGACGTACTTCGCGGAGCCCGGCTCCCCGTCGGCGGAGGCGCTGCGGCTGCTGGCGAGCTGGGGCACGGACGCCACCCGGGCGGGGTCGCGGACGACACCGTCGTCCGCCTGATCACAGACCACGCCGTCGTCCGCCTGACCCCGCCCGCCACGAGCGACGGCGTCCGCGCGTCGGGCGGCCCGCACGGCCCGTACGTACCGAGCACGCACTGAGTGGCGATCGCCCCGCACCGGGCACCCCCCGCAGGCCGCACTCCCGCACCGGGAACCCTCACCAGGCGCCTCTCAACACCCGCCGCACGCACGCCCGTTCAGGACACGGCGTTCTCCTTCACCGTGATCCGGCCCTTCCTGATGGTCGCCAGCCGCGGGGCCTTGCGGGCGATCGCGGAGTCGTGGGTGACCATGATGAACGTCAGCCCGTGCTCCTTCCACATGGTGTGCAGGACGTCCATGATCTCGTCGCGCATGCCTTCGTCGAGGTTGCCGGTCGGCTCGTCGGCGAGGAGCACCTTGGGCTTCTTGACGAGGGCGCGGGCGATCGCGACCCGCTGCTGCTGGCCGCCGGACATCTCGCCGGGGAGGTGCCCGAGCCGTTCCCCGAGGCCCACCGAGGTGAGCGCCTCGGCCGCGAGGTCGCGCCGTTCCCGGGCCTTGACGCCGAGCGGGACGAGGGCGGTCTCGACGTTCTCCTGGGCGGTGAGCGTCGGGATCAGGTTGAAGGACTGGAAGACGAAGCCGATGTTCTCGCTGCGCACCCTGGTCAGCCGGGACTCGGGGAGCTTGGCGAGGTCGACGCCGTCGAGGACGACCTCGCCCTCGGTGGGCCGGTCGAGGGCGCCGATCATCTGGAGCAGGGTGGACTTGCCGCCGCCGGTGGGGCCCTGGATGACGAGCCGGTCGCCGTCGGGGATGGTCAGGTCGACGCCGTCGAGGGCGCGGACGGTGTCCTTGCCGCGGGTGTAGCGCTTGGTGACGCCTCTGAGTTCGTACATGGGACTGTGCAACTCCTGTGGTGGGTGAGGGGGGTGGCTACTCGACGCGGCGCAGTGCGTCGGCCGGGCGCAGCCGGGAGGCGCGCCAGCCGCCGAACGCGCCCGCGATGAGCCCGCCGGCCACGGCGAGGCCGACCGCGACGGCCACCGTCGTGACGCTCACCGGTGCGGTCAGCGCGACCTCCAGCGTCTTGGCCGCGGTCTGCCGGCCGGGGCCGCCGAAGCCACCGCCGCCGCCGGGGCCGCCGCCCTGACCGCCTCCGCCGCCCAACTGGGCCTGGAGGGTGGGGCTGACGGCGGTGACGGCGTAGGCGCCCGCGAGACCGAGGGCGATGCCGAGGGCGCCGCCGAGGAGTCCGTTGACCATGGCCTCGCCGACGACCTGGCGGGTGACGCGGCCGGACTTCCAGCCGAGCGCCTTGAGCGTGCCGAACTCGCGGACGCGGCGGGAGACGGCCGAGGAGGTGAGCAGGCCCGCGACGAGGAACGCGGCGATCAGGACGGCGATGGAGAGCCACTTGCCGACGCTGGTGGCGAGGGAGGAGGCGGTGGAGAGGGAGCCGGAGACGGTGTCGGCCAGGTCGGCGGAGGTCGTCACGGTCGTACCGGAGATGTTCTTCTGGATGGCGGACTTGACGCCGTCGATCTGCTGGGAGTCGGTGGCCTGGACGTAGATCGTGGTGACCTTGTCCTTCGAGTCGCTGAGGGTCTGGGCCTGCTTCAGCGGGATGTAGACGTTGGCGGCGGAGTCGCCGCTGTCGGCGGTGGCGACGCCGACGACCTCGAACTTCACCTTCTTGATGGTGACCGTGGAGCCGGTCTTGAGCTTCTTCTCCTTGGCGTAGGCCGCGTCGAGGACGGCGACCTTCGCGTCGGTCTCGGCGGTCTTGAAGGTTCGGCCGCTGGTGATCTTGGAGGAGGTCAGCGGGCCGAGTTCGGGGCGGGTGACGTCGGTGCCGTAGACGGAGTAGCTGTTGACGTCGAACTCGGCGCCGCCGCCCTTGACCTCGCCCTGGGGCTGCTCGCCGCCGGGCCTGCCCCCGCCGGTGCCGCCGGTGGCGCCCTGCTGGAACTGGCCGCGGGTGAACTGCCCGTCGACCTTGATGACCTGGAGGCTGAGGCCGCCGACCGCGTCCGAGACGCCGTCCTGGTCGCCGACCTTCGTGACCGTGGAGGCGGACAGGGTCTGGAAGCCCTGCACCATGACGCGGTCGCTGCTCTGCTCCTCCTCGGCGCCGTCCTCCTGGGCGTCGAACTGGAAGCGGGGCCGCTCGGCGGTGGAACCGTTCGACGCGGCGGCCTTGGTGACGGTCATGTCGGTGCCGAGGCCGTAGAGGGACTCCAGCACCTTGTCCTGGGCCTTCCCCATCCCGGAGGACACGGAGGTGACCACGATGACCAGCGCGATGCCCAGCGCGAGGCCGGAGGCGACGACGAGGGCCGCCTTTCTGCGGCGGCGCAGTTCGCGCCTCAGGTAGGTGAAGAACATGTGCCGAAAAGTAGGGACGGCCCGTGATGAAGAGGTAAGGGCCGCATAAGAGCAGCATGAGAAGCGGGAGGGCCGTCACAGAACGACGCTGCCGCCCCCGGGGCGGGGGCGGCAGCGCGGTGGACGAAGAGGGGGAGCGGGTCGGCTCAGACGGCCGAACCGGCCTTCCACTGGGCCCAGTCCATGTTCCAGCCGTTGAGGCCGTTGTCCGGGGCGATGGTCTTGTCGCCGGTGTTCTTGACGACGACCACGTCACCCACGATGGAGTTGTCGAAGAACCAGGCGCCCGGGGTGCTCTTGTCGTTGGCGCCCTTGGTGTCGGAGAGGCCGACGCAGCCGTGGCTGGTGTTGACCGAGCCGAAGATGGACTTGGCGCCCCAGTAGTTGCCGTGCACGAAGGTGCCGGAGGTGCTCAGGCGCATGGCGTGCGGCACGTCCTTGATGTCGTACTCGCCCTTGCCGTCGTCGTCGGTGAAGCCGACGGTGGCGCCGTTCATCCGGGTCTCCTTGAACTTCTCGGAGATCACCATCTGGCCTTCGTACGTCTTGTTGTCCGGGGAGCCCGCGGAGATCGGGATGGTCCGGATCGTCTTGCCGTCCTGCGTGACCTTCATCTGCTTGGTCTTCGCGTCGACGTACGTGACCTGGTTGCGGCCGATCTTGAAGGTGACCGTCTTCTGCTGGACGCCCATCAGGCCGTCCGCGCCCTCGACACCGTCGAGCGCGAGCTTCAGCGTGACGGTGGAGTTCTCCTGCCAGTACTCGTCGGGCCGGCAGTCCATGCGGGTGGTGGAGAACCAGTGGCAGGCGACCTCCTGGCCGCTGCTCGTGTTGACCGTGATGCCCTTCTGGACCGCGGCCTTGTCGGTTATCTCCTTGTTGAAGTTGATGGAGACCGGCATGCCCACGCCGACGGTCGAGCCGTCCTCCGGCGTGAAGTTGGCGATGAAGCTGTCGTCGGGGGAGACCGTGGTGAACGACGCGTTCTCGTGGGCCTCCAGGCCCGCGCCGTCCTTCGCGGTGGCCGCGACCTTGTAGGTCGTGGACCGCTCCAGCTGGGCGCCGGGCTTCCAGCTCTTCTTGTCCGCGGCGAGCTGGCCCTCGACCGCGGTGCCGTCGGCGGTGGTCATCGTGACCTGGGTGAGCGTGCCCTTGCTCACGGTCACGGCCGCCGAGTTGTTGATGGAGGCGTTGTTCGAACCGTCCGCGGGTGTGATCTTGATCTGGGCCTCGGAGGACTTCGTGGCCGCCGCCTCGTCGGCCTTCGCCTGCGAGGAACTGCCTCCGCCGTCGGCGGCGTCACTGTCGCCGCCGGAACACGCAGAGAGCACCAGAACACCGCCGAGCAGTGCGGACGCGGTCATCAGACCCCTGCGCCGCCTACTGTCCGTCATCACACGCTTCTCCATCGTCGCCGATTTCCAGAACCCAGGGAGTCCCCGTCGAACTCTTCAACGCTACGACCGGTTCGTCCCGTTCCACATCGCTCGGATGTGTGGGCCACGCCACGTCCACGGGGGCCGGGGCCCGTCCGGGACCGCGGGGCGGGCGTCGGTCTGTGCGTCCCATGAGACGACGGAACCCCGGGCGTCGGTTGCCGCCCGGGGTCACGTTTTCCCCAAGTCCGTCAGCCGACGCCTCCGACGCGGACCTCGTCCGCCCCGGCCTCGGCCTCATCATCCCCGTCCTCGACGCCGTCCAGGTCCCATTCGGGGGCGTCGGGGTCGTAGGCGACGGGCTCGCTGGACCAGGACGCCTGCTGGAGTTCGACGCCGGGGACGTCCCCGACCAGGTCGAAGGGGTCCACGAGGAAGGCCAGGGCCTCTGCCGTGTCTTCCGTCACAGCACGCTCGGCGTCCGCCCGCTCGCTCTCCGACATGTCGGGGTCCCCGGCCTCCTCGGCGAGCCGCCGCAGCGCCGCCTCGGTGATGGCGCCCGCGTCGTCGATCTCCAGAACGAGATCCACCCGAAGCCGCACAAAACGTGATGTCTCTTCAGTGCTCATACCCGGAGCGTACGGCGGAACCCTCCCGCAACTTTCCCGCGGCCCCCGCCGTTCACTAGCATCGGGGCACACGGCCAATTCGCCAGCGCCACAAGGGGATCGATATTCCGTGTCATCCGCTCGCCGTCCGTTGCTGACCGCCGCCGCCGCGGGGACCCTCCTGGGAGCCCTGTGGTTCGTCCCGAACGCCAACGCGTCCCAGGACCATCCGGCACGGCACCAGCCCGCGAGAACGGCCGGAACGGCGCAGGCCACCACCCAGGCCCGCGCCCTCGCCGCACAGACGGTCACCCGCACGACGTCCGGCACGGACACCGCCGCCGACACGGACGCGGGCCTCTCGAAGGACGCGACGGACGCGAAGGACACCGCCGGGGCCGCCGACACCGACGGCCTCGCGGACGCGTCCGGCGCCGACACCACCGACGCCTCGGACACCGCCGACGCCTCGGACGGTGGCGTACGCCTCGCCGACACCGGCAGCTTCGACACCACCCCGTACGTGGCGGGCGGCACCACGCTGCTCGCGCTCGGCGCCGGTTTCGTGGCGTACTCGGTGCGCCGCGAACGCCTCGGCCTGTGAGCCGAGTTGCGCGCCCGTCAGGAAATCGCTCATGGAATCGATTTGACGCTTCCTTGACCGAACATTCATAGTCCGCTCATGAAGAGATCATCGGGGGCGCGGCTGTGCGCCACAGCCGCGGTGGGCGCGCTCTCGCTCGCCCTCATCACGGGTTGCTCGTCGGACTCCGACAAGGGGTCGTCGGACGAGAAGGGCGCCAAGGGCGCCTCGGACACGAAGTCGTCGGCCCCGGCCGCCGCGGCGGTCGGCTCGGCCGAGCTGGAGAAGCTGCTCCTCGTCGACGGGGACGTCAAGGGCTTCAAGGTCGAGAAGGCCGACGACAGCCTGCCGGCCGACAAGAGCGCGGTGAAGGTCGACAAGGCGGAGTGCGAACCGCTGGCGTACGCGCTGTCCGCGCTGCCGCCCGGTGACAGCGACGCGCTGGCGCGCACCACGGTCGCGGAGGACAAGGCCGCGTCGATGGAGACCGCGTCGCCCGAGGACCTCGAGAACGTCGACATGCAGGACATGCTCGACATGGACGTGGTGCTCGTCGGGCTGTCCTCCTACGAGGGCGACGGCGCCCAGAAGGCCGTGAAGGGCGTCTCCGACGCCGTGGCGGCCTGCGGCGGCGGGCTGAGCATGACCAGCGAGGGCGAGACCCAGAAGCTGACCAAGGTCACCTCCGCGAAGGGCACCCCGGCGGGCGACGAGTCGACCGCGTTCAGCGTCCTGACCGAGGTCGAGGGGTCCCCGCTGACCGTCCAGGTGGAGGTGGTCCGCACCGGCGGCACCGTCGCCACGTTCTACGCGGTCAACCTGGCCGCCATGTCGACCGGCGGCAAGGCCGAGGTGCCCCCGGCCGTGATCGAGGCCCAGGCCGCCAAGCTCAAGTGACCCCGCGTCAGCACGAAGGGCCCCGCCGTGTCCGTACGGCGGGGCCCTTCCGCGTGCGGTCCCGGCGGGTCAGCGCAGCGGGCCGGTGACCGTCTCCACCGCCGTGACGAGGCGGCCGTCGCGGACGAAGGCGTCGGCGGCCGCGAGGTCGGGGGCGAGGAAGCGGTCGGGGCCGGGGCCCTCGACGCCCGCCGCGCGGACGGCGTCGAGGACGGCGCGGGTGGCGGGCGCGGGGGTGAGGCCCTCGCGGAGTTCGACGGCGCGCGTGGCGGCGTACAGCTCGACGGCGAGGACGCGCGTCAGGTTGTCGACGGCGGTGCGCAGCTTGCGGGCGGCGGACCAGCCCATGGAGACGTGGTCCTCCTGCATCGCGGAGGACGGGATGGAGTCCGCCGACGCCGGTACGGCGAGCCGCTTCAACTCGCTGACCAGGGCGGCCTGCGTGTACTGGGCGATCATCAGGCCGGAGTCGACGCCGGCGTCGTCGGCGAGGAACGGCGGGAGGCCGTGGCTGCGGTTCTTGTCGAGGAGCCGGTCGGTGCGGCGCTCGGCGATGGAGGCGAGGTCGGCGACGGCGATCGCGAGGAAGTCGAGGACGTAGGCGACCGGGGCGCCGTGGAAGTTGCCGTTGGACTCGACGCGGCCGTCGGGCAGCACGAGCGGGTTGTCGACGGCGGCGGCGAGTTCGCGTTCGGCGACCAGGCGGGCGTGGGCCAGGGTGTCCCGTCCGGCGCCCGCGACCTGGGGGGCGCAGCGCACCGAGTAGGCGTCCTGGACGCGGGGCGCGTCGTCCTGGTGGTGGCCGGTGAGTTCCGAACCGGCGAGCACGGCCAGCATGTTGGCGGCGGCGTCGCCCTGGCCCGGGTGCGGGCGGACGGCGTGCAGCTCGGGGGCGAGGACGCGGTCGGTGCCGAGGAGGGCCTCCAGGGAGAGGGCGGCCGTGACGTCGGCGGACTTGTAGAGGCGGTCGAGGTCGGCGAGGGCCATGACCAGCATGCCGAGCATGCCGTCGGTGCCGTTGAGGAGGGCGAGGCCCTCCTTCTCGCGCAGTTCGACCGGGGCGATGCCGTGGGCGGCCAGCAGCTCTCCGGCGGGCCGGACGACCCCGTCGGGGCCCTCGGCGTCGCCCTCGCCCAGGAGGGTGAGCGCGCAGTGGGAGAGGGGGGCGAGGTCGCCGGAGCAGCCGAGGGAGCCGTACTCGTGGACGACGGGGGTGATCCCGGCGTTGAGGACGTCGGCCATGGTGTGGGCGACCTCGGGGCGGACGCCGGTGTGGCCGGAGCAGACGGTCTTCAGCCGGAGGAACATCAGCGCGCGGACGACTTCGCGCTCGACGCGCGGGCCCATGCCGGCGGCGTGCGAGCGGACGATGTTGCGCTGGAGCTGGGCGCGCAGCTCGGGGCTGATGTGCCGGGTGGCGAGGGCGCCGAATCCGGTGGAGACGCCGTAGACGGGTTCGGGCTTGGCCGCGAGCGCGTCCACGATCGCGCGGGCCGCGGCGAGGGCGGCCTCCGCCTCGGCGGAGATCTCGATCCGGGCGCCGTCGCGGGCCACGGCGAGCACGTCGGACGCGGTGACCCCGGACGTCCCCACCACCACAGTGTGCATATCCATATTCAGGAACGTACACAGTGAAGACGAAGATGTCACCAGTCCGGCCGGGGCTCACCCCTTACCGATGCGTCACACCGCGACCGCCGCAGGGGCGGGGGCCGCGGTCAGGACCGGCCGCGGAAGCGACGGCGCTCGGCCGCCGGTCCGCGCGGCGGCTCGTCGGCCAGCCGTACGACGGGGTCGTCGGGCCCGGCGCGGCCCGCGACCACCGGGCGGGCGGCGCGTACGGCCTTGGCGCGGTACTGGGCGGCGTCCGCGAGCCGGAACAGCCGCCGGGCGGAGCGGACCGGGCCGATCGGGTCGGCGGTGGAGGCGACCCCGCAGGCCACGCCCTCCCCCAGCTCCAGTTCGGCGGCGCGGCGGCACAGGTCGTCGGCGACCGCGACGACGTCGTCGGCGGGGGGCCCGACGGCCAGCAGACAGAACTCGTCGCCGCCGAGGCGGGCGGCGAGCGCGCCGGGCAGCATGGCCCCGCAGAGCGACAGCACCGACCCGAACCGCTCCAGCAGCCGGTCCCCGACGGCGTGCCCGCGCGTGTCGTTGACCCGCTTCAGCCCGTTCAGGTCGCACACGACGAGGCTCACCACGTCCCCGTGCGTCCGGTGCCGTTCGACGGCCTCCTCCAGGCGTACGTCGACGGCGCGGCGGTTGGCGAGGCCGGTGAGGGCGTCGGTGAAGGCGAGGCGGCGGGCCTCCTCCAGCCGCTCGGTCTGGGCGAGTCCGGCGGCCACGACGGCGGCGAGGACGGTGGCGAAGTCGGCGTCGGCGCGGTCGAAGACGGCGACGCGGGCGGAGCGGGCGACGTACAGCTCGCCCCAGGCGCGGCCGTGCAGCACGATCGGGGCGACGACGCAGGAGCCGCGCCCGCGGCGGCGCAGGGCGGCGACCCGCTGGTGACAGTAGCCGGGGCGGCCCTCGGCGGGGCCCTCGGCGGTCTCCACCCAGGCGTCGGGCTCGCCGCCCGCGACCCAGCGTTCGTGGAGGAACTCGGTGATCTCCGGGAACTGGTGCACCGGATACGCCTCGTCCTCGGGGAACTCGTCCTCGTCGGGCGCGCGGTCCCCCACGTTCACCAGGACGCGGAGCCGCCCGAGGTCGCGCTCCCACACGGAGAGCGCGGCGAAGCCGCCGTCCAGGGCCCGGCAGGCGCCGAGCGCGGCGGCCCGCCAGGACTCCCGCGGCGCCCGCGCGGCCGCCATGCCCTGCGCCAGCGCCACCACCGCCACCAGGCGTCTGTCGTCACCCATCTCCCCAGACTAGGGATATTTACGCACAAAGGGTGGGCGCGGCGGGGCTGAGCGTGACGGCGTCGCGCCGTAACGGGGGCACGGCCGCGCCCGGCCACCCCTCCACGACTCCCCGGCTACTCCCCCGGCCAGTTCGGCTTCCGCTTCTCGTTGAAGGCCGCCACGCCCTCCGCGCGGTCCCCGGAGAAGGCCACCGAGCGCCAGGCCGCGTCCTCGACCTCCAGCCCCGCCCGCAGGTCCAGGCCCTGCCCGAGGCGCAGGGCGCGCTTGGCGGCACGCAGGCCGACCGGGGAGTTCGCGCCGATCCGCTCGCCCAGCGCGAGGGCCTCCTCGCGGTCGCGGCCCGCGTCCACGAGGACGTCGACGAGGCCCAGCTCGGCCGCCTCCGCCGCCTCGACGCGCCGCGCGGAGAAGATCAGCTCGGCGGCGCGCGCCGCACCCACCCGGCGCGGCAGCAGCTGCGTCCCGCCACCGCCGGGGATGACACCGACCGACACCTCCGGCAGACCGACCACGGCCGTACGGTCGGCCACGACGACGTCGCAGGCGAGCGCCAGTTCGAAGCCGCCGCCCAGCGCGAACCCGTGCACCGCCGCGACCGTCGGCACGGGCAGCTCCAGCACGCCGGTGTACGCCCCCCGCGCGACCGGCCGCTGCCGGACCAGCTCGGCGTCGCTGAAGGAGTTGCGCTCCTTGAGGTCGGCGCCCACGCAGAACGCCCGCTCGTTCGTCGAGGTGACCACGACCACCCGTACGTCCCGGTCCGCGCCGAGCGCCGCGCAGGCCGCCCCGATCGAGCGGGCCATGTCGGTCGACACGGCGTTCATGGCCTTCGGCCGGTCGAGGGCCAGCTCCGCGACGTGCCCGCCGCCGTGCCGCCGCACCTCTACGAACTCCCCGAACCGTTCCTCGCTCATGACACCCTCCGGGTTAACGCGGGTTAACAACCCTGGCTCACCCGATCATCGCAGCCCCCGCGACGACGACGGAAGGGGCGTCCCCGCGAGGACGCCGGGGAGCACGCGGCCGGGTCGAGGCGGACGCCCCGCCGCTCCCGGCCCCGTTCCGCCCCCGCCCACCCGTTCGAGTGACATCCCGCCCGACTCGCCACGCACCGCCCAGGGGAGCGCATAACGTGCGGGCGCCACAGCGCGCGGCGGGGGCGCGGCGCTTTCGGGGAGGGAGCACGATGACGGGCACGACACCGCGGGCCGCCGGTACCGGCGGCCCGAGCACCGGGCAGCCCTCCCCCGCCCAGCCCTGGCGCCCCGTCCGGCACCGGGGGCGGCACCGCAAGCCCCGCTCCCCGCGCGGGGCGCTGTTCGCGGCGGGCGGCCTGGCCCTGACCGCGGGCGCGCTGAGCCTCGTACGGCTGGCGCCCGACCCGGGGCCCGGCGCGGGCGCCCCGGAGGCCGCGCCCCGCCTCGCCCTCGAACCCACCGCGCACGACACGCCCCGCGCGACCCCCGCGGGCGCCACCGCCCCGGCACCCTCCGCCCGGCCGAGCGGCCCGCCCACGGGGGCCGCGGGAGGCTCCCCGACGGCCGCGGTCCGGACACCCAGCGGCCCCTACGACCCGACGGCCGCACAACCCGACGGCGACCGCCGGACCGGTGCCGCCGGAAGCGACGGGGGCGACGGAAGCGACGGGAATGACGGCCGTACGGAGCCGGGGGCCGCCGCCGCACCGAACGCGCCGACCGCCGCCCCCACCGGAGCGGCCACCGCGGCGCCGCAGCCGCAGCCGACCAGGACCCCACCGCCCCCGGCGCCCACCGCGACCGGCGTACCGCCCACGCCCCGGCCCCCGGCGGACCGGCCGGGCGTGTGCGTCCCGGTGATCGGGCTCTGCGTGGACGTGCTGTCCGGTCCGGCGGACTGAGCTGGGGGTCCGGCGCCGACGGCGACCAGAAGGGCGTCGGGGTGCGGGCGTACGGGCTGTGCCGGAGCCGGGGCCGGAAGGTTCAGGCGGGCCGGTGCGGGCTCAGTCGCCCTGGCCGTCGCGGCGGGACAGGAGCCAGGGTTCGACGACACCGAGGCCGCGGACGGGGCGCTGCCACATGGGCTGGAGGGCGAAGCGGTAGGCGGGCGGCTGGTCGCCCTCCTTCTCCGCGGCGGCGGCCTCCTCGGCGGCCTCGGCCTCGGAGGCGGGGGCGTCGCCGGTGCGGACCAGTTCCTCCGCGAAGGCGCTGTCGACGAGGACGGCGTCGCGGGGCGCTATCGACGTCAGCCGGGAGGCGAGGTTGACGGTGGTGCCGAAGACGTCGCCCATGCGGGTGGTGACCGTGCCGAAGGCCATGCCGACGCGGAGTTCCGGCATGGTCTGGTCGTTGCTCATGGTCTCGACGAGGCGCAGCGCGATGTCGGCGGCCACGCCCGCGTCGTCGGCGGCGTACAGGACCTCGTCGCCGAGGGTCTTGATGAGGCGGCCGCCACGCGCGGCGACCAGATCGGCGGCGGTGGTCTCGAAGGCCTCGACCAGCTCGCCGAGTTCCTCCTCCTCCATGCGCCGGGTGAGCCGGGTGAAGCCGACGAGGTCGGCGAAGCCGACGGCGAGCCGACGGTCGACCATCTCCTCGTCGTCGGCGGCCTGCACGACCCGCCCGGCGGACGCGGCGAGCTGCCGCCGCCAGACGTAGACGAGGAACTCCTCCAGCTCGGGCAGGAGCAGCTCGACGATCGGGTAGGTGACCTCGGTGCGGGTCATGCCGGGCTCGGGGGGCTCGGTGAGGCCCTCCAGGAAGGAATCGATCTGCCATTCGGCCAACCGGGCGGTGGTCTGCCCGGTGGAGCGGGCCACCTGCACCGCCATCGCCTCACTGAGCAGGCCCGCCTCGACCAGACCGGCGAGGCGGCGCAGGGCCAGCACGTCGGCCTCGGTGAGGGCGCGGGCCTGCCCGATGTCGGCGAAGCCCATGGCCCGCCAGAAACGCGAGGCCAGCTCCATGGAGACCCCGGCGCTGCGGGCGGCCTGGAAGGGGGTGTAGCGGCGCTCGGCGCCCAGGATGAGCTGTTCCAGGCGCAGGGCGAGCGGGTCCTCGCCGGCGTCGGGGACGTCGGGGTCCACCCGGCCGTCCGCGCCCGCGCCGGAGCCCGTCTCGTCGACGCTCACGCCTGCTGCCCTTCCGATCTGCCGCGGTCGGTCACGACCGGCCTCAACTCTACGGCAGGTGTGCGCCAGCTCACTCCGTCAGGTGGAGCGGGGGTGAGGGGCACGTGAGGGCCGCGCCGGGGCACGCGGCTCACGCGGGGCGCAGGTGGACGATGTCACCCGCCCCCACGGGCTCCCGTGCCCCGTCGGGGGTGGCGATCACCAGGCGTCCGTCGCCGTCGACGGCGACGGCCTCCCCGACCAGCGCGCGGTCGCCGGGCAGCTCGGCCCGTACGGTCCGGCCGAGGGTGGCGCAGCCCGCGACGTAGGTCTCCTGGACGCCGGACGCGGCCGGGTCGCCCTCGGCGTCGCGCCAGCGGCCGTACCAGTCCTCCAGGGAGCGCAGGACGGCGCGCAGCAGCGGGTCGCGGTCGGTGCTGACGGCGTTCGCGAGGGCGAGGGAGCCCGCCTGCGGGACGGGCAGTTCGTCGGCGCGCAGGGAGACGTTGAGGCCGACGCCGACGACGACGCCGTCGGTCCCGGCGCGCTCGGCGAGGATGCCGCCCGCCTTGCGCTCCTCGCCGCCGACGGTGACCAGCAGGTCGTTGGGCCATTTGAGTGAGGTGTCGACGCCCGCGGCGCGGGAGAGGCCGGTGGCGACGGCGACGCCGGTGAGCAGCGGCAGCCAGCCCCAGCGGGCCACGGGGACCCCGGCCGGGCGGAGCAGGACGGAGAAGAACAGGCCGGAGCGGGCGGGGGCGCTCCACTGCCGGTCGAGGCGGCCGCGGCCGGAGGTCTGCTCCTCGGCGACGAGGACGGTGCCCTCGGCGGCCTTCCCGGCGGCGGCCCGCGCGACCAGGTCGGAGTTGGTGGAGCCGGTGCGGGGCACCACCTCCAGGCCGGTCCAGAGGGCGCCCGCGCGGACCAGGCCGCGGCGCAGGGCGGCGGCGTCGAGCGGGGGGCGGTCCAGGTCGGACCAGCGGCCCGCGGGGGCCTGCGGGGTGCCGCCCGCGCGGCCGGCGGCGGGGTCTCGTTCTGCGTCTCGCGGCGTCATGCAAGCCACCCTAGGTGTGGGAAACGCCGCACTGCCGATCGCTGGGCCCGCCACTACTCTACGGATGAGTAACCGTCCCCCCTTTTGAGCAGGCAGGGAGCCGTATCCCGATGTCCGAGGCGGAAGAGACCGACATCCACACGACCGCGGGCAAGCTCGCGGATCTCCAGCGCCGGGTCCAGGAGGCGACGCACGCCGGTTCGGCGCGTGCGGTCGAGAAGCAGCACGCCAAGGGCAAGCTGACGGCCCGTGAGCGCATCGAACTCCTCCTGGACGAGGACTCGTTCGTCGAGCTGGACGAGTTCGCCCGGCACCGGGCCACCGCGTTCGGCCTCGACGCCAACCGCCCGTACGGCGACGGCGTCGTGACGGGCTACGGCACCGTCGACGGGCGCCCGGTGGCCGTGTTCTCGCAGGACTTCACCGTCTTCGGCGGCGCGCTGGGCGAGGTCTACGGGCAGAAGATCGTCAAGGTGATGGACTTCGCGCTGAAGACCGGCTGCCCGGTCATCGGCATCAACGACTCGGGCGGCGCCCGCATCCAGGAGGGCGTGGCCTCGCTCGGCGCGTACGGCGAGATCTTCCGCCGCAACACGCACGCCAGCGGTGTCGTCCCGCAGATCAGCCTGGTCGTCGGGCCGTGCGCGGGCGGCGCGGTGTACTCGCCCGCGATCACCGACTTCACGGTGATGGTCGACCAGACCTCGCACATGTTCATCACCGGCCCGGACGTGATCCGCACGGTGACCGGCGAGGACGTCGGCTTCGAGGAGCTGGGCGGCGCGCGCACCCACAACTCGGTGTCGGGCGTGGCCCATCACATGGCCGGGGACGAGAAGGACGCCGTCGAGTACATCAAGCAGCTGCTGTCGTACCTGCCGTCCAACAACCTCTCCGAGGCGCCGGTGTTCCCCGAGGAGGCGGACCTCACGGTCGGCGCCGAGGACCTGGAGCTGGACACGCTCGTCCCGGACAGCGCGAACCAGCCGTACGACATGCACACGGTGATCGAACACGTCCTGGACGACGCCGAGTTCTTCGAGACGCAGCCGCTGTACGCGCCCAACATCCTCACCGGGTTCGGGCGGGTGGAGGGGCGTCCGGTCGGGATCGTCGCCAACCAGCCGATGCAGTACGCCGGTTGCCTCGACATCAAGGCCTCCGAGAAGGCGGCCCGGTTCGTGCGGACCTGCGACGCGTTCAACGTGCCCGTCGTCACCTTCGTCGACGTGCCCGGCTTCCTGCCCGGCGTCGACCAGGAGCACGACGGCATCATCCGGCGCGGCGCCAAGCTGATCTACGCCTACGCCGAGGCGACCGTCCCGCTCATCACCGTCATCACCCGCAAGGCGTTCGGCGGGGCCTACGACGTCATGGGCTCCAAGCACCTGGGCGCCGACCTCAACCTGGCCTGGCCGACCGCGCAGATCGCGGTGATGGGCGCGCAGGGCGCCGTCAACATCCTGCACCGGCGGGCGATCGCCGAGGCGGAGGCGGCGGGCGCGGGCGAGGAGACGCGGGCGCGGCTGATCCAGGAGTACGAGGACACCCTGCTCAACCCGTACGTCGCGGCCGAACGCGGGTACGTGGACGCCGTGATCATGCCGTCGGAGACCCGGCGGCACATCGTGCGGGGTCTGCGTCAGCTGCGGACCAAGCGGGAATCCCTGCCCCCGAAGAAGCACGGCAACATCCCCCTGTAAGGAGCCGCCATGACGATCAAGGTCGTACGGGGCAACCCGACCCCGGAGGAGCTGGCCGCCGCCCTCGCGGTGGTCCGCTTCCGCGCCGCGGCGGCGCAGGCCGCGCCGTCCGGGGTGCCGGGTCCGCGGGACGCGTGGTCCGACCCGGCCCGCCTCGCCGCCCGCCGGGTGCCGCCGCCCGGCGAGGCGTCCTGGACGCGCACCTACTGGCCCGGATAAGGCGCCTGCGCCCCGCGGGGAGGCCGTCCTTCCGGAACTTGAGTACCCGTACTCAGGCGCCGGGCGGGCGGCCTCCCGCACGCTGGACGGCATGCTGTGGTCCGACCCCGAGAACGAGCCGCCCGAGGAACTGCGCGCCATGCAGGACATGCTGCGCCGCCTCGGCCTCCTCATGGCCCTGGCCATGGTGCTGGCGATGATCGTGCTGGGACTGAGCTAGGCCGCCTGGTGGCGCGGGGTGCCCGGAACGGGGACAGCGGGGGCGGGACGGCGGCGCCGAGGTCCGGATCTACGGCGCGTCCTGGACGGGCCCCGGGGCGCGGCGGCGGAGGGCCTTGACGGCGTAGGTGGCGCTCATGAGCGTGAAGCCCGCGAGGGCGAGGACGAGCCCGGCGGCGGTCAGGACGTCGCTCAGCAGCCCACCGCCGAAGAGGAGCACGCTCCCGGCGGTCTCGGCCAGGTCCGGGCGCGCGGCGGCCCGCTCGGCGGCGTCGGGGCCGCGCAGGCGGCCGACGACCGGGACCAGGCCGAGGAGCTGAAGGACCAGGAGCCCCGCCAGGAGCCAGGTGAGCCAGTCGGGTATGTCCACGGCGCGCACCCTACCCGCCTCCCCGGTACGGGAGTTGACGTCCTGGCAGGCCAGGCGTGAACCCTCGGGGACCGGGACCGCGAGGGCCGGAACCGGGGCGAAGGGCAGCGGCGGCGCCTATACGCTGGGCGTATGACCGATCAGCCGCGCCGTCGTCTCGTGCTTGCCTCCCAGTCCCCCGCCCGGCTGGGCCTGCTGCGGCAGGCCGGGCTCGATCCGGAGGTGATCGTGAGCGGGTTCGACGAGGACGCCGTCACCGCGCCCACCCCCGCCGAGCTGGCCCTCGCGCTGGCCGAGGCGAAGGCGTCCGTGGTGGCCGCCCGGCCCGAGGCGGCGGGCGCGCTGGTGATCGGCTGCGACTCGGTCCTCGACCTGGACGGCGAGGCGCTCGGCAAGCCCGCCGACGCCGAGGAGGCCACCGCCCGCTGGAAGGCGATGCGCGGACGCGCCGGGACCCTCCAGACCGGCCACTGCGTGTACGACACGGCGAACGGGCGGCACACCTCGGCCGTCGCCTCCACGGTGGTCCGCTTCGGCGAGCCGACCGACGCCGAGATCGCCGCCTATGTCGCCTCCGGCGAGCCGCTGCACGTCGCGGGCGCCTTCACGCTGGACGGCCGGTCGGCGCCGTTCGTCGACGGCATCGACGGCGACCACGGCAACGTCATCGGCCTCAGCCTGCCCCTGGTCCGCCGCCTCCTGGCCCACCTGGGCGTCGGCATCACGGAGTTGTGGGCGCCGGCGGACCGCTGAGCGGGGCCGGACCGTCGGAACCGGGCCCGGGTCCAGGGCCGGGGCCGGTGCCGTGCGGCCCGGTGCCCTTCGGGTGCGCGGCGGCGGGCGGCTCCTGACGGTCGTAGGTCATCAGCAGCAGGACGATCAGGGCGAGGACCACGACCATCAGCACGAAGCCGGACGGGCCGACCAGGCCCCAGCCCGCCGCGCCGAGCAGCGCGTGCACCACGGCGGCGCTGATCAGCAGGACGCGCCCGAGGCCCGCCGGGGCCCGGTCGCGGAGCGCCACCAGCAGGGCGACCAGGCCGCACAGGGCGAAGTAGAGGCCGAAGACGACCCCGCCGATCTTCGACGAGGTCGCCATCACATCGGGGTCCAGCCCCGCCAGGGACATGTCCTGACGGTCGACCACGATCCCGAGGAACCAGTTCAGCGCGGCGACGCCGAGCGCCTCGGCGAAGAGCACGACCGCCACGACCCAAGCCACCGGTCTGCGCACCACCGGTCCCACCCACTTTCGCCCGCGCCCCGGCCGGGAGCCCCGCTCAGGACTGCTGTTACCCCTAGTAGTTCGCGACATCTGAACGCTACTAACGGGTAAACCCCGGGACAAGGGTCGTGCGGCGGGCAAAGAATCATTGGGCCATTCGTAGGGACTCCACAAAGAAACCGAGTCGGCGGCGGCACGTGCTCACAGAGACCTTGGCCACAGTGGAGGACTAGGGTTGCCGTCAGAAGTGCTGCGTACAGCGGCACCACAAGGGATTTCACGGTCGAGTGAGCCAGGCATGACGCTCCGTGTGGGCAAGCTCACCTTTGGGGATGGGTCGATGAGACGTGTCGGCAGTCCCTAAACTCGGCTTGTTTCAAGGAGGGAGCCTCAATCGTGCGCAAGGTGCTCATCGCCAACCGTGGCGAAATCGCAGTCCGTGTGGCGCGGGCGTGCCGGGATGCCGGTATCGCGAGCGTTGCCGTGTATGCCGACCCGGACCGGGACGCTCTGCATGTCCGCGCCGCGGATGAGGCGTTCGCCCTGGGCGGTGACACTCCGGCCACCAGCTATCTCGACATCGACAAGGTGCTCAACGCGGCCCGGGAGTCCGGCGCGGACGCCGTCCATCCCGGCTACGGCTTCCTCTCGGAGAACGCCGAGTTCGCCCAGGCCGTGCTCGACGCGGACCTCATCTGGATCGGCCCGCCGCCGCAGGCCATCCGCGACCTCGGCGACAAGGTCGCCGCCCGGCACATCGCCCAGCGGGCGGGCGCGCCGCTCGTCGCCGGTACGCCCGACCCGGTGTCCGGGGCCGACGAGGTCGTGGCCTTCGCCGAGGAGCACGGCCTGCCGATCGCGATCAAGGCCGCCTTCGGCGGCGGCGGGCGCGGTCTGAAGGTCGCGCGGACGCTGGAGGAGGTCCCGGAGCTGTACGACTCCGCGGTCCGTGAGGCCGTGGCCGCCTTCGGCCGCGGCGAGTGCTTCGTCGAGCGCTACCTCGACAAGCCGCGGCACGTGGAGACCCAGTGCCTCGCCGACCAGCACGGCAACGTGGTCGTCGTCTCCACCCGTGACTGCTCCCTCCAGCGCCGCCACCAGAAGCTGGTGGAGGAGGCCCCGGCGCCGTTCCTCTCCGAGGAGCAGGTCGCCGAGCTGTACGCCTCCTCGAAGGCGATCCTCAAGGAGGCCGGGTACGTCGGCGCGGGCACCGTCGAGTTCCTCGTCGCCCTCGACGGCACGATCTCCTTCCTGGAGGTCAACACCCGGCTCCAGGTGGAGCACCCGGTGACCGAGGAGGTCGCGGGGATCGACCTGGTCCGTGAGATGTTCCGCATCGCCGACGGCGAGGAACTCGGCTACGGCGACCCCGAACTGCGGGGCCACTCCTTCGAGTTCCGCATCAACGGCGAGGACCCGGGCCGCAACTTCCTGCCCGCGCCGGGTACGGTCACCCTCTTCGCCCCGCCGTCCGGACCCGGTGTCCGGCTGGACGCGGGCGTCGAGACCGGCTCGGTCATCGGCCCCGCCTGGGACTCCCTGCTGGCGAAGCTGATCGTCACCGGCCGCACCCGCAAGGAGGCGCTGGAGCGGGCCTCGCGGGCGCTGGAGGAGTTCCAGGTCGAGGGCATGGCCACCGCGATCCCCTTCCACCGCACGGTGGTCCGGGACCCGGCGTTCGCGCCCGAACTGACCGGCTCCACCGACCCGTTCACCGTCTACACCCGGTGGATCGAGTCCGAGTTCGTCAACGACATCAAGCCCTTCACCGCGCCGGCCGACGCCGAGGCGGAGGAGGACCTCGCCAGCCGGGAGACCGTCGTGGTCGAGGTCGGCGGCAAGCGGCTGGAGGTGTCGCTCCCCGCCTCGCTCGGGATGACGCTGGCGCGGACCGGGCTCGCGGCGGGCGCCAAGCCGAAGCGGCGGGCGGCGAAGAAGTCTGGGCCGGTGGCCTCGGGTGACACGCTCGCCTCTCCCATGCAGGGCACCATCGTGAAGGTGGCCGTGGAGGAGGGGCAGGAGGTCAAGGAGGGCGATCTGATCGTCGTCCTCGAAGCCATGAAGATGGAGCAGCCTCTGAACGCGCATCGGTCGGGGACGGTGAAGGGGCTGTCCGCGGAGGTGGGGGCTTCTCTCACCTCCGGTGCGGTGATCTGCGAGATCAAGGACTGAGGTCGGGGTCTCTGCACCGCCCGCTGGGCCCGGGGTTTTCCTCGGGCTCGGCGGGCGGTGTTGTTGTGTGCGGGTGGGGACCCGTGCTGTGCGGGTTTCTGGCGGCCGGTGTGAGGTGTGATCGTCGGACACGGCACTGTGCACGATTCCCCGCGCCCCCAAGATGCCGGGGTCTCCCGCGGCCCCTGTCGGATGTGACCGTCGGGCCCGCCGCCGTGCGCGGTTCCCCGCGCCCCCAGGATGCCGGGGAATCCCGTACCCGGCATGAGGTGTGACCGTCGGACACGCCACTGTGCGCGGTTCCCCGCGCCCCCAAGATGCCGGGGTCTCCCGCGCCCCCAAGGTGCGTCCCCCGGGCGGGAGGCTCAGCGGCGGCGCATGTCTGCGACCCTTGCCCGGTCCGGGGGTGGGGGCTGGTCCTGGGTGAGGACCGTGGTGGCGCGGAGGGGGGTGGTGGGGGTGCCGGGGACCTGGCCGCGGCGGGGGGAGGGCAGGGGGACGTCCCGGCGCTGCTGCTGGCGGCGCGCCGGGACCGGCTCACCCCCCGGCGCTCCCGACGCCCCGGCGACGGCGATCTGCACCCCCTGGTCGGCGAGGGCCTGCAACTCGGTGCCGGACCGGTCGTCGTGGACCGGTGGCTCGTCGGTGACGAGGCGGGTGATGAGGTCCGTCGGCACGGTCTGGAACATGGTGTCGGTGCCGAGCTTGGTGTGGTCGGCGAGGACCACCACCTCGGCGGCGGCCTGCACCAGGGCCCGGTCCACCGACGCCGACAGCATGTTGGACGTGGACAGGCCGCGCTCCGCGGTCAGCCCGCTGCCCGACAGGAAGGCCTTGGACACCCGCAGGCCCTGGAGGGACTGTTCGGCACCGCTGCCCACGAGGGCGTAGTTGGAGCCGCGCAGGGTGCCCCCGGTCATCACGACCTCGACGCGGTTGGCGTGGGCCAGCGCCTGGGCCACCAGCAGGGAGTTGGTGACGACGGTGAGCCCGGGGATGCGGGCGAGCCGACGGGCCAGCTCCTGGGTGGTGGTTCCCGCCCCGACCACGATCGCCTCGCCCTCTTCCACGAAGGTCGCGGCGAGGTCGGCGATGGCGGTCTTCTCGGCGGTCGCGAGATGGGACTTCTGCGGAAAGCCGGACTCCCGCGTGAAACCGCCCGGCAGTACCGCACCGCCGTGCCGGCGGTCGAGGAGTCCTTCTGCCTCCAGTGCGCGCACGTCCCGCCGTACGGTCACTTCGGAGGTCTGGACGACGCGGGCGAGCTCACGGAGCGACACGGCTCCGTTCGCTCGCACCATTTCGAGGATCAATTGGCGACGTTCTGCAGCGAACACGAAACTGACAGTAACGCGGACGACCGTCTGCTTTCAGCTCTTTGCCTTGAATAGCAGAAGTTGTTCGCATGGCACCTGTGGAAGTGGTATACGTGCCCAGGCCGTTCGGGTATGCCAGGCGCACGGGCCGCAACCGCCTGTGACCAGCGGAGAGTTGGTTCCGGCCGCCTGGCGCCCTATCCCTCCGCGCCCGACTTCCTCGTGTGCAACTGCCGTGCCACCTCCGCGATCGACCCCGAAAGAGAGGGGTACACGGTGAAGGCGTTCGCGATCTGTTCGACCGTCAGATTGTTGTCGACGGCGATCGAGATGGGGTGGATGAGTTCCGAGGCGCGCGGCGCGACGACGACCCCGCCGACGACGATCCCGGTGCCGGGGCGGCAGAAGATCTTGACGAAGCCGTCCCGGATGCCCTGCATCTTGGCGCGCGGGTTGCGCAGCAGCGGCAGCTTCACCGCGCGCGCGTCGATCTTCCCCGCGTCCACGTCGGCCTGGCTGTAGCCGACGGTGGCGATCTCGGGGTCGGTGAAGACGTTGGACGAGACGGTCTTGAGGTCGAGCGGGGCCACCGCGTCGCCGAGGAAGTGGTACATGGCGATGCGGCCCTGCATGGCGGCGACCGAGGCGAGCGCGAAGACACCGGTGACGTCTCCGGCGGCGTAGACCCCGGGGGCGGTGGTGCGGGAGACCTTGTCGGTCCAGATGTGCCCGGAGTCGCGGACCCGGACGCCCGCCTCCTCCAGGCCGAGGCCCTCGCTGTTGGGGATGGCGCCGACGGCCATCAGACAGTGCGAGCCGGTGATGACCCGGCCGTCGGAGAGGGTCACCTCGACCCGGTCGCCGACCCGCTTGGCGGACTCGGCGCGCGAGCGGGCCATGACGTTCATGCCGCGGCGGCGGAAGACGTCCTCCAGGACGGCGGCGGCGTCGGGGTCCTCGCCGGGCAGCACCCGGTCGCGGGAGGAGACGAGGGTGACGCGGGAGCCGAGGGCCTGGTAGGCGCCCGCGAACTCGGCGCCGGTGACGCCGGAGCCGACCACGATCAGTTCCTCGGGCAGCTCGCGCAGGTCGTAGACCTGGGTCCAGTTGAGGATGCGCTCGCCGTCGGGCGCGGCGTCGGGCAGCTCGCGGGGGTGGCCGCCGGTGGCGAGGAGGACGGCGTCGGCGGTGAGGGTCTCCTCGGTGCCGTCGGCGGCGGTGACGATCACCTGGCGGGAGCCGTCGAGGGCCTGCATGCCCTTGAGCCGGCCCCGGCCGCGCAGCACACGGGCCCCGGCGCGGGTGACGGAGGCGGTGATGTCGTGGGACTGGGCGAGCGCGAGCCGCTTCACCCGGCGGTTGACCTTGTCGAGGTCGACGCCGACCACGCGGGCGGCGCGCTCCAGCGGCGGGGTGTCGTCGGCGACGATGATGCCCAGCTCCTCGTAGGAGGAGTCGAAGGTGGTCATCACCTCGGCCGTGGCGATCAGGGTCTTCGACGGCACGCAGTCGGTGAGCACCGACGCCCCGCCCAGACCGTCGCAGTCGACGACGGTCACCTCCGCGCCGAGCTGCGCCGCGACCAGCGCCGCTTCGTATCCGCCGGGTCCGCCACCGATGATCACGATCCGAGTCACGTACTCCATTGTCCCGTACGCGGGCCGGTGGTACCGCCCCGGGGGGCCGAGGGCCGGTACGACAGGTGCGGGAGGGGCGTCCGGCGGCGGAAGGGAACCGGCCACGGGCTGCCGTACCCTCGTCCCCATGTCGCTCTACGCCGCGTACGCCGGCAACCTCGACGCGCGGCTGATGACCCGCCGCGCCCCCCACTCGCCGCTGCGCGCCACCGGCTGGATGAACGGGTGGCGGCTGACGTTCGGGGGCGAGCAGCTGGGCTGGGAGGGCGCGCTGGCGACGGTCGTCGAGGACCCGCTGTCGCAGGTCTTCGTCGCGCTGTACGACGTGGCGCCCATGGACGAGGAGTCCCTGGACCGCTGGGAGGGCGTCGGCCTCGGGATCTACCGCCGGATGCGGGTGCGGGTGCACACCCTGGACGGCGAGGAGCAGGGCTGGGCGTACGTCCTCGACGGCTACGAGGGCGGGCTGCCCTCCGCCCGGTACCTCGGGGAGATCGCGGACGCGGCGGAGTCGGCGGGCGCCCCGCACGACTACGTGATGGAGCTGCGCAAACGTCCCTGCTGAGGGCCCCTGTCACTTTTGTCACGTCCGCGCGGACCGCGGCGCGAGCAGGGCCGTCGGAAACGACAAGACAACGATCGCCCTCCCGTGCGCTTTGCCATCTACGCGCGTAGCCAAATCCGGGCTACCCTCTTCGCGTGAACGCATCTCTTCTTCCGGACGACATCCAGGGCGACCCCTACGCCGCCGCCGACGCGGCCGCGACGCGCCTGCGTGAACTGACCGGCGCCGACACCCACGACGTCGCCCTCGTGATGGGCTCCGGCTGGGCCCCGGCCGCGGACGCCCTCGGCGCCCCCGAGGCCGAGTTCCAGGTCACCGAGCTGCCCGGCTTCCCGCCGCCCGCGGTCGAGGGCCACGGCGGCACGGTCCGCTCGTACCGCATCGGTGACAAGCGCGCCCTGGTCTTCCTGGGCCGCACGCACTACTACGAGGGCCGCGGTGTGGCCTCCGTCGCGCACGGCGTGCGCACGGCGGTGGCGGCGGGCAGCAAGACCATCGTGCTGACCAACGGCTGCGGCGGCCTGCGCGAGGGCATGCGGCCCGGCCAGCCGGTCCTGATCAGCGACCACATCAACCTGACGGCGGCCTCCCCGATCGTCGGCGCGAACTTCGTGGACCTCACGGACCTGTACTCGCCGCGCCTGCGCGCCCTGTGCAAGGAGATCGACCCCTCGCTGGAGGAGGGCGTCTACGCCCAGTTCCCCGGCCCGCACTACGAGACCCCCGCCGAGATCCGCATGGCGCGCGTCATCGGCGCCGACCTGGTCGGCATGTCGACGGTGCTGGAGGCCATCGCGGCGCGCGAGGCGGGCGCCGAGGTGCTCGGCATCTCCCTGGTGACCAACCTCGCCGCGGGCATGACCGGCGAACCCCTCAACCACGAGGAGGTCCTCCAGGCGGGCCGCGACAGCGCCACCCGCATGGGCTCCCTCCTGGCCCAGGTGCTGGGCCGCCTGTAACCCCCCTTGCCGCGCCCTCCCTTCAGCCCGTCCGCGGGTCCCCCTCCGGGGCTTGAGGCCGAGGCCCGTCCAGGGCCGAAAGCGGGGGTCCGGGGGCGGCAGCCCCCGGAATCGGGAAGGGAAAGGGCGGCGGGGGCGAACTCCGCACGACGATCCGAGAGGCTGACCCACCGTGACCGCGACCGACCGCGCCGAGGACGACCTCCTCACCCGCGCCCGCACCTGGCTCGCCGAGGACCCCGACCCGGACACCCGCGAGGAACTCGCCCGCCTCCTCGACACCGGGGCCGTCGAGGACATCGCGGACCGCTTCGCCGGCACCCTCCAGTTCGGCACCGCGGGCCTGCGCGGCGAACTCGGCGCGGGCCCGATGCGCATGAACCGCGCCGTCGTCATCCGCGCCGCCGCGGGCCTCGCCGCGTACCTGCGCGCGCAGGGGCGGAGCGGCGGCCTGGTCGTCATCGGCTACGACGCCCGCCACAAGTCGGCGGACTTCGCGCGGGACACGGCCGCCGTGATGACCGGCGCGGGCCTGCGCGCCGCGGTGCTGCCCCGCCCGCTGCCGACCCCGGTCCTCGCCTACGCCATACGGCATCTGGGCGCGGTCGCGGGCGTCGAGGTCACCGCCAGCCACAACCCGCCCCGCGACAACGGCTACAAGGTGTACCTGGGCGACGGCTCGCAGATCGTGCCCCCGGCGGACGCGGAGATCGCCGCCGAGATCGACGCCGTACGGTCGCTGGCCGACGTACCGCGGCCGGACGGCGGCTGGGAGATCCTCGATGACGCGGTCCTGGACGCCTATCTGGCCCGTACGGACGCCGTCCTCGCCGCGGGCTCCGCGCGCACGGCCCGCACCGTCTACACGGCGATGCACGGGGTCGGCAAGGACGTCCTGCTGGCCGCGTTCGCGCGCGCCGGGTTCCCCGCGCCCGCGCTCGTCGCCGAGCAGGCCGAGCCGGACCCGGAGTTCCCGACGGTCGCCTTCCCCAACCCGGAGGAGCCCGGCGCGATGGACCTGGCCTTCGCCAAGGCCACCGAGACCGGCCCGGACCTCGTCATCGCCAACGACCCCGACGCCGACCGCTGCGCGGTGGCGGTGCGGGACGGCGACGCGTGGCGGATGCTGCGCGGCGACGAGGTGGGCGCGCTGCTCGGCGCGCACCTGGTGGCGCGGGGCGCGCGCGGCACGTTCGCCGAGTCCATCGTCTCCTCCTCGCTGCTCGGCAGGATCGCGGAGAAGGCGGGCCTGCCGTTCGTGGAGACCCTGACCGGCTTCAAGTGGATCGCCCGCGCGGACGGCCTGCGCTACGGCTACGAGGAGGCCCTCGGCTACTGCGTCGACCCGGAGGGCGTGCGCGACAAGGACGGCATCACCGCCGCGCTGCTCATCACCGAACTGGCGTCGGAGCTGAAGGAGCGCGGGCGGACCCTGCTGGACCTCCTGGACGACCTCGCCGTGGAGCACGGGCTGCACGCCACGGACCAGCTGTCGGTGCGCGTGGAGGACCTCACGGTCATCGCGCGCGCGATGGAGCGGCTGCGCGAGCGGCCGCCGACCGAGCTGGCCGGGCTGGCGATCACCCGCGCCGAGGACCTGACGCGGGGCACCGACACCCTGCCGCCGACGGACGGGCTGCGCTACACCCTCGACGGGGCGCGGGTCGTCGTCCGGCCCAGCGGCACCGAGCCCAAGCTGAAGTGCTACCTGGAGGTCGTGGTGCCGGTCGCCTCGCACGACGCCCTCCCGGCGGCCCGCGCGCGCGGCGCCGAACTGCTCGCGGCGGTCAAGCGGGACCTGGCGGCGGCGGCCGGCATCTGAGCCGGGGCCGCACGGCACGCCTGGCGGTGCCTTGGGGCGGGCGCCTTGCGGTGCGGTGCCGCGTGGTGCGGGGAACGCGTGAGGTCCGGACGGTGGGGATCGCCGTCCGGACCTCGTCATGTCAAGGTCTGCCCGAGCGGTCGGGCGGTCCGCTCAGCGGTGCTGTGCGGGCCGGTCCCAGACCTTGACCGCCGTGTAGAGGGCGGGCGCGGTGAGCTGCTGGTTGATCGAGTGGCCGGTGTCCTCGATGACGACGGCCTTCACGTGCGCCGCCTTGGAGAAGTTGCGGCTCTCCTGCGCCTGGAGGGCGGCGGTGCTGGAGCAGTCGGAGCCGCCCGTGCCGCAGACGATCTTGTCGTGGTCGCCGAGGACGACGAGCGTGGGCACCTTGATCTTGCGGAACTCCTCCTTCTTCGGGAAGAGGGCGGGCGTCGGCATCGCGTCGGGCTGGGCGGCGGCCTCGTCGGCGGCGAGGGTGGCCGGGTCCATGGTCTTCGGGTAGTAGAACCACTTCACGCGCTCACCGGGCTTGGTGATGATGTAGCCGTCGTCCAGCCCGGCCCCGGCCCAGCGCGGGTCCTGGTTGGCCCGGTGGATGCCCGTCTCCATCAGCCCCGCGGAGCCCTCGGCGCCCTGCTGGGAGGCAGTGCCGGTGAGGACGAGCGCGTCCATGTCCTCCGGGTGCTTGATGGCGACCTTGGCGGAGGTGCCGGAGCCCATCGAGTGACCGACCAGGACGACGCGCGGGAAGCGCTGGTGGGCGATCTTCCCGGCGTTGAGCTGCTTCAGGACCTGATGGACGCTCTCGCTGTGGGTGTCGCCGGTGTAGCGGGTGCTGACCGGGCGGGAGCTGCTGCCGGTGCCGAGCCGGTCGAGGACGAGGGTGGCGTAGCCCGCGCGCTGCATCGACTCCTCGTAGGAGGGGGTGCGGGAGTCGGGGGCCATCGTCCAGTAGCGGCGGTCGTAGTTCCCGCCGGGGACCATGACCTGGACCGTCGTCGCGCGGCCCTTCCTCGGCGTGCACAGGCTGCCCGCGACGGTCTGGTCGGCCGTCCCTCCCTCGGTCATGGCCACCGGGACCCGGACCTCCTGGCAGCGGACGCCCGACGACGCGGGGGCCGCCTGGGCGGACGCGGCCGACGGGAGGACGGCGAGCGCCGGGGTCACCACGGCGAGGGCCAGGGACAGCGCGGTCCTGCGGATTCTGGGCATGCTTCTCCTTCGGCGGGAACAGCGTGAAATGAACACGGCGAACTACCCGAAAGACCGGGTGAGCCGTCATGAGTCCCACCGTAATACCCATCGGAATGAATGTTTCCCAGGGGTGGGGAATTTCTGCGAATGCCCATTTATTCGACCCTCTAAACACCGATCTTCCGCGAGAACACCCAGGTGAGAGGGGTTACTCAATTAGTTGATGTAGCCACCCGAGCACCCTCCGAAAGCGGCCGCCAACCTTTCAGGAACAGGCAGGCGCATTCCTCCCCAAATAAAGAACGGCTTTACAACCGGGAATATGTACGGAGCGGACGCGCCGCGGGATTCCCGTGGAGCCGGGACGCCGTCGGCGGACGCGCCACCAGCCCCGGACGGGCGGGTACCTCGCGCCCGGGAGGGGTGGGGCAGAATCGGAAGCATGACGACCCCGCACGAGCAGCCATCCGCGCCGCGGCCCACCGCGCCCGAGACACAGGACCGGATCTACCGGTCCCCCATGGGCATGGTCGGCGGCGTCCTGCTGCTCGCCCTGGTCGGCTGGCTGGGCATCGACGCGATCGTCGCGGGCGAGGGCCGGACACCCTGGCTGGCGCTCGCGCTGCTCATCCTGCTCGTCCCGCTGATCACCGCCTTCACACTCCGGCCCGCCGTGTTCTCGGGCGAGGACCGGCTGCGGGTGCGCAACCCGTTCCGGATCGTCGCCCTGCCCTGGGGGCAGGTCGCCTCCCTGCGGTCCGCCTACTCCAACGAGGCGGTCACCGAGGAGGGGAAGAAGATCCAGCTCTGGGCGGTGCCCGTGTCCCTGCGGGCCCGCAAGCGGGCGGCCCGGCAGCAGGACCGGGCGGCGGCGGAGAAGGCCGCGGGGCGGGACGGGCGGCGGCGCCGCGGGCTCGGAGGCTTCGGCGGGGGCCCGGCCGGGTTCGGCGGGGGCCTCTCGTCGCACGGCGGCACGGGACTGGCCGAGGGGCCTGCGCGGGCCGACACGGACCAGGTCATGGACGAACTGCGGGATACGTGGGAGCGGCGGCACGAGGAGGCTGCGGCGCAGGGTGAGGTCACCGTGCGGTGGGCCTGGGAGATCGTGGGCCCCGCGGCGGCGGGAGCGGTCGTCCTGCTGATCCTGCTGGCCGCGGGCTAGGGGTTCGCTTCCGGGCGCGGGCGAGTGGGGGCTGGTCGCGCAGTTCCCCGCGCCCCTGGGACGACTCCCGCCGAGCGGATTCCCCAGCGAGGCCGGTCGGAGCGCTGTGCGCGGTTCCCCGCGCCCCTGAGGCGAATCCGGGTGAACGGGATTCCCCGGCCAGGCCCGTGGCAGTACGGTGCGCGGTTCCCCGCGCCCCTGCGGGGGGTCTCCGGCAACACCCCGCACACACAGGGGCGCGGGGAACCGCGCACGTCATCGTCAGCGGCCTCACAGGGAAATCCCCCTCGGGCGGAGTTGCCTCAGGGGCGCGGGGAACTGCGCGACCAGCCACCACGCACCCGCACCCCACCACTCACCGCATCCCCACACCGCCCCAGCCCCCCAGCCCCCCACCCCGTGGGCTGTACAGCCGCTACGCGCGTAGATATGCTCGTCTGGTGACCATGTCCAACAACGCCCCCGCCCCCCGGGCCCCCCACCCCGGAGGTCCCACCGCCGGAGGCCCCCTCGGCCTCGACGACGTCACCGCCTCCGAGACCACCCTCCGCCGCTTCCTGCACGGCCTCCCCGGCGTCGACGCGGTCGGGCTGGAGGCGCGTGCCGCCTCCCTCGGCACCCGTTCGATCAAGACGACCGCGAAGGCGTACGCCATCGACCTCGCCATCTCGATGGTCGACCTGACGACGCTGGAAGGCGCGGACACCCCCGGCAAGGTCCGGGCGCTCGGCGCGAAGGCGGTCCACCCCGACCCGACGGACCCGGACACCCCGACGACCGCCGCGGTCTGCGTGTATCCGGACATGGTCGCCACCGCGAAGGAGGCCGTGGCGGGCTCCGGCGTGAAGGTGGCGTCGGTCGCCACCGCGTTCCCGGCGGGCCGCGCGGCCCTCGACGTGAAGCTCGCGGACGTCCGCGACGCCGTCGCCGCGGGCGCGGACGAGATCGACATGGTCATCGACCGCGGCGCGTTCCTCGCGGGCAAGTACCTGAAGGTCCACGACGAGATCGTGGCCGTGAAGGAGGCCTGCGGCAGCGCCGCCCGGCTGAAGGTGATCTTCGAGACGGGCGAGCTGTCGACGTACGACAACATCCGCCGGGCCAGCTGGCTCGGCATGCTCGCGGGCGCGGACTTCATCAAGACGTCGACGGGCAAGGTCGCCGTGAACGCCACCCCGGCGAACACCCTGCTCATGCTGGAGGCGGTCCGCGACTTCCGCGCCCAGACCGGCGTCCAGGTCGGTGTGAAGCCCGCCGGCGGCATCCGCACCACGAAGGACGCCGTGAAGTTCCTGGTCCTGGTCAACGAGACCGCGGGCGAGGACTGGCTGGACAACCACTGGTTCCGCTTCGGCGCCTCCTCGCTGCTCAACGACCTGCTGATGCAGCGTCAGAAGCTGGCCACCGGCCGCTACTCCGGCCCCGACTACGTGACGGTGGACTGATCACCATGGCCTCTGTGTTCGAGTACGCCCCGGCCCCCGAGTCCCGCTCGGTCGTCGACATCGCCCCGTCCTACGGGCTGTTCATCGACGGCGAGTTCACCGACGCGGCCGACGGCAAGGTCTTCAAGACGGTCTCCCCGTCGTCCGAGGAGGTGCTCTCCGAGGTCGCCCGCGCGGGCGCCGCGGACGTGGACCGCGCGGTCGCCGCGGCCCGCAGGGCGTTCGGGAAGTGGTCCGCGCTGCCGGGCGCGGAGCGCGCGAAGTACCTGTTCCGCATCGCCCGGATCGTCCAGGAGCGCTCCCGCGAGCTGGCCGTCCTGGAGACCCTGGACAACGGCAAGCCGATCAAGGAGACCCGCGACGCGGACCTGCCGCTGGTCGCCGCGCACTTCTTCTACTACGCGGGCTGGGCCGACAAGCTGGACCATGCCGGGTTCGGCCCGGACCCGCGCCCGCTGGGCGTCGCGGGCCAGGTCATCCCGTGGAACTTCCCGCTGCTGATGCTGGCGTGGAAGATCGCCCCGGCGCTCGCCGCGGGCAACACGGTGGTCCTGAAGCCCGCCGAGACGACCCCGCTGTCGGCGCTGTTCTTCGCGGACATCTGCCGCCAGGCGGGCCTGCCGAAGGGCGTCGTCAACATCCTGCCCGGCTACGGCGACGCGGGCGCCGCGCTCGTCGCGCACCCGGACGTCGACAAGGTGGCGTTCACGGGTTCCACGGCCGTCGGCAAGGAGATCGCGCGGACCGTCGCGGGCACCCGCAAGAAGGTCACGCTGGAGCTGGGCGGCAAGGGCGCCAACATCGTCTTCGACGACGCCCCGATCGACCAGGCCGTCGAGGGCATCGTGAACGGCATCTTCTTCAACCAGGGCCAGGTCTGCTGCGCGGGCTCCCGGCTGCTGGTGCAGGAGTCGGTCCAGGACGAGCTGCTGGACTCCCTCAAGCGCCGCCTGTCCACGCTGCGCCTGGGCGACCCGCTGGACAAGAACACCGACATCGGCGCGATCAACTCGGCCGAGCAGCTGGCCCGGATCACCTCGCTGGTGGAGCGGGGCGAGGCGGAGGGCGCCGAGCGCTGGTCCCCGGCCTGCGAACTCCCCACAAGTGGCTACTGGTTCGCGCCGACCCTCTTCACCAACGTGACGCAGGCGCACACCGTGGCCCGCGACGAGATCTTCGGCCCGGTGCTGTCCGTCCTCACCTTCCGCACCCCGGACGAGGCGGTCGCCAAGGCCAACAACACGCCGTACGGCCTGTCGGCGGGCGTCTGGTCCGAGAAGGGCTCCCGCATCCTCGCGGTGGCGGGGAAGCTGCGGGCCGGTGTGGTGTGGTCCAACACGTTCAACAAGTTCGACCCGACCTCGCCGTTCGGCGGGTACAAGGAGTCGGGCTCCGGCCGCGAGGGCGGCCGCCACGGCCTGGAGGCGTACCTCGATGTCTGATCGCACCCCCGAGCGTCTGAGCGTCTTCAAGACCTACAAGCTGTACGTCGGCGGGAAGTTCCCGCGTTCCGAGAGCGGCCGGGTGTACGAGGTGACGGACTCCAAGGGCACGTGGCTGGCGAACGCCCCGCAGTCCTCCCGCAAGGACGCCCGTGACGCGGTCGTCGCCGCCCGCAAGGCGTTCGGCGGCTGGTCCGGCGCGACGGCGTACAACCGGGGCCAGGTGCTGTACCGGGTGGCCGAGATGCTGGAGGGCCGCCGGGCCCAGTTCGTCCAGGAGGTCGCGGCGGCCGAGGGCCTGTCGAAGGCGAAGGCGGCGGCCCAGGTCGACGCGGCCGTGGACCGCTGGGTCTGGTACGCGGGCTGGACCGACAAGATCGCCCAGGTGGTGGGCGGCGCCAACCCGGTGGCGGGCCCGTACTTCAACCTGTCGTCGCCGGAGCCGACCGGTGTGGTCGCGGTGCTCGCGCCGCAGGAGTCGTCGTTCCTCGGCCTGGTCTCGGTGCTGGCCCCGGTGATCGCCACCGGCAACACCGCGATCGTGGTGGCGAGCGAGCGCGCCCCGCTGCCCGCGCTCTCCCTGGGTGAGGTGCTGGCCACCTCCGACGTCCCCGGCGGCGTGGTCAACGTCCTGTCGGGCCGTACGGCGGAGATCGCGGCGCCGCTCGCCGCGCACCAGGACGTCAACGCGATCGACCTGGCGGGCGCCGACGAGGTGCTCGCGAAGGAGCTGGAGATCGCGGCGGCCGACAACCTCAAGCGCGTGCTGCGTCCCCGTCCGGTGGACGACTGGGCGGCGACGCCCGGCACGGACCGCCTGACGGCGTTCCTGGAGACCAAGACGGTCTGGCACCCCACGGGTTCGCTGGGCGCCTCCGGCTCGGCGTACTGAGCCGTGCCGGGCCCTGACCGGCCCGGCCACCGGCGCGCGGGGCCGCGTCCCTCCCTCCTCCGGAGGGGGCGCGGCCCCGCGCTCTCATGCCTGCCCGCCGCCGAGCAGCCCGGTCACCTGGCCCAGCACCGGGATCGACCCGATGGACTGCGCCTGCGCGACCGGCCCGGTGAGCATCTGCGAGGTGAGCGGCTTGAAGTCGGCGAGCTGGGTGCCGACGCCGTTGTCGAGCGGGTCGACGCCGGTGCCCGCGAGCGGGTTGGGCTTGAGGTCGGAGAGCGCGCCCGTGACGTACGGCAGCGCGCCCAGCGCGCCCTGGACGCCCGCCTGCGGGTCGATCCGGCCGACCGAGGTGGGGCTGGTGCGCATCACGTCGACGACCGGGTCGGTGTCGGCCGCGGCGGCGGAGGCACCCGCGCCCAGCGCCGCCCCGGCGGTCGCGAGGGCGGCCAGCACGCGGCGGCCCGTCGGGTGGGAGGGGGAAGTAGGAGTGCCGTGTCGGCCCATCGTCGCTGCCACTTTCTGCCGCACCGGGTAATCAGGTCGACACGAAGGGTAGTTGTGGTGTGACGCGCGCTGCAAAGCCGACCCGCGGGGTCGTAACCGGCCGGGTGGATGCCTCAGACTGGTGTCCCGTGAGTCCCCATCCGCCCGTTCCCGCGCGAGTCGTGCTGCTCTGCGGCCCCTCCGGCTCCGGCAAGTCCCTTCTCGCGGCCCGCTCCGGCCTTCCGGTGCTGCGGCTCGACGACTTCTACAAGGAGGGCGACGACCCCACGCTGCCGCAGGTGGCGGGGAGTTCGGACATCGACTGGGACCATCCCGGATCGTGGGACGCGGACAGGGCGGTCGCGGCGATCGAGGAGCTGTGCCGCACGGGTCGTACGGACGTTCCCGTCTACGACCTGTCGTTGAGCGCGCGGACCGGCGCCGAGTCGGTCGACTTCGGGCGGACCCCGCTGTTCATCGCGGAGGGCATCTTCGCCGCGGAGATAGTGACCCGCTGCCGTGAGGTGGGGGTCCTGGCCGACGCGCTGTGTCTGAGCCGGGGTCCGGTGAAGACGTTCCGCCGCCGCTTCCTGCGCGATCTGCGCGAGGGCCGTAAGTCGGTCCCGTTCCTGTTGCGGCGGGGCTGGCGCCTGATGCGCACCGAGCGCTCGATCGTGGCCCGTCAGACCGCGTTGGGCGCCCACGCGTGCGACCGGGACGAGGCGATGGGCCGCCTGGCGTCCGCCGCGGCGGGCCGCCGCGCACCGTCCTCGCGTACGGCGGCCTGAGCCCGGCGCGGAACACGGGCCACCCGGGAAACACGGGGAACCGAGAAAGCCCAGAAAACGCAGAGAACACGGAGAACGCAGAGGAGCGGGGCTGGACGGACCCCCCGGCCCTCCAGCCCCGCTCCCGGTGCTCCCCCGTTTCCCCCGTGCTTCCCCCGTTGTCCCCCGTGCTTTCCCCGTGTTTCCCATCCCCCCGGATGGTGCCGAGCGCGGTACCGCTCCCCCTACGTCCCCCGTCGGGTCCCCCCGATACCGCGCCCGTCGAACACCGGCTTCCCTGAACGGAGCCGGCCCCCCTCTTTCCCCCGTTCCCCCGTGCTTCCCTCGTTCCCCCCGTTCGCCTCAGGCGACCAGCTCGCCGAAGGCGCTCTCCTCGTCACGGCCGAAGCTGAGGACCTCGTCCTCACGCAGCCGGCGGAGCGACCGCCAGATGCTCGACTTGACCGTGCCGACACTGATGTCGAGGATCTCCGCGATCTCCGGGTCGGTGCGGCCCTCGTAGTAGCGCAGGACCAGCATCGTCCGCTGGAGTTCGGGCAGCCGGGCCAGCGCCTGCCACAGGACGGTGCGCAGCTCGGTGCCGCGCATCGCGTCCGTGTCGCCGGCCGTCTCCGGCAGCTCCTCGGTCGGGTACTCGTTCAGCTTGCGGCGGCGCCACGCGCTGATGTGCAGGTTGGTCATGGTCCGGCGGAGGTATCCGCCGACCGCGGCCTTGTCACTGATCCGCTCCCAGGCCCGGTACGTCGAGAACAGCGCACTCTGGAGCAGGTCCTCGGCCTCGAAGCGGTCCCCCGTGAGGTGGTAGGCCGTGGCGTACAGGGAGGCGCGGCGCTCCTGGACGTAGGCGGTGAACTCCGCCTCCGACAGCGAGCTGCGCTCCCCCGAGCCCTCCCTGTACGTGGCCCCCCCGACCGCGCTCCCGGCCGTGGCCGGCTGCGCGGACTCCCCCGTGTGCGCGTCAACCACCGTCATGTACGCGGTGTGCTGACGCCCGGTGCCGCGGGAGCACCCCCGCCCTCCCACGGCACCGGACTTCTCACCACCCCGGTGCACGTCGTGCAGGCGCGTGACCACTGCGCTGGTGTTCAAGCTGTGCAGCGTGTTCATCTCGCGCCCCCCGTCGTGGACTTCCGGTGTGTCGTTCTGGTCCTGCTGGTCTCACTGGTCCCGCTGGTCCCGCTGGTCTTACTGGTCCTGCTGATCGTGCGGTCCCGCCGGTCCTGCTGTTCGAACGGCCGGGGCCGCTGTCGCCGCTCCCTTGCCTGTGCCGAGAAGCTTGCCGACGCCACTTCATCGCCGTGTCCGCCGACTGTCACAGAGCTGTCACAGGGCCTGTCGGCGCGGGTCCGCGCGCTGTTCACGGGGGTCGCCGCAGGGGCGTCACGGGCCGCTCCCGGCGGGGGCCTCGGCGGCGCGCGCGGGGCCCTCCGGCAGCCGGGGCCGCCCCACAGGTCGAACGACAGGGCCTCCATGGGCCAGAATGAGCCCGTGCCTTCCCTGTTGCTGATCGAGGACGACGACGCCATCCGGACGGCCCTGGAGCTCTCTCTGACGCGCCAGGGGCACCGCGTGGCGACCGCTGCGAGCGGTGAGGACGGTCTGAAGCTCCTGCGCGAGCAGCGGCCGGATCTGATCGTGCTGGACGTGATGCTGCCCGGAATCGACGGCTTCGAGGTGTGCCGCCGTATCCGGCGCACCGACCAGCTGCCGATCATCCTGCTCACCGCGCGCAGCGACGACATCGACGTGGTCGTCGGACTGGAGTCCGGCGCCGACGACTACGTGGTGAAACCGGTCCAGGGACGGGTGCTGGACGCCCGTATCCGGGCCGTGCTGCGGCGCGGGGAACGCGAGTCGAACGACGCGGCGTCCTTCGGCAGCCTGGTCATCGACCGGGCCGCGATGACCGTGACGAAGAACGGCGAGGACCTCCAGCTCACCCCGACCGAGCTGCGGCTGCTGCTCGAACTGAGCCGCCGCCCCGGCCAGGCGCTGTCCCGGCAGCAGCTGCTGCGGCTGGTGTGGGAGCACGACTACCTCGGTGACTCGCGGCTGGTGGACGCCTGTGTCCAGCGGCTGCGCGCCAAGGTCGAGGACGTGCCGTCCTCGCCCACCCTGATCCGTACCGTCCGCGGCGTCGGCTACCGCCTGGACAGCCCTCAGTGACCGAACCGCACGGGGGGCGCCGCGGCTGGTCCGCGGTGCGCAGGGGTCATCTGTCACGGCTGCGCCTGACGAGTCTGCGGCTGCGGCTGGTCGTGGTCTTCGGGCTGGTCGCGCTGACCGCCGCGGTCTCCGCGTCCGGCATCGCGTACTGGCTCAACCGCGAGGCCGTGCTGACGCGCACCCAGGGCGCGGTGCTGCGCGACTTCGAGCAGGAGATGCAGAACCGGGCCGGATCGCTGCCCGAGAAGCCGTCGCAGGACGAACTCCAGCACACGGCCGGGCAGATGGCGAACAGCAGCCAGCACTTCAGCGTGCTCCTGGTCGCCGAGAACGCCGCCGGGCGGACCGTGTACGGCAACTCCGGTGGCCTGAGCGGGTTCTCGCTCGACGACGTGCCCGAGTCGCTGCGCCGCGCGGTCGGCAAGCAGCAGGACACCTCCGCGGGCAACAAGTCGCCGTACCACCTGTACTGGCAGCGCGTGGTGGACCACGGGACGCCGTACCTGGTGGCCGGGACGAAGGTGATCGGCGGCGGTCCGACCGGGTACATGCGCAAGTCGCTGGAGCCGGAGGCGAAGGACCTCAACTCGCTGGCCTGGTCGCTGGGGATCGCCACCGGCCTCGCGCTGATCGGCGCCGCGCTGCTCGCGCAGGCCGCCGCCACGACCGTGCTGAAGCCCGTGCACCGCCTCGGAGTCGCCGCGCGGCGGCTCGGCGAGGGGAAGCTGGACACGCGGCTGCGGGTGTCCGGCACCGACGAACTGGCCGACCTGTCACGGACGTTCAACCGGACGGCGGAGGCGCTGGAGAAACGGGTGTCGGACATGGCGGCCCGCGACGAGGCGTCCCGCCGGTTCGTCGCCGACATGAGCCACGAACTGCGCACCCCGCTCACCGCGATCACCGCCGTCACCGAGATCCTCGAAGAGGAACTCGACGCGGAGGCGGGCGGCATCGACCCCATGATCGAACCGGCGGTGCGGCTGGTCGTGTCCGAGACGCGGCGGCTGAACGACCTGGTCGAGAACCTGATGGAGGTCACCCGCTTCGACGCCGGGACGGCCCGGCTGGTCCTCGACGACGTCGAGGTCTCCGACCAGATCACCCACTGCATCGACGCGCGGGCCTGGCTCGACGCCGTCGACCTGGACGCCCCCCGCGGCATCCACGCCCGCCTCGACCCGCGCCGCCTCGACGTGATCCTCGCCAACCTGATCGGCAACGCCCTCAAGCACGGCGGATCGCCGGTACGGGTGTCGGTGCGCGAGTCGGCCGACGAGGTGGTCATCGCGGTCCGCGACCACGGCCCCGGCATCCCCGAGGACGTCCTGCCGCACGTCTTCGACCGCTTCTACAAGGCGAGCGCCTCCCGCCCCCGCTCCGAGGGCAGCGGCCTCGGCCTCTCCATCGCCCTGGAGAACGCCCACATCCACGGCGGCGAGATCACCGCCGCCAACTCCCCCGACGGCGGCGCGGTGTTCACGCTGCGGCTGCCGCGGGACGGGGCGCCGGACCCGGCCGAGCGGGACGGGACGGCCGGACCCACCGGCCCCGCCGTCGCGGCCGGGAAGGACGCGGGGCACGACCACGAGGGGGCGTCATGACACCCGACCGCGGCCCGGCGCGCGCCGCACGCGCGCGCGGGACGGCCGTACGGCGGCTGCTCGCGCTGGGCGCCCTGCCCGTACTGGCCGGGCTGCTCGGCGGCTGCGGCATCCGCGCGACGGAGGTGCCGACCGACTTCGGTCCCGCGCCGTCGCGGGTGCGCTGCTCCCTCGCCGACCAGGACACCACGGCACGGGCCGCACGCGGCGCGCCGGTACGGGTCTTCCTGCTGTGCGGCTCGTCCCTGGTCGCGGTCGACCGGACGGTACCGGTCCCCGAGGGCACCGCGGGCGGCACCCGCCGGGTCCTCGTCGCGCAGAACCTCCTGGACGGGCTGGCGGAGTCGCCGACTTCCGCCGAGAAGGAGGCCGGGTACACGACCGACGTGCACCGCATGCGGGTGAGCGGGCCCGCGCCCGGCGACCCCGACGACGCGCTGCGGCTGAGCGCGTCCCCGGAGGACCTGACCTCGTACGCGCTGGCACAGCTGGTGTGCACGTTCTCCGACTCCGCGGCGGCGGAGGGCGACGGGTCGGTCGTCCTGGGCGGGCCGGCACCGTCGGAGGAGGCCCGGCGGTACGCCTGCACGGACGAGGTGCGCTCGCGGCCGGGGTCTAAGGAGCCGCCGTCGTCCGAGGTGACGAAGGACTGAGACGCCCTCCGGGGGGTGGGCCGGATTCTCCTCCTCGGGTGCACTCCGGGGTGCCGTGGGTACGCGTGCCCCCGGTCGGCCCTCAACGGGCCTCGTCCTCAAACGCCGGACGGGCTGGGGGTGCCGGGGTGGGGTGTTCGGGGCGTTCGCCGGGCAGGGGTGCGTCGTACGTGACGTACGCCTCGCCCTCCGGACCGGAACCGATGCTGCCGCGTGAGGCGTCTTGGGGGGCGTGCAGCGTCAAGGCTCCGTCGGCGGCAGCGCCGTGAACCGCATCCGTGCGACCGGGAGTGTCCTCCTGGTCGCACATGTCCTGTTCGTCGCCTGGCTGACGCTGCGCCCGCTGGACGTGCCGTGGGTGATGCCCACCAACCTCCGGCCGTTCGCCGGTATCCGCGCCGACCTCCAGCTGGGCTGGCCCGAGGCGGCCCGCCGGATCGGCGAGGCGCTGGCGCTGCTCGCCCCGCTGGGCGTCCTGCTGCCGCTGGCGCACGGCAGGCTGCACGTCTCCCCGCTCGCCTCCCTGCTCCGTACGGTCACGGCGGGCGCCCTGCTGTCGCTGGCGATCGAACTGCTCCAGACGGGCGTCCCCGGCCGCGTGGTCGACATCGACGCGCTGCTGCTGAACACCACGGGTGTGGCGCTGGCCCACGTCGCGGTGGTCCCGGCTGCCAGGGCGTGGCTGCGGCAGCTCGGCGCGCGCCGGGAGCACCGGGCGGCGGCGCGCGGGGAGTCAGGGTCGGAGGGGGTGGGTCCGGAGGGGTTGGCTCAGGGTCGGACCCCGACGATTCCCAGGGTCGGGATCGCCCCGTAGAGCGACGTTTCGCCCGCTTCGTCTTCGTAGCGTGGAGGTCAGACGGGACGGCCGCCCAGGCCGCTTCCCGGACCGACGCCCACGAAGGAGCACCCGATGTCCAGCAGCCTCGCCCGCCCCGCCCAGGGCCGTGTGATCGGCGGAGTCTGTGCCGCGCTGGCCCGCCGTTTCGGCACGTCCGCCACGACGATGCGCGTGATCTTCCTGCTGTCCTGCCTGCTGCCGGGCCCGCAGTTCCTGCTCTACATAGGGCTCTGGATCTTCCTGCCCGCCGAGGACAAGGCGCGGACGGCCTGGTGAGGCCCGTCGCCCCCGGTGGGCGTGGCGGGCGCACGGCGGAGACACGCCGTCGGGGCGCGTCCGGTGGTCCGGGCGCGCCCCGAGCGGGGGTGCGGGGTGGCTCAGCCGAGCGGAATCCCGTTGACCGGCAGGCCCTTGGTGGGCAGGCCCTTGAGCGGCAGACCACCCAGGAGGCCCGCGACGGGGGCGGTCGGGCCCTGGGCGAGCGCGTTCTGCGCGACGGGCGCGACGGCCTCCAGACCGGCGCCGAGCGCCGGCTGCGCCTGCTTCAGCACCGCACCGGCCGGAAGCGACTCGGTGAGCCCCTCCGCCGGGAGCGCCTTGGTGACGCCGCCCAGGGCCTGGGTGGCGTCCGGGACGGCCGGGGCGGCGTTGGCGGCAGCCGCACCGGCGGCGGCGAAGGCGGCACCGAGCGCGGCGACACCGAGGGTCTTGGCAGCAGACTGCTTCATGATGAATGCGTCTCCGAATACGGGGCAGTGGGGACTGACTGAGCGGTCCATGACCGTAATCACGGAATGCCGCCTGCCGCAAACATCGAAATGCGGACGGGTCGTGAAGACCCGCCCGCATCCCAGGGCCGCACCGACCCGCCCGTCAGCCGCCCTCGCGCACAGAACCGCTGGTGGAGGCGGTCTGCTGGAACAGCCATGCGGACTTCAGCTCGGCGTATCCGGGCTTGATCACGTCATTGATCATGGCGAGTCGTTCATCGAAAGGAATGAATGCTGACTTCATAGCATTGACCGAGAACCACTGGAGATCGTCGAGCGTATAACCGAATGCGTCGACAAGGTGCTCGAATTCCCGGCTCATGCTGGTGCCGGACATCAGCCGGTTGTCGGTGTTGACGGTCGCCCGGAAGTGCAGCCGCCGCAGCAGGCCGATCGGGTGCTCGGCGTAGGAGGCGGCGGCGCCGGTCTGGAGGTTGGAGCTGGGGCACAGCTCCAACGGGATCCGCTTGTCGCGGACGTAGGAGGCGAGCCGGCCGAGTGTGACCGTGCCGTCCCCGGCGACCTCGATGTCGTCGATGATGCGCACGCCGTGGCCGAGCCGGTCGGCGCCGCACCACTGGAGGGCCTGCCAGATGGACGGCAGCCCGAAGGCCTCACCGGCGTGGATCGTGAAGTGGTTGTTCTCCCGCTTCAGGTACTCGAAGGCGTCGAGGTGGCGGGTGGGCGGGAACCCGGCCTCCGCGCCCGCGATGTCGAAGCCGACCACACCCAGGTCGCGGTAGCGGTTGGCGAGTTCGGCGATCTCCAGGGAGCGGGCGGCGTGCCGCATGGCGGTGAGGAGCGCGCCCACCCGGATACGGCGGCCGTCGGCGCGGGCCAGCCGCTCGCCCTCGCGGAAGCCCTCGTTGACGGCCTCGACGACCTCTTCGAGGGTGAGGCCGCCGTCGAGGTGCTGCTCAGGGGCGTAGCGGACCTCGGCGTAGACGACGCCGTCCTCGGCGAGGTCCTCGGCGCACTCACGGGCGACCCGCACCAGTGCGTCGCGGGTCTGCATCACCCCGACGGTGTGCGAGAACGTCTCCAGATAGCGTTCTAGGGAGCCGGAGTCGGCGGCCTCCCGGAACCAGATGCCCAGCTTGTCGGGGTCGGTCTCGGGGAGGCGGGAGTACCCGGAGTCCCGGGCGAGGTCGACGATCGTGCCGGGGCGCAGCCCGCCGTCGAGATGGTCGTGCAGCAGAACCTTGGGCGCCCGGCGGATCTGCTCCGGGCCGGGAACGGCGCCCTTCTGGATGCTCTGGCTCGTCATTTCCGCACTCTAACTCCTACGCGCGTAGATCGCTCGGCGCCGGTCGCCGCCGATACGTAACGGTGACCGCGTGGACGGATGGCGTACACCGCCGCTTCTGACACTGTTCTGTCATGGGACAGCGAGCGACGGCGCTTCGGACGGCCGGGCTGGGCAGGGCGGTCGGTCTGCGGCCGGAGACGGTGAGCGGGGTGGTGCTGCTGCTCCCCGGCGGCGAGGAGGTCTCCGTCCGCAGACCCTCCGCCCTGTGGGGTACGGCCCCGGTCCGCGCCCTCGGACGCCAACTCGCCCGCGCGGGGCGGGAGGACGGGCTGGCGGTGCACACCGTGCAGTACCGCTACCGCGGCTGGAACGGCGGCGAGGCCCATCTCGCGGCCGACGCGGCGTGGGCGGCGGACGAGGCGGTACGGATCTACGGGGACGTGCCCGTGTGCCTCGTCGGGATCGACATGGGCGGGCGGGCCGCGCTGCGGGCCGGGGGCCACGAGGCCGTCAACTCCGTGCTGGCGGTGGCCCCCTGGCTGCCGGAGGAGGATGTGGCGGTGCCACCCGAACCGGTGAAACAGCTGGTGGGGCGGCGGGTGCTGATCGTGCACGGCACGAACGACGAGCGGACCGATCCCGAGTTGTCGCTGCGGCTGGCGGCGCGGGCGAAGAAGGTGAACCGGGAGGTGTGCCGGTTCGAAGTGCACTCCGACGGGCACGGGTTGCATCAGCATCGGGCCGAAGTGCGGTGTCTCTGCGAGGACTTCGTGATGGGGGCGTTGTTCGGGAGGGGGTTCTCGCGGCCGGTGCGGGATGCGTTTGCGGCTCCGCCGCCGTTGGGGTTGCGGATGCCGTTGGCTTCCGGGTTCGGGGAGTCGTTGCGGAGGTAGGTTTTTGGGCGGTGGGCTGGGGTGGGGTGGGCTGGGTTGTGCCGTCGGGACGGGGGGTGTGCGCGGTTCCTCGCGCCCCTGGAGGGGGTTTCTTCTGGGGCGAGTTGAGGTGTGCCCTCGGGACGGGTGCTGTGCGCGGTTCCCCGCGCCCCTGGAGGGGGTTCTTTATAGACCGAGTTGAGGTGTGCCCTCGGGGCGCGTGCTGTGCGCGGTTCCCCGCGCCCCTGAGGGGGTGTCAGGTGGGGAGGAGGTGGCCTCGTTTGGAGAGGAGGAATTTTTTGAAGGCCGCTACCGGGGGTGTGTCGGGGTGGCCGTCGAGCCAGGCGACGCCGATCTCGCGGGCTGCTCTGGGGGCGGTGACGGTGAGTTCGACGACGCCGGGGCGGGGGACGGCGGGCGGGGGCAGGAGGGCGACGCCGAGGCCGGCGGCGACCAGGCCGCGGAGGGTCTCCGCCTCCTCGCCCTCGAAGGCGACGCGCGGCCGGAACCCGGCCTCCTGGCAGAGGTCGTCGGTGATGCGGCGCAGACCGTAGCCCGGCTCCAGCGTCACGAACACCTCCTCGGCGGCCTCCGCGAGGCGGACCCGGCGGCGGGCGGCGAGCCGGTGGTCGGCGGGGACGACGAGGCGCAGCTTCTGCTCGTCGAGGCGGCGGGAGACCAGGTCGGGGGCGTCCGGGACGGGTGAGGTGAGGCAGAGGTCCAGCTCGCCCGCGCGCAGCCGCTCCAGCATGGCCTCGCCGTAGTTCTGGACCAGGCTGAACCGGACGCGCGGATGGTCGGCGCGGAACGCGTGGATGAGGCCGGGGACCGTCTCGGCGCCCATGGTGTGCAGGAACCCGAACGCGACCTTCCCGGTGGCGGCGTCGGCGTCGGCGCGCACCTCGTCGGCGGCCCGCTCGATCTCCGCGAGGGCCCGGTCGACGGAGGCGAGGAACGTACGGCCCGCCGGCGTGAGGGAGACGGTGCGGCCGCGGCGGGCGAACAGGTCGACGCCCAGGTCCTGTTCGAGGCGGACCATGGCCCGCGACAGCGTCGACTGCGGCACCTGCATCTCCCGCGCGGCCCGCGTCACGTGCTCGGTGCGGGCCACCCCCGCGAAGTACGCCAGCCGCGGGGCGAGCAGCGCGGCGATGTCGTCCGGGTCGGCGGACGACGCCGACGGCCGGGGCTGTGAGCTGTGCTGATGCGCCATGGGAACGATTATGGCGACACGAGGACCACTTCGAGGTGCCCCGAGCGCCACAGGGAGAGCAGCCAGGCCGACGGAAGCTGGAGGGTGAGCAGGGCGATGATCGCGAGGACGAACGCCGTGTCGAGGGGGGCCTCGTCGCCCGCGGTCCAGGCCGACAGCACCGCGGTCAGCAGAAGGACGGCCAGGTACACGGCCGCGTCGGTGACCACGACCCGCCAGCGGGGCAGTGCGGGAAGGAGTCTGCGCGCGACCGTCAGGGCCGCCGTGGCGGCCGGCGCGCACACGATCTGCCACGGGTCGAGCGCCCAGGTGGCGGCCCACCGGCCCGAGCCGCCGGACAGGGCCTCGGCGGCCAGAGCGACCGCCGTTCCGGCCGACCAGGACAGGACGGCCACCGTCAGGCCGTAACGGAACGCGCTGCGCCATGTGACCGTCACGCCGGTCTCCCCCCGCTGTCGGCGTCGTACGTGCCGATCATCGTCGCACCCCCGCGCCCGTGTCCCGTGCGGGTGGCCTAGCGTTCCGCGAGGTCGGTCACGGTCTCAACTCCCCTTCCGGAGGCGGCTCATGAGGATGAGGACATTAGGTACGCGTTCGACGTCGGCGGCGGGAGGCGTCGCGTTGCTCGCCCTCGGGGCGCTGTGCGTCGTGCTCGCCGACGATCCGGCGCGCGGTGTCCGGCCGGGCGCCGACGCCGGGGACCCGCGGTGCGGGCGGATCACCGAGCGGGTGCCGCGGGAGCTGGGCGGCCGGGCGCGCGACGAGGTGGACCTGCCCGGGGTGGCCGTGTGGGGGGACGGGGACATCGTGCTGCGGTGCGGGGCCGAGGTGCCCGCGCCAACCGTCGATCCGTGCTTCGAGGCCGACGGCGTCGACTGGGTGATGGACCTGGCGAAGTCCACCCGGGACCGGAAGGTGGTCGTCACCTACGGGCGGCGCCCGGCGACCGAGGTCACCTTCGCGGCCGGGCTGGCGACCACGGACGCCGCGCTGCTCGACCTGTCGGCGGCCGTCGCGCCGCTCGTCCGGCAGACGGACCGGTGCATCGGCCCCGCCGACGTGCGGTGAGGTCCGGCGCGGTTACCGGGCGGGCCGTTCGCCGCGATGTCTTCTGTGTCACTGGACGGTGACAGTCGACGCCGTGAGCTGTGGTGATGCACTGCGGGAACGATTATGGGCAGTTCGTGCATTGGACGGAACAGCGGGCGGCTTCGTACGTTCGAGGCATGTCTCCCGCCAGTACCGGGGCGTCCACCGTCGTGGGCGCCGAGCTGTCCGAACCGTCCGCCGCCTCCTCCCCCGACTCCCGTATGGCTCCCGGCGGGGCCGGTTACCGGCGGATGAGTCTCGCGCTCTTCCTGGCCGGGGTCGCCACCTTCGCGCTGCTGTACTCGACGCAGGCGCTGCTGCCGCTGATCTCCGGGGAGTTCGGGGTCACGGCGAGCGACGCGAGCTGGACCGTGGCGGCGGCGACCGGCGGACTGGCGCTGTTCGTGCTGCCGATGAGCGCCCTCTCCGAGCGCTACGGCCGCCGTACGGTGATGACCGGCTCGCTGGCCGTCGCCGTGACCGTCGGACTGCTGGTGCCGTTCGCGCCGTCGATCGGCTGGCTGGTCGTGCTGCGCGGGCTCCAGGGCGCCGCGCTCGCCGGACTGCCCGCCTCCGCCACCGCCTACCTCGCCGAGGAGGTCCGCCCGAAGGCCCTGGTCACCGCGATCGGCCTGTTCGTGGCGGGCAACAGCGTCGGCGGAATGAGCGGCCGGGTCATCACCGGCTGGGTGGCGCAGGAGTGGGGCTGGCGGGTCGCCGTCGGCGTGATCGGGGCCGTCGCGGTGGCGTGCGCGGTCGCCTTCCGGCTGCTGCTGCCCGCGCCCCGCCACTTCACCCCCGGCTCACTGCGCCCGCGCGTCCTGCTCGGCACCGTCCGCGGCCACCTCGCCGACCCGCTGCTGCGACGCCTGTACGCGATCGGCGCCCTCTTCATGACCGTGTTCGGCGGGGTCTACACCGTGATCGGCTACCGCCTGACGGAGGCGCCGTTCTCGCTTCCGCAGGGCATCGTCGGCTCGATCTTCCTGGTGTACCTGGTGGGCACGGTCTCCGCGTCGACGGCGGGCCGCCTGGTCGGGCGGCTCGGCCGCCGCGGCGCCCTCTACCTCGCGGGCGGCACCACGGCCGCCGGTCTGCTCCTCTCCCTCGCCGACTCCCTCCCCCTCGTCCTGGTCGGCCTGGTCCTCATCACGGCGGGCTTCTTCGCGGGCCACGCGGTGGCCTCCTCCGCCGTCAGCCGGACCGCGACGACCGGCCGCGCCCAGGCCTCGGCGCTCTACCAGTCCGCCTACTACGTCGGATCGAGCGCGGGCAGTACGGCCGGGGCGCTCGCCTTCCACGCGGGCGGCTGGAGCGGCACGGTCGGCGTGGGCGTCCTCGCGGTGGTGGGCGTCGTGGCCATCACGGTGCTCGGCTCGCGCGCGGCCCGTCGGCAACCGGTCGCGGCAGCCGCCCACTAACGCTCTCACCTGCGGTTTCGTTCACTCGGGGCGCCATTGTCAGTGGGCTGCGGTAGCTTCCGAAGTGCTGGGCGCACCGACGCGCGACAGGACGGCCACAGGGGTGGGTGGACGACGTGAGTGACAGTACGGCGACGCTGGACGATCTCGACGCGAGGCTGGAGAAGCACCGCGTGGAGCTGACCGGCTACTGCTACCGCATGCTCGGCTCCTCCTTCGAGGCCGAGGACGCGGTGCAGGACACCCTCGTCCGCGCCTGGCGGAGCTACGGGAAGTTCGAGGGCCGTTCCAGCCTCCGCTCGTGGCTGTACCGCATCGCGACCAACGTCTGCCTGGACATGCTCAACGCGGGCAACAAGCGCGCCCGTCCCATGGACCTCTCCGAGGCCACCCCGCTCGCCCGCGCCGCCCTCTCCCCGCGCCCGGACCACACCTGGCTGGAGCCCATGCCGGACACCCGCGTGCTGCCCACCGTCGAGGACCCGGCGGAGGCCGCCGTCGCCAAGGAGTCGGTGCGGCTGGCGTTCATGGCCGCGTTGCAGCAGCTCCCGCCCAAGCAGCGGGCCGTGCTCATCCTGCGGGAGGTGCTGGCCTGGCGGGCCAGCGAGGTCGCCGAGCTGCTCGACACCTCCGTCGCCTCCGTGAACAGCGCGCTCCAGCGGGCCCGCGCCACCCTCGCCGAGCGCGCCGAGGCGGGCGCGGGCGCGGCGGTCTCCGACCCGCTCGACGAGGACCAGCGCAAGCTCCTGGAGCGCTACGTCGCCGCCTTCGAGGGGTACGACATGACGGCGCTCACGGCGCTGCTGCACGAGGACGCCGTGATGTCGATGCCGCCGTTCGACCTGTGGCTGACCGGCCACGACGACATCACCGGCTTCATGACGACCTTCGGCGCGGCCTGCGCGGGCTCCCGGCTGCTGCCGGTCCAGGTCAACGGCCTGCCGGGCTTCGCGCAGTACAAGCCCGACCCGGAGAAGGGCGGCTTCACGCCCTGGGCGGTCCAGGTCCTGGAGATCTCAGACGGCCGCCTCACCGGGTTCCACTTCTACCTCGACACCCAGCGCTGGTTCCCCCTCTTCGGTCTCCCCCTCCACCTCGAAGCGGAGTCCGACGAGGCCGAGCAGGGCGCGTAGCGCGGGGTCGGGGGCGCGCAGGCATATCCGTCCCCCGGCCCGCCGCGCGGTCAGCTGGAGCCGCGCCAGCAGGTCGACCGCCGCCAGCCCCGGCGGGCCGAGCGCGCCGACGTCGCAGACGACCAGGCCGTCCGGGGCGCCGTCGAGCAGCGCCCCCAGCTCCGCACAGGCGCCCGGCACCTGGCTCCGGGAGAGGGGTCCGGCCAGGGCGAGTACGGGGGGTGTCGTCGCGTCCACGATCGGTAGACCGGGGGGTGTCCGAGAACTCATCGGGGTCCGGCGGGGGTGCCTGCGGTGATCGTGGCCACAGGGCGGTGAGGCCTGCTTGGCATTTGCCTAAAAGCTTTAGGCAAATGCATACTGGTGACTACCGGCTGCCGAAAGGAAGAGGTAGGACTCCATGGTGCGCGCAGGCCTGACCCCCGACCGTCTCACCCGGGCGGGGGCGGAACTGGCCGACGAGGTCGGCTTCGACCAGGTCACCGTCTCGGCCCTGGCCCGCCGCTTCGACGTCAAGGTCGCGAGCCTCTACTCCCACGTACGGAACTCGCACGACCTGCGGACCAGGATCGCCCTGCTCGCCCTGGAGGAACTGGCCGACCGGGGCTCCGCCGCACTCGCCGGACGGGCGGGTAAGGACGCCCTCACCGCGCTCGGCGACGTCTACCGCGACTACGCCCGCGCCCACCCCGGCCGCTACGCCGCCGCCCAGTACCGCCTCGACCCCGAGGCCGCCGCCGCGAGCGCGGGCACCCGGCACTCCCAGATGACGCGAGCCATCCTGCGCGGCTACGACCTCAGCGAGCCGGACGAGACCCACGCCGTCCGCCTCCTCGGCAGCGTCTTCCACGGCTACGTCAGCCTGGAGCTGTCCGGCGGCTTCAGCCACAGCCTCCCCGACTCCCAGCAGTCCTGGGAGCGCATCCTCGACTCCCTCGACGCCCTTCTGCGGAACTGGCCCGAGGCCACCCCACGACCCACAGAGTGAAAGCCATGCCTTCCGACGACGCGACACCGTCCGGGCCTTCCGAGGCCACCCCTCCACCCGCTTCATCGTCTTCAGCCGGTGCAGCCGGTTCCTCCGGCGCCCCGGACGCCGGGCCCCGCTGGATCACCACACCGATCACCGCCCGCCTGCTGCGCGGCGCGCTGGACACCGAGCGGACCGAGCAGGGGCTGCTCCCCCGCCGGCTGCCCGCCTGGGCCCTCGCCCAGGCCGCCGACGCCCAGCTCACCATGGCGGCGTCCCAGCCGTCCGGGGTCCGCCTCGCCCTCCGCACCCGTGCCACCGCGATCGAACTGGACACCGTCCCCACCAAACGGCAGTACGTCGGCGCCCCCGCCCGCCCGCACGGCATGTACGACCTCCTCGTCGACGGGCGGCTGCACGCCCAGGGCAGCGTGGTCGGCGGGCACACCCTCGTCATCGACATGACCACCGGCGGGGTCGAGCACCGGCCCGGCACCCTCGGCACCCTCCGCTTCACCGACCTGCCGCCCGGCGACAAGGACGTCGAGATCTGGCTGCCGCACAACGAGACGACCGAACTCGTCGCCCTGCGCACCGACGCGCCCGTCGAAGCCGCCGCCGACGCCCCCGAACGGCGGACCTGGCTGCACTACGGCAGCTCCATCAGCCACGGCTCCGACGCCGCGAGCCCCACCGGCATCTGGCCCGCGCGGGCCGCCGCGCTCGGCGGGGTGGACCTCGTCAACCTCGGGCTGAGCGGCAGCGCCCTGCTCGACCCGTTCGTCGCCCGCGTCATCCGCGACACCCCGGCCGACCTCATCAGCGTCAAGGTCGGCATCAACCTCGTGAACCTCGACCTGATGCGGCTGCGGGCGTTCCGGGCCGCGGTGCACGGGTTCCTCGACACCGTGCGGGAGGGGCATCCCGACACGCCGCTGCTCGTCGTCTCGCCGATCCTGTGCCCCATGCACGAGGAGGTGCCGGGGCCCACCGCTCCCGACTTCGGGGGGATCGGGGACGGGCGGCTGCGGTTCGTCGCGATGGGGGACGCGGCGGAAGTGGCCGCGGGGAAGCTGACGTTGCGGGTCATTCGGAAGGAGCTGGCGCGGATCGTCGCCGAGCGGGGGGACGGCGGCGGGGGTGGGGACCGGTCGTTGGGGTTGCTGGACGGGCGGGAGTTGTACGGGGAGGGGGATGTGGCGCGGTTGCCGTTGCCCGATGAGCTGCATCCGGATGCGGAGACGCATCGGGTGATGGGGGAACGGTTCGCCGCGCGGGTGTTCGGGGCGGGGGGAGCGTTCGGGTGAGCGGGGGGGGTGTTTCGCCCCCGCCGCCCCTTCCCGTCCCGAACCTGGGGGCTGCCGCCCCCAGACCCCCGCTGTCGGCCCTCAACGGGCCTCGTCCTCAAACTCCCCCAAAGGGGGGACCCCCAGACGGGCTGCGAGGCCGGCTCAGGCGATGCGCTCCCTGATCACCGGTGTCGCCTCGAAGCTCGTTCCCGGGGCCGCGATGTCGTAGGTGTCCGTCAGGGACTCCAGGGCGTAGGCGAAGCGGTCGGGGGTGTCGGTGTGGAGGGTCAGGAGGGGCTGGCCCTCGGTGACGGGGTCGCCGGGCTTGGCGTGGAGTTCGATGCCCGCGCCCGCCTGCACCGGGTCCTCCTTGCGCGCGCGGCCCGCGCCGAGGCGCCAGGCGGCCACGCCGATGTCGTACGCGTCGAGGCGGGTGAGGACACCGGAGGCGGGGGCCGTGACGACGTGCTGCTCGCGGGAGGTGGGCAGGGGGGCGTCCGGGTCGCCGCCCTGGGCCGCGATCATGCGGCGCCAGACGTCCATCGCCGAGCCGTCGGCCAGCGCCTTCGCCGGGTCCGCGTCCTTCACCCCGGCCGCGTCGAGCATCTCGCGGGCCAGGGCGATCGTCAGCTCGACGACGTCCGCGGGGCCGCCGCCCGCCAGCACCTCCACCGACTCGCGGACCTCCAGCGCGTTGCCCGCGGTGAGGCCGAGCGGGGTGGACATGTCGGTGAGGAGGGCGACCGTCTTCACGCCGTGGTCGGTGCCGAGGCCCACCATCGTGGAGGCCAGCTCGCGGGCGTCCTCGATCGTCTTCATGAAGGCACCCGTGCCGACCTTCACGTCCAGGACCAGCGAACCGGTGCCCTCGGCGATCTTCTTCGACATGATCGAGGACGCGATCAGCGGGATCGCCTCGACCGTGCCGGTGACGTCGCGCAGGGCGTAGAGCTTCTTGTCGGCGGGGGCCAGGCCGTCGCCCGCCGCGCAGATCACCGCGCCGGTGGTGTCCAGGACGTGCAGCATCTCCTCGTTGGAGAGCAGGGCCCGCCAGCCGGGGATCGACTCCAGCTTGTCCAGGGTGCCGCCGGTGTGGCCGAGGCCCCGGCCGGAGAGCTGCGGGACGGCCGCACCGCACGCCGCGACCAGCGGGGCCAGCGGAAGGGTGATCTTGTCGCCGACGCCGCCCGTGGAGTGCTTGTCGGCGGTCGGCAGGGACAGCGACGAGAAGTCCATGCGCTCGCCGGACGCGATCATCGCGGCCGTCCAGCGGGCGATCTCCCGCCGGTTCATGCCGTTCAGCAGGATCGCCATGGCGAGCGACGACATCTGCTCGTCGGCGACCTCGCCGCGGGTGTACGCGTCGATGACCCAGTCGATCTGCTGGTCGCTGAGTTCACCCCGGTCCCGCTTGGTGCGGATGACGGAGATGACGTCCATGGCCATGGAGTTCCTTCCGGAGAGGAGGAGGGAGGGTGCGGGAAATGTGCCGTATGAGGGAAAAGAGCGGCCCCTCCGGCCTGCCTCGGGGGCGGGGCGGAGGGGCCGTCGCGGTGTTATCTGAGGTGGTCCGGGCCGAAGGCCTGCGGGAGCATCTCGGAGAGCGGGAGGATGCCCGCCGGGGTCTCCAGCAGCAGGTCCGGGCCGCCGAACTCGAACAGCAGCTGGCGGCAGCGCCCGCACGGGACGAGGATCTCGCCGCGGCCGTCCACGCAGGTGAAGTGCGTGAGGCGGCCGCCGCCCGAGCGCTGGAGGTCGGAGACGAGCCCGCACTCGGCGCACAGGCCGATGCCGTACGAGGCGTTCTCGACGTTGCAGCCGGTGACCGTGCGGCCGTCGTCGACCAGCGCCGCCACACCGACCGGGTAGCCCGAGTACGGCGCGTACGCGTGGCGCATGGCCTCCCGGGCCAGCTCGCGCAGGGCGTCCCAGTCGACGGTGGCGGCCGCGGTCACTTTCCTTGCCCCTTCCGGTAGGGCAGCCCGTCCGCCTTCGGCATGCGCAGGCGTTGGGCGGAGAGGGAGAGGACCAGCAGGGTCACGATGTACGGGGCGGCGGAGACGACCTGGCGGGGGACCTCGTCGACGCTGGCGTACCAGACGAACATGAGGGCCGAGACCGCCAGGGTGATGCCCGCGCTGACGTACTTCTTCTGCCAGGCCAGGTAGGCCGCGCCGAAGACCAGCAGGATCGCCAGGAGCAGGATCAGCGCGTGCACGTTGGTGGTGCCGCCGCGCAGGTTGAGGCTGTCGGTGTAGCCGAACAGGCCCGCGCCGAGGGCGAGGCCGCCCGGCATCCAGTTGCCGAAGATCATCGCGGCGAGGCCGATGTAGCCGCGGCCTGCGGTCTGGCCGTCGAGGTAGACGTTGGACGCGACGATCGACAGGAAGGCGCCGCCGAGACCGGCGAAACCGCCCGAGATGATCACGGCGATGTACTTGTACTTGTAGACGTTGACGCCGAGGGACTCGGCCGCGACCGGGTTCTCGCCGCAGGAGCGCAGGCGCAGGCCGAAGGCGGTGCGCCACAGCACCCACCAGGTGGCCGGGACCAGGGCGACGGCGATGACGGTGAGCGGCGACAGGTTGGTGACCAGACCGCCGACCAGGCCCGCGATGTCGGAGACCAGGAACCAGTGCTTGTCGTTGAGGGTCTCCAGCCAGCTCGACAGGCCTGGGATGTCGAAGGTGCCCAGCGACTCGATCGGCGGGGACTGCTTCGCGGAGCCCTGCGGGGCCTCCTCGAAGGTGAACTTCGACAGGTAGCGGGTGGTGCCGAGGGCGAGGATGTTCAGCGCCACACCGGAGACGATGTGGTTGACGTTGAAGGTGACGGTGGCGATGGCGTGCAGGACGGCGCCGAGCGCGCCGCCGATGATGCCGAACACGACACCGGTCCACGGGCCCCACTGGTAGCCGGCCCAGGCCCCGAACCAGGTGCCGAGGATCATCATGCCTTCGAGGCCGATGTTGACGACGCCCGCGCGCTCGGCCCACAGACCGCCGAGACCGGCGAGGCCGATCGGGACGGCCAGGCGCAGCGCGGTGGACATCTGGCCGGTGGAGGTGATGCCGTCGGCGCCGCTGATCAGGCGGACGATCGAGGTCAGGACCAGCACGCCCGCGATGATCAGCAGGAGTACGGGGAGCGAGATTCGGCGGCCGCCCTTGCCGGGCTTCGCCTGCGGCTTGGCGATGGTCGCGGTGGACATCAGGCCGCCACCTCCTTGTGGGCGTTGTTGTTGGCGGCCTCGGCGGCGAGTTCCGCGCCCACCCGCTTCTGCTGGCGGCGCAGACCCCACTGGCGTACGGCCTCGTAGGAGATGACGACCGCGAAGACGATCAGGCCCTGCATGATCGTGGCGATCTCCTTCTCGTACGCGACGGGGGTGGCGTAGTCGAGGGCGGGCGAGGTCTTCTCCAGGAAGGCCCAGAGCAGGGCGGCGAGCGCGATGCCGCCGGGGTTGTTGCGGCCCAGCAGGGCGATGCCGATGGCGGTGAAGCCGAGTCCGGCGGGGAAGCTGAGGCTGTAGGTGTGGGCGTCGCCGAGGAGCAGCGGCAGGCCGGAGAGGCCCGCGACGGCGCCGGAGATCAGCATCGCGGTGAGCACCATGCGCTTGGCGTTGACGCCGGAGGCGGCGGCGGCCGTCTCGGAGGCGCCGGTGGCGCGCAGGTCGAAGCCGAAGCGGGTGCGGTTGAGGACGATCCAGTAGCCGACGCCGAGGGCGGCGGCGAGGAAGACCAGGCCGTAGATCTCGCCGACGTCGGGGCCGAGGTCGATGCCGGGGACCCAGCCGGACTCCTTCATGACGCCGGTGGTGACGTTGTCGCCGACCAGGACGCCGAAGTTCTCGCGGAGGGTGAGGTAGCCGATGAGGCTGGTGGCGATCGCGTTCAGCATGATCGTCGCGACGACCTCGCTGACGCCGCGGGTGACCTTCAGGACGCCCGCGATACCGGCCCAGAAGGCGCCGGTGAGGGCGCCGACCAGCAGCAGTAGCGGGATCTGGAGGAAGGACGGCAGCGCCACGTGGGCGCCGACCACCGCCGTCATCATCGCGGCGAGGCGGTACTGGCCGTCGACGCCGATGTTGAAGAGGTTCATGCGGAAGCCGAGGGCGACCGCGAGGGCGGCGATGTAGTACAGCGCGGCCTGGTTGACGATCAGTACCTGGACGTCGGAGTAGGGGATCTGCTCCAGCATCAGCCGGTACGGCTCGAACGGGTTCTTGCCCGAGGCGATCAGCACGACCGAGGTCAGCAGGATCGCCGAGGCCAGCGCGATGACCGGGCCGGCCACCGCGAGGAGCAGACGCTCCTTGTCGAACTTCTTCATCGGGCCTCGTCCTCCGGGGCGGCTTCTTCGTCGACGTGCTCGAGGTGCCCGGACGCGGCACCGGTCATGGCCGAGCCCAGCTCCTCGGGGGTGATGGTCGCGGGGTCGGCGTCGGCGACCAGCCTGCCGTCGTAGATCACCCGGAGGGTGTCCGACAGGCCGATCAGCTCGTCGAGGTCGGCGGAGATGAGCAGCACGGCGAGGCCCTCGCGGCGGGCCTCGCGGATGCGGTCCCAGATCTGGGCCTGCGCGCCGACGTCCACCCCGCGGGTGGGGTGGGCGGCGATCAGGAACTTGGGGCTGTGGCTCATCTCGCGGCCGACGATCAGCTTCTGCTGGTTGCCGCCGGAGAGGGAGGCGGCGGTGACGTCGATGCCGGGGGTGCGGACGTCGTACTCCTCGACGATCCGGCGGGTGTCGGCCTGGGCGCCCTTGGGGTCCAGCCAGAAGCCCTTGGCGTTGGGGGTCTCGGTGACGTGGCCGAGGATGCGGTTCTCCCAGAGGGGGGCCTCCAGGAGCAGGCCCTGGCGGTGGCGGTCCTCGGGGATGTAGCCGAAGCCGGACTCGCGGCGGCGGCGGGTGGGCCAGGGGGTGATGTCGTCGCCGAGGAAGGAGATGGTGCCGGAGTCGGCGTTCTTGGTGCCGATCAGCGCGTCGATCAGCTCGGTCTGGCCGTTGCCCTCGACACCGGCGATGCCCATGATCTCGCCCGCGTGGATGGTGAAGGTGACGTCGTCGAGGACCTTCTTGATCTCGCCGCCCTCCGGGGCGAGGGTGACGCCGCCCGAGGGTTCGGCGTCCGCGCCGAGCGAGGCGCCGCCGGAGGCGTGCACGGTGAGGTGCTCGACCCGGATGACGGCCTGGTCGGTGACGGTGGACTCGGCGGTCTCCGGGGTGGGCAGCTCGCTGCCGACCATCATCTCGGCGAGCTGGCGGGGGGTGGTCTCGGCGGGGACGGCGGTGCCGACCGTGGTGCCGCGCCGGACGACGGTGATGTCGTCGGCGACGGAGAGGACCTCGCCCAGCTTGTGGGAGATGAAGATGACGGACAGGCCCTCGGACTTCAGCTCGCGCAGGTTGGCGAAGAGCGCGTCGACCTCCTGCGGGACGAGGACCGCGGTCGGCTCGTCGAGGATGAGGGTGCGGGCGCCGCGGTAGAGGACCTTCAGGATCTCGACGCGCTGGCGGTCGGCGACGCCGAGGTCCTCGACGAGGGCGTCGGGGCGGACGCCGAGGCCGTAGCGGTCGGAGATGTCCTTGATCTTCCGGCGGGCGCCGCCGCCGATGCCGTGCAGCTTCTCGCTGCCCAGGACGACGTTCTCCAGGACGGTCAGGTTGTCCGCGAGCATGAAGTGCTGGTGCACCATGCCGATGCCGCGTGCGATGGCGTCGGCCGGGCTGCCGAAGGCGACCTGCTCGCCGTCGACCGCGATGGTCCCCTCGTCCGGCTTCTGCATGCCGTAGAGGATCTTCATCAGGGTGGACTTGCCCGCGCCGTTCTCGCCCACGAGGGCGTGCACGGTGCCCTTGCGGACCGTCAGGTGGATGTCGTGGTTGGCGACGACACCGGGAAACCGCTTCGTGATGCCCGCGAGCTCCACCGCGACGGTCGACGGGGCGGTGAGCGGAGGGCTGCTGGACGCGTCGATGGCGCACTCTCCTCGGGAAAGGGGCCGCTCTACGCGCGTAGCGCCCCTGCTTTAAATAGTGCCCGGACCTGATCGATCTTGTTTCAGTGTCGATCTGTTCCGAGCATTCTGCCGCGCGGACGGGGCGCGGGGAGGACAGCCTTCCCCGCGCCCGTTCCGTGGCCGTAACGCTGCCATTACAGCGTCCGATTGACCATGCCCCGGGCCGCGTCGGACGCGGCCCGGTGCGGGGTCGTGACGGTCGTTCAGGAGGTCTTGACCGTGATGGTGCCGTTCTTGATGCCTTCCTCGGCCTTCTTCACGGCGTCCTGGATGGCCTGGTTGTCGGCGAACGCGGGGTTGGAGTCCGACAGGCTCACGCCGCCGTTCTTCAGGTCGCCGCGGATGACGCCGGTCTCGGGCTTGCCGTCCTCGACCGACTTGGCCAGGTCGAACACCGCGCCCTCGACGTTCTTCATGGCCGAGGTCAGGATCGAGGCCTGGTACGCCTTCAGCGCGTCCTGGAGGTACTGGTCGGAGTCGACGCCGATCGCCCAGATCTTGTTGGCGCTGGCGGCCTTGATGACACCCTGGCCGGAGAGACCGGCGGCGGCGTAGACGACGTCCGCGCCCGCGTCGATCTGGCCGTCGGCCGCGCTCTCACCCTTGTCCGGGCTGGAGAAGCCGCCCTCGGCGGCGGTCTCGGTCAGGTACTGCGCCTTGACCGTGACGCCCTTCTTGGTGTCCTGGACGCCCTGGGTGTAGCCCGCCTCGAACTTGTGGATCAGCGGGACGTCGACACCGCCGACGAAGCCCACGACGTTCGACTTGGTGGCCTTGGCGGCGGCGACACCGGCCAGGTAGGAGGCCTGCTCCTCGGAGAAGACCAGGTCGGCGACGTTGTCGGCCTTGGTCTGCTCGTCGTCGACGATGCCGAAGGTGGTCTTCGGGTACTTGGCGGCGGCCTCCTTGACGGCGCCCGCGTAGGCGAAGCCGACACCGATGACCGGGTTGTAGCCCTGCTTGGCGAGGCTCTCCAGGCGCTGCACCTTGTCCGCGTCGGACTCGCCGTCCTGCGGCTCGACCGCGGTGGACTTGTAGCCGAACTCCTTGTCGGCCTTCTCCAGGCCCGCGGTGGCGGCGTCGTTGAAGGACTGGTCGCCCTTGCCGCCGACGTCGTACGCGAGCGCGAGGCCCAGGTTCTTGTTGTCGTCGCCCGAGGAGGAGGACGAGGTGGACGAGCTTCCGCAGGCGGAAGCGGTGACAGCGAAGGCTGCGGTCGCAACACCCGCGACCGCGATACGGGACACCCGGCGCATGGAACGTGACTCCTTTGTGCAAGCGCCCATACCAGGCGCTGGTTCCGCCGCAGCGTAACGCGCGTAGACCAGACGGAAAAACCCTCATGTCCGGTCTGTTATCGAGCTGTGGCCACAGTTGACCCCCAGAGTACGGACAGCGAAGCGCCCCGTGCGGGAGGCAGGGGGCGCTGGGCTGCGAGGACGCCCTCAATGGGCGCAGCGGGGGGTCGTGGCGGCTACTGGGTGGCGACCGTGACCTTCCCGTCGACGATGTCCTTCTTCGCCTTGTCGACGGCCGCGACGACGTCCTTCATCGCCTGGTACTTCGGGTTGCTGTCGGCGAAGCCGACCCCGTCGTTGGAGAGGCTGCCGCGGACCACGCCGGTGAGCGGCTTGCCCTCGTGGACCGACTTCGCCAGGTCGTAGACGGCGCCGCCGACGTTCTTGAGCGCCGAGCCGAGGATGTAGTCCTTGTACGCGGCCAGCGCGGACTGGGAGTACTGGTCGGAGTCGACGCCGATGGCCCACACCTTCTTGCCCGCGGCCTCGGTGATGACGCCCTGACCGGAGAGACCGGCCGCGTGGTAGATGACGTCGGCGCCCGCCTCGATCTGGCCGCTCGCCCCCGCCTTGCCCTTGTCGGGGCTGGAGAAGCCGCCCTCCTGCGGGGTCTCGGTCAGGTACTGCGACTCGATCTTGATCGCCGGGTTCACGGACTTGGCGCCCTGGACGTACCCGGCCTCGAACTTGTGGATCAGCGGGATGTCGACGCCGCCGATGAAACCGATGTGCGCCTTCTTGGACGCCTTCGCGGCGGCGACACCGGCCAGGTAGGAGGCCTGCTCCTCGTGGAAGACGAGGTCGGCGACGTTCTTCGCCTGGACGGTCTCGTCGTCGATGATGCCGAAGGTGGTGTCCGGGAACTTCGCGGCTACCTCCTTCACGGCGGGCGCGTAGATGTAGCCGACGCCGATCACCGGGTTGTAGCCCGACTGGGCGAGCTGGGTGAGGCGCTGCACCTTGTCGGCGTCCGACTCGCCGTCCTGCGGCTCGACGTCCCGGCCGCCGATGCCGAACTCCTTCTCGGCCTTCTGGAAACCGGCGTACGCGGCGTCGTTGAACGACTGGTCGCCCTTGCCGCCGATGTCGTACGCGAGGCCGATGCCCTTGCCGGTGTACTTCCCGGACTCCTTGGCGGTGTCGCCGTCGGACTTCGCGCCCGTGCTGGATTCGCCGCAGCCTGCTGCGGCGAGGGCGATGGCGGCGACGGCCACCGCGGTCCGGGAGAACCTGGTCCTACGAGATATGAGTCGCACAGCGAGCACCCTTCGTCCCCACGGGGCCGTGGCCGGCCCGCGTTCCCCTTGCCTACGTCCTCGGGCGGCTCCCCAACAGGCCGTTCCGAGTGGCGATTTCGGCGCACAGTAACGCGCGTAGAAGGGGAGGGGAACGGGGTGGTTCTCGGCCGTTACCGAAACGTGGTGGGGGTTGGTTACGGGCGGGTGCCGGGGGTTACGGGTGGGTGACACAAGGGGACGAAGGGGGTTTTCGGGGCGGAGGCGGGGGTGGGGGGTGCGGTGGGGGTGCGGGGAGTTCGCCGGGTGCGGGTGGGTGGGGGCTGAGCGCGCAGTTCCCCGCGCCCCTTGGGGAACTGGGGTGCGGGGAACTGGAGGGTGCGGGGAACTGGGGTGCGGGGAACTGGGGGGTGCGGGGAATTGGGGTGTTGGTCAGGACGTGCGGGTTCGGGCGTCCAGGAGGGCTGATGCCGTGAAGAGTTCTACGCCTACCGTGATGGCGTGCTCGTCGGCGTCGAAGTCGCCCTGGTGGAGGTCGCGGACGGTGCGTTCGCCGGGGACGCGGACGCCGAGGCGGGCCATCGCGCCGGGGACGCGCTCCAGGTACCAGGAGAAGTCCTCGCCGCCGAGGCTCTGCTCGGTGCCCTCCACGGAGGCCTCGCCGCGCCGGGCGACCATGGCGTCCCGCAGGAGGCCGGTGACCTCGCCGTCGTTGACGACCGGGGGGACGCCGCGCACGTAGGTGATCTCGGACTTGGCGCGGTGCAGGTTGGCGACCTCGTCGATCGCGGCGACCACCAGGTCCGGCGCCTGCCGCCAGGCCTCGATGTCCAGGCAGCGCACGGTGCCGGACAGCTCGGCGTGCTGCGGGATGACGTTCGGGGCGTGGCCGCACTCGATGCGGCCCCAGGTCACCGCGAGCCCGGCGCGGGTGTCGACGCGGCGGCCGATCAGCGCGGGCACGTCGGTGACGACGCGCGCGGCGGCGGTGACCAGGTCGGTGGTGAGGTGCGGGCGGGCGGTGTGGCCGCCGGGCCCGTCGAGGGCGATCTCCAGCCGGTCGCAGGCGGAGGTGATGGCGCCCTCGCGCAGTCCGACCTTCCCGGCGTCCACGCGCGGGTCGCAGTGCACGGCGATGATCCGGCCGACGCCCTCCAGCGCGCCGTCCTCGATCGCGTCGGCGGCGCCGCCGGGCAGCACCTCCTCGGCGGGCTGGAACACCAGCCGCACCGGCCGCGGCAGCCGACCCTGGCGGTGCAGGTCGGCCAGGACCAGCCCGGCGCCCAGGACGACGGTGGTGTGCACGTCGTGGCCGCAGGCGTGGGCGCGGTCGGGCACCTTGGAGCGGTAGGCGCAGTCGGACTTGGTGTCCGGGATGGGAAGCGCGTCGATGTCGGCGCGGAGCGCGAGGACCGGTACGCCGTCCCCGTCCCCGGCGGCCGGGTCGCCGATGTCACAGATGAGCCCGGTGCCGCCCGCGAGGACGCGGGGCTTGAGCCCCGCCCGTACCAGCCGCTCCTTGATCGCGGCCGTCGTACGGAACTCCTGATTACCCAGCTCGGGGTGCATGTGCAGGTCGCGGCGGAAGGCGATCAGCTCGGTGCGCAGGGCCTCCGGCAGCGTGCCGGGCAGTGCGGCGTCCCCGGTGGGATCGGTGGGATCGGCCTCGGACTCTCGGGACATCAGTTGCTTCACCCTCTGAAGGGTAGGACGCCGGGGTGGTCGGCTGACCCACGATCAACAAAACTTCAACCCGTTAGGGGAAGAAAAGTCGGTCGCGCGGCGCATGGCGGCGGTGAGGAATGGGTAACCTCACCGATTTCGGTGTGGACCGGCCACACCGGTGCCGAGGCCGGTCCGTCCCTCTGTCTTCCTCCTCCACGGATACCACGCCTCACTCGGACCACGCCCGTCCGTCCACGGAGCGGAACGGGACGGGAGGAGAGAGTGACGGCCCGCCGTACGTGAGGAAAAGCCCGCCGCCGGGACCCGTGCCGCCGTGCCCGTCGGCCGTCAGACCGCCGCCACCCGTGCCAGGCGGTCCACTCCGCGGGCCGTGCCGGTCACGCCGGAGAGGAAGCCCTGGGCGCGGGGCGAGGCGTGGTCGGTGAGCCAGGCAGGGTCGATGTCGCAGACGGCGACCCGGACGTCCGTCCCGGCCAGCGCGAGGGGCAGGGTGTGCACGACGGTCGACGGGAAGCTCAGCACCGTACGGCCGATCGGGCCGCGGCGGGCGATCAGCTCCAGCGGGAGGTCGGGGCGGACCACCTCTATGCCCGTCTCCACCGCGAGCCGGTGGAGTTTGTCGGCGCTCTCGCGGCGGTGGGCGAAGTAGCGGGCGGCGCCGTGCGTCTTGGCGAGGAGGCCGACGGCGTGCAGGTAGCGGTCGCCGTCGACGACGCCGGTCTCGACGAGGGAGGTGCCGACCATGTCGGCGCCCTTGGTGACGCGGGGCGGGCCGAAGCGGTCGCGGGTCCAGGCGAAGGTGTTGGCGGTGACGGTGACGCCGTCGGGGACATCCGCGACCGGCATCGCGGAGAACACCTCGACCTGCCGGTCCCGGCCGGGGGTGAGGCGGCGGCGGGCGGAGGAGGAGACGGGGGCGAAGACCAGGTCGCGGGGGCCGGGCCGGCCGCCCGTGCGGTGCCAGCGGACCAGGCGTTCGCCGCGGGCCAGCTGGCCGACGAACTCCATGGTGGCGGTGCCGTCGTCGACGACGACGAGGTCGTCGGCGCGGGTGATGGTCAGCAGGAGCTGGACGTAGCGGGAGAAGGGGTCGCCCATGACGATCCGGTCCGCGGCGCGCAGCAGGGGGGTGAGTCCGCCGATGGTGCGGAACGGGGCGGCGGCGCCGCCGCGGGCCTCCTCCCAGCGGACCTCGTGGCCCTCCTGGCGGGCCAGCTCGGCCATCCGGCGGAGCTGGCCGCGGGTCATGGGGTCGGTCGGGGAGAGCACGACGAGGGTGAACCCCGCCGCGGGCTCCTCGCGGGGGCGCAGTCCGCGGGCGTGCGCCCACTCCAGGACGTTCAGGAGCTGCACCGGACTCTCGACGAACGCGAGGGTGTGGGGGGTGGTGCCGGTGTTCCCGGCGCGGGTGCTCATCGTCGTACGACCGTCCCGTGAGGACTCGTAGCGGTGGGGAGGCCCCCGGCGGGTGTCGCCTCCGCCGGGGGGTGTGCCCCCGGGGTGAGGTCCCTCGGGGGCACGGGGGTGGTGCCGTGGGTCAGACGGAGACGGGCTCGCCCGCCGCGGCGGCGATCTCGGCCTCGGCGACGACCCCGGTCACGCGGCGCAGCTTCTTCATCGGGCCCAGCTCGGACTCGTAGACCTTCTTGACGCCGTCGCCGAGGGAGGCCTCGATGGTGCGGATGTCGCGGACCAGGCGCGTGAGGCCCTGGGGCTCGACGGAGGCGGCCTGGTCGGAGCCCCACATGGCGCGGTCGAGGGTGATGTGGCGCTCGACGAAGGTGGCGCCGAGGGCGACGGCGGCCAGCGTGGTCTGGAGGCCCGTCTCGTGGCCGGAGTAGCCGATCGGGACGTTGGGGTACTCGGCCTGGAGGGTGTTGATGACCCGGAGGTTCAGCTCCTCGGCCTTGGCGGGGTAGGTCGAGGTGGCGTGGCAGAGCAGGATGTTGTCGCTGCCGAGGACCTCGACCGCGTGGCGGATCTGGCGGGGGCTGGACATGCCGGTGGAGAGGATGACGGTGCGGCCGGTGGCGCGCAGGGCGCGCAGCAGCTCGTCGTCGGTGAGGGAGGCGGAGGCCACCTTGTGGGCGGGGACGTCGAACCTCTCCAGGAAGGCGACGGCCTCGGTGTCCCACGGGGAGGCGAACCAGTCGATGCCGCGCTTCTTGCAGTGGGCGTCGATGCGGCGGTAGTCGTCCTCGCCGAACTCGACGCGGTGGCGGTAGTCGATGTACGTCATCCGGCCCCAGGGGGTGTCGCGTTCGATGTCCCACTGGTCGCGCGGGGTGCAGATCTCGGGAGTGCGCTTCTGGAACTTCACCGCGTCGCAGCCGGCCTCGGCGGCGACGTCGATGAGCTTGAAGGCGTTCTCCAGCTCGCCGTTGTGGTTGATGCCGATCTCGCCGCAGATGTAGACGGGCTGGCCGGGGCCGGCGGTGCGCGAACCGAACGTGCGGAGGCGGGAGTTGGTGCTCATGTTTCGGGTTCCTTACTGGGTGAGGGGGGCGAGGGAGTCGAGCGAGGGACCGAGAATCCAGCCGGCGATCTCCCGGATCGCGCCGTCACCGCCCGCGACGGTGGTGACCGCGCGTGCGGCGCCGCGTACGACGTCGTGGGCGCTCGCGACCGCCACGGGCCAGCCCACGAGGGCGAAGCACGGGAGGTCGTTGACGTCGTTGCCGACGTAGAGCACGCGCTCGGGCGCGATGCCCTGCTCCTCGCACCACTGCTTGAGTGCGAGGTCCTTGCGGTCGATGCCGTGCAGCACGGGGAGCTTCAGCTTCCGGGCGCGGGCGGCGACCACCGGGTTCTGTTCCGTGGACAGGATGAGCAGCTTCAGTCCGCTCTTGCGGAGGGCGGCGATGCCGAGGCCGTCGCCGCGGTGCACGGTGACGAACTCCCGTCCCTCGGAGTCGATCAGCACCCGGTCGTCGGTCTGGGTGCCGTCGAAGTCGAGGACGACCGCGTCGATGTCGGCGGCCGTGGGCAGCGAACCGGGGCGGTCCGCGTCGAAGAGGGGGGCGAGGGCGCGGGCGCGGGCCAGGTCGTGCGGGTCGTCGATCTCCAGCACCCGCGCGGGGTCGGTGCGCACCAGGTCGGTGCGGCCGAAGAAGCGGTGGCCGTGGGTGCGGAAGCCCGCGGTGTCCATGGCGTAGGCGGCGCCGGTCTCCAGGAGGTCCTGGGGGCGGTCCTGGCGGCGGGGGCGGTAGGACTTGTCGTGGTTGACGCCGTGGCCGCCGGTGGGGTCCTCGCCGGTGGGGTCGCCGTCGCGCCAGACGAAGCCGTGGAAGGCGGCGACGGTGACGGCGGTGTCGGCGCCGTTCTCGGCGACGGCGGCGGCGACCGCGTCGATGTCGTCGCGGAGGATGAACGGGCTGGTGCACTGGACGAGGAGGACCACGTCGACGGGGGTGCCGTGCCGGGCCTCGTGGGTGTCGAGGGCGTGCAGGACGGCGGCCTCGGAGGTGGCGGTGTCGCCCGCGATGGCGGCCGGGCGCAGCACGACCTCGGCGCCCGCCTCACGGGCGGCGGCGGCGATGGCCTGGTCGTCGGTGGACACCACGACATCGGTGACCAGCCGCCCGGCCAGGCACTCCCGCACCGCGCGGGCCACGAGGGTGACGCCGCCGACGGGGGCGAGGTTCTTGGCCGGGACGCCCTTGGACCCACCGCGGGCGGGAATCACGGCGAGCACCCTGCGCGGGCGCGTGGGGGTGTCGGACATGGGCGGTTCTCCTGGTGCTCCTGGACGGTCCGGAGGGGTGTCCGGCGGGGTTCCTGGTCGGGTCGGCGCGGCGGCCTCCGCCGGGGTCCGCGGGGTGTCCCCGGGTCCCGGACCGGTCGGGGCCGGGGTCTGCGGGCCGCTCACAGCTCCCCCATCCGCCGGATGACGGGTGCCACCCGCTGGACGCCGTGCCGGTACGCCCCGCGGGCGGCGCGGCGGACGATCTGGCGGACCGGGCCGGGTTCGCGGCCCGCGGCCGGGGCGCCGGGGAGCGGGGTGCCGTCGGGGCCGAGGTGGTGGCGGGCGAGGATGCCGGGCAGATAGCCGGGGGCGGTGGCGAGGGTGTAGTAGGGGGCCGGCTCGGGGAGGCCGCCGGGGTGGGCGAGGAGCTTGGCGACGCGTTCGCGGGCGGCGTCGAAGGCGGTGGCGTACGAGCCGACGGCGGCGCCCGGGTCGGTACCCGTTCCGGAGCCGGTGCCGGTGTCCGTGGCCGGTGCCGCGGGGGCCACGCCCTGGCGGGAGACCCACTCCTCGTCGGGGGCGGGGAGGTGGCCGGCGTCGAGCTGGTCCCAGGAGGCGAGGCAGCCGGAGCCGATGAAGTGGTGGTTGCCGAGGGACTCGCGGATGCCGAGGTCGGTGAGGACGACGGTGGGCACCCGGCGGTGCAGGGACTCCAGGGCGGCGGTCGAGCTGATGGTGACCATCAGGTCGGTGCGGTCCAGGACCTCGCCCATGTTGCCGTAGACCAGGCGGAAGTTGGGCGGCGGGTCGAGCCGCTGGGCCAGCTTCTGGTAGGGCAGTTCCTCGATGTGGGTGGTGTGCTCGCCGGGCTTGGAGCGCAGCTTGAGCAGGACCTCGCGGTCGGGGTGCAGCCGGGCGTGGCGGATCAGCCGGTCGAGGAGGTAGGCGCGGTCGCGGCGGCTCTCCGGCACGGAGGGCTGGGCGGCGAACACCACGGTGTACGGGTCGTGCGCGCCGGTGTGGGGGGCGCCGCCGAGGAAGGGGAGGGCGACCTCGGTGACGGCGGACGGGTCGGCGCCGACGCCTTCGTAGACCGCGCGGAACCGCTCGGCGTCCTGGCGGGAGTTGGCGAGGACGAGGTCGGCGCCGTGCCGCAGCAGCAGACCGTCGGCGAGCTTCTCGTAGACGACTCCGACGTAGCCGGTGACGACGACGGGCCGTCGGCCGGTGCCGTTCCAGACGCGGCGCAGGCCGTGCAGGACCGCCTGGACGCCGCCGCCGACGAGGGCGAGGACGAGGATGTCGTAGGTCTCGCGGGCCATGACGTCGAGGAACTCGACGGCCGTCACCTCCCGCATCGAGTCGGCGTGCACGCCGACCTCGGCGAGCTGGCGCGCGGTGGGCGTGGAGCGGCCGCGCAGCAGGTAGCCGTCGAGGACGGGGGTGACTTGCGCGGCGTCGCGGTGTCCGGCTTCCATGGGGAGCGCCGACGCGTCGACCGGCCCGGCGGCGGTCCGTCCGCCCGGGGCGATCCGGCCCGCGGTCAGCGCGCCCCATTTCCAGCGGGTGTCGGAGTCCGCGAGCACGGCGATCCGCAGGGGCTTCGGAGTACGTGGTGGCACGGTGAAGACGCTAGAAAGCGAAAACGGGGCTTGGCCCAACCAGGATTCAACGGAAAGTTAACAGCACGCCACCGATCGTCGAACTGGGCCGGGAAAGCGCGGGAAAAAAGCGCGGTGCACCAATCCGACACATCGAGTTCACCCCCTGTACCCGTACCGGAAATTTTGGCTGCCGGGCCGACTTCTAGGCTTTCCCCGTGCCAAAGCTTTCCGTGATCGTGCCGTTCTACAACGTCCAGCAATACGCGCCGGACACCCTCCGAAGCCTTCGGCTGAACGCCCGCCCGGACTACGAGTTCCTCCTGGTGGACGACTGCTCGAAGGACGAGACCCCGACCCTGCTCCAACAGGCCGTCGAGGATCTCTCCGAGGTCGCCGAGGTGCGTCTCCTGCGCCACGAGAAGAACGGAGGACTCGCCACCGCCCGCAACACCGGCCTCGACGCGGCGTCGGGCGAGTACCTGACGTTCCTGGACGGGGACGACTGGCTCGCCCGTGACCATCTGCCCTCCCTCGTCGCCGCGATGGACGGGCTGGGCTGCGACTTCGTGCGCTTCGACCACGTCCAGACCACCGGGCGCGCCCGCACCCTGATCCGGCATCCGCACGGGCGGCGCGGCGAGGTCATGAACCCGCGCGAGGCGATCCTGCCCGCCGACCGCTCGACCTCCGTCGACTACGCCTACGCCTGGGCCGGCGCCTACCACCGCCGTCTCCTCGACCGGGGGGTGCTGCACTTCACCGACGGACTGCGCACCGCCGAGGACCGGCCGTGGATCTGGCAGCTGCACCGGGAGGCGGAGTCCTTCGCCGTACTGAACCTGCACGGGGTCTTCTACCGGCGCGGGGTCGCCTCGTCCCTGACCCAGATCGGTGACGTCCGCCAGCTCGACTTCATCAAGGCGTTCGACGAGGTCGTCGAGGAGACCGCGCGGGACCGGGACGCCGACCGGCTGCTGCCGAAGGCGCTGCGCACCTACTGCGCGATCATCGCCCACCACCTGGCGGAGATCGAGAAGTTCGAGCCCGCGGTGGCCCGGCAGCTGCGGGTGATGAGCGCGGCGGCCATAAAGCGGATGCCGCAGGACCTGCTCACCGACGTGCTCGACACCATGGACCTGCGTCGCGCGGCGGCGCTGCGGCGGCTGCGCCGCAAGGTCACCTCCCCCAAGAACGGCACCCCGAAGGCGGCCGCCTGATGTCCCGTACGACCCAGATCTTCGCCGCCTCCACGCTGTACGGCGCCGCCACCCTGGCCGCCGCGCTGGACGCCGACTGCTTCCCGGCGGCCGACCGGCGGCTGCTGCTGGTGTGCAACAACGCGGCGATCCCGGAGACCAGCCCGGCCATCGACGAGATGCCCGGGTTCGCGGCGGTGCGCGGCCGCTTCGACCGGGTGCTGTCCTGGAACGAGGCGATCAGCCCCTTCCACCCGGGCGGCTGGTCCCCGCGCGCCGACGACGTGCCGCTGCTGGAGCGGCATCTGCGGCTGCTGTGGGGCCTCGGCGACGACCGGGTGGAGCTGGTCCTGGAGTCGATCCAGGTCAACCCGGCGCAGGCGATCGCGACGCTCTTCCCGGGCGCCCCCGTCGACGTGTACGCGGACGGCCTGATGAGCTACGGCCCCACGCGCAACAAGCTCGACCCGCTGATCGGCACCCGGGTGCGGCGGGTGCTGCACCTGGACCTGGTGCCCGGTCTGGAGCCGCTGCTGCTCACCGAGTTCGGGGTGCCCGCGCAGACGGTGCCGACGAGCGGCTTCCTCAAGGTCATGGGCGAGCTGGGCGAGTCCGTGGAGCGGCTGCCCGCGCTGCCGGACGACGCGGCGCTGCTGCTCGGCCAGTACCTGTCGGCGCTGGACATCCTCACCGACCAGGAGGAGGAGGAACTGCACGTCCGGATGGCGCGCGGCGCGGTCGCCCGCGGTCACCGCAGCCTGGTGTTCAAGCCGCACCCGTCCGCCCCGGCCCGCTACAGCCGGGTCCTGGAGACCGAGGCGGAGAAGCTGGGCGTGGAGCTGACGGTGCTCGACGTGCCGGTCCTCGCCGAGGTGCTGTTCGAGCGGGCGCGGCCCGCGCTGGTCGTCGGCTGCTTCTCCACCGCCCTGTTCACCGCGTCGGCGTTCTACGAGCTGCCGGTGGCCCGGATCGGCACCGAGACGTTGCTGGAGCGGCTGACGCCCTACCAGAACAGCAACCGGCTGCCGACGGTGCTGGCGGACGCGGTGCTGCCACCACTGGAGGCCGCCCCCGAGGGCACGGCGAGCACACCGGGCGCGGGGGGCGGGGCGGGTGCGGAGGAGCCGGTCCCGGCGGACACCCTGCCCGCGCTGGTCAAGGCGGTCGGCTATCTGATGCAGCCGCAGATCTACCCCACGCTGCGGCCGGAGGCGGAGGCCTATCTGAGCAGCCGTCTCGGCCCGCGCACCCAGCGCTACTTCCGCCGCAAGCGGCTCACCTCGCTGGGGCTGCCCGGCGGCATCCCGGCGCGGCTGGCGTTCCTGCCGCGCAACTCCACCGCCCGCCGGGTGGTGCGGCGGGCGCGGGCGCTGCGCAAGGCGGTCAAGCGCTGATCCGGGCCGGGGGCGGCCGTGTCCACGGCGATTCCCCCGGCCCCGTACGTTCCTCGGTCACCCGCCCTTTCGCGTGCCGTCTTTCGCGTGCCGCCTTTCGCCTTTCGAGGGGTGCCCGGAAGGCGAAGAAACGTTCCTCCGAAGAAGGAGGGAAATACTGGCGTTCGAACGGTAAATGGGACGACCGTAAGAATGACAAGCGACACCCAGGTGAACCCTTGGGAGCCGGGTGACGAATGCTGGCGCTGTCGAACAGAAGTTTCGAGGGTGGCGCCTTAGGGTTCGGGTGGACAGAATTCCCGAACACCCGAGGGACAGCGGCGTGACGCAGACGGCAGTGAACGCGGGTCGGCCACAGGACACCGTCGTCACGATCCCGCCCGGCAAGGGCACCACCGGGAACCCGCCCGCACAGGACGCCCCCGCCGCGAGCGCGCCGGGCCGGGCCGGACGGAGCGGGGGCAGGCTGCGGGCGCTGGACGGGCTGCGGCTGCTGGCCGCGCTGATGGTGGCCTGCTACCACTACGGCGGACGCGGCGGCCCGATCGGCGACGCCTGGGGCGTCTCCCCGGACCGGGTCTTCCCCACCCTGCACACCCCGTTCGCCTACGGCTGCCTCGGCGTGCAGATCTTCTTCGTGATCAGCGGCTTCGTCATCTGCATGAGCGGCTGGGGCCGCCCGCTGCGCTCGTTCTTCGCCTCCCGCGCGTCCCGGCTGCTGCCCGCCTACTGGGTGGCCGTCGTCCTGGTCACCGCGGTCTTCGCGCTGCCGGTCGTCACGTACGAGGCGGTGTCGCCGAGCGACGGCCTGCTCAACCTGACCCTGCTCCAGGAGCCGCTGGGCGCCGACCGGGTGCTGGGCGTGGACTGGACGCTGTGGGCGGAGATCCGCTTCTACGCCCTGTTCGCGCTGTGCGTGGTCCTGCCGGGCGCGAACCGGCGCCGGGTGGTGCTGTTCTGCGCGCTGTGGATGCTGGGCGCGGCCATCGCCGAGGGCGCCGGCATGCCGCTGCTCGACATCGTGCTGATGCCGCAGTACGCGCCGTTCTTCATCGGCGGCGTCGGCCTCTACCTGGTCCACCGCGACCGCCGGGACGCCCTGGCCTGGGGCATCGTCGCCGTCGGCTTCCTCGTCGGACAGCACTACGCGGTGCGCTCGCTGTACACGGCGAGCGACCCGGACGCCTTCGCGCACCGCACCTCCACCGGCATCGTCCTGGTGGTGGCGGTCGGCTTCCTCGCGGTCGCCGCGGTGGCGCTGGGCTGGCTGCGCCGCCTCGACTGGGGCTGGCTGACCGTCGCCGGGGCACTGACGTACCCCTTCTACCTGGTGCACGAGCACCTGGGCTGGGTCGTCGTGAAGACCCTGCACCAGGACCTGGGCGTCCCGTCGTACGCCACGTTCGGGCTGACGCTCGCCGCGATGCTGGTGCTGGCCTGGCTGATGAACCGGCTGGTCGAGGAGCGGGTGACACCCCGCCTGCGGAAGGCGCTGGCGACGGTACGGGTCTAGGCGGCGGTATGGGTCCAACGGTCCGGCGGGGATTCCCCACAGCCGGGCAGGTCGCCCGTCGGTGAGGGTCAGGCGATGCCGTACCGGGCCGTCACGCCCGCGATGACGAGGTCGAGGCCCTCCGCGAAGTGGCGGCCGTAGTCCTCGAAGATCTCCGCGCCCGCGGCGGCGGCCAGCGGGTGGTCGGCCAGCATCCGGGCCCGTTCGGCCACGTCGTACCCCTCGCGCCGCTCGTCGGGCAGCGGGTGCACGCCCTGCTCCTCGATGACGAAGCCGAGGGTGTAGAGGTACGTCGTCGAGGTCGCGCGGACCGCCTGGGCGAGGGTGAAGCCCGCGGCCGTGAGCAGGCGCAGGCCGTCCTCCATCTGCTCGGCGTGCACCGCGCCCGTGAACCGTGAGCCGCTGAAGACCCGGGCGCCGTCCCGGTAGCCGAGGAGCGCCGCGCGCAGCCCGTGGGCGGTCCGGCGCAGCCGTTCCTGCCAGGTGTCGGCGGGGTCGAGCGGGGTGTCGGCGATCATCCGGCGGTACATCTCGGTGGCCATCTCGTCGAGCAGCGCCTGCTTGTCCTTGAAGTGCCAGTACAGGGCGGGCGCCTTGACGTCCAGCTCGGTGGCGATGGCGCGCAGGGTGAGGCCGTCCAGACCGGTCCGGTTCAGCAGGGTCAGGGCGGTGTCCGCGACCCGCCTGCGGTCGAGGGGCGCGCGTCGTTCCGTGGTCACGCTTGACAGCTTAACGCCATTAAGGGCATCGTCGTGACCGACGGCATTTAACGACGTTAAGGAGAGTGGTGGCATGACGGACGACACGGCGGACCCGACTGCGACGACGGCGCGGGTGGACGTACTCGTGGTGGGGGCGGGTCCCTGCGGGCTGGCGCTCGGCATCGACCTGGCCCGGCGCGGGGTGGACGCGCTGGTGGTGGAGAAGGCCGACGGCCTGTTCCCCGGCTCGCGCGGCAAGGGCATCCAGCCGCGCACCATGGAGGTCTTCGACGACCTCGGCGTCCTGGCGGGCATCCGCGCGGCCGGCGGCCCCTACCCGGTGTCGATGATCTGGCGGGACGGGGTCCGCGTGGGCGAGCACTCCATGTTCGACCCGGCGGAGCCGACCGAGGACGCCCCCTACAACGAGCCCTGGATGGTGCCGCAGTGGCGCACCCAGGAGGTGCTGCACGCGCGGCTGACGGAGTTGGGCGGGCGGGTGGCCTTCGGCCGCGAGGTGATCGGCCTCGACCAGGACGACGACGCGACGGCGACCGGCGGCGGGGACGGGGGCGGGGACGGCGGCCGGGTGACCGTGCGGTTCGCCTCCGGCGGGGACGTGCGGGCGCGGCACGTCGTCGCGGCGGACGGGGGCCGCTCCACGGTCCGCCGTCTGCTCGGCATCGGGATGACCGGCGAGACCGTCGACCCGCGGCCCACGCTGGTCGCGGACGTGCGCGTGACGGGACTGGACCGCGACAACTGGCACGTCTTCCCGCCCCGCGAGGGCGACGACGAGGGCGGTTTCCTGGCGCTCTGCCCGCTCGCGGGCACCGAGGACTTCCAGCTGGCCGCGCAGTTCCCGGAGCACACCCCGCCGGAGGGGGTGGACCTCTCCCTGGACGGCATCCGCAAACTGGTCGCGGCCCGTACGCACCTCGCCCCCGAGGACGTCACCGAGGTGCGCTGGGCCTCGGACTTCCGTCCCCGCGCCGCCCTCGCCGACCGGTTCCGGTCCGGCCGGGTCCTCCTCGCCGGGGACGCGGCGCACGTCCACTCCCCCGCGGGCGGACAGGGCCTCAACACCAGCGTGCAGGACGCCTACAACCTGGGCTGGAAGCTGGGCGCGGTGCTGAGCGGCGCGGCGGACCCGGCCCTGCTGGACACCTACGAGGCGGAGCGGCTGCCCAACGCCGCCGCCATGCTGGGCCTGTCGACCAGCGTGCACCGGGGCGAGACCCGGCGCGGCGACGCCACCCGCCAACTGAACCTGGCCTACCCGGACTCCCCGCTCACCGAGGAGACGCGTCCCGACCCGGGCCCGGTGCGCGCGGGCGACCGCGCCCCCGACGGCACGGTGGACGGCGTACGCCTCTTCGACGCGTTCCGCGGCCCGCACTGGACGCTGCTCACGGTGGACCCGGCCACCCCGCACCCGACGTACGGCGCGGGCGTGTACCTGGTGCGTCCCGACGGCTACGTCGGCTGGGCGGGCGCCTCCGAGGAGGGCGTACGGGCGTACGCGGAGCGGGTGGGCGCGCGGGACGTACGCCGGGTGGGGTGACCGCCGGCGGCGTGGCCGCGGTCGCCCTCCTCGGGCCGGCCGGGCCGGCTACGCGCTGGCGAAGGACAGCTTCACGGCGAAGCCGAGGAACAGCGCGCCGGCCGCGGAGGTGGCACCCGCCGACAGCCGCTTGCGGCGGCGGAAGGCCGCGGCCAGCCTGGTGCCGCCGAAGATCAGGGCGCTGAGGTAGAGGAAGCTCGCGAGCTGGGCGAACGCCCCCAGCACGACGAAGGAGAGCGCCGGGTAGGCGTATCCGGAGTCGACGAACTGAACGAAGAAGGCCACGAAGAAGAGGATCGCCTTCGGGTTGAACAGGCTGATGACGAACGCGCGCCGGAACGGCCGCTCATCGGCACCGGCCACGGGGCCCGCGTCGGCGGCGACCCGCTCGCGCCGGGTCCGCCACATGCCCCACGCGGCCCGCAGCATCCCGATCGCCAGCCAGGTCAGGTACCCGGCGCCCGCGTACTTCACGATGCCGAAGAGCAGGGCGTTGGTCTGGAGCAGGGAGGCGACCCCGGCGGCGGAGAGCGTCATCAGGACGGTGTCCCCGCACCAGACGCCGGCCGCGCCGGTGTATCCGGCCCGTACCCCGCGCCGGGCGGCGACGGACAGGACGTAGAGCGAGTTGGGCCCCGGCAGCAGGACGATCAGCACCAGGCCGGCCAGGTAGGTGGGGAGGTCGATGACACCGAACATGGAAGGGAGTGTCGCACGCACCTACGACAGGTGCTAGGGGCCGTTCGCACCTGACATGGTGTGAGACCGGCGACATCGGGGGCGGGTCGGAGCGCGTACGGCGCGCGGGGCGTGCGATCGGCTCATCGGACGATCCGGTGGACGGGGTTCTCGCGCGGCGCGGCCGGGCGGCCGACCGCCCGTGAGACAGTGCGCGCGTGACACGACGGGGTTCACGCACGCGGACGGACGACACCATCGACAACAGGGGCGCGACGGCCGCGCGCGGGACGCTGTGGGCCGTGGCGGGCGCCGCGGCACTGGCGGCCGTGTGCGGGTGCGCGGTGACACCCGGTCCCGACGGCGCGGCCCGGCCGCCCGCCCGGACCGGCACCCCCTCCCCCGCACCGGCGGCGCCCGCGGCCCCCGCCGCGTCGGCCGACGGGAAGGGGGCGAGCGCCACCCCTTCTACCCACCCCACGGGCAGCGGCACCCCGTCGACCGAGGCTACGGCCACGACGACGGCCTCCCCCTCCCCTACCCCGTCGGCCGCCGTGCTGTGGTCGCGCGGCGACAGCGGGCGGGCGGTCCGCGCGCTCCAGGCCCGGCTGCGCCAGGCGGCCTGGCTCTTCGAGGGGCCGACGGGCACGTACGACGCCCGCACCGAGGAGGCCGTACGCGGCTTCCAGGCGAAGCGGGGGCTGCCGCGCACCGGCGTCACGGACACCGTGACGTGGCGGCGGCTGGAGGGCATGACCCGCGAGCCCGGCGCGTGGGAGCTGTACGCGATGGGCGGCCAGCCCGCCGCCGCGCCCGACCCGCGCTGCCTGACCGGGCGGGTGCTGTGCGTGGACAAGACGAGCCGGACGCTGCGCTGGATGATCGACGGCCGGACCGTGTCGACGATGGCGGTCCGCTTCGGCTCGCAGTACACCCCGACCCGTGAGGGCGTGTTCCGCGTCTACTGGAAGTCCCGCCACCACGTATCGACGCTCTACGACTCCTCGATGCCGTACGCGATGTTCTTCAGCGGCGGCCAGGCCGTGCACTACTCGTCGGACTTCGCGGCCCGGGGCTACGCGGGCGCCTCGCACGGCTGCGTCAACGTCCGGGACGAGGCGGCGATCGCCGCGCTGTTCGCGCAGGTGCGGACCGGGGACAAGGTCGTCGTCTCCTGGTGAGACACCGCCGAGCGGGGCGTCCGGTGGAGTGGGGCGCGGGCGGGACCGGGGGAACGTGTCCCACCCGCGCCGGGTGCACGAGCCGAAGGTACGGGGGGAACCCCGGCTCGGTGCGAGGGCCGATGACCAGTCGGCTTACTCCATACTGCGTCGGCGCCGCCGAAAACGTCACACCCGGGACGGAGCGGTGCGACGCGGGCCGGTGCGCGGCCCGTCCGGAAACCGCTTCCCGCCCGCGCCGTCGTGCACCTGGCCGGGCTTCTTCCACGCGCCGCCGAGGCCGCGCGAGCGGGGACGTTCCCGTTCCCGCTCGCGCTCACGGTCCTTCACACGGTCACGCTTCTTGCCGTCGCCCTTCTTGCCGCCGCCTTTCTTGTCACCCTTCTCTCCGCTGCCCTTCTTCCCGTCGGGTCGGCCGCCGCCGGGGCGGGGCTTCGAGGGGTGGCGGGGGTCGAGGAGGCGGGCGCAGTAGGCCCGGACGAGGGCGCGGCCGCCCGCCCGGCCCTCCAGGGCGCGACGGCGTTCGGGGTCCAGCGTGCGGCCCGCGCCGAAGGCCCGGCAGGCGGTGACCTCGGCGCCCGGACGTCCGGCGGGCGCGCGGTCCGGTACGGCGGGCGGGACCGCCGGGGACGTCCCGCCGGGCGAGCCGCCCGGACCGGGGCGCGCGCCCGCGGCGGCGTCCGGCGGAACCGGCGTACCGGCGCCGGAACCGGCCGACGCGGCGGACTCGGGGGCGGGTGGGGCCGGGGACCGGGAGGGCCCGGGGGTCGCGGCGGCCGGGGAGGAGGCGGTGGCCGGGGAGGGGTCCTGCCGGTCGAACGGCGTGGGCAGGGCGCCGAGTCCGGCGGCGACGAGCCCGCCGACGAGGGTGACGGCCAGCGCGGCGGCGAGTCCGAGCCGGACGGGGCCGCGCCGCCGGGCCGGGCCGGGGCGGGGTGCGGGTCCGCCGATGCGGACGAGTACGGCGGTGTCGGCGCCGTCCTGGGCCCGGGGGGTCGCGGGGGTGACGTCGAGGACGGGCCCCCGCTCGGCGTGGACCTTGCGGAAGGCGGCCAGGGCGGCGGCCTCGCCGGGAAGTTCCTCGTCGTCGGGGACGGACGGGACCGCCAGGGCGGCGAGGGAACCGAGGGCGCGGGCGAGCTGGTCGGCGCGGGCTAGGTGGGCGGGGGCGACAGCGTTGTCCGGGTGATCCGCGATATCCGGGTGATCCGCGTTGTCCGGGTGATCCGCGTTGTCCGGGTGATCCGCGTTGCCTGGGTGGTCCCCGCGCAGCAGGCGTTCCGCCGTGGCGCGGTCGAGCCACCGTCCCGAGGTCCGGTCGGTGGCGGCGCGTGGGGGTGGGCCCTCCTCGGGGTGGGCGCAGCGCTCGTCGGCCATCACATGTCCCTCTGCGTCCGCGCGCTCGCATGCGTCACACCGCCGGACGCCGTCGCGCGGTCGCGGGGTCCCCGCTGGGCGGGCAGGGCGTCCAGCGCTCCGGCCGTGTCGGGGTCGTCGCCGAGGAGTTCGGCCAGTCTGCGCAGGCCGCGGTGGGCGGCGGTACGGACCGCGCCGGGCCGTTTGCCGAGGGTCTCGGCGGCGGTCTTGGCGTCGAGGCCGACGACGACGCGCAGGACGACGGCCTCGGCCTGGTCCTGCGGGAGGCGGGCGATGAGGCCGAGGGTGCGGCCGGTGGCGAGCGCCTCGATGGCCTCGCCCGCGGTGTCGGACTCGGCGGCGCGGCCGGTCAGTTCGGTCTCGTCGCCGACGGCGACGGGGCGGCGCCCGCGCATCCGGATGTGGTCCAGGGCCCGGTTGCGGGCTATCCGGGCGGCCCAGCCGCGGAAGCGGTCGGCGTCGCCGCTGAAGCGTTCCAGGTCGCGCGCTATCTGGAGCCAGGCCTCGGAGGTGACGTCCTCGGCGTCGAGGTCGCCGACGAGGGTGCGGACGTAGCCGAGGAGGCGTGGGTGCACCGCGCGGTACACCGCCCGGAAAGCGTTCTCGTCCCCGTGCTGTGCCGCGAGCACCGCGGCGGTCAGCTCCGCGTCGTCCCCCACGTCGTGGTTCCTCGGGTTGATGGTGCGGTTCACCGACCGCTGGTAGGTCACGGCCGCAGAAGGTCGGGCTCCAGCCGCTCCGCCGTCCGGCGCGAAAGGCACGTTACGACCTGAAACCGCCGGTCGTCCATGTCCGAACAACCTCCGGACAAGCTGCAACTCACTCGTAACGCGCGGGCGGCGCCGGAGTGTGACACAAAACGCACCCCCGACGCTGTAGGGAGTACGGGCCGCCACGCGGCCCGGCGAACGCGACGGCCGGGGTCTCTCCTGTGGGGGGTGGCGACCCCGGCCGTTGCCTTGGTCCCACCGCCTGAGCCTGCGTCGTCACCGCCCCCCGCCCGCCCCTTCCCCCCGCCGCCAGTCGTCCCACCCCCGCGGCAGCGCTCGGTCGGCCCCGGGGGTGGCGCGGGCCGTGCGGAAGGCCTGGAGGGCGTGGTGTTCGCCGGTGGGGTGCGGGGTGCGGAGGGCGGCGGCGAGGAGGGCGGCCACGTGGGCGGGGTCGGCGGCCGTGGAGGGGCGCGGGGCGCTGTCGTCCGTGGGTGTCATCTGGGGTCCGCCCGTCGTGCCGGTGCCGGGCGGAACCGTCCCGCCCCGGAGGGATACGGGTGGCGTCCGGCGGCGTTCATTCCGGTTCCTGCGGCGGTTGGGCGTCGGCGGCGAGGCGGCGGGCCAGTTGGCGCAGGCCGCGGTGGGCCGCCGTACGGACCGCGCCGGGGCGTTTGCCGAGGACGCGGGCGGCGGCGGGGCCGTCGAGGCCGACCACGACCCGCAGGAGGACCGCCTCGGCCTGGTCGGGGGGCAGGGCGCGGACGAGGGCGAGGGCGCGCTCGGTGGAGAGGGCCTCCTCGGCCTGGTCGTGGGTGCTGTGCGGGCCGGGCAGTTCCAGCGCGTCGGGCTCCAGCGCCGCCGGACGCGGCCGCACCCGCAGCCGCCGCAGGTGGTCCAGGGCACGGTGGCGGGCGATGGTCGCGGTCCAGCCCCGGAAGCCCGCGCCGTCGCCCCGGAAGCGGCCGAGGTCGCGGGCGATCTCCAGCCAGGCGTCGGAGGCGACGTCCTCGGCGTCGTCGCCGACGATGCCCCGCAGGTAGCCGAGCAGGCCGGGCTGCACGATCCGGTACGCGACGGCGAACGCGGCCTCGTCGCCGTCCTGGGCCCGCGCGACGGCCGCGCCCAGTTCCCCGTCGTACGCGTGCGCGCGCCGGGGTTCCCCTCCCTGGCCCAAGACTGTCCTCGTTCATCGGGGTGCGTGCGGTGCCGGTGCGGGGAGCGTGCTGTCCGCGCGCGCCGTCCGCGCCGTGCACCCGTACGAGTCCGCCCGCGTCCACGCCCCCACGGGGATCAGCGCCGGGTCCGCCCGAAACGTCACAGGGCGCCGGGGCACCGGCGCGGCCCACCCCCGTGGGACCGTGCCGGTGCGCCCGGCGCGTCCGGGGGCGCACGGCCCCCGCTGTCCCAGCGGACCGCGCCGCCGGATCATCACAGGCGATGACGACGGCGCAGGTCAGGGCGGTCGGAGCCCGGCCCGCCGGTCACCCCAGTCTCGGGTGCCGGGGCCGGGGCGGGCAGGGGTGGTCCCGGCAGTCCGGGCGCGGTCGGGGCTGCCGGGACCGGGCAACGGGCGCTCCCACGGCGGGCGGCGGGTCCCGCGGGTCGGCCACCCCCACCCCGCCCGTACGTCAGCCGCCCGCGCCCGTCGCGTCCCGGCACAGCAGGCGCAGCGAACCGTGGCCGCCGAAGCAGCGGCGGGCCTCGTCGATCGGGTCCCAGAGGCGGCCGTCGGGCGTGCGCACCCAGTGCTCGCCGCCCGTGGCCCACCACTCCCCGCCGGTCTCCCGGACGACCACCTCACCGGCGTACGCGCCGAGCCCGCGCAGCACGACCTCCACGGCGGCGTACGGCGGGTCGTCGCGCCGTAGTTCCTCGATCACCCGGTCGACCCGCCACAGGCTGCGCGGCGAGTGGTCGAGCCGCAGCCGGGCGCCCTCGCGCAGCGCCGCCACGGTGTCCGCCGCCCACCGGACGGGCCGCGCGGCAGCCGTGGGCCTGCCGTCGGGGGGTGCGGCGCCGCCGGGCGCGCCGTGCGGGGCGGCCGGTCCCGTCCCGCCCTGAGTCACGTTCCATGTCACATAGCGAACAGCGAGGTCAGCGCCCTTTCCGTCACCCGTCTCGCGGCGGGTGACGGAATCGGTGCGGGATCGTCGCGGGTTCCCCGCACGACGGTCACAGGAGCGGGGCCCGCTCAGCCCCGGCCGCGGGCCCGCCGGGAGACCACGGCGCGCAGCACGCGCCGCCCTTCGACGGTGACCTCCAGGGCGCGGCGCAGCCCGGCCGGGCCGTGCTCGGCGAGGACGTCGAGGACGACGGCCTGGCGGCGCAGTTCGGCGGCGACCAGCGGCGGCATGTCGTCGGTGCGGCCCGCCCGGCGGTCGTCGACGGGGGCCGGGTCCTCGGCCGGGTCGAGGAGGGCGTGGACGCGCAGGGAGGCGGCCGAGCAGGTGTGGGCCCAGGCGCGCAGCGCGTCGCCGGTCCGGTCGGCGGGGGCGTCCTGGAGCATGCGCCGGGCGAGGACGACCGGCTCGTCGTCCGTTTCCGGGGCCGGGTCCGCCCCGGCGGCGGCCTCGGCGTCCTCCAGCACCGTGCGCGCCTCCTTGAGCAGGGCGCTCCAGTCGGCCGGGTCGGCGGCCTCCGAGAGGCTTCCCCAGAGGGGGCGCAGGACCTCGTCGTCGCCGCCGAGGAGCGGTACGCACCGGTCCAGACAAGCCAGTCCGCTCGCGGCCAGTGCGCGTTCGTCCGCCGCGGCGATGAGGTCCACCAGGCTCATGCACGTCTCCCTGTCCAGGGCTTCCTTCGTCCGGAGCCCTCATTTCCCCGTACTGCGTGCGGCAGCCGGGGAGTGTCACAGGCAACGTACGGCACCTGTTTTCGGCCAGGAAGAGGGGTCGGCCAGGAAGAGGGGCAGGGCGGCAGGGGGGCCGTGGGTGGACGTCAGTCCAGGCGGTCGGCGAGGGCCTTGAACTGTGTCCAGGACAGGTCGGGCGTGCCGGGGTCCCAGAGCTTCTGGACGGTGGCCCGCAGGGGCATCCGGATGCCGGCCGCGACCTGGTCCTGGGTCTGGGAGTTGGCGAGGTCGCACCAGACGGCGAAGGTGCCGCCGAGGATCTGGTCGTCGTAGCGGGCGGCGACGGGGGTGGTGCCGCGCAGGACGCGGGGGGTCCACTGTTCGTAGATGCGCTTGCCGGTCGGGTAGACGAAGGTCTGCGGTTCGCCGAGGACGTAGTACAGGAACTCGTCGTTGTAGTTGACGACCTTGCGGCCCGCGGCGAGGTAGTCGACCGGCGGGCGGGCGCCGATCTCCTTGCCGGTCCAGTAGGCGACCTCCAGGTCGGAGGCGGCCTTGACGGAGGTGTTCCGGAAGAAGCCGTCGTTCCAGGCCCGCATCGTGCGGTCGTGGGGGCGGACGGTGTCGGCGCGGTCGTTGAGCCAGCCGGTGGCGAGGTCGGCGACGCCCGCGCCGGAGCCGTAGCGCTCGCGGGCGGCGGCGGCGAGCTGCGGGTAGGACGCCTCGGGGTCGGAGCGCACGAGGGCCTGGTACTCGTCGCCGCCCAGGTGCCAGCGGCCCTGCGGGAACAGCCCGGTGAACTCGGTCAGCAGCTCGTCGAGGAGGTCGGCCGAGGCCTTCTTGGAGATGTCGATGGCGCCGCGGGTGGCGGCGCCGTCGACGTCGCGGAGCTGGAGGTCGGGGTGGGCGGCGAGGACGGCGCCGAGGTGGCCGGGCGAGTCGATCTCGGGGACGACGGTGATGTGGCGGCTCGCGGCGAGCGCCACGATCTTCTTGACCTGCGCCTTGGTGAGGTGGTTCGCGGAGACGATCTCGGGGTGGGTGTCGGACTGGATGCGGAAGGCCTGGTCGTCGGAGAAGTGCAGGCCGATCTCGTTGAACTTGAGGTCGCCCAGCTCCCGGACCCGGTCCTCGATCCAGCCCGCCGAGAACGGCTTGCGGGCGATGTCCAGCATGAACCCGCGGCGCGGCTTGGCGGGTTCGTCGCGCACCACGCCCTCGGGTGCGGTGCCGCCGCCGTGGACCTCCTGCTTGAGGGTGCGGGTGCCGTAGAAGACGCCCGCGTCGGACGGCCCGCTGACGGTGACCTGCCCGCCGCGCACGGTCATCGTGTACGACTCCGGGTTCGCGCCCTTGCCCGCGTTGAGCGCCAGGCGCAGGTCCCCGGCGCGTACGTCGTCCTTCTCGCCCGCGTACGTCATGCCCAGCTCGCCCGCTATGAGGCGGCCCTCGTCGGCAAGGGCGGCGTCGGCGACGACGACCCGGTGTCCGGCGGCGGGGCGCCAGCCGGGGCCGCGGGCCGGGGTGTGCGCGCGGACGGCGGGGATGGTCCGCGGCGCCTTGGAGAGGGGGTAGGAGCGGGTCGGGCTGGGGGTCGGGGTGGGAGCGGCGGCGGACCGGGAGGCGCTCGTGCCGTCGGCGGCGGGCGCGGCGGCCGATCCGGAGGGGGCACTGTCGCCGCCGTCGGCGGCGGCCCAGACGCCGATGCCCGCGCCGAGGACGACGACGAGTCCCCCGGCCACGAGGGCCCGTCGTACGGTCCGGTCCTGGGGCCTGCTGCGCGGCGCGCGCCGCCGGTGCCTGTGCCTGCTCACCCCGCCAACCTACGGCCCCGGGTCGGCCGGAGCGCGCCGAACGGGTGTCGAACAGGATTCGAACGAAAGCTTTCGCGGCAGCCGGAACAGCACCGAAGGAGTCCACCACCCGTTCCGAAACTCTCTCGTCCGAGTGAAATTCACGCATCCTTCGGACGCGTCATGACCACACTCGATAACGTGGCGTCACATCTTTCACCACGCCCCCGTCCACCCCGGGCGCCCCGGACCGTACCGGTCGCCCCGTTCGTGACGTGAGGACCCACGCTGTCAGCGCACCGCTCCCTCCCGCTCTCCACCGCACCGGGCACCCCGGTCGCCTCCGCCGCCCCGGTGGTCGTCCCGGTCGCCCCTGTCGTCCTGGCGGCCCGCACGGCGCTGCCGGAGCAGCCCCGCACGCCCCGGACCCCGTCGGCGGACACGTCGCCGCTGGACCGGTTCAACGGCATGCCCGCCGAAGCGGCCCACGCGGCCCTGCTCGACTGCCTGCACAGCCCGCGCTGGGCCCGGCGGATCGCGGAGCACCGGCCCTACCCGACCCCGGACGCGCTGCTCGCCGCCGCCGAGGAGGCGGCCTACGACCTGAGCCCGGCCGATCTGGCGGAGGCGCTGGCCGCCGAGTCGCTGCCCGCGCTGCCGCAGGACGCCTACAGCGCGGCCCACACCGCGCTGCGCGCCGCCCACGCCGCCTACGAGGCCCGCTTCGGGCACGCCTTCGTGATCTACCTGGGCGCCACCCCGCCCGCCGAGGTCCCCGACCGCATCCTGGAGCGGATCGGGTCACGATTGGCGAACGATCCCGACAGCGAGCGGGAGGAGGCCGCCGAGGAACTGCGGCGGCTCGCCCGCGGACGCCTGAGCCGCCTGCTGCGGGACGCGTCCAACTACGCGACCAGGCACAACGACCCCGCAGCCGGTGCATAACGGGACACTCCCGCCCGGACGGCCCCACCACTCGGCCATCCGCGTGCCACTTTGATCACACCGGTAGGCCCCCCGTAAGTGCAGCCCCGGGGCGTCGCTACGATGCTGGGGGCCGGTGGACCGTACCCGGCCGGGCCCGTCCGACACCGAAGCCGGCCGGCCCTGATCCCCGCTCCCGGAGGGCTTCCGTGCCGGCTGGAACGCTGTACCGCGGCCGGGAAGGAATGTGGTCCTGGGTGGCTCATCGAGTCACCGGCGTCCTCATCTTCTTCTTCCTGTTCGTACACGTCCTGGACACCGCACTCGTGCGTGTCTCACCCGAGGACTACGACAAGGTCGTAGCCACGTACAAGACCCCGATCGTCGCCCTGCTGGAATACGGCCTCGTCGCGGCCATCCTCTTCCACGCACTCAACGGTCTGCGCGTCATCGCCGTCGACTTCTGGTCGAAGGGCCCGCGCTACCAGAAGCAGATGCTGTGGACCGTCGTCGGCATCTGGGTCGTGCTGATGGCCGGGGCGCTCTACCCCGTCCTCGGCCACGCCGCTCGTGAAGTCTTCGGGAGCTGAGACAGATGGCCACCACCGAAACCCCCGCTTCCGGGATCGGCCCCGTCGAGGGCGCGTCCCTGTACGACGTCGACCACCCGGCGCCGCTGATCGAGGCCCCGCGCAAGCGCACCAAGAAGACCCCCCGGTCCACCCGGGGCAACTTCGAGATGGCCGCCTGGCTGTTCATGCGCCTCTCCGGCGTCGTCCTCGTCGTCCTGGTCATCGGCCACCTGCTGATCCAGCTGGTGCTGGACGGCGGCGTCTCCAAGATCGGCTTCGCCTTCGTGGCGGGCCGCTGGGCCTCGCCGTTCTGGCAGGTCTGGGACCTGCTGATGCTCTGGCTGGCGATGCTGCACGGCGCCAACGGCCTGCGCACGGTCATCAACGACTACGCGGAGCGCGCGAACACCCGGCTCTGGCTCAAGGGCCTGCTCTACACCGCCACGGTGTTCACCATCCTGCTGGGCACGCTGGTGATCTTCACCTTCGACCCGAACATCCGCTAGGCACGGGGCTGAGGCAACGACATGAAGATCCACAAGTACGACACCGTCATCGTCGGCGCCGGTGGCGCCGGAATGCGCGCCGCCATCGAGTCGACGAAGCGCAGCCGCACCGCGGTGCTCACCAAGCTCTACCCCACCCGCTCCCACACGGGCGCCGCGCAGGGCGGCATGGCCGCCGCGCTGGCCAACGTGGAGGAGGACAACTGGGAGTGGCACACCTTCGACACGGTCAAGGGCGGTGACTACCTGGTCGACCAGGACGCCGCCGAGATCCTGGCGAAGGAGGCCATCGACGCCGTCCTCGACCTGGAGAAGATGGGCCTGCCGTTCAACCGCACCCCGAACGGCACCATCGACCAGCGCCGCTTCGGCGGGCACTCCCGCAACCACGGCGAGGCCCCGGTCCGCCGGTCCTGCTACGCCGCGGACCGCACCGGCCACATGATCCTCCAGACGCTGTACCAGAACTGCGTCAAGGAGGGCGTGGAGTTCTTCAACGAGTTCTACGTCCTGGACCAGCTGATCACCGAGGTCGACGGCGTCAAGAAGTCCGCCGGTGTGGTCGCCTACGAGCTGGCCACCGGCGAGATCCACGTCTTCCAGGCGAAGGCCGTGATCTACGCGTCCGGCGGCACCGGCAAGTTCTTCAAGGTGACCTCCAACGCGCACACCCTGACCGGTGACGGGCAGGCCGCCGTGTACCGGCGCGGACTGCCGCTGGAGGACATGGAGTTCTTCCAGTTCCACCCGACCGGCATCTGGCGCATGGGCATCCTGCTGACGGAGGGCGCCCGCGGTGAGGGCGGCATCCTCCGCAACAAGGACGGCGAGCGCTTCATGGAGAAGTACGCGCCGGTCATGAAGGACCTCGCGTCGCGGGACGTCGTCTCGCGCTCCATCTACACGGAGATCCGCGAGGGCCGCGGCTGCGGTCCCGAGGGCGACCACGTCTACCTCGACCTCACCCACCTGCCGCCGGAGCAGCTCGACGCCAAGCTGCCGGACATCACCGAGTTCGCGCGGACCTACCTGGGCATCGAGCCGTACACCGACCCGATCCCGATCCAGCCCACCGCGCACTACGCGATGGGCGGCATCCCGACCAACGTCGAGGGCGAGGTGCTCTGCGACAACACGACCGTCGTGCCGGGCCTGTACGCCGCCGGCGAGGTCGCGTGTGTGTCGGTGCACGGCGCCAACCGCCTCGGCACCAACTCGCTGCTGGACATCAACGTGTTCGGCCGCCGGGCGGGCATCGCCGCCGCCGAGTACGCGCAGAAGGCGGCCTTCGTCGAGCTGCCGGAGGACCCCGCGTCCCTGGTGCGCGACCAGATCGAGCACCTGCGGGCCTCCACGGGCACCGAGCGGGTGGCGGTGCTGCGCCGCGAACTCCAGGAGACCATGGACGCCAACGTCATGGTGTTCCGCACCGAGCAGACGATCAAGACCGCGGTGGAGAAGATCGCCGAACTGCGCGAGCGCTACCGCAACGTGGCGATCCAGGACAAGGGGCGGCGCTTCAACACCGACCTGCTGGAGGCCGTCGAGCTGGGCAACCTGCTCGACCTGGCCGAGGTCATGGCCGTCTCGGCGCTCGCCCGCAAGGAGTCCCGCGGCGGTCACTACCGCGAGGACTACCCCAACCGGGACGACGTCAACTTCATGCGCCACACCATGGCGTACCGCGAGGTCGGCGGTGACGGCACCGAGTCCATCCGTCTCGACTACAAGCCGGTCGTCCAGACCCGCTACCAGCCGATGGAGCGTAAGTACTGATGGCAACTCCCGTTCTGGACAAGGTCGAGGCGGAGTCCGCGGCCTCTCCGTACATCACGGTCACCTTCCGTGTCCGCCGGTTCAACCCGGAGGTCTCCGCGGAGGCCACCTGGCAGGACTTCCAGCTGGAGATCGACCCCAAGGAACGCGTCCTCGACGGCCTCCACAAGATCAAGTGGGACCTCGACGGCACGCTGACCTTCCGGCGGTCCTGCGCCCACGGCATCTGCGGCTCCGACGCGATGCGGATCAACGGCAAGAACCGGCTGGCCTGCAAGACGCTGATCAAGGACATCAACCCGGACAAGCCGATCACGGTCGAGCCCATCAAGGGCCTCACGGTCCTGAAGGACCTCGTGGTCGACATGGAGCCGTTCTTCCAGGCGTACCGGGACGTGATGCCGTTCCTGATCACCAAGGAGACCAACGAGCCGACGCGTGAGCGGCTCCAGACGGCCGAGGACCGGGAGCGCTTCGACGACACCACGAAGTGCATCCTGTGCGCCGCGTGCACGTCCTCGTGCCCGGTCTTCTGGAACGACGGGCAGTACTTCGGCCCGGCGGCGATCGTCAACGCGCACCGCTTCATCTTCGACTCGCGCGACGAGGCCGGTGAGCAGCGCCTGGAGATCCTGAACGACCGGGACGGCGTGTGGCGTTGCCGTACGACGTTCAACTGCACGGACGCCTGCCCGCGCGGCATCGAGGTCACCAAGGCGATCCAGGAGGTGAAGCGGGCGCTGATCACGCGCCGCTTCTGACCTGTGGACCCCGCGGTCACCGGCCCGTCCGGTGACCCGCCGCGCACACGCCGAGGGCCCCGCTCCAGCTACGGAAGCGGGGCCCTCGGCGTGCGGCCGGTCGGGCGGGCGGGCCCGGCCGGGGTCCGGACGGCGGCGCGGCCGGTCCGGGGCGACGGCTCAGCCGCGCAGGACGCGGCCCTGCTTGTCGGTGCGGTCGTTGCTCGTCAGGAACAGGATGCCGTCGATCAGCGCCCAGACACCGAGGCCACCGCAGGTGAGGAGCTGGGCGACACCGACGCCGACGGAGCCGACGTAGAAGCGGCCGATGCCGAGGGTGCCGAGGAAGAGCTGGAGGATGCCCGCGACGATCTTCGACTTGTCGGAGTACGGGCGGCCGAGCGGGTCGACACCGTAGGGGGCGTCAGGGGTGGGGACGGTCATGAGTACTGCTCCTGGATCGCTTGCGGGAACTACGGAACCGGAGCTGGATGCTCCGGAACGGGGAGTCCAGGAGGGACCGCGCACCGCGGCCGGGCCGTCCACGCGGCGTGGACCGGCATACGCGAAAACCTGCGCCGACCTGAGTCGGCGACCCCCGCACGCCTTTCGGCCATGCGGACGTCCCCCCTGTCCGCGTGAGCCTAGAGAGACGCGCGGGAGAAAAGGGAGAGGGGGCGAACTATCGTTCCCATCCCGTGATCAAAACAGGTCAACCCCGGTGCGGCGGGAACGATCCGGCGGTCAGCGGAGGTTGCGGACCACGGTCCAGGTGACGGCGAGGCCGAGGATCACGGCCTGGCCGCGCACCCCGATCGCGGGGCGCCAGCGCCGTCCGCGCAGCCCCTCCGCCATCCAGCGGCCGAGCAGCGCCAGCGCGAAGGGCGCCGCCAGCAGCAGCGCCCGGTTGTCCGCCCAGGCGGCGGCGAACTGACCGTGCATCAGGTCGTACGTCATCCGGGTGCCGCCGCAGGCCGGGCAGAGCAGCCCGGTGACGAAGCGGAACGGGCACCGGGGCAGCAGGTGGCCCGGCTCGTGCGGGTCGGTGACGTACAGGTGGGCGGAGCCCGCGAGCCCGGCGGCCAGCACCGCGAGAGGTGCCGCCGCCGGGTGCCGCAGGAGGGAGAGCCGCGCTCCGCCCACCAGGTCAGCCACGCAGGATCCGGCCCTGGGCGTCGGTCTTGTCGTTGCTGGTCAGCAGGATGATGCCGTCGACCAGCGCCCAGATGCCGAGGCCGCCGCAGGTGAAGAGCTGGGCGAGGCCGAGCCCGACGTGGCCGATGTAGAACCGGCCGACGCCGAAGGTGCCCAGGAAGAGCTGGAGGATACCGGCGACGATCTTCGACTTGTCGGAGAGCGGGCGCCCGTAGGCGTCGTAGCCGTAGGGGGCGTTGGGGTCACCGGTGGGGTAACCGGGGGGCGGGGGCGGCGGGTAGCCGCCCGGCTGGGGGCCCTGCGGCGGGCCGTAGCCGCCCTGGGGCTGACCGGCCTGCGGGTACCCGTAGGGGCCGGGCTGCCCGTAGGGGCCGCCGGGGCCCGCCTGCGGGTACCCGTATCCGGGCTGAGGGGGCTGCTGCGGCTGGTGCGGCTGTTCGGTCACGGTGACTTCTCTCCCAGGGACCAGATCATCGGATGTACGACACATTGAGGTGAGTGCAGGTCATCTTGCAGGAAAAGGGCGGCCTCTAGGAAGCCGGGCCGGTGGGACCGGCCGTCGACGCAATGCCCGATTCCTTAACTCCTGTCACCTATTGTGACGTTATGTCAGATGACGAGTCCTACGAACTGCTCGGGTTCGACAACGTGGTGCTGCCCGTAGGGGATCTCACCGAGGCCGTGAGGTTCTACGAGGAGGCCGGTTTCGCGGTGGCGTTCCGCTTCGACGAGGCCGGGATCGCACTGCTGAAGGTCGGCGCCGAGACCCCCGGTCTGCTGCTGCGCGTGGAGGACGGGCTCGGCCACCGGCCGCCCACCTGGCCCTCGCCGCGCATCTGGCTGGAGGTCCCGGACGCCCGTACGGCGGCCCGCGCCCTGGCCGCCGCCGGGATCGCCCTCCTCGACGAGCCCTTCTCGGTGGCCACCGGCTGGACCGTGGAGGTCGCCGACCCCTGGGGCAACCTCCTGGGCTTCACCGACTACACCCGCCGCCCGGAACTGGGCCGGGCCTGAGAGGCGGGGGGGCGGGGCGGGCGGGGCAGGGCGAAGGTGCGGGACCCGGTGGAGGTCGGGGCGGGGCTGCGGACAGGCCCGTGGGGCCGGGCTGGTTAGGCTCGGTGGGTGCCCGTGAACAGCGAAGGCCCCGCCGGGGCCGCCCCGCCGCCCCCGCCCCCGTCGTCCGGAGGGTCCGCCGCGCCGGGTGCGCTCTCCAAATCGGAGCAGACCCGCGCGCTGATCCTGGAGACGGCGATGCGGCTCTTCCAGGAGCGCGGGTACGACCGCACGACGATGCGGGCCATCGCGCAGGAGGCCGGGGTCTCGGTCGGCAACGCCTACTACTACTTCGCGGGCAAGGAGCACCTGATCCAGGGCTTCTACGACCGGCTCGCCGCCGAGCACCGGGCCGCGATCACCGGCCTGCTGGCCCGGGAGACCTCTCTGGAGGCGCGGCTGGCGGGCGTGCTGCGGATCTGGCTGGACGTGGCGACGCCGTACCACGAGTTCGCGGTGCAGTTCTTCAAGAACGCCGCCGACCCCGACAGCCCGCTCAGTCCCTTCTCCCCCGAGTCGCGGCGGGCCCGCGAGGAGGCGATCGCCGTCCACCGGGAGGTGCTCGCCGGGTCCAAGGCGAAGGTTCCGGCGGAGCTGCGGGAGGCGCTGCCCGAGCTGATGTGGCTCTCGCAGATGGGCCTCGTCCTGTACTGGATCTTCGACCGCACCGAGGGCCGCGAGCGCAGCTACCGGCTCGCCGAGCGCGGGGCGCGCCTCACCGCGCGCGGGGTGACGCTGGCCCGCTTCCGGGTGCTGCGCCCGCTGGTGCAGGAGGTGCACGAGCTGTTCACCGACTTCCTGCCGGGGATGACGAAGGCACTGCCGGACCCGGCGGCCCGGTCCGGGACCGGGCCGCCGGGATAGCGCGCGGGGCGCGTCAGCGGGGCGTGTCAGCGGGGGGCGTCGGCCCCGTCGGACGCCAGTTCCACGTCGTACACCAGAGGTTCGCCGGTGACGATCACCTGGCGGGCGCGGGAGGTGTACGCGGGGGCCGTCGTCGCCAGGAGGTAGGTGCCCGGACCGGGGACGGACAGGATGTAGGAGCCGTCGGCGAGGGAGAGGACCCGGTCGAGCTGGCGGCCGCCCTTGGACATCAGGGTGACCGCGGCGCCCTGGACGGGGTCACCGGCCGGGTCGCGGACGAAGCCGTGCACGACGCTCGCCGGGCCGTCCGCCGCGCCCTGCGGCTCCACGGCCTCCTCGGCGGGCTCCACCGCGAGGTGCGGCAGCCGCTTCTCCAGCCAGGTCGGCAGCCACCAGTTGGCGTCGCCGAGCAGGTGCATCGCGGCCGGGACGAGCGCCGTGCGCAGCACGAACGCGTCCAGCGCGACCGCCGCGGCGAGGCCGACGCCCGCCATCGCCGCGTTCTGGTCGCCGCTGAGCACGAACGCCAGGAAGACGCAGACCATGATGAGGGCGGCCGAGTTGATGACGCGGCTGGTCTCGGCGAGGCCGACCCGGACCGCGCGGGCGTTGTCGCGGGTGTGCACCCACTCCTCGTGCATCCGGCTGACCAGGAACACCTGGTAGTCCATGGAGAGGCCGAAGAGCAGCGACAGCATGATCACCGGCAGGAAGGCGTTGATCGGGCCCTCCTTGCCGAGGCCGAGCAGTTCCAGGCCCCAGCCCCACTGGTAGACGGCGACCAGGACACCGAACGAGGCCGCCGCCGCGACCAGGTTCATCACGGCCGCCGTCAGCGGCACCACCAGCGAGCGGAACGCCAGCAGCAGGAGCAGGAAGCCGAGGCCGATGATGGTGGCGACGAACAGCGGCAGCCGGTCGCCGGTGACGGTGGCGAAGTCCTTGGAGACGGCGGTGACCCCGCCGACGTGCGCCTCGGCCCCGGCGTCGGGGATGACGTCGTCGCGGAGGGTGTCGATGAGCCGGTCGGTCTCGACGGACTGCGGGGACGTCGTCGGCACCACCTGGACGACGGTGACGCCGTTGGCGGGCGGCAGCGCGACGACCTGGGCGACCCCGTCGGTGGCCTCGATGCCGGTGACCAGCGCGGCGGCGTCGCCCTTCGCGACGACGACCTGGAGCGGCCCGTTGAAGCCCGGCCCGAAGCCCTCGGCGAGCAGGTCGTAGGCCTGCCGGGTGGTCGTGGTGGTGTCGTCGTTGCCCTGGTCGGTGGCGCCGAGGCGCAGCGACAGCACGGGGATCGCGAGGACCGCCATGACGGCCAGGGCGAGCACGGCGATCGTGCGGGGGCGCTTCTGCACGGTGGCCGACCAGCGGGCGGCGGGACCGCTCGCCTTCTCCTGCTCCGGCCCCTGCTCCGCCAGCAGGCGGCGCTGCTTGCGGCTGAGGACGCGCGGGCCGAGGAAGCCGAGCAGGGCGGGCAGCAGCGTGGTGGCGGCCAGGACGCTGAGGACGACGGTGAGGGAGGTGCCGATGACGACGCCGTCGAGGAAGCGCAGGTTCGTCACCAGCATCCCGGCGAGGGCGATGCAGACGGTGCCGCCCGCGAACAGCACGGCCCGGCCGGAGGTGTTGAGGGCGACGACCGCCGCCTCCTCCGGGTCGAGGCCGCGCAGGACGCCCTTGCGGTGGCGGGTGACGATGAAGAGGGCGTAGTCGATGCCGACGCCGAGGCCGATCAGGGAGGCGAGCAGCGGCGCCAGGTCGGGGATGTCGGTGACGTGGCTGAGGAGCTGGGTGGAGAACAGGCCGGTGCCGACGCCGAAGACGGCCACCGCGAGGGGCAGCAGCATCGCGAAGAGGGAGCCGAAGGCGAGGAACAGCACGATCGCCGCGGCGCCGAGGCCGACCAGTTCGGCGAGGCCGGTGGGCGGTTCCTGGACCCGCAGGATGGCCTGTCCGCCGAGTTCGACGTCGAGTCCGTCCGTACGGGCCCCCTGGGCGGTGTCGACGACGTCCTCGACGAGTTCCTTGGGCACGGCGTTGGCCTGGTCGGTGAAGGTGACCTGCGCGTACGCGATCGTGCCGTCGCGGCTGATCTGGGCCGCGCCCGCCTCGCCCGCGTAGGGGCTGGTCACGCCGCCGACGCCCTTCATCTTGCCGATCTCGTCGAGGACGGGCCGGAGCCGGTCCTGGACGGCCGCGTCGCGCACCGAGCCGAACGCGTCGCCGTCCACCTTCCACACCACCGTGTCGGTGTCCCCGGAGCGCTCCGGGAACGCCTTCTCCATCAGGTCGTAGGCCTTCTTGGAGTCGGTGTCGGGGAGGGAGAACACGTTCGCGTAGTCCGTGCCCGCGGACGAGGACGAGAAGCCCAGTCCGCCCAGCACGCCCAGCCACACCACCAGGACCACCCACCGGTGCCGATAGCACCATCGCGCCAATGCCGCCACGCCCAAGCTCCTTCGTCGTCCGATCGGTTCCCCCGGGTCCTGGCACCAGCATCGACGGCTCCCGCGCGCGGGTGCGCGGAACGGGGGTGACTCTCAAGGAACTCCAAAGCACGATCCGGGACGGGCGCGGCGGGCGGCGCCGATACTGGGGGCATGACGACGGCCCCCGGCAGCGTGCTGATCGTGGAGGACGAGCCGAGCATCGCGGACGTCCTCGCCATCGCGCTGCGCTTCCACCGCTTCGACGTCATGACCGCGGGCACCGTCCGCGAGGGCCTCGACCTCGCGGAACGCACCCGGCCGGACGTGGCGCTGCTCGACGTGATGCTGCCCGACGGCGACGGCCGCGCCCTGGGGCGGGAGCTGCGCGCCCGGCGGCCCGAGCTGGCGCTGGTCTTCCTCACCGCGCGGGACGCGCCCGCCGAGATCGTCGGCGCGCTCGGCTTCGGCGACGACTACATCACCAAGCCGTTCGACATCGACGTGGTCGTCGCCCGTGTCACCGCCGTCCTGCGCCGCACCCGCCCCGACGACGTGCTGCCCCGGCGGGCCCTGCTGCGCTGGGGCGACCTGGAGCTGGACGAGACGACGTACTCGGTGCACCGCGCGGGCGGCACGGCCGAGCTGACGCCGACGGAGTACGCGCTGCTGCGGTTCCTGGTCCGCAACGGCGGCCGGATCGTGCCCAAGGAGCAACTCCTGCGGCACGTCTGGCAGTACGAGCACACGCCGCCGGAGTCGACGGTCGTCGAGACGTACATCAGCTATCTGCGGCGCAAGCTGGACGCGCTCGGACCGCCCGTGATCACCACGCGGCGGGGTGTCGGGTACGGGCTGGCGTGAGGCGGCTGCACCGGCGGGGCATGCACTCCCTGCGCGTCAAGCTGACCCTGGCGAACGTGGCGCTGCTGGCGCTCGGGATCATCGCCGCGACCGCCGTCAGCCTGGTCGGCATGCGGCACTACCTGGTCGGCCAGGTCGACTCCGAACTCCTCACCACCCGTGACTCGCTGGCCCGTTCGTCGCTCACGCTGCGCCAGATCGACTCGCTCGCGGCGGTCGCCGTGTTCCGGGAGGGGCTGCTCGCCGAGTACGCCGACGCCCGCCCGAAGCCGGACTCGGTGTTCGCCGCCGTCGACGAGGCGGGCCGGGTGCTGACCGTGTTCGGTGACGAGCCGACGGACACGCAGACCGCGCTGGCGCGGGCCGTGCGGGACGTCGCCGGGCTGACCCGCGCCCCGGAACCGCGCGATCTGACGGTGCACGACGCCTCGTACCGGGTGACCGCGACCCGCCTCACGGACGGCACGTACGTCCTGATGGCGACCTCCACCGACGCCCTCCACAAGGGCATGTACAAGGCGCTGAAGCTGGACTTCGCGGTGGGGTCGCTGCTGATCGCGCTGCTGGCCTGCCTGACCCTGTTCAGTGTGCGGCGGCGGATGCGGCCACTGGAGGACATGGTGGAGACCTCGTCGGCGATCGCCGAGGGCGATCTGACCCGGCGGGTGCCGTCCCGGCACGACCCCACCCAGGAGGTCGAGCAGCTGCGGCTGGCGCTCAACTCGATGCTGCACCAGGTGGAGACGGCGTACCGCACGCGTGAGCGCAGCGCGGCCCAGCTCCGCCGGTTCGTCGCGGACGCCTCGCACGAGCTGCGCACCCCGCTGTCCGCGATCCGCGGCTACCTCCAGCTCTACGACCAGGGCATGCTGCGCGACCCCGACGACCGGCGGCGGGCCTGGAACCGGATGAACGGCGAGGTGGACCGCATGGGGCGGCTCGTCGACGAACTCCTCACCCTGGCCCGCCTCGACCAGCGGCCCGAACTGCGGCTGCGGAACGTGGACGTGAGCCGTCTGATGCGGGAGGCGGCGGAGGACCTGCGCGCCCAGCAGCCGGAGCGGCCGGTGTCGGTGGACGCCGACGGCGCGGTCCTGGTCCGCGCCGACGAGTCCGGGCTGCGCCAGGTCCTCGGCAACCTGCTGGCCAACGTCCGCACCCACACCCCGCCCGACGTGCCGGTCGCCCTCACGGTCCGGCGCACCGGTGAGACGGTCCGCCTGACGGTCGCCGACAAGGGGCCGGGCCTCTCCCCCGAGGACGCCTGCCGCGTCTTCGACCGCTTCTTCCGCGCGGGCGGCGCGGCGGGCAGCGGCCTCGGTCTGGCCATCGTCCAGGGCGTGATCGACGCCCACGGCGGCGAGGTGACGGTCGACACGGCCCCCGGCAAGGGCCTCGCGGTGACGGTGGACCTGCCGTGGCGGGGGGTGCGGCAGGGGTAAGGGGCGCCGGGGGCGCGGTCCGGGCGTGCGGCTACGTCGGCTCCGGGTGGGGGCGTCGGGTGAGGAGGGCCCAGACCGTCTTCCCGTGGCTGCCTCGGTGGCGGACGCCCCAGGTGGTGGCGAGGTGCTGGACGAGGTGGAGGCCGCGGCCGTGTTCGTCGGCGTCGGTCACCGGGCGCAGGCGGGGGGTGTCCCGGCCGCCGTCGGAGACCTCGACCAGGCAGGCGCCGTCGCCGAGCGCGGTGACCGCCACCTCGAACTCCCGCTCCTGCGGCGGCCCGTGGCGGACGGCGTTGGTCGCGAGTTCGGAGACGACGAGGACGGCGTCCCCGGCGGCCCGGTCGTCGGCGCCGTGTCCCCAGGCGGCGAGGTGCTCACGGACCCGGCGCCGGGCGAGGCCCACCGAGGCCGGATGCCGGGGCAGCCGGAAGGACTCGCGTCTCGGCACGGCTGCTCCTCACCCCTGTCCACACCTCCGCCACATGGTGTACCGAGGGGTCCCTGCCCGGTGGCGCGGGGGCGCATGCCCGGGGCGCGGGATCACATGGGGCGCGCCCCCCGGCAGGTCGGCGGGCGGGTCGGCCGGGCGGGTCGGCCGGGCAGGTCGGCGGGGCGGGTCGGTGGGCGGGCGTCGGTTCAGGCCTGCCGGGAGGCGAGGCGGATGACCGTGATGTCGGACTCGGCGCCGACGCGGGTGGGCGGGCCCCAGGCACCGGCGCCGCGCGAGACGTAGAGCTGGGTGTCGCCGTAGCGCTCCAGTCCGGCCACGGTCGGGTTGGCGCCCGCCGCGATGAAGTTGCCGGGCCAGAGCTGGCCGCCGTGGGTGTGGCCGGAGAGCTGGAGGTCGACGCCGTGCTCGACGGCGTCGTGGATCTGGACCGGCTGGTGGGCGAGGAGGACGCAGGCCCGCGCGGTGTCGCGGTCGCCGAGCGCCTTCGCGAAGTCGGGGCCCTGGCCGTCGTCCTCGCCCGCGATGTCGTTGACCCCGGCGACGTCGAACCAGGGCAGTTCGGTGCGGGCGTTCTCCAGCGGGAGCAGCCCGAGGCGGCGCACCTCCTCGACCCACTGCTCGGCGCCGGAGAAGTACTCGTGGTTTCCCGTGACGAAGTAGGCGCCGTCGCGCGCCTCGAGCCCGGCGAGGGGGGCGGCGGCCGGGCCGAGGTCCTTCACGCTGCCGTCGACGAGGTCGCCGACGACGGCGATCAGGTCGGGCTGGGTGCCGTTGATGGTGTCGACGACCTTCTGCGCGAAGCCCCGCCCGAGCACGGGGCTCAGGTGGATGTCGCTGACGACGGCGATGCGGTAGCCGTGCGCGGCGCGCGGCAGCTTGGCCAGCGGGACGGTGACGCGCTTGACGGTGGGGCCGTTGAGGACGCCGTAGGTGCCGTAGCCGACCGTGCCGACGGCGGCCACCGCGGCGGCGCCGCCGATGACGCGGGAGACGAAGAGACGGCGGGAGGGGGCGGCCGGGCGGTCGCTCCGCTCGGGCGCCTCCGGGGCGCCGACGGCCTCGTCCGCGCCGCCCGCCGCCGGGGTGCCGCCGCCCGCCGGGACGGGGTGCGGGCGCGGTGCGGCCGTCTCCGCCGCCGCGTCCGCCGTCACCGGGGCGTCGGCCGGGACCGTGCTGCCGGCCTCCCCCGTGCCGCCGGCCGTCTCCGTGCTGCCGGCCGGGGCCGCCGACCGGCGGTCGCGGTGTTCCAGCCAGCGGCGCAGCAGCGGCCGGACCAGTTCGCCCGCGACCACGGCGAGCAGCAGGTAGATCGACAGGGCCAGCCACAGGAATCCGGGCCAGGCGAGGACCTTCTGGAGCCAGAAGGGGGCACCGGAGCGCTCCGCGACCAGCGCGGCGATCGCCAGCACCCAGCCGCCCGCGAGGAGCACGGCACCGCCGCGGCGCACCCACCCGGAGGCGCGGGTGGTGTCCCGGAACAGGCGCCGCCACAGGTACCAGTTGGCCCCGGCGAGCACGGCCAGGACCGCCAGGGCGAGCAGCACGAAGAGGATGGCCACGGTGTCGTATCCCTCGCAGGGGGCTCAGGGGTCGGGTGGGGCGGACGGGCTATGACGTACGGCGCAACGCGCGGACGCCGCGCAACCCGATGCCTCCTACGACCGTCCCCAGAACAAAGGAGACGACCGCGAGCGTGAGGTGCACCCAGAAGTAGGCCGTCGGGTCGCCGTCGTCGAACGCGAGACCGCTGCCGTCCTTGATCAGGTTTTTGACGAAAGTGACCCAGATGACCCAGCTCCACACCCCGAACGCGAGCAGGAACCAGGAGACCGGGCGGCTGAGCTTCATGGGTTCAGTATCTCCGCCGCCTGTCCGGTTCTGTGAGGGGGGTGGGGAGGGGGGTACGCCGTCGCGGCGGTCGGCAGGTACGTTCTCCGTCGTGCCCGCACCCTCGAAGCAGACCGCCAGGCGTCTCCTGCTGGTCACCTCAGCGACCTTCGCGTCCCTTGCGCTGACCGCGCCCGTCACCCTGGCGGCCCCCACGCCGACGCCGACGGCGACGTCCCCGTCCCCCTCGTCGCCCGCGCCGTCGTCGCCCGCGCCGTCCGGGGCAGCGTCGGGGAAGCCCTCCGCGTCCGGTTCGCCGACGCCCGCTCCCCCGGCGGGCATGTCGTCGGTGGGCGGCGAGGCGCTGGGGCGGCCGGGGCCGCAGGTGCAGCTCGCGGGCGGGGCGCCGGTGCTGCCGAAGGACCTCACCGCGCGGTCGTGGATCGTCGCCGACGCCGAGTCCGGGCAGGTGCTGGCCGCGCAGAACGCGCACTGGCGGCTGCCCCCGGCGAGCACGCTGAAGATGCTGTTCGCGGACACGCTGCTGCCCAAGTTCCCCCGCGCCACCCAGTACAAGGTGAAGCCCGCGGACCTCGCGGACGTCGGCTCCGGGTCCAGCATGGTCGGCATAAAGGAGAACGAGACGTACTCCGTGCACGATCTGTGGCTGGGCGTCTTCCTGCGCTCCGGCAACGACGCCGTACACGTGCTGTCCGCGATGAACGGCGGCGTCCCCGGCACCGTCGCGCAGATGAACGAGCACGCCGAGGAACTCCAGGCCCTCGACACCCACGTGGTCTCCCCGGACGGCTACGACGCGCCCGGCCAGGTCTCCTCCGCGTACGACCTGACGCTGTTCGCCCGCTCCGGGCTCCAGAAGAAGGACTTCCGCGAGTACTGCTCGACGCTGCGCGCCAAGTTCCCCGGCGAGACGACGAAGAACAAGAAGGGCAAGACCAAGCGCGGCACCTTCGAGATCCAGAACACCAACCGGCTGCTGACCGGCGACTACGACATCTCCCAGTACCAGGGCATCGCGGGCGTCAAGAACGGCAACACCACCAACGCGGGCGCCACCTTCACCGGCGTCGCGGAGCGCGACGGGCGGGTGCTGCTCGTCACGGTGATGAACCCCGGCAAGGACGACCACAACGAGGTCTACAAGGAGACCGCGGCCCTCTTCGACTGGGGCTTCGCCGCCGCCGGGAAGGTCACCCCGATCGGTGAGCTGGTCCCGCCGAAGAGCGCGGCCCAGGCCAGCGCCCAGCCCGGCGCGAAGCCGAGCGGCGACGCCGGCGGGGAGGCCGGGGGCGCCGCCGCCGGGTCCGGGAAGCCGGTCGCGGGCGCGGTGGCCGAGCGCGGCTCCGGCGGGGTCGGCACCGCACTGGCGATCACCGGCGGGGTCCTGGTGCTCCTCGCGGGGGCGGCCTTCCTGGTCAACCGCCGCTGGCCGCTGCCCGACCTGGTACGCCGCCGCCGCTGACGGGGCGTCCGCCGCGGGCGTCCTCCTCCGGGGCCTCCGGGGCCTCCGGGGCCTCCGGGGCCGCGGTCTTCCCCTCGTCGGTGCCGTCGGCGCCCGGGGCGCTCCCGGCACCCTCGGCACCCTCCGGGCTCTCGGCCCGCTCGGCGGCCTCGGCCTCCGCGGCCTCGGCCTCCGCCGCCTCGTCGGCCTTGCTGCCCGTCGCCGACCACGCGGCGCAGAACAGGACGAGCTTCGACGTGAAGTTGATCCACAGCAGCAGGGCGATGGGGGTGCCGAACGCGCCGTACATGCTCTTCGCGGCGACGCCCTGGAGGTAGCCGCTGAGCAGCAGCTTCAGCAGTTCGAAGCCGACGGCGCCGGTCAGCGCGGCGACCACCAGCCGACGGCGGCGCGGCTCGACGCCGGGCAGCAGCGTCAGGACGTACAGCAGGAGCAGGAAGTCGGCGAGGACGGCGACCGCGAAGGCCGCGGTGCGCAGCAGGAGGCCGCCCCAGCCCGCCTTGTCGATGCCGAGCTGGTCGGTGATCCAGCCCACCAGCGCGGAGGCGACGGTGGAGGTGGCCAGCGTGACCAGCAGCGCGCCGCCGAGGCCGAGCAGGATGCCGAAGTCCTTGGCCTTGCGCAGGATCGGGTTCTCCTCCTCGTCGGGGAGTTCCCACACCGCGCGCAGGCTCTCGCGCATCGAGCCCGCCCAGCCGACGCCGGTGAAGAGCAGCGCGGCACCGGCGATGAGACCGACGGTGCCCGCGTTCTGCACCAGGCTGTCGATGTTCAGCTGGTCGGAGATGCCGGGCACCTGCTCGGCGATCTTGTCCTGGAACTTCTGCTGCTGCTCGGGGCTGACGGCCGCGGCGGCGATCGCGGCGGCCACGGTGAGCAGCGGGAACAGCGCGAGGAAGCTGGTGAAGGTCATCGCGGCCGCGAGCCGCGCCCACTTCACCCGGTCCAGCCGTTCGTAGGAGCGCCAGGCGTGGGTGAGCGTCAGGCGTGTGATCGCCGGTCCGATGCCGGGGAGCTTTTTCAGCCAGTCCATGATCCGACTCTGCCCTCGTTAGTTCCGCCCGATACGCCGGCCCGACCGGGCCGGTGCCGCACACGGGGTCCGTCTACCCCGGATCTCCGTCCATGCGGCAGGCCCACTGTTCCCCGCCGCCGGACGGCCGGGTCTCCCACCGCTCCGGAACTATTGCGTGAAATGCCATTAATCACCCATTTCGGGGAGGGTGAAAAGTTTCAGGCACGAATCGGTCACCCTCGGGCGCTACGGTCACCGACATGTCTGCCGAGACCGCCGCCGCCCCGGACCGCGCCCGCACGGCCGCCGCCACCGCCCCCGCCGTCAGCGCCCCCACCGCCCGGCTGATCCGCCCCCGGTCGTACGAGGAGGCGGTGACCGCCGTCCGGGACTGCGGTCCGCGCGGCGGCATCCCGAGGGGCCGGGGACGGGCGTACGGGGACGCGGCGCGCAACGCGGGCGGGGCCGTGCTGGACATGACCGGGCTGGACCAGATCCACGCCGTCGACGTGGCGGGCGGCACCGTCCTGTGCGACGCGGGTGTCTCGCTGCGGCGGCTGACGGCGGCGCTGCTGCCGCTGGGCTGGTGCGTGCCGGTGCCGCCGGACGCCCGGCACACGACCGTGGGCGGGGCGATCGCCGCCGACGCCCATGGCGCGAACCAGCACACGGCGGGCTCGTTCGCGCGGCACGTGGTGTCGCTGGAGCTGCTGACCGCCGACGGCACGATCCGCTCGGTCCGCCCCGGCACCCCGCTGTTCGAGGCGACCGCGGGCGGCCTCGGCCTGACCGGGCCGATCCTCACGGCGACGTTCCGGCTGCGGCCGGTGGAGACGGCCCTGATGACGGTCGCCACCGAGCGCGCCACCGACCTGGACGACCTGCTGGCCCGCATGACGGACGGCGCCCGGCGGCAGCCGTACGAGGTGGCCCGCGTCGACCTCCTCGCGCGCGGCGCGGCCACCGGGCGGGGCGTCCTGACCCGCGCCGACCACGCGCCCCTGGCCGCGCTGCCCGCCCGCGCCCGCCGCTCCGCGTCCGCCCTCGGCCCGGTGCCGCCGCTCCGCCTGCCCCTGTCGCTGCCGCTGCCCCTCCCCATGGGCCCGGCGTGCGTGCCGGAGGGGCCGCTGTCGCGGCGGGCGGCGGCGCTGCTCGGGGAGGTCCGGTACCGCACCGCGCCGCGTGCCCGTACGGGCGAACTCCGGTCGCTGGCGGCCTTCCTGGCGTCCCCGGACGGCCTGCCGTACGTCCGCCCGTACGGCGGGCGGGGCCGGGGCGGGTCGGTGGCGTACCGGTGTGTGGTCGGTCAGGGGCGGGAGGTGGCGCTGCGGCGGATCATGGGGCGGCTGGCCCGGCACGGGCGTCCCGCGACGCACGCGGTGCTCGGGCGGTTCGGGGCGGGCGGCCCCGGCTGGCTGTCGTTCCCGGTGCCGGGCTGGTCGCTGGCGCTGGACCTCCCGGCGGACCTGCCCGGTCTCGGCCCCCTGCTCGACGCGCTCGACGAGGAGGTCGCGGCGGCGGGCGGCCGGGTGCGGCTGGCCGGGGACACGCGGCTGCGGCCGGAGCTGCTGCCCGCGATGTACCCGCGGCTGGACGACTTCCGGACGCTGCGCGCGGACCTCGACCCGCGCGGCGTGTTCGTCTCCGACCTGGCCCGCCGCCTGAACCTGTGACCCGCGTCCGGTCGGGTCAGCGGGTCGGTCCGGCCGGGCGGTCAGCGGGCGGGCAGGGTGCCGCGGTCGACGTGGCTGCCCTGCGGGGGCACGACGGGACCGCCGAAGGGGAACTCGCGCAGTTGCCGCCAGACGCCGTCGGCGCCCTGTTCGTGCAGTCCGAAGCCGGTGACGGACCACTCGGCGGCGTAGTCGGCCAGTTCCTCGTAGGCGCGGTCCATGGCCGCCTCGTCGATGCCGTGGGCGACGGTGACGTGCGGGTGGTAGGGGAACTGGAGGTCGCGGGCGATGGGGCCGCCGGGTGAGCGGACCTGCTTCTGGAGCCAGGCGCAGGCGGCGGCGCCCTCGACGACCTGGACGTAGACCACCGGGGAGAGCGGCCGGAAGGTGCCGGTGCCGGAGAGCCGCATCGGGAACGGGCGGCCCGCCCCGGCGACCGCCGCGAGGTGCGCCTCGATCACCGGCAGGTCCGCGGGGTCGACCTCGGTCGGCGGGAGCAGGGTGACGTGCGTGGGGATGCCGTGCGCGGCGGCGTCGCCGAAGCCCGCGCGCCGCTGCTGGAGCAGGCTGCCGTGCGGCTCCGGGACCGTGATCGACACGCCGATCGTTACGGTCCCCACGTCGTCTCCTTCGTCGCGTCGGAAGTCCGGTGCGCGAGGGTGCGCACCGGTGATGCCGGGTTCGTACTCAGTCGTACGGCTATCGACTGTACGGCCACCGCCGCGATCCGGGCAGGCGCAGCGGAAGTGATGTGCAGCGCTCTGCGGGACGGGGCGCGTGTGCGGGGGTGCGCCGTCAGTGTTTGGCGGGCAGGAAGCCCACGTGCGCGTACGCCTGGGACAGGGTCTCGGCGGCGACGGCGCGGGCCTTCTCGGCGCCCTTGGCGAGGATCGAGTCCAGGGTCTCCGGGTCGTCCAGGTACTGCTGGGTGCGGTCGCGGAACGGGGTGACGAAGTCCACGACGACGTCCGCGAGGTCGGTCTTGAGGGCGCCGTAGAGCTTGCCCTCGTACCGCTGCTCCAGCTCCGGGACGCTCACGCCGGTGAGGGTGGAGTAGATGGTGAGGAGGTTGCTGACGCCGGGCTTGTGCTCGGCGTCGTAGCGGATCACCGTGTCGGTGTCGGTGACGGCGCTGCGGACCTTCTTCGCGGTGGCCTTCGGCTCGTCGAGCAGGTTGATGAGGCCCTTCGGCGTCGACGCCGACTTGCTCATCTTGATCGTCGGGTCCTGGAGGTCGTAGATCTTCGCGGTCTCGCGCAGGATGTACGGCTTCGGGATGGTGAAGGTGTCGCCGAAGCGGCCGTTGAAGCGCTCCGCGAGGTCGCGGGTCAGCTCGATGTGCTGGCGCTGGTCCTCGCCGACGGGCACCTCGTTGGCCTGGTAGAGCAGGATGTCCGCGACCTGGAGGATCGGGTACGTGAAGAGACCGACGGAGGCGCGGTCGGCGCCCTGCTTGGCGGACTTGTCCTTGAACTGGGTCATGCGGGAGGCCTCGCCGAAGCCGGTGAGGCAGTTCATGACCCAGGCGAGCTGCGCGTGCTCGGGCACGTGGCTCTGCACGAACAGGGTGCAGCGGTCCGGGTCGAGGCCCGCGGCGAGGAGCTGCGCGGCGGCCAGCCGGGTGTTCGCGGTGAGCTGCGCGGGGTCCTGCGGGACCGTGATCGCGTGCAGGTCGACGACCATGTAGAACGCGTCGTGGGACTCCTGGAGGGCCACCCACTGGCGGACGGCGCCGAGGTAGTTGCCGAGGTGGAACGAGCCTGCCGTGGGCTGGATTCCGGAGAGCACGCGGGGACGGTCAGAAGCCATGCACAGCATTGTCTCAGAGTGGCGGGGCTGGTCCGGTGCGCGGGCGGTCGGGAGGTCCTGCGGCCTTTCGTACGGTTCCCGCGCGCGGGGGTGCGCGGGAACCGTACGGCGGGGCGCGGCGGGTCAGCCGAGGTCGATCTCCGGGTAGAGCGGGAAGCCGGCGACGAGGTCGGTGGCGCGGCGGGAGATCTCGTCGGCGATCTTGGCGTCCAGGACGTGGGCGGCCTTGGAGGGGGCGCCGGACTTGGTGGTGCCGGGCTCGGTGGTGGCGAGGACGCGGTCCATGAGGGCGGCGACCTCGTCCATCTCGGCGGTGCCGAGGCCGCGGGTGGTGAGGGCGGGGGTGCCGACGCGGATGCCGGAGGTGTACCAGGCGCCGTTGGGGTCGGCCGGGATGGCGTTGCGGTTGGTGACGATCCCGGAGTCCAGCAGGGCGGCCTCGGCCTGGCGGCCGGTGAGGCCGTAGGAGGTGGCGACGTCGATCAGGTTGAGGTGGTTGTCGCTGCCGCCGGTGACGAGGGTGGCGCCACGCCGGGTGAGGCCCTCGGCGAGGGCGCGGGAGTTGTCGACGACGCGCTGGGCGTAGTCCTGGAAGGCGGGCTGCCGGGCCTCGGCGAGGGCGACGGCCTTGGCGGCCATGACGTGCGGGAGGGGGCCGCCGAGGACCATCGGGCAGCCGCGGTCGACCTGGTCCTTGAGGGAGTCGTCGCACAGGACCATGCCGCCGCGCGGGCCGCGCAGCGACTTGTGGGTGGTGGTGGTGACGATCTGCGCGTGCGGGACCGGGTCGAAGTCGCCGGTGAGGACCTTGCCCGCGACGAGGCCCGCGAAGTGCGCCATGTCGACCATGAGGGTCGCGCCGACCTCGTCGGCGATCTCCCGCATGATGCGGAAGTTCACCAGGCGGGGGTAGGCGGAGTAGCCCGCGACGATGATCAGCGGCTTGAAGTCGCGGGCGGAGGCGCGCAGGGCGTCGTAGTCGATGAGGCCGGTGGCCGGGTCGGTGCCGTAGGAGCGCTGGTCGAACATCTTGCCGGAGATGTTGGGGCGGAAGCCGTGCGTGAGGTGGCCGCCCGCGTCCAGGGACATGCCGAGCATGCGCTGGTTGCCGAAGGCCTGGCGCAGCTCGGCCCAGTCGGCGTCGGTGAGGTCGTTGATCTGGCGGACGCCGGTCTTCGCGAGGAAGGGCGCCTCGACGCGGTCGGCGAGGACGGCCCAGAAGGCGACGAGGTTGGCGTCGATGCCGGAGTGCGGCTGGACGTAGGCGTGGCGGGCGCCGAACAGCTCGCGGGCGTGCTCGGCGGCGAGGGACTCCACGGTGTCGACGTTGCGGCAGCCCGCGTAGAAGCGGCGGCCGATCGTGCCCTCGGCGTACTTGTCGCTGAACCAGTTGCCCATCGCGAGGAGGGTCGCCGGGGAGGCGTAGTTCTCGGAGGCGATCAGCTTGAGCATCTCGCGCTGGTCGGCGACCTCCTGCCCGATGGCGTCGGCGACGCGCGGCTCGACGGCGCGGACCACGTCGAGGGCGGCGCGGAAGGCGGCGGACTCGCGGGAGAGCCCCGCGGTCGGGGCGGACGTGTTCGGGGACTGCTCGGTCATGGCGTGGCCTCCGGGGGGCGTGGCGTGCGAAAGCGGTCACGGTCTCGGTCTGGCCCAGGCGCACGGCACTCGATGCTGCACGGGCCGCTCCCCGATGGTCGGTCCCATCCCAGCGCGCCAGTCACGGCCCGGAGCCCACAGTACCGGCCGGGCGGGGGGTGGTGACGGGGGTGTCCGTCTGGTGGCGGCGGGGCGTGTGGGGGTGGTGAGGGGGGTGGGGGGCGCGGGCAGGGGCGGGGCGGGGGTGCGGGTGGGCGACGGGGTGCGGGCGTCCGGGCCCCCGCGCCCCCGGTGGGTTCAGTCCGTCCAGACGAGGAGGGCGTCGTCGGCACGGGCGGCGGCCGTCACGTACTCGACGAGGCCCTCGTACCAGGGCCGCCCCCACTCCAGGACGCCCGGCTCCTCCCAGTCGAGGGGGTAGACCTCGGCGGCGGTCAGCTCGGCGGGGTCGACGCCCTCGGTGAGGCGGGTGTAGTCGAGGGCGCGCAGGGCCTTCGCGGCGGTCCGGACCCGCTCGGGGCGCAGATACGCGGGCGGCCCGTACCCCCAGTCCTCGTCCTCGGCGAACGGCTCCTCGCCGTGGATGACGTTGACCGGGAACTCGGCGCGGGCCAGCAGGAACCGGAGCAGGTCCCACGCCTTGTACGTCCCGTACCGGCGCGCCACGGCGGGCTCCGGCTCGCTCTCCTCCTCGGCGTCCGTCACCGTCTCGACGTAGTCCAGCGCCCACTCGGGATCACGGAGCGCCTGCTCCAACTCGGCGGCGGTGACGCGCAGATACTCACCCCACATGCTCATGCGGCGAAACTAGACGGGCCCACTGACATCGGGCCCGACGGCGGGTGCGGGTCGGCCGGGCTCCACGGGGCCGGGCGCCTCCCCCAGGTGGTCGAGGGCCTCGCGGAAGTCGGCCAGGGCGGGGCCGAACTCCGCGGCGGCGGTGCGGAACGTCGCCCGGTCGACGAGGAGTTGGGCCAGGACCGGGGCGCCGGTCGCCGGATCGTGGCGGAGGAGGCGGCGCCCCAGGCGCACCCCGTCGTCGAAGAGGGGGCGGACGCGGTCGGGGAAGAGGACGTGGTGGTGGTCCTCCCAGTGGACGGCGGACCGGACGGTGAGGAGCCGCTGGAGACGGATCAGTTCGGTGAGGCGGCGCGTCACGGCGTCCTCGGAGGAATCGGTGGCGGTCTCCGTGGCGGTCTCGGTGGCGTGCGCCGCGAGGGTGTCGACCGCTTCGCGGAGCGGGCCGAGACTGTCGCCGTGGCGTCGCCGGGCGTCGGGGGACCACTCCCTGGGCGTGGTGCCCGAGGGCGGCAGCGGCCCGCCGTCCGTGGGCGGCTCTCCGACCGCTCCGGAGCGGGGCAGCAGGACGGCCCAGAACGTCGACTGGTAGCCGCTCCAGGACCGGCGCTCGCCCGTGGCGGCCAGCTCGGTCAGCACGGCGAGCGCCTCCTGCCGTACGGCGGCGGCCTGTGCGTGTCGGCCGTGGGTGGCGAGGAGTTGCGCGTACCCGGTCAGCGCGTAGAGGTGGCAGGCGAGCGGGCCGCGCTCATCGGCGGACTCGGTGGCCTCCATGGCGACGAGCCGGGCGAAGACGGCGAGGGCCTCGTCGGTGCGGCCCGCGTCGTCGAGCGCGGCGATCCACCGCAGGAGGGACCAGGCGAGTGTCCCGGGCTCGGTCGCCACCGGCAGGAAGGCGTCCATCAGTTCGGTCATGGCGTCGGCGGCTTCGGCGTACCGGCCGTCCTCGGAGAGACCGGCGGACCAGGTCTCCAGTCCCCGGACCACCGGGTCGCCGGTGCGGGCGGCCTGTGCGCGGCCGAGTGCGAGCATCTCGGCGCGCAGCGCGAGGCCCTCGGCGCGGCGGCCTGCCGCGTACAGCCTGTCCTGGCAGGAGTCGAGGGCCCCGTACAGGAGGTCCTCGCGGGCGGGTTCGGCCGGGTCGATGGCGCGGGCCGCCGCCAGCGCCTCCTCGCAGAGTGCGAGGGCGTCCGGGCGGTGGCGGCCGACGGAGGTGTCGTAGCTCAGGCGCTGCAACGCGGTGACGAGGCGGGGCAGAGCGGAGGCCGGGCTGACGTGGGCGAGCACGCGGTAGGCGTCGACCTCTTCGCGCGGGGTGCGGCGGCCGGAGGCGAGGAGGATGTTCCGCGCCCGGATGATGTCGTCCTGGTCCACAGGTCCCGAGTGAGTCATGACGGAGATTGTGGGCGGCCGGGAGGGGCCCGAACAAGCGTTCAGGACTGTGCCGTTGGCCCTACGAAAACCGGCTCTGAACTGTCATGATGAGGGTGTCGTCACCTCCGGTGAGGTGAGCCGGGGGCGCCGGTGTGGGGGCGGGTGGCGCGGGTGACGCGTGGGGTGCCCGGGCGGACGGCGGGTCGGCGGGCGGGTGCCGAGGTCGTACGCGGGTGCCGTCGCCGTACGGCGGGTGCCGAGGCCGTGCGGCGGGTGCGCGGGCGGGCCGGAAGCCCGGAAGCCGGCCGCGCGTCGCCGGGCCCAGGCGCGACCGCCGACGACGGGCCTCGCCTACAGTCCGGGTGTGCTGGTGGGAATGGTGTGCGCGCTCGGCGCGGCGGTCTGCTTCGGTACGGCGACGGTGTTCCAGGCGATGGCCGCGCGGGCGGCCGGGCCGGGCGGAGGCGGCGAGGCCGCGCTGCTGCTGCGGGCGGTCCGGCAGTGGCGCTATCTGCTGGGCCTCGCCCTGGACGGCCTCGGGTTCCTGTTCCAGATCGCCGCCCTGCGCTCGATCCCCATCTACGCGGTCGGCGCCGCCCTCGCCTCCAGCCTCGCCGTGACGGCGGTCGTCGCGGCCCGCCTGCTGCGGGTGCGGCTGGCGGGGCCCGAGTGGGCGGCGGTGGGGGTGGTGTGCGCGGGGCTGGCGATGCTGGCGGTGGCCTCCGGCCCGGAGGGCGACAGCAGCGGGCCGGACGGGCTGGACTACGGGCTGCTCGGCGTGGCCGGGGCGGTGCTGCTGCTCGGCCTCGCGGGCGGCCGACTCCCCGCGCGGGGGCGGTCGTTGGTGCTGGGCGGCGGGGCCGGGCTGGGCTTCGGCGTGGTGGAGATCGCCGTACGGCTCATCGACTCGCTCGCCCCGGCGGACCTGGTGAAGGACCCCGCGGTGTACGCCCTGCTGCTCGGCGGGGCGGCGGCGTTCCTGGCGCTGACCTCGGCCCTCCAGCGGGGCTCGGTGACGGTGGCGACGGCGGCCATGGTCATCGGGGAGACGATCGGCCCCGGCCTGGTGGGCGTGGCCTGGCTCGGCGACCGCACGCGGGAGGGCCTGGCGTGGCTGGCGGTGCTCGGGTTCGCGGTCGCCGTGGGCGGGGCGCTGGCGTTGGCGCGGTTCGGGGAGGCGCCGGAGACGGGGACTCCGTCCGGGGAGGGCGCGAGGGGCTCGTAGCGGTGCCTCGGGTGGGGCGGGGTGGACGTGGGTCCGGTCAGACGCCGGTCGCGGCGCGGACGAGGCCCGCGACGGCCGTGGAGCGGCTGTGCGGCGGCCAGGCGATGACCGTGGTGACGGGCGGGGCGTCGAGGACGGGTACGGCGGCGAGGCCCTCGCGGAGCTGGAGACGGCCGGAGCCGGGGACCACGGCGCAGGCGCGGCCGAGGCCGATGAGTTCGAGGAGCTGGGTGTGGTCGCGGACCTGCGGTCCGGGCCCGTCGGGGAAGGTGCCGTCGCGGCGCGGCCAGCGCGGCAGCGGCAGGTCGGGCAGCCCGGTGACCTCGGCGAGGGTGAGGTGGGGGCGGACGGCGAGGGGGTGACCGGAGGGCAGGATCGCGATCTGGCCCTCTGTGAAGAGTTCCTCGGTGTCGAATCCGGCGGTGTCGTCGAACGGGCTGTGCAGGAGGGCGACGTCGGCGCGTCCGTCGCGCAGCACCTTCTCCTGCTGGCCGGGCCCGCACAGCAGCACGTCGACGGTGACCGCGCCGGGTTCGGCGGCGTACGCGTCGAGGAGCTTGGCGAGGAGTTCGGCGGAGGCGCCCGCCTTCGCCGCCAGGACGACCGCGGGGCCGTCGGTCGCCGCCGCGAGGGCCGTACGGCGGGTCCGCCGCTCGGCGGCCTCCACGGCCTCCAGCGCGGCCCGCGCCTCCCGGAGCAGCACGGACCCGGCGTCGGTGAGGGTGACGCCCCGGTGGGTGCGGTGCAGCAGGTCGGCGTCGAGACGCCGCTCCAGGGCGGCGATCGCCCGGGACAGCGGGGGCTGGGCCATGCCGAGGCGGTGCGCGGCGCGGCCGAAGTGCAGCTCCTCGGCCACCGCGACGAAGTACCGCAGTTCACGCGTCTCCACCCGGCCAGGGTAACGGGTGGGTGGGGGTTTGATCAGGGGTGATACCCGAGAGGTATCGGACCGCACCCGATCGGTCTTGGACGGCGGCGGGGCCCCGGACGAACCATCGGACGTATGAGTGAGACGACGAACGAGACGACGAACGGGACAGCGGTCGGCCCGGACCGGAAGGTCGCGCTGGTGACCGGCGCGAACAAGGGCATCGGCTACGAGATCGCGGCGGGGCTCGGCGCGCTCGGCTGGGCCGTCGGGGTCGGCGCCCGCGACGAGGCGCGGCGCGAGGCCGCCGTGGAGAAGCTGCGGGCGGCGGGCGTCGACGCGTTCGGCGTACCGCTGGACGTCACCGACGACGCGAGTGTGGCGGGCGCGGCGCGGGTGGTGGAGGAGCGGGCGGGCCGTCTCGACGTGCTCGTCAACAACGCGGGGATCACGGGCGGCGGCCCGCAGGACCCGACCACGGTCGACGTGGACCGCGTCCGGGCGGCCGTCGAGACGAACGTCATCGGCGTCATCCGCGTCACGAACGCCCTGCTGCCCCTGCTGCGGCGCTCGGCGTCCCCGCGCATCGTCAACGTCTCCAGCAGCGTCGGCTCCCTGACGCTCCAGACGAAGCCGGGGGCGCAGGTCGGTCCCGTCGCGGTGGCGTACTCCCCGTCGAAGACGTTCCTCAACGCGGTGACGGTCCAGTACGCGAAGGAACTGGCGGGGACGGGGGTGCTGATCAACGCGGTCTGCCCCGGCTACGTCGCGACCGACCTCAACGCCTTCCAGGGCGTACGGACGCCCGAGCAGGGCGCGATCGCCGCGATCCGCCTGTCCACCATCCCCGACGACGGCCCCCACGGCCGCTTCTTCGACGAGGACGGCGAGGTGCCGTGGTGACCGCGGCCGACACCGCCTGAGCAAGGCTCACCGGTCCCGCCGCACCCTCCGGGGGTACGGCGGGACCGTCGGCGTCGCCGTCGCCGTACGTCGATCAGACGGCGCGGAAGCCGACGCCGTCGCGGAGCCCGTCGACGAGGGCGGTGAAGGCAGGGGCGGCGAGGGTCACCACCGGCCCGCCCTGAACCTTGGAGTCCCGGACGGGGACGGTGCCGAGGGGGGCGGCGAGGTTGGTGGCGACCTCGACGCAGGCGCCGCCGTTGTTGCTGTAGGAGGACTTGAACCAGCGAGGAGAGCTGTCGGTAGTCACGGGGTGCCCTTTCGAAGCTGTTCGATCATGGCCACGGAAGCAGCTTGAGACAGCGCTTCGGCCTGTAGTTGATGGTAGGCCGTCAGCACCGGTACGACCGACGTGGTTTCTCGATCGAGATGGCCTTGTGTTTGAGACTCGGCGTAGTACAGAACGGATCGATCCGTCAATGTGAGCAGGTACACGGGCAGGTCGAAGGTGCGGCGTTCACCCATGTCGAACGGCGCAATCTGAAGAACTGTGTGAGGACGAGCGGCGAACTCACTGAGCCGATCAAGCTGGGCGGTCATGACACCCGGGGCGCCAATGTGACGGCGAATGCAACTCTCGTCCATCACCACGAAAGTCATCGGTGGGCGCTCGCGCTCCAACACCGCTTGCCGTTCAGCGAGGAACGCTACGCGCTCATCAGCCTGTTCCTGCGAGATCGCACCCCGCCGCACGGCGCTGTCGGCCAACACCCGCGCGTACTCAGGTGTCTGAAGCAGACCTGGAACGATCCCGATCTCGTACAGGCGGATCTCCACCGCGCGACCCTCGTAACCGACGTACTCCGAGAACCCCTCCAGCAGCACGCCGTGCTTGATCTCGCGCCACAGCCGCTCGAACAGGTCGCCGGTGCCTAACGCTCGGTCAGCGCTGCGCGCAAACCGCAAGGTTGGCATCTTGCGACCAGTTTCAACTGACGACATATGCGTGCTGGAATATTCCATCCGTTCGGCGAGATCCTCCTGCCGCCAGCCCTTCTTCTCCCGGTGACTGCGCAGTTGAGCGCCGAAAGCCGCCTGAGGACTGCTCTCCGGGTTCAGATCCTTGCGATTGACCACCTCGGCACCAACTTTCCTGTCCGGAGCAACACGTTGAGAGGCATCCGACTCTAGGCCACTCTGAAAGCGCTTGGTAGCGAAACCGCTACGGAGAGGAGTGGTCGACGCCCATGAGGCACTGCAACGCGTTCGGTCAGGTCCCGTGTGACGAGCTGCTTCGGCAGCTCCGGGACGTTGGAGAAGAACCTGATGACGACGAAGACGGTTACGTGTTCTGTGAGTTGACGACCGGGCACCCGGGCGAGCACGCGGACCACCTGGCCGATGGTGAGCCCGACGCCCAGCTGTGGGTGCGGTGGAGCGGCGACCAGTACCGCTTCGCCCGGCTCGCACCCTGCATGGCACCCGCGCCGGCCAGGGAGGACGGGGCGGACGACATCTGCCACCTCTTCCGGGGGCACGAGCCCCGGCACTCGTGGGACCTGGTAGGACTGCCGAGCGGCTGAGTTCAGCGAAAGGCGAGTTCAGTGGACGTCACCGGCGTCGTACGGAACGACGCGGGTCAGGTGTTGCTCTCAAGCACCGGATGTGGCCGCCGGAGCGGCCTTGGGGCTGCCAACGGCCTACGTCGGCCGTGTCGGCGTCGAGGGCGCGGCGCGGCTTGGGCTGGTCGAGTGCGAGGATCACCGCCTCGCCGTCACACAGCCCACTCTCCGTTCTTGATGCCGCTCACGAACACGGCGAACGACGCTACCGCGACGGTGAGCACCGGGCCCTCCACACACTTGGAGTCACGGAACGGGACCGTACCGAGCCGACCGGCCAGGTTGGTGGCGACCTCGACGCAGTTGCCGCCATTGTCGCTGTAGGAGGACGTGAACCAGCGGGGGCGGGCGAGTGCGGTCATGGCGTCCACGCTCCGTCTCTGATCCCGGCGACGAACACGGCGAATGCCGCCGCGGCAACGGTGAACGTCGGGCCCTGCGCATGCTTCGAGTCCCGCACAGGAACCGCGCCGAGGGAAGCGACGAGGTCGGTGGCGACCTCGACGCAGTCACCACCGTTGTCGCTGTAGGAGGACTTGCGCCAGCGGAGGCGTACGAGCGTCACAGCGGCCACTCCCCCACCTTGAGGCCGCTCACGAACGCGACATACGAAGTTGCCGGGACGGTGAGCACCGGGCCGCCCGCCCGCTTGGAATCACGGACCGGGACCACGCCGTGGAATGCGGCCAGGTTGGTGGCGACCTCGACGCAGTCACCACCGTTGTTGCTGTAGGAGGACTTACGCCAGCGAGGGCGTGCACTCGTTGTCACGGAGACCACTCCCCGATTTTGAGGCAGCTCACGAACACGGCGAAGGGCGCTGCCGCGAGGGTGAGGACCGGGCCGTCGGCGCACTTCGAGTCGCGGACGGGGACCGTGCCGAGCGATCCGGCGAGATTCGTGGCGACGACCACGCAGGCGCCGCCGTTGTTGCTGTAGGAGGAGCTGAACCAGGACGGCGTCTCGGCGTTCACGGCTTCCCACTCCCCTGCCGGAGACCGGCGACGAAGGCGGAGAACGGCTCGGCGGCGATGGTGAGCACCGGGCCGTTCACGACCTTCGAATCCCGCACCGGGATCACGCCGAACGCCATGGCGATGTTCGTGGCGACCTCGACGCAGTTGCCGCCGTTGTTGCTGTGCGAAGACGTGCGCCAACGAAGAATGTCAGCTTTCACGAGGTTCATTCTCCGCGCTTCAGCGCCGAAAGGAACGACGAGAACGCGTCGCCTGTGAGGACGACTTCGGGACCGGCCGCGTTCTTCGAGTCCCGTACGGGGACCGTGCCCCGCGTGCCAAGCAAGTTGAGGGCGACTTCGACGCAGGCGCCGCCGTTGTCACTGTAGGAGGACGTGCGCCAACAGGGGATCTGATCTGCCACGGTGTTCACCTTCCTTCCCTGACAGCCGAGATGAGAAGCAGGAATGCGTCAGCGGTGACGTCCACCACCGGACCATTCACGTTCTTCGAATCGCGTACCCGAACCGTGCCGTGCTTGGCCACGAGGTTCGTGGCGACCTCGACGCAGGTACCACCGTTGTCGCTGTACGAAGACGTCCGCCACTGCGGATTGTCGGGCTTCACCTCACCCAACTCCCCTCCTTGAGAACCGAAACGAACGAAGCGAAGGACTCGGCGGGGAAACTCAGCACCGGTCCGCCCACGTTCTTCGAGTCACGGACGGGCACGGTGCCGTGCAGGGTGACCAGGTTCGTGGCGACCTCGACACACTGGCCGCCGTTGTCGCTGTGGGAGGACGTGCACCAGCGGGGGGACGTATCGGTCGTCACGGGATTCCCTTTCGGAACTGCTGGATCAGGGACACGGATGCCGCCTGCGCGAGCGCTTCGACCTGGAGTCGATGGTAGGGCGCCGGCACGGGTACGACTGAAGTGGATTCCCGGTCAAGGTGACCGCGTGGGTCAGACTCCGCCGTGCCCCCGTGTGGCGCCCGCCGGTCAGGGGGACGGGGCGGACGGCATCTGTCGCCGGTTCTGATCCGGGGGCATGAACCCCGGCACTCGTGGGACCTGGTAGGACTGCTGTACGGCTGAGTTCGGGGAAGGCGCCTGCATGAATCGTTTGATCGCGCGGCTGTGGCGGCTCATCCGGGGCCCGCTCCAGTGGCGGGTGCTCTGGCTCACGCATGCCACGTTCATGGTGGGTGTCACGGGGGTCGTGCGGAACGACGCGGGGCAGGTGCTGCTGCTCAGGCACCGGCTGTGGCATCCGGACCGGCCCTGGGGCCTGCCCACCGGATTCGCCCGCCGGGGCGAGGAGTTCGGGATGACCGTGGTGCGCGAGGTCAAGGAGGAGACCGGGCTCGACGTCCGGCCGGGTCGGCTCGTGCGGCTCAGGAGCGGGTACCGGCTGCGGCTTGAGGTCGCGTACGAGGCGCTCCTCGTCGGGGGGACGCTCAAGATCGACGATCTGGAGATTCTGGAAGCCGGGTGGTTCGAGCCGGACGCGCTGCCCGACGGGCTTCAGGAGGTTCACCGGCGGCTCGTCCAAGAGGAGCACGACGAGCTGGGCTGGGGCGGGACCCCACCGGATTGACCCACGAAACCAGCGTCGAAATGGACCCTTGCCGGGGGCATCCCCGCTTCTAGGGTCGAGGGCATGAGCAACCAGACCGCTGCCTCCGCGACCGCTTCCGCCACCGACCGTGCCCCCGAACACACCCCCCGTCTCGCCTGGGCCGAGCTGGTGCCCGACGTATATCAGGCGATGGTGCGGCTGGACTCCGCCGCGCGGAAGGGGCTCGACGGGACGCTGCTGGAGCTGGTGAAGGTACGGGCCTCGCAGATCAACCGGTGTGCGCTCTGCGTCGACATGCACAGCAAGGACGCCCTCGCCGCCGGGGAGAGCGTGGAGCGGATCGTGCAGCTCAGCGCGTGGGAGGAGTCCGCGCACTTCTACACCGAGCGGGAGCTGGCCGCGCTGGCGCTCACCGAGGCGGTGACCGTCCTGACGGACGGGTTCGTGCCGGACGCCGTCTACGCGCGGGCCGCCGAGCACTTCGAGGAGGCGGAGCTGGCCCGCCTCGTCGCCGCCATCACCGTCATCAACGCCTGGAACCGGTTCGGTGTGACGTGCCGGCTCGTGCCGGGGCACTACCGGCCGGGGCAGCACCACACCGCCGAGCCGGTCGCGTGACCAGCGGGAGCGGCGGGAGCAACGGGCGCGGGCGGGCCGCGCGGGAGCACGGCGTCGACCTGTTCCGCGCGCTTCATCGGGGGCGCCTCCCGCACGAGCCCCTCGTCCTGCCCGGCCCCTGGGACGCGGCCAGTGCCCGCGCCTTCGCCGACGCCGGGTTCCCCGCGCTGGCCGTCCCGAGCGCGGGCGTCGCCGCCTCCCTCGGGTACGCCGACGGGGAGACCCCGGCCGACGAGATGTTCGCCGCCGTCGCGCGAATCGTCCGCGCCGTCGACGTACCGGTGTCGGCGGATGTGGAGGGCGGGTACGGGCTCGCGCCGAGGGAACTGGTCGAGCGGCTCGGGGAGGCGGGGGCCGTGGGGTGCAATCTGGAGGACTCCCGGAGCGGGGTGCTTCTGGAGCCCCGCGCGCACGCCGACCGGCTGGCGGAGGTGCGGGACGCGGCCGGGGGGCGGCTCTTCGTGAACGCGCGGATCGACACGTTCCTGCGGGGTGTCACCGACCCGGCGCGGACCATCGAGCGGGCCGCGCTGTACGTCGCGGCGGGCGCCGACTGCGTGTATCCGATCGGCGCCCCCGTCGCCGTACTGCCCTTGCTGCGCGCGGGGATTCAGGGGCCGGTGAACGTGTTCGCCGACCTCGACGCGGGCCCCTCGCCCGCCGACCTCGGCGAACTCGGGGCCACCCGCGTCACGTTCGGGCCGGGCCTGCACCGCCGGGCCGACGCGGCGGTGCGGGAGATCGCCGGGCGGCTGCGGCCGTAGCAGAACAAAGGGGGATCAAGAGGTCAGCCACGAGCGCCACTTGCTCTCGTTGTCCTTCACCCACTTCTCCGCCGCGTCCTGCGGGGTGAGCTTCTGGTCGGCGATGAGGAGGGAGACCGCGTTCTGGTCCTCCGTCGTCCACTTGAACTTCTTCAGGAAGGCCGCCGCCCGGCCGCCGTCGCGCGCGAAGTCGGCGTTGAGGTACTTCTTCAGCGGGGTGTGGGGGTAGGCGCAGGCCACCTTCTCGGGGTCGGCGTCACATCCCTCCTTGTACGCGGGGAGCTTGACCTCGGTCATGGGGACCTCCTCGAACAGCCACTGCGGCATGTACCAGTAGGTCAGGAACGGCTTCTTCTGCTGGGCGAAGCGTTTGATCTGGGTGATCTGCGCCGCCTCCGAACCGGCGAACACCACCTGGTAGTCGAGGTCCAGGTTCTTCACCAGCGCCTTGTCGTTGGTGACGTACGACGGGGAGCCGTCGAGGAGTTGGCCCTTGCCGCCGCTCTCCGGGGTGCGCAGCTGGGAGGCGTACTTGTCGAGGTTGCGCCAGTCGGTGACGTCGGGGTGCTCCTTCGCGAAGTACGTCGGGACGAACCAGCCGATGTGGCCGGTGACGCCGAGGCCGCCGCCGTCCACGATCGTCTTCTTGTCCTTCACGTACCGCTGTTCCTGCTCGGGATGGCCCCAGTCCTCCAGCAGCGCGTCCACCCGGCCCTGGCTGAGCGCGTCCCAGGCGGGCACCTCGTCGACTTGCACGGTGTCGACGCGGTAGCCCAGCTCGTGCTCCAACAGGTATTGCGCCACGGCCACGTTGGCCTGCGCGCCCACCCAGGACTGGATGGACAGGGTGACCGTCTTCGCGCCCTGCGCGTTGGCGAAGGGCGAGGCCTGCTTCGTCATGTCGGCCGCGCCGCAGCCGGTCGCCAGCAGGAGCAGCAGCGCCGCCCCGGCGCCGGTGGCGGTGGTCGTCGTACGACGTCGTCCGCGCCGGTTCATCGTCATGCTCCCTTCCTCGTACGGCGGTCCGCGGGCTGTGTGACCCGGTCGAGCATCAGGCCGAGGCACACGATCGCGGCCCCTGCGACGAGGCCGGTCGCCAGGTCGCCCTGGGCGAGGCCGAAGACGACGTCGTAGCCGAGGGCGCCGCCGCCGACGAGGCCGCCGATGATGACGACGGCGAGGACCAGCACCACGCCCTGGTTCACGGCCAGCAGCAACGACGGCCGCGCCAGCGGGAGTTGGACCTGGCGGAGCTGCTGGGCGCCGGTCGCGCCGAGCGACCGGGCGGCCTCCAGCGCGGCCGGGTCGACCTGGCGCAGGCCCTGGGTGGTGATGCGGACGACGGCGGGCAGCGCGTAGACGACCGCCGCGGCGGCGGCCGGGGCGCGGCCCACGCCGAACAGGGCGACGACCGGGATGAGGTACACGAACTGCGGCATCGTCTGGAAGACGTCCAGGACGGGCCGCAGGAGTCGTTCGACGCGGCCGCTGCGGGCCGCCGCGATCGCGGTGGCGAAGCCCAGGACAAGGGTGACGGCGACCGCCGCCAGCACCTGCGACAGGGTGTCCAACGCCGGTTCCCACACGCCGAGCACTCCGATCGCGGCCAGCGCGAGGACCGCGGTGAGCGCGGTGCGCCAGGTGCCGATCAGCCAGGACAGCGCGGCCACCAGGAGCAGCAGCGCCCACCAGGGCAGCCACTGGAGGCCGTCGCGCAGCGGGTCGAGGACCCAGGTCGTGAAGCGGCCCGCCCAGTCGGCGGTGCCGCCGACGACGGGGACACCGGAGTAGAGGTGGTCGGTCATCCAGTCGACGGCCCGGTTGACGGGCGCGGCGATGGCGACGGACCAGGACTCGGGCCAGTCCAGGCGTCCGGCGAGGCGGGCGCCGACGGCCACCGCGAGGGCCGCGCCGAGGACGGCGTACGTGACGCGCGGGGTGGGACCGGCGGCCGTACCGGCGTCGGTGCGGCCGTCACCGGCCGCCGCCGTCACGCGGTCCAGGACGATCGCGAGCAGCACGATGGGGATGCCCGCGGCGAGCGCCGCGCCGACGTCGACCGAGGCGAGCGCCTGGTAGACGCGGTCACCGAGACCGCCGCCGCCGATCACCGACGCGATGACGGCCATGGACAGCGCCATCATGATCGTCTGGTTGAGGCCGAGGAGGAGTTCGCGGCGGGCCAGCGGGATGCGGGCGGTCAGCAGGCGCTGGCGGCCGGTCGCGCCGAGCGACTCGACGGCCTCCAGGACGCCCGGGTCGGCGCCGCGCAGGCCGAGCGCGGTGAGGCGGGCCATGGGCGGGGCGGCGTACACGACCGTCGCGAGGACGGCGGCGGGGACGCCGATGCCGAAGACGAGGACGACGGGGAGCAGGTAGGCGAAGGCGGGCAGCACCTGCATGGTGTCCAGGACCGGGCGCAGGGCGCGGTCCATGCGGTCGGAGAGTCCGGCGGCCAGGCCGAGCAGCGCGCCGACGATCACCGACGCGAGGACGGCGACCACCATGAGCGCGAGCGTCTGCATGGTGGGAATCCACATGCCGAGCAGGCCGCAGGCGAGGAACGCGGCGGCCGTGCCGAGCGCCAGGCGTACGCCCGCGACCCGCCACGCGACGAACGCGCCCAGCGCGGTGACGCCCGCCCAGCCCGCGGCGAGGAGGACCAGGTAGACGCCGCGCACGGCGAGGACGACGGCGTTGCTGACGTGGCCGAAGAAGTACAGGAACAGCGGGTGGCTGTCCCGGTTGTCGATGATCCAGTCGCTGGTGCTGGTCAGCGGGCCGGACACGTCCACGGTGAGGGCGTCCGGCCAGGTGCCGCTGCGCCACGTGAGGTGGGCGAGCGGGACGAGGACGGCGGCGGCGACCGCGAGGGCCAGCAGCTTGCGGACCGACCGGTGGTGGAGGGCGGCGGGGAGGGTCGCGCGGGGCGCGGACGCGGTGATCGTCGCCATCAGCGGGCTCCCCCGGTGGCTTCCTTCGCTCCCCCGGTGACGTCTTTCGCTCCCCCGGTCGCGTCCTTCGCCTCCGCTACGGCGGTCGGCGGGGTGCTCCGCGGGGTCGCGGGCGCGGCGGAGGCGTCGGTCCCGGCGACCACGTCCAGCAGCGTGCCGGAGTCGACGACGCCCAGGCAGCGGCCGTGGTCGACGACGCGGGCCGTGCTCTTCGCGCGGGACACCGCCTCGATGGCGCGGGAGACGGTGGTGTCCGGGGTGAGGGCCGGGCCGGTGCCCGCCTCGCCGCCGGTCGCGGGCCGCATCGCCGTACGGACGGTGAGGACCTGCTCGCGCGGGACGTCCCGGACGAACTCGCGGACGTAGTCGTCGGCGGGCGAGCCGACGATCTCCTCGGGGGTGCCGAGCTGGACCACGCGCCCGTCGCGCATCAGGGCGATCCGGTCACCGAGCTTCAGCGCCTCGTTGAGGTCGTGGGTGATGAAGACCATCGTGCGGCCCTCCTCGCGGTGCAGGCGCACCACCTCCTCCTGCATGTCCCGCCGGATCAGCGGGTCGAGCGCGCTGAACGGCTCGTCGAACAGGAGGACTTCGGGGTCCACGGCGAGTGCGCGGGCCAGGCCCACGCGCTGCTGCTGGCCGCCGGAGAGCTGACCGGGTCTGCGCTGCTCCATGCCGTCCAGACCGACCTTGGCGACGACCTCGCGGGCCCGCTCGCGGCGCTCGGCGCGGCCGACGCCCTGGATCTCCAGGCCGTAGGCGACGTTGTCGAGGACCGTGCGGTGCGGGAGGAGGCCGAAGTGCTGGAAGACCATCGCGGCCCGGTGGCGCCGGAGTTCACGCAGCCGGGTGGAGTCCATCGCGCGGACGTCCTCGCCGTCCACGGTGATCGTCCCGGCGGTCGGCTCGATCAGCCGGGTCAGACAGCGCACCAGGGTCGACTTGCCGGACCCGGACAGGCCCATCACGACGAAGACCTCGCCCTTGCGGACGTCGAAGGAGACGTCCCGGACGGCGGCCGTGCAGCCGGTGCGGGCGCGCAGCTCGGCGGCGGAGAGCGCGGCCAGCTCGGGGTCGGCGGGTATCTGTGCGGCCTTCGGGCCGAACACCTTCCACAGGCCGTCGACGGAGAAGACGGTGCCGTCCGAGGCGGGGGCGGCGGGCACGGGGGTGGTGGACGTGGTGGTCATCGGGCGTCCTCTCCGATCAGGTCGACGGCGCGTTCCCCGACCATCAGCACACCGATCATCGGGTTCACCGCCGTCATGGTCGGGAAGACGGAGGCGTCGGCGACCCGCAGCGCCTGCAAGCCCCGTACCCGCAACTGCGGGTCGACGACCGCGAGTTCGTCGTCGGCGGCACCCATCCGGCAGGTGCCCGCCGGGTGGTAGACGGTGTGGGCGACCTTGCGGGCGTACTCGCTCAGCTCCTCGTCGCCGGTGACGGCCGGGCCGGGGGCCACCTCGCGCTTGAGCCAGGAGGCCAGCGGCTCGGTGGCGGCTATCTCACGGGCGATACGGATGCCGTCGACCAGGGTGCGGCCGTCGTAGTCCTCGTCGTCGGTGAAGTACCGGAAGTCCAGGGCCGGTTTGACGGCCGGGTCGGCGCTCGTCAGGTAGAGGCGGCCCCGGCTGCGGGGCTTGGGGATGTTCGGGGTCATCGAGACGCCGTACGGCGGGCGTTCGTAGCCGAGACGCTCGGGGTTGTCCGTGAACGGGATCTGGTAGAAGTGGAACATCAGGTCAGGGCCCGCGTGTTCGGGGTCGCGGCGCACGAAGAGGCCCGCGTCGGAGTCCATCGCCGAGTTCTCCGGGATCGGCCCGTGCGTCTCCCACACGATCACCGACTCCGGGTGGTCCAGGAGGTTCTCGCCGACGCCCGGCAGGTCGTGGGCTACGGGGATGCCGAGGGCGTCCAGGTCGGCGCGGGGGCCGATGCCCGAGTGCAGCAGCAGACGGGGCGTGTCGACGGCGCCCGCGCACAGCACGACCTCCCTGCGGGCCCGTACGGTGAACTCCGTGCCGTCCTTCGCCCGGACGTGGACGCCGCGTGCGCGGGTGCCGTCCAGGTCCAGGCGGTGCGCCCACGTCTCCAGATACAGGCGGAGGTTGGGGCGGTCGTCCATCACCGGGTGCAGGTAGGCGACGGACGCGCTGGAACGCTTGTTGTCCTCCGGGTGGTAGGCCAGGTCGAAGAAGCCGACGCCGTCGTCGAACGGCTTCTTGTTGAAGCCCTCCACGCGCGGGACACCCACGGCCGTCTGCGCCGCGTCCACGAAGTCGCGGGCGATCGCGTTCCGGTCCTTCTCGTCCACCGGCACGATGTTGTTCAGCAGACGCGCGTAGTACGCCTCCATCGGGACCGCGCCCCAGCCCTCCGCCCCGGCCGCCACCCACTCGTCCCAGTCGGACGGCAGCGGCTTGAACGCGATGAGCGTGTTGTGCGAGGAGCAGCCGCCGAGGACGCGGGCGCGGCTGTGGCGGATGTGCGAGTTGCCGCGCGGCTGCTCGGTGGTGGGGTAGTCGTAGTCCAGCTCGCCGCCGAGGAGGCCCATCCAGCGGCGGAGCGTCAGGACGTCGTCGCGGCCGACGTCGCTGGGGCCGCCCTCGATGACGGCGACCGTGACGTCGGGGTTCTCGGTGAGGCGGGAGGCGATGACGGAGCCGGCGGTGCCGCCGCCGACGACGACGTAGTCGTAGGTCACGTGGTCGTGTGCGGGTGGGGTGTCGGACATGGGGCTCCTTGGGGTTTGGGGAGAGCGGGGAGGGGGACTCCGTCGGCGGGAGGGGGTGGGTGAGTGGGTGGTCGAGGGGTGCGTTGTCGGGTGCGGGTGGGGTGGTGGGCCGGTCGCGCAGTTCCCCGCGCCCCTGAGGGGGTTGGGGGTGGGGTGGCTTGTCGGGTGCGGGTGGTGGTGGGGTGCTCGCGCAGTTCCCCGCGCCCCTGAGGGGACCGCGGGCCTGACGCGCCGCAGACCGGAAAGCCGCGCGGGCCCTGTGGCTGCTCAAGGGTGGCTGCTCAAGGCCCCGCATTTCTGATGATGCGTCAGGACTTGAACCAGCGGACCGGCTTGGGGCTCAGGTTCTGGTAGATGTGCTTCGTCTCGCGGTACTCCGCGAGGCCCGTGGGGCCGAGTTCGCGGCCGACGCCGCTCTTGCCGAAGCCGCCCCACTCCGCCTGGGGGAGGTAGGGGTGGAAGTCGTTGATCCACACGGTGCCGTGGCGCAGGCGTCCGGCGACCCGGCGGGCGCGGCCCGCGTCGGTGGTCCAGACGGCGCCCGCGAGGCCGTACTCGGTGTCGTTGGCGAGGGCGACCGCCTCGTCCTCGGTGCGGAAGGTCTCGACGGTGACGACCGGGCCGAAGACCTCCTCGCGGACCACCCGCATCTCGCGGTGGCACTCGTCGAGGACGGTCGGCTCGTAGAAGTAGCCGCCCTCGGGCCGGTCGGCGGACGGGTCGGGCCGCTTGCCGCCGGAGCGCAGCACCGCGCCCTCGGCGAGCGCCGACGCGACGTACGCCTCGACCTTCTCGCGCTGCTGCGCGGAGACCAGCGGGCCGCACTCGACGCCGTCGGCGGTGCCGCGTCCGAGGCGGATCAGGGCGGCGCGGCGGGCGAGTTCGGTGACGAACCGCTCGCGCACCGACTCCTCCACGATGAGGCGGGCCCCGGCCGAGCAGACCTGGCCGCTGTGGATGAAGGCGGCGTTGAGGGCCTGGTCGACGGCGGTGTCGAAGTCCTCGTCGGTGGAACAGACGTCCGCGAAGACGACGTTGGGGTTCTTGCCGCCGAGTTCGAGGGCGACCTTCTTGACGCTCGGCGCGGCGGCTTGGGCGACCTTGGTGCCGCTGGCGAGGCCGCCGGTGAAGGAGACGAGGTCGACGTCGGGGTGCTCGGCGAGGCGGGCGCCGACCGAACCGCCGGGCCCCGTCACGAGGTTGGCGACCCCGGCGGGCAGTCCGGCCTCCGTGAGGAGGTCGAGGAGGGCGACCGTGGTCAGCGGGGTGATCTCGCTGGGCTTGACGACGAAGGTGTTCCCGGCGGCCAGGGCGGGCGCGATCTTCCAACTTGCCTGGAGCAGCGGATAGTTCCAGGGGGTGATGAGCGCGCAGACGCCGACGGGTTCGTGCACGACGACGCTGTGCACGTCGGCCGTGCCCGCGTCGACGACCCGGCCGGGGGCCTCGGCGGCGACCAGGTCGGCGAAGTAGCGGAAGGCGTCCGCGACACAGTCGATGTCGACGCGGCCCTCCTCCACCGTCTTGCCCGCGTCCTGGCTCTCCAGCAGGCCGAGGGACTCGCGGTCGCGGGTGAGGAGGTCGGCGGTGCGGCGCAGCAGGGCGGCGCGCTCGGCGGCGGGGGTGCGGGGCCAGTCGCCCTCGTCGAAGGCGCGGCGGGCGGCGGCCACCGCGAGGTCGGTGTCCTTCTCGTCGCCCTCGGCGACCAGGGCGAACGGCAGGGCGTCCGCCGGGTCCAGGATCTCGCGCGTGCCGCCGGAGACGGCGGCCCGCCACTCCCCGTCGACGTGGATGGTCGCGCGCGCCGGGAGCCGCGTACCGTCCGGGGTGTCCGCTCTGCTGTCCGCCATGATCGGGGTCGCCTTCCGTTCCTGTTCCGTTCCCCCGCGTGACACAGGTGTGGCCCAGCGGGATCGCCAGCGCCTGCCCTTCGGCCGGGATTGCATGCGCGAAGGGCGAGGGAAAGTGGCCCAGGTCACGGAAGTAAGGGACATGGCGGGCATATCGCCGTACGGGGGCCTTGTGTGGACCCCGGTCAACCCCCCGGCGCGGCCTCCGCCCGTACCGCCATCAGCTCCCGTACGGCTCCGCGCAGCCACGCGTGCGCCGGGTCGGCGTCGTGCCGGGGATGCCAGGCGAGGCTCATCGGCAGGGGCGGCAGGGCCAGCGGCACCGGGCGCACGACGAGCCCCATGCTCTCGGCGAGCGGCGCGCCCCAGGAGTTGATCAGGCCGACGAGGTCGGTGTCGCGGACCACGAACAGCGAGGCCGAGAAGGAGGCGACGGAGACGGCCACCCGGCGGCGCAGCCCGAGGTCGGCGAGCGCGGTGTCGAGGGGGCCGTGCAGCCGCCCGCGCCGGGAGACGGTGAGGTGTCCGGCCCCGGTGGCGAACCGGGCGGGCGTCAACTCGCCGTCCAGCAGCGGGTGTCCACGCCGGACGACGGCCAGCATGCGGTCCTCGTGGAGGAGTTCGCTGTGCACCTCGGGCGCCACCGTGTCGACGACGCCCACTTCGAGGTCGGCGGTCCCCTCGCGCAGGAACGGCACGTCGATGTGGCTCTCGCCGAGGAAGCGGAGCCGCACGCCGGGGGCCTCGGTGGCGGCGCGGGCCAGCAGCGGCGGGCCGAGGGCGGCGGCGATCCCGTCGTGGCCGAGCAGGGTGAAGGTGCGCTCCACGGTCGCGACGTCGGTCTCCCCGGCCGGGACGAACAGCGCCCGTGCCCGCTCCACGACCGCGCTCACCTCGGCCCGTACGGCGAGGGCGCGCGGCGTCGGCACCATCCGCCGCCCGGCCCGCACCAGCACCGGATCACCGAGCGCCCGGCGGACCCGGCCCAGGGTGCGGCTCATCGCCGGTTCCGACAGATGCAGCCGCCGGGCCGCGCCCCGCACGCTCTGCTCCTCCAGCAGCACGTCCAGCGCGACCAGCAGATTGAGGTCGATCCCCGCCGGTCCGCCCACGGATTGCGTCACACGCATCGTCTCCTTGCAGAGGTTGCACTGGAGTGCAGACGCTTTCCACCCTACGGTCGAAAGGCGGCCGCACCCTCCCCATCCCCCCAGCCCCGTAGTCCTTTCAACCCGTCCCAGCTCCCCGGAGGAGTCATGTCCTCGCACGCCCCGGCCCGTACGCCGGACCCCGCGGCCACCCCCGACCCCCCGTCCACGCCACGGCGGGGCCCGGCGCTGACGCGCTCCGTCCTGCTCACCCTCTGCGCCTGCGTCCTGGTCGCACAGAGCATGGTCGCGGCCATCAACCTCCTGATCCCGCAACTGAGTTCGTCGTCCCTGCACCCGTCACGGGCAGAGGTCCTGTGGACGGTCGACGCCTACGTCATCGTCTTCGCGGGCCTCCTCGTCCCGGCGGGCGCGCTCGCCGACCGCTACGGCCGCAAGGGCGCCCTCCTCACCGGCCTCGCCCTGTTCGCGGCGGGCGCCGCCACGAGCGCGCTGGCAACCGCCCCGGCGCTGCTGATCGCGGGCCGGGGCGTGTCCGGGGCCGGGGCGGCGCTCATCACCCCGGCCACTCTGTCGGTCCTCATGCACCTGGCGGGCCCCGAGCGCCGGGCGCAGGCCATGGCGTCCTGGACGCTGTCGCTGGGCCTCGGCGGGATGGCCGGCAACCTCGGCGGCGGCGTGGTCGGCGAATACCTCAGCTGGCGGGCCCTGTTCGGCGCGATGGTGCCGCTGGCGGCGCTGCTCGCGCTGGCCGTCGCCCGCACCGTCCCGCGCACCGCCCGCTCCCCGCACAGCCACCCCGACCCGCTGGGCGCGCTGCTGCTCACGGCGGGCCTGGTCGCCGTCCTGTTCGGCATCATCGAGGGCCCGGACCACGGCTGGACCTCGCCCCGCATCCTGTCCGCGTTCGCGGCGGGCGCCGTCCTGGTCGCCGCGTTCACCCTGCACGCGCTGCGCTCGGCGACCCCCCTGTTCGACCCGCGCGTCTTCGCCGCCCGCCGGCTGCGCGCGACGACCCTCGGCATGGCCACCGGGTTCTTCGGCCTGTTCGCCCTGTTCTTCGTCAACTCCCAGTACCTCCAGGACGTCAAGGGCTACGGCCCCGGCCGCACCGGCGTCGCGATCGTCCCGCTGATCGTCGGCATGGCCCTGGTCCCCAAGCTGGCCGCCCGCTGGTCGGCGCACCCCCGCCCCGTGGTGGGCGCCGGGCTCGGCCTCATCGGCGCCGGTCTGCTCGCGGTGTCCACCGCCGACGCGGGCACCCCGTACCCGCTCTACGCCTGCTGGCTGCTGGTCATCTCGGCGGGCACCGGCCTGTCGATGCCCGCGCTCACCCTCGGCGTCGTCACCTCGCTCCCCCCGCACCAGGCGGGCCTCGGCTCCGGACTCGGCACCTCCGCACGGGAGATCGGCGCCGCCCTCGGCGTCGCGGTCACCGGCACCGTCCTCGCGGGCCACGCCGACTTCCCCTCCGGCATGGGCCCGGCGCTACGCGTCGTCGCGGTGACGGTGCTGGTCGCGGCGGGCGTGGTGGTGCTGGGGCTGGGCGGGGGCGGGAAGCGGGCGGGAACGGACTGATCCCCGGACAGCCGTGCCGTCCGGGGATCAGTCCGAGGTGTGGCGCCGCTTCAGCCGGGCCCCAAGGAGGCCTGGTTCAGCCGGGCCTCGGGGCCTGCGGCCCAGGGGCTCAGATGAGGCCGAGGGCGCGGACCGCCTCGCGCTCCTCCTCCAGCTCCTTCACCGACGCGTCGACGCGGGCGCGGGAGAACGCGTTGAGGTCCAGGCCCTGGACGATCTCGAAGCGGCCGTCCTTGGCGGTGACCGGGAACGAGGAGATCAGGCCCTCGGGGACGCCGTAGGAGCCGTCGGAGGGGATGCCGGCCGAGGTCCAGTCGCCGTCGGCGGTGCCGTTGGTCCAGGTGAAGACGTGGTCGATGGCGGCGTTGGCGGCGGAGGCGGCGGAGGACGCGCCCCGCGCCTCGATGATCGCGGCGCCGCGCTTGGCGACGGTCGGGATGAACTCGTCGGCCAGCCACTTCTCGTCGTCGACGATCTCGGCCGCGTTCTTGCCGCCGACCGTGGCGTGGAAGATGTCCGGGTACTGGGTGGCGGAGTGGTTGCCCCAGATGGTCAGGCGCTTGATGTCGGCGACCGTGGAGCCCGTCTTCTTCGCGAGCTGGGTGAGCGCGCGGTTGTGGTCGAGGCGGGTCATCGCGGTGAAGCGCTCGGCCGGTACGTCCGGGGCGGCGGCCTGGGCGATCAGCGCGTTGGTGTTGGCCGGGTTGCCGACGACGAGGACGCGGATGTCGTCCGCCGCGTGGTCGTTGATGGCCTTGCCCTGGGGCTTGAAGATGCCGCCGTTGGCCTCCAGGAGGTCACCGCGCTCCATGCCCTTGGTGCGGGGGCGGGCGCCGACGAGGAGGGCGACGTTGGCGCCGTCGAAGGCGACGTTCGGGTCGTCGCTGATCTCGATGCCCTGGAGCAGCGGGAACGCGCTGTCGTCCAGCTCCATCGCGGTGCCCTCGGCGGCCTTGAGGGCGGGGGTGATCTCCAGGAGGCGCAGCTTGACCGGCACGTCCGCGCCGAGCAGCTGGCCGGAGGCGATGCGGAAGAGCAGGGCGTAACCGATCTGGCCGGCCGCGCCGGTGACGGTGACGTTCACGGGAGTGCGGGTCATGGCGTTCTCCGTATGACAGCTGGCGGTGGGGCGTCCCTGCCCCGGATGTTTGATCGATCTCTTGGTATCAAGAGAGATCAGCGGTCAGGCTATCGCGCATCCGGGAAGCCGGGTGTCCGGGGCTGTGTGGCCCGGCCCACAGACCGGTGGGTCCGCGCGCGGCGGGCCCACCGGAGGATTGCCGCCGGACGGCCGCGGCGGCCGTCCGGTTCGGGAGAGGGGGGAACCGGGCGGCCGCCGTGTGGGGGGACCGGTACTGCCGGACTCCCGTGGGGGGTACCGGTCGCGTGCCCGGCGCCGGGCCCGGTATGCCTCGCCGGACCCGCCTTTTTCCGGGCCGTCCGAACGGCCGTACCGGCGGCCACCCTTACGGCCCGCCCCCTAGGTGCGCCCGGGGAGCACGTCGCCCCGCGTCGGCCGGGGCCCGCACGCCGCTACGACGTGCAGGTCTCGGCGCCCGTCGCCGCGGGCACCACGCACGCGGTCAGCTCGCCAGGCCCGTCCACCGCCACCATCGGCGTGTACGCGATGGTGTCGCCGACGGCGGTGAGGGTCGACGTCTGCCGTGCGGCGCCGGCCGCGCGGACCGTGACGGTGTCCCCGGGGCCCGCCTGCGTGAGCCTGCCCCAGGCCGCGCCGCAGTCCGCGCTGTAGCGGATCTCCAGCCGCCGGGTGCCGACGGTGATGTCCCGCGTGGTGACCGCGCGCGGCCCGCTGCACCCCATAGCCTCCGGGTCGCGGCCGGTGCAGTCCGCGCCCGCGCACCGCACACCGGGCGGCAGCCGGGGGGAGGGCGGGGCGGAGGGGGAGGAGGCGGCCGGGGCGGTCCGGGCCGGGTCGGCGGGCCCGCCGCCGGTCAGCAGGAAGGCGCCGACGACGACACCGACCACCCCGACGACGCCGGTGACGAAGAGCGCGGGGCGCCGCCGGACGCGGGCCGGGGCCGCCGCGACGGGCGCGGCCGTCGCGGTCGGGGGGCGCGAGAGGCGTACGGCCTGCGCGGCGCTGTCGGCGCCCAGGGCGGCCCGGCTCCAGGCGCGCTCGGCCCGCTCCCAGAGGGCGACCAGGGGCGCGGGGTCCTCCCCGGCGACCTCGGCGAGCGCGACGACCGCGCCCTTGGGGGCCAGCAGCAGGCCGTTGAGGTAGCGCTCCCAGGACGCCCTGCCGTAGCCGGTGAGGTCGGCGAGGACGGCCGGGTTGAGCGCGCCGTCGGCGCCCCGGCCGAGGTCGCCGGGCCGTCCGTCGTCGACCAGCCGCCGCAGCCGGTGCACCAACTGCCCGACTTCCGGGGCCAGTCCGTCCGGCAGATCCTTCCAGCGAGGCATCGGTCCGCCCCTTCCTCCCCGTGCGTCGGCGACCCGCGCCGATCCCCCTGTGCGGATCACGGTAACGCTCAGCCGAAGGTCAGCGCTCCCCCGACCACGACGAGCAGCAGCGTGAGCAGGAGCAGCACCGCGGAGAGCAGCAGCCGTCCGGCGCCGCGCGCCGGTTCCGGCGGCCGTTCCGGCTCGTCCGGGCGGTCCCACCAGGGCCGGGTGGGGTCGTCCTCGTAGGGCGGCTCGGCGTCGCCGAGCGGGGTGCCGGTGGCGTCGGCCGGGGCGGGCGGGGCGGCCGGGCGGGGCCAGGCCTCGACGGCCAACTCCCACCGTACGCCGTGCCGTTCGGCGTCCGGTCCGGTCAGCCCCGCGACCCGGCAGAGCGCGGCGACGGCCTGCCGGGGCGGCGGCTGGACGGCGTTGAGATAGCGCTGCCACGACGACTTGCTGTACGCGGTGCGGGCGGCGAGCGAGGCCAGGCTGAGGCCCGTGCCGTCCTTCACCCGGCGCAGATGCACGACGAAGTGCCGTACCTCGGACGGCAGGTCGTCCGGCAGCGGCTGCCAAGCGCCCATCGGCCCCACCATCGGCCCCACCTCCCCTTCGGCCCTCCGGAGGGACGACGGACGGCGGCCGGACGGTTCCCGCGCGGGCGGTCACTGTGGCGCGGCCCGCACACGGTGGCGGAACGGTCACCGCTGTGCCACAGCGCGCGGACAGCCGTTGAACAGGTCCGTCCCGGTGGGCGAGCCTGGACGTGCGACGGCGGCCCGTCCTTCTCGGGGGAGAGGACGGGCCGCCGCACGCGTTCCGGCTGGGGGGACGCCTCAGCTGTCGACGGTGAAGTGCAACGTGTCCTTGAGGAACGGGATCTGGAGCAGCGGCTTCGGCTGCGCCATCAGCGCCAGCAGGACGATGACCGCGCCGAGCACGCCGTACGTCGCGATGTCCGTGAAGCGGGAGCGGACGGCGAGCATGCCGACGCCGGGCAGCAGCCAGCGCAGCACCGCGCCGCCGAGCAGGGCCACGCCGATCAGGATGATGCCGATCCGGAACTGGTCCAGCGCGGTGATCAGCAGCCCGAGCGCGACCAGGCCGAGCACGGCGAGGATCGGCCACTGCCGGGCGGGCGCGGGCGCGTCGCCGGGGGCGGCCCGGCCACCGCCCTCGGGGCGCGCGGTGTCGCGGGTGAACAGGGGGAAGCGGCGGGTGGTCCGGCGCGGGACGCCGTCGGCACCGGGCGCGCTGACGGGGTCGGTGACGACGGGCTCGACGAACGCCTCCTCCTGGGTGGCGGGAGGCGGGGTGGGGGCCGCCGGGTCGGGGGCCGGGGCGGGGTCGGGGTCTGGGGCGGAGGGCCGGTTCCCGTCCGGGTGAGGGTCCGGGTGCGGGTCCGGGGCCACGTCGGGGTTCGCGTCCGGGGTCGGCTCCGGGGCGGACGCGGTGGTGGACGCGGTGCCCTTGGTGCTCTTCTCCGGGTCGGCCCCGGAGACCTCCTGCGGGGCGCCCCCCGAGGTCTCCTCCGGGCGGGTCGTAGGGGTCGTACGGGTCGGGTCGGCCGGGTCGTCCCGGCGGTCAGCGGGCACTGCGCTCCGCCGCCTCGACCACGTTGACGAGGAGCTGGGCGCGGGTCATCGGGCCGACCCCGCCGGGGTTGGGCGAGACCCACGCGGCGACCTCGCGCACGTCCGGGTGGACGTCGCCGACGATCCGGCCCTCCGCGCTGCGGGAGACGCCGACGTCGAGGACGGCCGCCCCCGGCTTGACGTCCTCGGCGCGGATCAGGTGCGCGGAGCCCGCGGCGGCCACGACGATGTCGGCCCGCCGCAGGTGGGCGGCGAGGTCACGGGTGCCGGTGTGGCACTGGGTGACCGTGGCGTTCTCGCTGCGCCGGGTCAGCAGCAGCGGCATCGGGCGGCCGATGGTGACCCCGCGGCCGACGACGACCACCTCGGCGCCCTTGATCTCCACGCCGTAGCGCCGCAGCAGGGTGAGGACGCCGTTGGGCGTGCAGGGCAGCGGCGCGGGCTCGTTGAGGACGAGACGGCCGAGGTTCATCGGGTGCAGGCCGTCGGCGTCCTTGTCCGGGTCCATCAGCTCCAGGACGCGGTTCTCGTCGATGCCCTTGGGCAGCGGGAGCTGGACGATGTAACCGGTGCAGGCCGGGTCCTCGTTCAGCTCGCGGACGACCGCCTCGATCTCCTCCTGCGTGGCCGTGCCGGGCAGTTCGCGCTGGATCGAGGCGATACCGACCTCGGCGCAGTCGCGGTGCTTCCCGGCGACGTACTTCTGGCTGCCGGGGTCGTCCCCGACGAGGATCGTGCCGAGGCCGGGCGTGACGCCCTTCTCCTTCAGCGCCGCCACGCGGGCGGTCAGATCCGACTTGATCTCGGCTGCGGTGGCCTTGCCATCGAGAATCTGGGCGGTCATGGCCCCATCCTCCCGGATGACGGCCCCCGGCTCCCAATCGGCCCGTGACCGGCGGGGTTGCGCTTGCACAACGTCCCGGGGAACCCCCTGGACAACTCCCGGGCCGCTGGCCAACGATGGAGGCGCAGTGCCGCGGGCAGTACCGGGGGGACCGACCGCATCCACGCACCGACCTCCTCCGCATCGCGCCGCCCGTCGTCCCCGCACTCGACGCACACGGAGGAAGGACCGCCATGAGCTACGGCGAGCCGCACAACCCCTACGGGCCGCCGCCCCAGCAGCCCCAGCCCGCCCCGGGTCACCCCCCGCAGGGCTACGGGTTCCCCCCGCAGGGTCCCCCGCAGCAGGGCTACCCGCAGTACCCGGGCGGGCCGGCCCCGTACCCGCAGTACCAGGGGGGCCACCCCGGCGGACCGTCCACGCTGCCCGGTGCCGCGCGCACCGCCCGCATCCTGACCGGCGTGATCGCGCTGGCCCACGTCATCGTCGCGGGCGCCTACCTGTGGGTGCTGGGCCGGTGGGACGAGGAGATGACCAAGGCGGGCGTCACCGGCGACGCGGACGCCGAGCGCTTCGCCGACATCGGCAAGGGCGTCGTGGTGTTCCTCGCCGCGCTGGCGGCGGTGTACGCGGTCCTCGGCCTGATCCTGTTCCTCCAGTACGCCAAGGGCGGCAACGGCGTCCGGGTCTGCTCGATCGTCTACGCCTCGTTCGCGATCGTCACCGGCATCTTCTCGCTCACCGCGTGGGGCCTCGGCCTGCTCCTGATCGGCGTCAGCATCACGGCGATCGTCTTCGCCGCCAAGCGGGAGACCGCCGACTGGTTCCGCCGCCCCCGCTTCTGACCCCGGCCCTCCGGGTCACACCGTCACCCGGTCGCACCAGCCGCAATCCGCCACGCCCGCCCGCCGGGACCGCGCCCACCGCCCGCACGGACGGTCCCGCGCGGGCCCCGGGGGCGCGGCGGCGGCGAACGGTTCACGCCAATCCCGGCCGGGGGCGGGGTCGGACCGGTACGAAGGGGGACACCGCCCCGCCGGGTCGCCCTACCCTGACCTCCTACCCTGACTTCGGTAGCCGTCGGGCACGGGGAGACGCACCTTGTACAGCATCATCGTGGTACCTCCACCGGGCGCCGGGGACGTGCGACGAGACGGACAGATCCGGCTGGCGCCGGGCGATCGGCTCTCCTTCGGGCGCTCCGCGGCCGACAACGACCTGCGCATCCCGCACGACGGCGTCTCGCGCCGCGCGGGCGAGATCACCGCGCAGGGCGCCTTCTGGATACTCAGCAACCTCTCCGCCCACCACACCTACGTGGTGGAGAACCCGGAGGGGGCGGGCGAGCACATCAAGGTGGGGCCGGGGCGGCTGGACGCGCCGGTGCCGTTCGAGTTCTCCCGGATCGTGCTGCCCGCCGCGGGCGACCTGCTCGCCGTCGAGGTGTGGGCGCCCCGCCACGACTACCGGCGGCCGGGCGGCGCCGACGGCACGGAAGGCGCGGACGGCGCGGACGGGGGATTCGCCCTGCTCGACGGCGCCACCACCGCGCCCGCCTTCTCCGTGGACCGCACGAAGCGCTACTTCGCGGTGCTGGCCGCGCTGTGCGAGCCCCGCCTGCGCGGCGCGCCGCACGCCCCGCTGCCCACCGTCGACCAGGTGGTCGACCGGCTGCGCCCGGCCTGGCCCGCCGCGTCCCGCACGTCCGTGCAGTGGAACATCGACTACCTGGCCGTGAAACTGCGGCTCAAGCCGGGCCCGGAGACCGCCGACACCGGTCCGCGGCTGAACGGCAAGAAGGAGTCGCTGGTCTCGCTGGCGCTCCGCTTCGACCTGGTCCGCGAGGACGACCTGATCGTGCTCGCGGCCCCGGCGGGGGCACCGGACCGCGCCGCCGCCCGGACGCCCGCGCCGCGACAGGCCGCGCCCGGCCGGGCCGCCCGGTGACCGAGCCCTACGCCGTACCCGTACCCCGCGGGTACCGGGTGGGCGCCTGGGAGGTGCGCGCCCCGCTCGCCACCGGCGCCTTCGGCAGCGTCTACGAGGGCCGCTACACCGGCGGCGACGGACGCCTCCCCCGCACGGCGGCCCTGAAGTTCCTGCCCACCGGCACCTCCACCCCCCGCAGGCTGGCGCACCTCCAGGACCTGGTGGAGCGCGAGGTGGAGCTGTACCGGCGGCTGCGCCACCCCAGGCTGATCCGCATGTACGAGACGCTCACCGTCGACGACCCGGACCGCCCCGCCCTGGACGGCGCGACCGTGCTGGTCCTGGAGCGGGCGGAGGGCTCCCTGGCCGCGCTGCTGGCCCGCACGCCCCGCCCCGAGCGCGGCCCGGCCCTGCTCGCGCAGATCGTCGAGGGCCTGCACCAGCTGCACGCGGCGGGCTGGGTGCACGGGGATCTGAAACCGGCCAACGTGCTGCTGATGCGGGACGGTTCGGTCCGGCTCGGCGACTTCAACATGGCGGCCGAGCTGGAGGGCACCCACGCCTACACGCCCGCCTTCTCCACCCCCGACTACACCCCGCCCGAGCTGCTGTGGTCGGAGATCGGGGAGCGGGGCCGCCGTATCCGGCCGTCGGCCGACGTGTGGGCGTTCGGGGTCCTCGCCCACCTGGTCCTCACCCACACGCTGCCGCTGCCCGGCGCGACCCCGACGGCCCGCCGGGACGCCGCCGTCGCCTACGCCCGCGGCACCGACCCGCTGCGGCTCTCCCCCGGCCTGCCCGAGCCGTGGCAGGACATCGTGCGGGACTGCCTGACCCGCACCCACGCCGAACGCCTCGGCTCCGCGGCCCTGTTGCGCCGGGTCCGCGCTGCCACGGGCACCGGCCCGCCGACCGGCCGGCGGCGCCCGTCCCGCCGTACGACCGCGCTGGCCGCCGCGGCGGCGACCGTGGCCGCGGCCGTGCTGGGCTTCGGCGTCAGCACCTGGGCGGGGGACGGCGGCGCCGGGGACGACCGGAAGGCGGCGCCCGCGTCGGCTTCGCTCACCCCGGCCGCGCGGTACGGGGCGTCGGAGCTGCACACCGGGAAGGGTGTTCCGGCCGCGTACCGGCTGCTGATCGTGGAGACCGCGCGCGACTGCGACCGGGAGGGCGTCACGTCCGCGCTGATCGCGGCGATGCTGAAGGTGGAGAGCGACTTCGACCCGGACCTCTCCGACCCGGCGAAGGACGAGTACGGCATCGCCCGCTGGACGCCGAGCGTGCTGCGCTGGTGGATGCACGAGGACGGCACCCCCGGCGAGACGGTGCCCGCGCCGCCGTTCCCGCCCGCCGAGTCGATCCCGGCGATGGGCCGCTACCTGTGCTGGATCGCGCCCCGCCTCGACCGGACGCTGCCCGGCGACCCGCGGCTGCTGATCGCCGCCGCCTACCGGACGTCGTACCGCAAGGTGAACGACGCGGGCGGTGTTCCCCCGAAGTACGCCGACTACGCCGCCCGCGTCGCCCACTACCTCAAGGAGTACACGCCGCCGGGCCGCACGTGACCCTCGGACGTCCTAGGTACCGGGCGGACGGCCGCTGCGGCAGGGTGGACGCCCGTACCGGCGGACGGCCAGACCCCCCACGGGAGACGGGCGGGGGGGGCCCCCCCCCCGGGGGCGGGGGCCCCCCCCCCCCCCCCGGGGGCGGGCCCCGGGGGGGGGGGGGGGCGGGGGCCCGGGGAGTAAAAAGGTACCCCCGCCGGCTTGCGGGCGCGCCCCCCGCGGCGCGGGGGGCCCCCCCCCCCCGGGGCCCCCCCCCCCCCCCCCGGGGCGCGGGGGGGGCCCCCCCCCCCGGGGGGGGGGGGGCCCCCCCGCCCCCGCCGTGTCGCGGGCCCGTCAGTGGAAGAAGTGCCGGGTCCCGGTGAAGTACATGGTGACCCCGGCCTTCTTCGCGGCCTCGACGACGAGTTCGTCACGGACCGAACCGCCCGGCTGCACCACGGCCTTCACCCCGGCCCCGACGAGGATCTCCAGCCCGTCCGGGAAGGGGAAGAACGCGTCCGACGCGGCGTACGAGCCCCGCGCGCGCTCCTCGCCCGCCCGCTCGACGGCGAGCTTCGCGGAGTCGACCCGGTTGACCTGGCCCATGCCGACGCCGACCGAGGCGCCGTCCTTGGCGAGCAGGATCGCGTTGGACTTCACGGCCCGGCACGCCGTCCACGCGAAGGACAGCTCGCGCAGCTCCTCGGCGGAGAGCGGCTCGCCGGTGGCGAGGGTCCAGTGCGCCGGGTCGTCGCCGTCGGCCTGGAGACGGTCGGTGACCTGGAGCAGCGCGCCCCCGTCGACCGGCTTCAGCTCGACCGGGTTCGCCGGGGCGCCGGGCGCCTTCAGGACACGGATGTTCTTCTTCTTGGCGAGCGCCTCCAGGGCGCCCTCCTCGTAGTCCGGGGCGACGATGACCTCGGTGAAGATCTCCGCGACCTGCTCGGCCAGCTCCTTGCTGACCGGCCGGTTCACGGCGATGACCCCGCCGAACGCGGACAGCGGGTCGCAGGCGTGCGCCTTGCGGTGCGCCTCGGCGACGTCGGCGCCGATCGCGATGCCGCACGGGTTGGCGTGCTTGATGATCGCGACGGCGGGCTCGGCGTGGTCGTACGCGGCACGGCGCGCGGCGTCCGTGTCCGTGTAGTTGTTGTACGACATCTCCTTGCCGTGCAGCTGCTCGGCCTCGGCGAGGCCGCCGCCGGTGCCGTCCACGTAGAGCGCGGCGGGCTGGTGCGGGTTCTCGCCGTAGCGGAGGGTGTTCTTCCGCTCCCAGGTGGCGCCGAGGAAGTCGGGGAAGCCGGACGCGTCGACGGGCGCGTACGAGGACGCGAACCAGGAGGCGACGGCGACGTCGTAGGCGGCCGTGTGCCGGAAGGCCTCGGCGGCGAGCCGCTTGCGGGTGACGAGGTCGAAGCCGCCGCCCGCGACCGCGGCGAGGACGTCGCCGTACCGCTCCGGGCTGGTCACGACCGCGACGGAGGGGTGGTTCTTCGCCGCGGCGCGGACCATCGACGGGCCGCCGATGTCGATCTGCTCCACGCACTCGTCCTCGGAGGCGCCGGAGGCGACCGTCTCCCGGAACGGGTACAGGTTGACGACGACCAGGTCGAACGGCTCCACGCCCAGCTCGGCGAGCTGCTCGCGGTGGCTGTCGAGGCGCAGGTCGGCGAGGATGCCCGCGTGCACCTTGGGGTGCAGGGTCTTCACCCGGCCGTCCAGGCACTCGGGAAAGCCGGTCAGCTCCTCGACACGGGTGACGGGGACGCCCGCGCCCGCGATGCGGGAGGCGGTGGAACCGGTGGAGACGAGCTGGACCCCGGCCGCGTGCAGCCCGCGGGCCAGCTCCTCCAGACCGGTCTTGTCGTAGACGCTCACGAGCGCGCGACGGATCGGCCGCTGGGTGCCCTCGGTGCGCGCGGGGTCGCTCGCGGCGGTGCTCGCGGCAGTGCTCTCGGCGGTCACGGGATAAGTACCTTTCGTCCCTCGATGCGGTGGCCGTTGCGGGCGAGACGCCCCACGACCTCGACGAGCAGCCTTCGCTCGACGTCCTTGATGCGCTCGTGCAGCGCGCTCTCGTCGTCCTCGTCCCGGACCTCCACCACGCCCTGCGCGATGATCGGCCCGGTGTCGACGCCGTCGTCGACGAAGTGGACGGTGCAGCCGGTGACCCGGACGCCGTACGCGAGCGCGTCGCGCACACCGTGGGCGCCGGGGAAGGCGGGCAGCAGGGCGGGGTGGGTGTTGACGAACCGCCCGCCGAACCGGGCCAGGAACGCCTTGCCGACGATCTTCATGAACCCGGCGGACACCACGAGGTCGGGCGCGTGGGCGGCGACCGCCTCGGCGAGCGCCTCGTCCCACTCCTCCCGCGTCCCGTGGTCCCTGACCCGGACGACGAAGGTGGGGAGCCCGGCGCGCTCGGCGCGCGCCAGCCCCTCGACGCCCTCGCGGTCGGCTCCGACGGCCACGATCTCGGCGCCGTAGGCCCCGGCGCCGGTGGCGGCGATCTCGTCGAGCAGCGCCTGGAGGTTCGTACCGGATCCGGAGACCAGCACGACGAGGCGCTTGGCCACGGGCTTGGCGGCCACGGTGGGGCCCTTTCTCGGGGAGACGTCTGTCCCGGCCGCTTGTCCGTTCCTACGAATGCATCGCGCCCCGCGATACGGGGAAGCCTACGAACCGGCCGACGGTCAGCAACGATACCGGCACACCGGACGGCCCCCGCGGGACGGGGGCGTGGCCGGAAGGTAGCGTCAGGGGCGAGCGGGCCCGGGAACGCGGCCGACGTACGGATCGTTCCCGGAGTGACCGCTCGCACCGGGCCCGCCCGACCACTCCCGACGATCTAGGGGAAGACGCTCACTTGATGCCGGACCGCAGCCTGCGCCTCCTCACGCTCCCCCCGCTGTCACCGCAGGGAGGGGAGCGCGGCGCCGTGCTGCTGCGGGAGCGCCCATCCTCCCCGCCGGACGCCCCCTCGGGCCGCGACGGCGGCCAGGGCGACGGAGCCTCGGGGGACACGCCCCCGAAGGACGACAACCCCTTCGCCCCGCCCCCGGAGGGCACCCCGGACCGCCCCTGGCAGCCGCGCCGCCCGGAGCAGGACGGCGGCGGTGACGGCGGCGACTCCTCCCCCTGGGGCAGCCAGTGGAGCGACCGCCAGCCCGGCCGCGCCTCCGGCGGCGGCTTCGGCGAGCGCCCCGGCCGCCCCCCGGAGGGCGGCGGCCCCGGCGGCAACACCCCCGCCCCGCGCTGGGACCCCACGGACCCGGCCCAGCGCCGCGCCCGCTACGCGCTGCTGTGCGGCATGTGGGCGTTCTTCTTCGTCCTCTTCGGCTGGCCGTACGTGGCGCTCCTCCTCGGCGCCCTCGCGCTCAACTGGGGCATCAGCGCCCTCCGCGCCAAGCCCCGCCCGCCCGCCCCCGACGCCCCCCAGCCCCAGGCCCCCACCGGCCGCCCCCAGACCACCGCGGCCATCAGCGGCATCGTCACCGCCTCCCTCGCCCTGGCCCTGGTCGCCCTGGTCTTCACCGCCCAACTCGTCTACCGCGACTACTACACCTGCACCAAGGACGCCCTCACCTCAGAGTCCAAGCAGTCCTGCGAGCGACTGCTGCCGGAGCAACTGCGCAACGTGCTGGGCGCGAACACGTAGAGGTCTTCCAACCCGCCGCCACTTGAGGACGCGCCCCCGCCCCCCTCTTTTCAGCCCGTCCGGCGCTTGAGGACGAGGCCCGTCCAGGGCCGAAAGGGGGGTCTGGGGGCACAGCCCCCAGGGACGGGACGGGAAGGGGCGGCGGGGGCAACTCAAAGCTCGTCCCGATCGAAGTCGTACGGCTCCTCCTCGAACCCCGCACCCCCGGCCCGGGGTTCGTCCCCCGCCCCCACGGACACCACCGCCTCCCCCACCGCCCCCGCGGGCGCGGGCACGACCAGGGACCCCGCCGTGGACCCCCCGTCCCGACCCCCTCGCTCGACCCCCCGCGCCCACCACCAGCGCGACACCAGCCCCACCGGCACCCCCACCCCCGCCACCCACCCGGCGACCGCCACCCCCACGGCCCACCCCACCGGCCCGAACGAGGCCAACGCCCCCACCCCCAGCGGCCCCCCGGCCAGCTCCGCCAGCCCCCCGGACACCACCCCGCACACCACGCCCGCGAGCCCCACCACCCCGGCCGTCCGCCGCCAGGGCCACACCCCACCGCCCCCGCCGCCCCCGGCCTCGCCCCCCACCGCGGCCCGCGCCACGAACACCCCGACCGCTCCCCCGGCGCCCGCGGCGACCACCCCGGCGAGCCAGTTCGGCACCCCGCCGCTCCCCGCGTCCGGCACCGCCGCCAGCAGCGGGAACGGCGGCAGCAGCGGCGCCGGATCGGAGGCGAGCGGCGTCACGACCTGCCCGGCGCCGAGCAGGAACCCGGGCCCGACGGCGTAGGCGGCACCCCACACCGCCGCGTTCGGCACCAGCACCACACAGAGCATCAGCACGGCGAACCGCCCGGACCACCCCTCGGTCAGCTCCAGGAACGCCCCGCGCGCCGCACCGAGGTGCCACACCGAGGACACGGCGACGAGGAGGGCGCCCCCGCCGACCAGCAGCGCGGCCCCGGCCCCGGCGGCCCGGACGGCGACGGCGACCCGGACCCGCCCCTCGGCGCCGAGGAGGTGCCGCCGCGGCCCGCGCGGCAGCTTGAGCAGGACGGCGTCGACGGGTTCGCGGGGCCGCCCGTGGGCCGACCAGACGCCGCATCCGGCGGCGGCCGAGGCGAGGACGGGCAGGCAGACGACGGTCCACGGCCAGGAGGGCGGCAGGGCGCCCCCGGCCGCGTAGACGGCCGCGCCCGCCCCGACGACGAGATAGCCGAGCACGACACCGGACCAGACCGTCCACGGATTCACGCGGTGCCCCTCCACGCCGTGGGCGCTCCCGGCGGCGCGATCCCCGACGGGGGCGGTGTCGCCGTCCCCGTCCCCGTCGCCGCCCCCCGCGTCGACCGCGTCGCGCGCGGCCCGGTGCACCAGCCACACCGGCAGCGCGAGCAGCAGCAGCGGGGTCACGCCGACCGGCGCGGGCACCCCGGACAGGGTGTCGGGGCGGACCAGTTCGATCCCGTGGGCCAGCAGCCAGAGCGAGGCGGCGACGTGCAGCGCGCCGTCGGGTCCGCTGTCGGGGTAGGGCGAGCTGATCCACAGGACCATCACCGGCACGGCGAGCGAACCGAGTCCGAGCCCGGCCGCCAGGAGACCGCCGAGCAGACCGGTGGCGAGGCCGGGGGAACGGTCCCGCACCCGGGCGAGCAGGGCGGACAGCGAACGGCGGACGGTCATCAGGATCACGCCCGCCATGCTCCCAACGACACGCGCTTTCCCGTCGTAACAGGCGAACCACCGTTGTGTCGCTCAATATAAGTTTATGTACTTTTTCGTACTGTTCGCGCTGAGGGGTGCCCCGTGAACCAGAGCCCCGACACCCCCCTCCCCCCGCCCAAGGAGCGCCGACGCCTGCGCGAGAAGGGCGGGCTGACCCAGGCTCAGCTCGCCGCGCGGCTCGGCGTCGGCCGGGAGACGGTGCGCGCGTGGGAGACCGGGCGCTCGACTCCGCGCGGGCGTACGCGGGTGGCGTACGCGAACCAGTTGGCCTCCCTCGCCAAGGGCGCCGAACAGGTGCCCGCCGCGCCCGCCCTGACGGCCGGTCGGGACCCGGCGGCGCGGCACCGGCCCGCCCCCGCGACGGCGACCGCCCCGGCCGCGCACCCCGCACCGCCCGCGCCCCCGCACGCTCCACCACCGGCGCCCGTCACCGCCGTGGCCGTGGCCGCACCACCGGAAGCGCCCCCGCGGCCGGACCGGTCGGCGCCTTCCGCCCCCGGCACCCCGGTCGACCCGGACCAACCCCCGCCCCCACCGCGCCCGCTGACCCCCGCTCAGGCCTTCGACGCGCTCTACGCCTTCTGCGCCCCCGCCCTGGTCCGGCAGGCCTACCTCCTCACCGGCCGCCGTGAACTGGCCCGCGAGGCGGTCGAGCAGGCTTTCCAGACGGCGTGGCAGCGCTGGCCCGAGGTGGCCGTCGACCCGGACCCGGCGAGCTGGGTGCGGGCCACGGCGTACGAGTACGCGCTCTCGCCCTGGCACCGGTTCCGCCCCCGCTACCGGCACCCCGAGCCGCCGCCCGCCGACGTCTCCGACCGGGCCCTCATGGACGTCCTCCTCGCGCTGCCGCCGTCGTACCGGCGCACGCTGCTGCTGCACGACGGGGTGGGGCTCGGGCTGGCGGAGACCGCGGCGGAGACCGAGGCGAGCACGCCCGCGGCGGCGAACCGGCTGCTGAACGCGCGGGCCGCGGTCACCGCGCGCCTGCCCGACCTGGGCGAACCGGCCGAGCTGCACCGGCGGCTGGCGCGCACGGCGTCCGCGGAACGGCTGCGCGCCGCGAAACCGCCGACGGTACGGATGGGCAGTGAGCGCCGGGCCCGGTTCTGGACACGGGCGGCGATCGCGTTCACGGTCGCGCTGATCGGGGCGACCGCCCTCACCCTGAACACGGCGCCCACCCACTACGAGCCACCGGTGCCGCCCGGCGAGACCGTGCGCGGGGTGCCGCCGCGCCCGGCGCCCGGCACCCTCTCCGACGCGGAACTCACCCTGCGCGCCAAGCTCCGCTCGGAGGCCGCGCACGGACCGGAGCGCGTGCTGCCCGAACCCCGGTGAGGCACGTTCCGCCCGCCGCCCGGTGAGGCACCGGGCACGCCCGTGCGCTGTGCCGCGTACGCCGATGGGCCCGCCCCCGGAGAGGGAGCGGGCCCATCGGCGTGGTGCGGGGGGGCGTGGGTCAGCCGGCGAGGATCTCGCGGGCCAGCTTCGCCGTCTCGGTCGGGGTCTTGCCGACCTTGACCCCGGCGGCCTCCAGGGCCTCCTTCTTCGCGGCGGCCGTGCCGGAGGAACCGGAGACGATGGCGCCGGCGTGGCCCATGGTCTTGCCCTCGGGCGCGGTGAAGCCCGCGACGTAGCCGACGACCGGCTTCTTCACGTTCTCCTGGATGTACGCCGCGGCGCGCTCCTCGGCGTCGCCGCCGATCTCACCGATCATCACGATCAGGTCGGTGTCGGGGTCGGCCTCGAACGCGGCGAGCGCGTCGATGTGGGTGGTGCCGATGACCGGGTCGCCACCGATGCCGACGGCCGACGAGAAGCCGATGTCCCGCAGCTCGTACATCATCTGGTACGTCAGCGTGCCCGACTTCGAGACCAGACCGATGCGGCCCGGCTTCGTGATGTCGCCCGGGATGATGCCCGCGTTGGACTGGCCGGGGGTGATGAGACCCGGGCAGTTCGGGCCGATGATGCGGGTCTTGGCGCCCTTCTCCACGGCGTACGCGTAGAACGCGGCGGAGTCGTGGACGGCGATGCCCTCGGTGATGACCACCGCGAGGGGGATCTCCGCGTCGATCGCCTCGACCACGGCGGCCTTGGCGAAGGCCGGCGGTACGAAGAGGACGGACACGTCGGCGCCCGTCTTCTCGATCGCCTCGGCGACCGAGCCGAAGACCGGGATCTCGGTGCCGTCGAAGTCGACGGAGGTGCCCGCCTTGCGGGGGTTCACGCCACCGACGATGTTGGTGCCGTCGGCCAGCATGAGCTTGGTGTGCTTCATGCCCGTGGCACCGGTCATGCCCTGGACGATGACCTTGCTGTCCTTGGTGAGGAAGATAGCCATGGCTGTGGTGTCCCTGGTCCCTTACTTCGCGGCCGCGAGCTCGGCGGCCTTGTCGGCCGCGCCGTCCATGGTGTCCACGCGCTGCACGAGCGGGTGGTTGGCGTCGGAGAGGATCTTGCGACCCAGCTCGGCGTTGTTGCCGTCCAGGCGGACGACCAGCGGCTTGGTGACGTCCTCGCCCTTGTCGGCCAGCAGCTGGAGCGCCTGGACGATGCCGTTGGCGACCTCGTCGCAGGCGGTGATGCCGCCGAAGACGTTGACGAAGACGGACTTGACGTCCGGGTCGCCGAGGATGATCTCCAGGCCGTTCGCCATGACGGCCGCGGAGGCGCCGCCGCCGATGTCGAGGAAGTTGGCGGGCTTGACGCCGCCGTGGGCCTCACCGGCGTAGGCGACGACGTCGAGGGTGCTCATGACGAGACCCGCGCCGTTGCCGATGATGCCGACCTCGCCGTCGAGCTTGACGTAGTTGAGGTTCTTCTCCTTGGCCGCGGCCTCCAGGGGGTTGGCGGACGCGTGGTCCACCAGCTCCTCGTGGTCGGGGTGGCGGAAGTCGGCGTTCTCGTCGAGCGTCACCTTGCCGTCGAGGGCGATGACGTCGCCGGAGGCGACCTTGGCCAGCGGGTTGACCTCGACGAGGAGGGCGTCCTCGGCGACGAAGGTCTTCCACAGCGTGACGAGGATGTCGGCGACCTTGTCGGCGACCTCGGCCGGGAACTTGGCCGCCGCGACGATCTCGCGGGCCTTCTCGGGGGTCACGCCCTCGTTGGCGTCGATCGGCGTCTTGGCGACGGCGTCCGGACGGGTGGCCGCCACCTCCTCGATCTCCATGCCGCCCTCGACGGACGCGATGGAGAGGAACGTCCGGTTGGCGCGGTCGAGGAGGAAGGAGACGTAGTACTCCTCGACGATCTCGGGCGCGGTCTCGGCGATCATCACCTTGTGGACCGTGTGGCCCTTGATGTCCATGCCGAGGATGTCCGTCGCGCGGGCGACGGCCTCGTCCGGGCTGGCGGCCAGCTTGACGCCACCGGCCTTCCCGCGACCACCGACCTTCACCTGCGCCTTGACGACGGACTTGCCGCCCAGACGCTCGGTGATCTCGCGCGCCGCATCAGGCGTGTCGATGACTTCACCGGCCAGCACCGGTACATCGTGCTTGGCGAAGAGGTCCCTCGCCTGGTACTCGAACAGGTCCACGCGCTTCCGTCCCTATCAGTGATCTCGCGGTTCGTTGGATGCGTGGGCGTGCCGCGAAGGGCAACGTGACGTCCGCTGTGTCACAAGGGAAGCGCACACGGTGTCCGAGCGCGCGGCATGTCCGTCTCGCAGGTTATCCCTGGTTCGCGGAGGCCCCTAAATCGCGAGTCACACCTGAGCGGTGATACCTGTCACATGATGCCGTCGAGGGGTGCCGTGACTGGCACGCGGTGCCGCCGGGGGCGGCGGGGGATCGCCCGGCGCGGGGGTCTTCGGTGGGGGTCTCCCGGCGGGGAGCCGGCGCGGGGGCGCTTCGGAAGTACTCGCGGGGTGGGGTCCCACCGGGTTGGGGTTGACCCGGTGGGACCCCGTGATCAGCCCGCTGGGGGCCCAGGGCGGGGCCGTCCCCACCCCAATGGCGACGGTCACGCCCTGTCCGCGGAGGGTCGGCCGGTCGGGTCCGACGGCTTTCGGCCGTCCGGTCGTCCCCTCCACGGAGCGGATGCCCGCCGTCCGTCGGGGGAGTCCTGGCGGCCGGGCCGCCCGCGCGGCGCGCCGGGGGGGGGCGCGGGGCGGTGGCGGACCCGGCGGGCGGGCGCTCCGGGGGCCTTCCGGACGGGGGTCCGGCGGGTCCGGGGCGGCGGACGACTCCCGCGCGAGGGGAACGGGCGGTCGATCCTCGCACGGAGATCCGGCGGGTACGCAAGCCCCGAGTTACCGATGGGTAATCATGTCCGGTTCGTCCGCCGGTGCGGTCTGTTTCCGCGGAGAGCGCGGAGAGCGGGGAGGGGGAGGAGAGTGTCGGAGCCCGGGTGGGGGTGGCTGGGTGGGGGGTGGCTGGGAGGGGGCGCGGGGCGGGGGGTGTCTAGGTGGGGGTGCTTTGGGCTCTCGGGTGCGGGGCGTCGGGGTCCGGTACGGGGAGGGGTCTGCGCTCGATCGCCGCCGCCATCACCTCGGGGAAGAGGTCCGGGGTGCAGGCGAAGGCGGGCACGCCCAGCGCGGCGAGTCCGGCCGCGTGCTCCCGGTCGTACGCCGGTGTCCCCTCGTCCGACAGCGCGAGCAGCGCGACCATCTGCACGCCCGCCGCCTTCATCGCGGCGGCCCGTTTCAGCATCTCGTCGCGGATGCCGCCCTCGTAGAGGTCGCTGATGAGGACGAGGACGGTGTCGGCGGGGCGGGTGACGCGGGTCTGGCAGTAGGCGAGGGCGCGGTTGATGTCGGTGCCGCCGCCGAGGCGGGTGCCGAACAGGACGTCCACCGGGTCGTCGAGCTGGTCGGTGAGGTCGGCGACGGCGGTGTCGAAGACGACGAGCCGGGTGCTGACCGCCCGCATCGAGGCGAGGACCGCGCCGAACACCGAGGCGTACACCACCGAGGAGGCCATCGAGCCGGACTGGTCGACGCAGAGGATCACGTCCTTGCGGACCGACCGCGCCGCCCGCCCGTAGCCGACCAGCCGCTCGGGCACCACCGTGCCGTGTTCGGGCAGGTAGTGCTGGAGGTTGGCGGCGATCGTGCGGTTCCAGTCGATGTCGTGGTGGCGGGGCCGGGTCACGCGCGCACTGCGGTCGAGGGCGCCGGTGAGGGTGGCGCGGGTGCGGGCGGCGAGGCGTCGCTCCAGGTCGTCGACGACCTTGCGGACGACCGTGCGGGCCGTCTCCTTCGTCGTTTCCGGCATCGCCCGGGTGAGGGAGAGCAGGGTGCCGACGAGGTGGATGTCGGGCTCGACCGCCTCCAGCATCTCGGGTTCGGTCAGCAGCGCGGCCAGCCCGAGCCGGTCGATTGCGTCGCGCTGCATGACCTGGACCACGGAGGACGGGAAGTACGTCCGGATGTCGCCGAGCCAGCGCGCGACGGACGGCGCGGACGCCCCGAGCCCCGCCGCCCGGTCCCGTCCCGTCCGGGGTCCGTCCTCCTTGCCGTAGAGCGCGGCGAGGGTGCCGTCCATCGCGGCGTCCCGCCCGGAGAGGGGGTGCCCGGTGCCGTCGGCCTCGCCCCCGCCGAGCACGAGCCGCCAGCGACGGAGCCGCTCGACGTCGTCGGGAACGGCGGACGGGGTGGTGGGCGTCGTCCCGGTCCCTCCGGTGCGGCTGGGGGGCGTCGTCATGGGCGGGCCTCCGCGAGGTGGTCGGTGGGGTCGTGGTGGGTGGGGTCGGGGTTGTGGTGGGTGGGATCGCGCTCGACGGGGTCGCGGTGCGGGTGGGCGGACGGGCGCGGAGATGGCGGCGGGGGCGGTGATTCGTCGAGCCCCAGCAGCAGACGGACCACGGGCAGTACGGCGTCCGCGCGCGCCGCGTCGGGCTCGGTGCCGAAGCCGAGGGGGCCGTCCGCCGCGGGGGTGGTGCCCGCCCGCTCCCCCGGCCCGCGCCGGACCAGCTCACCGAGCGTGCGCCGCACGCCCGTCGCGTACGCCGAGAACGTCCGCCGCAGCAACGGCAGCACGTCCGTGAACGCCTCGGGCGGCACCCCGGTCAGCCAGCCGTCGATCAGGCCGAGCAGCCGCTCGTCGTGGACCAGGAGGAGCCCGCCTCCCGAGCCGCCGCCGACGAAGCCCTCGATCCAGACGGCGGCCTCGGCCGGCGGCGTGCCCGGCGACAGCGCCAGCCCCATCAGCCGGGCGGCCTCCTCCGGCTCCAGCGCCCCGTCGTCCAGCAGCAGCCGTACGGCCCGGCCGCGCACCCCGCCCGCGACGGCGTCCCGCCGCGCCAGCACCCGCAGCACGTCCCGCCAGCGGGCGGGCAGCCCCCCGAGGTCCGCACCCGCCGGGTGCCTGCCTGCCGGGTGCCCGCCTGTCTGGTGCCCGCCTGCCCTGGCCTCGGCGGTGCCGGGGTCGGGGTCGGCCTGCTGGAGGGGGGCGTCGTGTGGGCGGGGCGTCGTCTCCGCGAGGAGGCCGACCGCGCCGTGCACCGCGTCGACATGGCGGCGCATCTCCTCGGCGGCCTCGGTGTCGAGGGCGGCGCAGGCGGGCGGCAGGCCGACGAAGACCCGCTCGGCGAGACCCGCCGCGACCTCGGCGAGGGCGCCGGTGTCGGTGCCGCGGACGTCGCCGTACCGCAGGGAGCGGACGAGGGCGGGGAGGGCCTGGGCGAGGCGGCCGACGTCGGTGTCGAGGGCCGCCCGGTCGGCGAGGGCGCGCATCACCGTGCGCAGCGCGTCGGGCAGCCCGGCGAGCAGGCAGCGTTCGGCGAGCGCGGTCACCTCGGCGAGGCCGGGCGCGGCGACGGCGTCCGCCTCGGCCCTGGCGGTCGCGGCGGCGCGCACGGTCGTCCCCCACACTCCGGCCTCCGCCACCCGCAGCGACAGTTCGGGCTCCCAGCGCAGCCGCCACGTCTCCCGGAACGTGCCCGTGCCGCCCCGCGCTCCGACCGGCTCGCCCCAGGCGACGTCGAGCAGCCGGAGCCGGTGGAGCAGTCGGCCGCGCTCGGCGTCGGTCTCCTTGCGCAGGTCGAGGTCGAGCGCGCGCTCCTGCGCCTCGGGCCGCAGCCGGAGCCGCCGTTGCGCGCGGTCGAGGTCGCGCTGCAACGGCACGGCGGGCGCGGCGGCGGGCACCTCGCCGAGGACGTCGCCGACGACGAGGCGGTCCCGGACGAGGGCCAGCGGCACGTCCGAGCCCTCGCAGAGCACCGCGCGCACGGCGTCGGTGGCCTCGCCGAGGCCGGGCAGCGGGCGGCCCCGCAGCGCGGCGAGCGTCTCCGCCAGCCGGACCGCCTCGATGACGTGCGCCGGGGAGACGATGTGGTCCTCCTCCCGCAGCAGGCCCGCCACCTTGGTCATCCACCGCTCGACCGGCCGGTCCGGCGCGGCGAACAGATGGCCGTACCAGCCCGGCGAGTCGATGCCCGCGCCGTATCCCCCGGCCCGCGCCAGTCTGCGGTGGGTCCAGGGCACCCAGGTCAGGTCGGCCTTCACCTTGGGCAGCCCCTTGAGGAGCGCCCGGTCGGCGGCGACGGGCGTCCGCTGCCTTAGCGCGGGCACGTGCCAGGCCCCGCACACCACGGCCACGCCCGCGTCGCCGTGCTCCCGGCGCGCCGCCCGCAACCGCAGCCGCATGTGGGCCTCCCGCACGGGGTCCCGCTCGTCGCCCGCGTGCCCGTACGTCTCCCTCAGGGCCGTCATCGCCTCCTCCACGGCGGTGAACGGCGCGAACGGGTCCGGCTGCTCCGGGTCCCCGTCCGTGCGGTGCTCGACGGCGTCCTCCCACCAGCGCTCCGGGTCGTCGTGCCCGGCGGCGGCTGCGAGGACGGCGAGCGGGTCGATCCGCAGTCCGTCACGGCCGGGGGCGGTGGGTGCACTGGGTGCGCCGGGTGCGGCGAACTCCCCTTCGCCGTTACGACCGTCCAAGGCGCTCTCCGAGTCCTTGGTGTCCTCGGTGTCCTCGGTGTCTCCCAGGTCGTGGCCGTCGTCGGGGTCCTCCCGTCGCCAGGCCAGGGAGTGGGCGGCCGGGAGGTCGATGAAGTGGGCGGGGACGCCGTGGTCCAGGGCCCAGCGCAGGGCGACCCACTCCGGGGAGAACGCGGCGAACGGCCAGAACGCGGACCGGCCGGGCTCGTCCACGGCATGGGCGAGCAGGGCGACGGGCGGCCGCATCGTCTCGTCGGCGGCGAGCGGGATCAGCGCGTCGGCCTCCGGCGGCCCCTCGATGAGCAGCACCCTTGGCCGGGCCGCGTCCAGCGCCCGCCGCACGGCGCGCGCCGACCCCGGCCCGTGGTGACGCACCCCGAGCAGCAGGGGTCCGGCGCCGGGCCCCCGGGTCCCGGCAGCATCGCCGCCGGAGCCGATGCCGTGGGCGCCCCTGGTCACGGTCTCGCCCCCGGTCCCGGTCTCGCTCTTGGCCGCTCGCCCGTCGGCACGTCCGGTCGTCCCTCCCCCGTTCCCGGCGATGCCGGGCTCGGCGCGGCTCCTCCCGGCGGCTCCGCGCCCCACCGGGCCGCCCGCCACCCCGGCGCCCCCCACCGCCGGGTCCCCCAGCCCGTCACCGTGCCCGGAGGCTCCCCCCGCCGGACTCCCCCCGGACGGGCGGCCCGCCCCGCCCGCCCCGGCCGGTCCGGTCCCCGAGTCCCCGGCCGCGGGGGCGCTCAGCTCGCCGCCGGGCATCCCGTACCCCCTCCTCCCCGGCCCCCCGCCGGGCTGCCGGGTGCTCCGGGCGCGTGGTCCCAGCGGGTGTCGTCGTCCTCGCCGCCAGTGGCGGGACCCGGCGGGTGCGCGCGGTGCACCGGGCGGAGGGACAGCACGTACGGGACGAGGGTCGCGGCGGTCACGCGCTCACCTCCCGGCAGGCGCGGTAGAAGTCCGTCCAGCCGTCCCGCTCACGGACCACCGCCTCCAGATACTCCTGCCAGACGACCCGGTCGGACGCCGGATCGCGGATCACGGCGCCGAGGAGTCCGGCGGCGACGTCCCCCGCGCGCAGCACGCCGTCGCCGAAGTGGGCGGCCAGGGCGAGTCCGCCGGTCACCACGGAGATCGCCTCCGCCGGGGACAGGGTGCCGCTGGGCGACTTGACCCTGGTCCGGCCGTCGACGGTGACGCCGTCGCGCAGCTCGCGGAAGACGGTGACGACGCGGCGGATCTCGTCGGCGCCGCGGGGCGCGGTCGGCAGATCGAGGGAGCGCCCGATCTGGTCGACGCGGCGCGCGACGATGTCGACCTCGGCCTCGACGCTGTCCGGCAGCGGCAGGACCACCGTGTTGAAGCGGCGGCGCAGGGCGCTGGACAGCTCGTTGACCCCCCGGTCGCGGTCGTTGGCCGTGGCGATCAGGGTGAAGCCGGGGACGGCCTGCACCTCCTGGCCGAGTTCCGGTATCGGCAGGGTCTTCTCCGACAGGACGGTGATGAGCGTGTCCTGGACGTCGGCGGGGATACGGGTCAGCTCCTCGACGCGCGCCGTGCGGCCCTCCGCCATGGCCCGCATGACGGGGCTCGGCACGAGGGCGTCCCGGCTGGGGCCGTGCGCGAGCAGTTGCGCGTAGTTCCAGCCGTAGCGGATCGACTCCTCGGGGGTGCCGGCGGTGCCCTGCACCAGCAGCGTCGAGTCGCCGCTGACAGCGGCGGCGAGGTGCTCGGAGACCCAGGTCTTGGCGGTGCCGGGGACGCCGAGCAGGAGGAGGGCGCGGTCGGTGGCGAGGGTGCTGACGGCGACCTCGACGACGCGGCGCGGGCCGACGTACTTCGGGGTGATCACGGTGCCGTCGGGCAGGGTGCCGCCGAGGAGGTAGGTGGCGACGGCCCACGGCGAGAGGTTCCAGCGGGCGGGGCGCGGTCGGTCGTCCCGGGCCGCCAGCGCGGCGAGTTCAGCGGCGAAGGCATCTTCGGCGTGCGGTCGCAGCACCTCCCGCACGGGGGTGCGGAGGCTGTCGGTGGTGGTGTCGTGGTGTGGGTCGGTGGACGGCGGTCCAGCGGTGACGGACATGGTCGAGGTCCCCTCCAGCTCGGCCGGTTCGGATCTGGTGTCCACCTTGCACGACCCCACTGACAATCGCCCTGACCTGCACAGACACCCCGATCGAGCCTGCGGTGGCCACCGCGTCCGGGCCTTCGGCGGACGGATTGTCAGTGGCAGGTCCTACGGTCGGAGACATGACTGAGCAGGGGGTGCACTGGACCGCGGATCAGGTGCTGTCACTGGCACCTGACGCCGCGTCACGCCGGTCGGGGAGCCAACTCGGTTCGCCCGGCCGCTGGTCCGGAACGGGAAGTTCCGAGGAGGGGGCGGTGTGGGGGTCGTGCGCGGGGAGCGGCAGCGCGGCGTACCGGACGGTCGTCGATGTCGAGGGCGCCACCAGTGCCGCGTACCGGTGCAGTTGCCCGAGCCGGAAGTTCCCGTGCAAACACGTGCTGGGGCTGCTGCTGCTCTGGTCCGGCGGGGAGGCGGCGGTGCCGGTCCGGCCCGAGGAGCAGGCGCCGGAGTGGGCGGAGTCCTGGCTCGCGGGACGACGCAGCCGTAGAGAAGGGGGAGGGGGCGGCGCGGCGGGGGGTTCCGGGGACGGCGGGGGGCCGGCCGATCCGGAGGCGGCGCGCCGCAGGGCCGAGCGGCGCGCCGAGCGGATCACGGCCGGGGCGGTGGAGCTGGAGCAGCGGCTCACCGACCTGCTGCGCTCCGGCCTAGCGAGCGCCGAGTCCGCGGGGTACGGGCTGTGGGAGGAGACGGCCGCCCGCATGGTGGACGCCCAGGCACCCGGACTGGCGGCGCGGGTGCGGGAGTTGGGGGTGCTGCCGGGGTCGGGGGCGGACTGGCCCGCGCGGCTGCTGGAGGAGTGCGCGCTGCTCCATCTCCTCGACCGGGGCTGGCTGCACCGCGACCGGCTGCCGGACGGCCTGGCGGCGACGGTCCGTTCACGGGTGGGCCTCACCGCGTCCCCGCAGGGCCCGCCGCTGCGCGACGACTGGCTCGTCCTCGCCCAGTACGACACGGCGGACCAGAAACTGACGACCCGCCGCATCTGGCTCCACGGCACGGTCTCCGGCCGTACGACCCTCCTCCTCTCCTACGGTGCGGCAGGCCGGGCGCCTGATCTCGTGCTGCCGGTCGGGCTGGCCGTCGACGCGGAACTGACCGCGTACCCCGGCGGCGGGCAGATGCGGGCCGCGCTGGGCGAGCGGTTCTCCCCGCCCGCGCCGACGGCGGTGCGCCCGCCCGGCGTGACCACGGTGCGGGCCGCCGCTCGGTACGGCGAGGCGCTGCGCGACGACCCATGGCTGGACTCGGTCCCGGTCACGCTGGACTCCGTCGTACCGACCCCGGACGGCGCGTCCTGGCACCTGGCGGACGCCGAGGGCGACACCGCGCTGCCGCTCACCGCGACCGCCGCCGCCCGGCCCGGCCTGTGGCGGCTGGTCGCCCTCGCGGGCGGCACCCCCGTCACGGTCTTCGGCGAGGTCGGCCACCGCGGCTTCACCCCGCTCACGGCCTGGCCACCCGGCCCCGGAGAGGCGGTACGCCTGTGCTGACCGCTCTCTCCCCCACACCCGCGCACGGCGACGACCCGCCGCGGCCCCTCACCACCTCCCCCGCACACCCCCTGCACCCCGCGGGGCCACCCCGTCATGCCCGTCCCACCGGCACCGGCACCCCCTTCCCGCCTCCCATCCCTCGACACAGCTCACCCCACACCTCACCGCACACCTCGCCACACGGAAGGAACCCGTCATGACCGGTGCCACCCCGACGCCCCGCACCCCGGCGGCCTCCTCCTGGCCGGACCTGGTCACCGCCGCGCTGCTCGGCACCGACCGGCGTACACCGCCGGGCACCGCACCGGGGCGTACGGCACCGGCCGCGCTGCTGGACGCGGCGGCGGCCGCGACCGTACGACGGCGGGCCGGACTGCGGCCGGGGCGGGCCGCGCCCCGGCCCGAGCCCGCGCCGGCCGACGGGCGGCCCGCGCTGCCCGCGGCGGCGGCCCGGCGGCTCACGCTGCTGCTGGCCGACCGGCCCGGCACAGGCGGAGGGGGCCGCCGGGGCACGGCGCCGGACCTGATGGAGCTGCTTCCCCAGTGGCTGGCCGCGGCCAACACCCGCGGTTTCGCGGCGCCCGCCGCCACGCTGCCCGCCCTGCTGGACGCGGCCCGGGGACGGACCGACCTGCGCCCGGCGGCGCTGGAGTTCGCGGGACCGCGCGCGCTGTGGCTGGCACGGCTCAATCCGGACTGGCGGTTCGCGCTCCGCTCGACGCCCGGGGGCGGCATGGCCCCGCCGGACGCGCGCGAGCCGGACCGGGTGGCGAAGCTGTGGGAGGAGGGCCTGTTCGCGGAGCGGGTGGCGCTGCTGGCCGCGGTGCGCGACCGCGACCCCGCCGAGGGCCGGGAGCTGCTGGCGCGGACCTGGGGGACGGAGCGGGCCGAGGACCGGCTGATGTTCCTGGACACGCTGCGCGGCGGACTCGGGCCCGCCGACGAGGCGTTCCTGGAACAGGCACTGGCCGACCGGAGCCGCACCGTGCGGGCCACGGCGGCCGAGCTGCTGTCGGCGCTGCCCGGCTCGGCGCTGGCCGCGCGGATGGCCGTACGGGCGGCGACCTGTGTGGCGGTCGACCACACCGGGGACGGCCCGGCGGTGGTCGTGGAGGCCCCCCACGGGTGCGACGCGGCGATGGAGCGGGACGGCGTGATCCCGAAGGCCCCGCCCGGACGGGGCGAGCGGTCCTGGTGGCTCGGCCAGCTCGTGGAGTCGGCCCCGCTCGCCTGCTGGCCGGACCGGCTGGGCGGCCGGACGCCCGCGCAGATCCTGGCGCTGCCGGTGGCGGACGGCTGGCGGGGCGAGCTGCACGCGGCCTGGTGCCGGGCGGCCGTACGGCAGCGGGACGCCGCCTGGGCGCGGGCGCTGCTGGGGGTGGCGTCGGCACCCGGCTCGGGCGGGCCGGGCGCGGTCTCCCTCGCCGAGCGCGCCAAGCTGCTGGGGACGCTCCCGGCGGTGGAGCGGGCCGGTTGGGTGGCGGGCTTCATCGAGGCGCACGGCCTGTCGGAGGCGTTCCAGCTCCTCGGGGTGTGCGCGGTGCCGTGGGCGCCGCCGCTCGGGCGGGCCGTGGTGGACGCGCTCAACATCGCGCGGGACGCGGGGAGTTACCCGTGGAGCTTCAGCGGGGTGATGGGCCTGGCCGAACGCTGCCTCGACCCGGCGGAGGCGGCCCGCCTGGACAGTCTGCTCGCGGTCCCGGAGGAACCGGAGGACGCGTCCCCCGGCGCCGGAGGGTACTGGGCGGAGGCGTTCCAGCGCCTCGGGACGACGCTGCGGCTGCGGGCGGTGATGACGGAGGAACTGGACCAGGCACCCGCCCGGACACCGGACCCGACACCGGTCGCCGACACCATCCACTCACCGGACGCCCCACGCCCACGGCGTGCCCCATGACACGCACCGCCACCACCGCCTCCGGGAGCGTCCCCCGGCCGGGCGCGCACCGCCTCCGGCCATCGCCCCGCCCGCACTCGCGGGGCGCCCACCGCCTGCGGCCACCGTCACGCCCGCAGGGCAGGCACCCCCTGCGTCCACCGGCAGCCCACCGCTCATGCCCTGCCCCGTGGCGCCCCAGAACCCCGTGGCGCCCTACCCCTCGGCGCCCCATACCCCCGTAGCGCCTCGTACCCCTGGCGGGCGGCCCGTCCTCGGGCACCCGCCCGGCCCGGCTACGCGCCTACGCCCCCGCGGGCTGGGACACGTTCGCCCGGACCCACTCGACGATCGACGTGGTAGTGGCGCCCGGGGTGAAGATCTCGGCGACGCCCTTCTCCTTCAGCGGCGCGATGTCGGCCTCGGGGATGATCCCGCCGCCGAAGACGAGGATGTCGGCCGCGTCGCGCTCGGTGAGCAGGTCGATCACGGCGGCGAAGAGCGTGTTGTGCGCCCCGGAGAGGATGGACAGGCCGATCGCGTCGGCGTCCTCCTGGATCGCCGTGTCGACGATCTGCTCGGGGGTCTGGTGCAGACCGGTGTAGATGACCTCCATACCGGCGTCGCGCAGCGCCCGCGCGATCACCTTGGCCCCGCGGTCGTGACCGTCGAGCCCCGGCTTGGCCACCACCACGCGGATCGGACCGGCTGCCACACCCATCACTGCCTCCATGAAGCGACTACATGCGTCCGTGAGCCGTCCGTACCGGACCCCGGATTCCGCGGGGTCCGCCGGGCCGGATTCCCGCGCCGACCGGCGCGGACACCCGCCGGACGGACCGGGGAAGTGAACGAACGTTATCTCCAGCATCCCGCACCCGGCAGTTTCTGGTGCGGACCGAGGGGGAAATCACACAGTGGGACACGTTCACCACACGCGGTTCCTCCTCCCCGGACGGGGAACCCGAGGAATCCGTGCAGACGGGAGCCGCGACAGGGTCGTCGCACCGCCGCGCCGCAGGCCGCGCGCCGCGGTGGTGCGACGCATCCGCGCAGGCCCGGCGGTGCACGCCGCCGAGGTCCGCGCCGCGCCTTCCATGAGGGCACACGGGGGACAGAGCCGTCCTCGATGTGCCGACAGGAGGTCGGCCATGCAGGTGACCAGGGCGCTGGAGCCCATCCTTCCGATCTGCCGCCGCCTGCTGCCCAAGCGGCTGACGGACCTCTCCACCCCCTTCCTCTCCGCGCCTTTCCTCAACGCGACCCTCCTCAAGGCGACCGCCCTGGAGATCGCGATCCTCGCGGGCCACCTCGTCCTCTATCCCTCCGGCATCGTCCAGGAACGCCGCGACCGCCCCGGCCCGTCCGACCGCCGCCACGGAACCACCGGCGACACGCCCGGCCACGGCGAGTCCGCGACCGCGACCGCACCCCACTCCCCCACCGCCTCGGCGCCCCCCACCGCCTCGGTCACCTCGGCCACCTCCGCCGCCCCCAGCACCTCCGCCTCCCCCGGCACCCCCGACGCACCGGCCCGCCTTCCCGCACCCCCGCCGACACCCCCCGTCGTCCTCCTCCACGGCTTCATCGACAACCGCTCCGTGTTCGTCCTGCTGCGCCGCAGCCTGGCCCAGCACGGCAGGCACCGGGTCGAATCGCTCAACTACTCCCCGCTGACCTGCGACATCCGCAGCGCCGCCGAGCTGCTCGGGCGGCACATCGAGGAGATCTGCGAGCGGGCGGGCGCCGACCGGGTCGACATCGTCGGCCACAGCCTCGGCGGCCTCATCGCCCGTTACTACGTGCAGCGGCTGGGCGGCGACACGCGCGTACGGACCCTGGTGACCCTGGGCACCCCGCACGAGGGCACCCGGGTCGCGCCGCTGGCGAACGCGCACCCGATCGTGCGCCAGATGCGCCCCGGCTCGGCGGTGATCGAGGAACTGGCGCTCCCGGCGGCCGGCTGCCGGACCCGGTTCGTCAGCTTCTGGAGCGACCTCGACCACCTGATGGTCCCGCTGGAGACCGCCCGCCTCGACCACCCCGACCTGATGACGGAGAACGTGCAGGTGAGCGGGGTCGGTCACCTCGCTCTGCCGGTGCACCCGGCCGTCGCGACCGGCATCCGGCGGGCCCTCGACCCCGACGACGCCGTCGAGGACCACGTCACCGCCGCGCCGCGAGCCGCGTCAGAAGCCGCGCCGGGGGTCCCGTCGGCGGCCGTTCCGGCCTCCGCGGTGGGCGCCGGGGGCCTCACCGTCGCCTGAACAAGTCGAACAGCCTTCGAACGTAAGGCCAAACCCGCGCCCGCCCTCCCCCGAAACAGGGCCGAATGCCCCTTTCCCGCAGGCACGAAACCTGCGGAAGATTGTCGTGCCCGCATACCGCCGGGTACAGTCGCCGCACTGCTCTGGCAGCCCCTGTTGTCGAGGCGAGAGAGAAGTTGGTGAACGACCGTCATCCGTCGGGGACCATGACCACCCCGGCTTCGGCTTCCGACGCCGACTCGGCGCACCAAGCGTCCTACGGCTCCCAGGAAGCCACGTACGGCGACTTCCTCACCACCGGCACGGCCTACGCGTACGACACCGGCGCGCACGCCACCACCGGTGCCCACGCGGCGGCCGGCCCGTACGCGGCCGACCCCCTCTTCGGCGACCTCCCCGGCGGCACCGCCGCGACCGGCGGATACGACGCCACTCAGTGGTCGACGGGCAGTCACCAGACGCTGAACCAGGACCCGTACGCGGCCCAGCACCACGCCGCCTACGACACGGGCGCGTACGACACCACCGCCTGGTCCACCGATCCGCAGCAGCTGTCCGGCATCCCGCCGCAGACCGGCGCCCCGGACGTCAGCGGCCAGTGGGACACGAGCGCCTGGCTCCCGGCCGACGGGTCCACCGCCCCGGCCGACCCCACCCAGCAGTGGGAGTGGGGCACGCAGCTCCACGACAGCGGCACCTACGACGCCACGCAGTGGAACTCGGGCGAGCAGACCTCCTACGAGGACGCGCCGCACGCCGACACCACGTACACGGAAGCCGAGTACGCGGACAGCGCGTACGGCGAGGCCGACACCACGTACGGCGAGACCGAGTACGCCGACGCCGAGCACGGTGATTACGGACACGGCGACTACGAGCACCCGGACTACGGTCAACACCCGTCCGGGGACGACGAGTCGGGGCTTCGGTCCACCGGTGAGATGCCCGCCGTGGAGCTGCCGCCCCTCCTGGACGACCAGGAGGAGACCGGCCCGGCGCCCGTCTCCCGGGTCGCCGCCCGCAGCGCGCACCGCTCCCGCCGCCGTACACCCGCGCGGCGCTCCGCGCTGCTGACCGTGGCGGTGCCCTCGGCGTGTGTGATGGGCGTGGCGGGGATCGCCGCGGCCTCGGTCTCCACGCTGACCGGCGGCGACGACACGGACACCGCGGCCGCCGCGGTGCCGGACGCGCAGCCGGTGAAGCCGTCCACCGCGAACAACAAGCTGGACGCGCAGCTCACCACGCTGACCGCCGGGGCGGACGACTTCGCGGACCGGGCGAGCCGGACGCAGGAGCGCATCGACCTCAAGGCGCAGCAGGAGCTGGAGAAGAAGAAGGCGGCGGCGGAGGCGGCCCGCAAGGAGCGGCTGCGTCCCAAGTACGCGCTGCCGGTGGCGAATCACGGGCTGAGCGCCTACTACGGCCAGTCCGGCATCAACTGGATGTCGCAGCACACCGGTATCGACTTCCCGGTGTCCTACGGCACCACGGTGATGGCGGCGACCGACGGCACGGTCCGCACCCAGTGGAACAGCGCCTACGGCAACATGGTCATCGTGACGGCGAAGGACGGCACGGAGACCTGGTACTGCCACCTCTCCAGCTACCGCGTCGCGTCCGGTTCGACGGTGAAGGCCGGCGACCCCATCGCGTACTCCGGGAACTCGGGCAACTCCACCGGCCCGCACCTGCACTTCGAGGTCCGGCCCGGCGGCGGTTCGTCGATCGACCCGCTGCCGTGGCTGCGCAGCCACGGCCTCGACCCGACGTAGACACACAGCCGCCCAGCGGCACGAGGTGCAGGCGCACCGCACGAGGTGAACTCCGGTACGGCCCCTCGCTGTTGCAGCGGGGGGCCGTACTGCTGCCCGGGTGGGCTCAGAGCTTCTCGACCGGCGCGTACCGCAGCAGGAGGCGCTTCGGCTTGGTGTCGCCGAAGTCGATCGTCGCTTCCGCGTTGCCGCCGGTGCCCTTGACGCCGACGACGGTGCCGAGGCCGAACTGGTCGTGGGTGACCCGGTCTCCGACGGCGAGCGCCACGACGGGCTTCTCCGCGGCGCCGCGCCGGGTGGCGAAGCCGGACGCGCCGGACGCCGAGGAGCGCGAGCGGGTCGAGGAGAGGGAGGCGGCCACACCGGACACCGGCCCGGAGGCGGCGGGCGCCGTGGCGCCGGTCCGCTTCCAGTCGACGTGCACGGCGGGGATCTCCTCCAGGAACCGGGAGGGCGGGTTGTACGAGGGCTGGCCCCAGGCGCTGCGCAGCGCGGAGCGGGTGAGGTAGAGCCGCTCGCGGGCCCGGGTGATGCCGACGTAGGCGAGGCGGCGTTCCTCCTCCAGCTCCTTGGGCTGGCCGAGGGCGCGCATGTGCGGGAAGACGCCGTCCTCCATGCCGGTGAGGAAGACGACCGGGAACTCGAGTCCCTTGGCGGTGTGGAGGGTCATGAGCGTGATGACGCCCGAGCCGTCCTCCTCCTCGTCGGGGATCTGGTCGGAGTCGGCGACGAGCGCGACCCGCTCCAGGAAGTCGGAGAGCGAGCCGGTCTCCTCGCCCTCACCGGAGTCCTGCTCGAACTCCAGGGCGACGGCGGCGAGTTCCTGGAGGTTCTCGATGCGGGTCTCGTCCTGCGGGTCGGTGGAGGCCTGCAACTCGGCGAGGTAGCCGGTCCGTTCGAGGACGGCCTCCAGGACGGTGGCGGGTCCGGCGCCGGACTCGACGACCGTACGCAGCTCCTCCATCAGCGTGTTGAACCGCTTGACGGCGTTGGTGGAGCGGGCGGCCATGCCGTACGCCTCGTCGACGCGCTTGAGGGCCTGGGGGAAGCTGATCTTCTCGCGCTGGGAGAGGGCGTCGATCATCGCCTCGGCGCGCTCGCCGATGCCGCGCTTGGGCACGTTGAGGATGCGGCGCAGGGGGACGGAGTCCTCGGGGTTGGCGAGGACGCGCAGGTAGGCCAGGACGTCCCGGACCTCCTTGCGCTCGTAGAAGCGGACGCCGCCGACGACCTTGTAGGGCAGGCCGACGCGGATGAAGATCTCCTCGAAGACACGGGACTGGGCGTTGGTGCGGTAGAAGACCGCGACGTCACCGGCCTTCGCGTCGCCCGCGTCGGTGAGGCGGTCTATCTCCTCGGCGACGAACTGCGCCTCGTCGTGCTCGGTGTCGGCGACGTAGCCGGTGATGCGGGCGCCCGCGCCCGCGTTGGTCCACAGGTTCTTGGGGCGGCGCGACTCGTTGCGCTCGATGACCGCGTTGGCGGCGGTGAGGATGGTCTGCGTGGAGCGGTAGTTCTGCTCCAGGAGGATGGTCGTCGCGTCCGGGTAGTCCTCCTCGAACTGAAGGATGTTGCGGATCGTCGCGCCGCGGAAGGCGTAGATCGACTGGTCGGCGTCGCCCACCACGCAGAGTTCGGCGGGCGGCAGGTCGTCGGGGCCGGGCGGCACGTCGACGGGGTGCTCGGAGTTGCCGACCAGCTCGCGGACCAGGGCGTACTGGGCGTGGTTGGTGTCCTGGTACTCGTCGACGAGGACGTGCCGGAAGCGGCGGCGGTAGTGCTCGGCGACGTCCGGGAAGGCGCGCAGCAGGTTGACCGTCGTCATGATCAGGTCGTCGAAGTCGAGGGCGTTGGCCTCACGCAGCCGCGACTGGTACATCGCGTAGGCCTGGGCGAGGGTCTTCTCGAAACCGTCGTTGGCCTGGGCGGCGAAGTCCTCCTCGTCGATCAGCTCGTTCTTCAGGTTGCTGATCTTGGCGCTGAACGACTTGGGCGGATACCGCTTGGGGTCGAGGTCCAGGTCGCGGCAGACCAGGGCCATCAGGCGCTTGGAGTCGGCGGCGTCGTAGATCGAGAACGACGACGTGAAGCCGAGGCGCTTGCTCTCGCGGCGCAGGATGCGCACGCACGCGCTGTGGAACGTCATCACCCACATGGCGTTGGCCCGGGGGCCGACGAGCTGTTCGACGCGCTCCTTCATCTCGCCCGCGGCCTTGTTGGTGAAGGTGATGGCGAGGATCTGTCCCGGATGGACGTGCCGCTCGGCGAGGAGGTGCGCGATGCGGTGGGTGAGGACGCGCGTCTTGCCGGAACCGGCGCCCGCGACGATGAGCAGCGGGGTGTGGGAGTGGACGACGGCGGCGCGCTGGTTGTCGTTCAGCCCCTCCAGGAGGGCTGCGGCGTCGAGGGCCGGGCGCGGGGCACCGTCGCGGTAGTGCGTGTCGCGGTCCGGGGGCACGTCGAACTTCCCGCCGAACAGATCGTCCGGAACCTGCTCCGGAGCGTGTTCGTCCTCGGGCGGCGGGGGCGTCTCGTCGTGGCCGCGGGGGGCCTGGAGATCCGCCAGGAAGCTGTCGTCAAAGAGGCTGCTCATCGCTCTCCGAGTCTAGGGTGCCCCACTGACAACCGAACGCCGGTCCCGGAACTTCCTCCCCGGCGACGACCACCGCGAGGCGGTCACACGGCCGCCGTACCGCCGTCGTACCGCTGCCGTACCGCACGTCGTACGGCTGCCGTGCGGGCCGCCGCGCACATCCGGAACGTCTCCCTCACCTACCGGCATCCCCCTCTCACCCCAGGTGACCGCCGGAGCCGCCCCGCCCGAAGGTCACGAAAATGTATCGGGCATATCGCCCATCAACCTTCACACGGGCCATACGAGTTGGCTACCGTGCCGGGCAGGCCGTACGACCTCCACCGGCGATCCCCGCCGGGCCGCGCGGCCTCCGCCGAGTCCGGCGCGCCCCCTCGCGGCAGCCGGAGCCGGGGACCCACCGACATCTCTGGGGTGAATCGGCCCACCTCCCGCACGGGAGGCGCCGTAGGGCAAACCTTCCGGACCACCCGCCCGAACCCGACAGCTAACCCGGTAGGCGGAGCACGGAAGGAGTCGCCTCCCTTGGCGTCGCAGCACCGCAGGCCACGCCCGTCAGTGACGCGCGTAGCAGGCATCCGCACCCCCGCTCTCGCCACCGCCGCGCTCACCTCGGTGGCCCTGCTCTCCCAGACGGCGAACGCCGCACCCGCCACCGACGACCGGCCGAGTCTGGAGGAGGTGGAGAAGAAGGTCGACGACCTCTACCGGCAGGCGGAGACGGCGACCGAGAAGTACAACGCGGCCAAGGAGAAGACCACCAAGCAGCGCAAGCGCGTGGACACCCTCCTCGACGACGTCGCCCGCCGCACCCAGAAGCTCAACGAGGCGCGGGAGGACCTGGGTTCCGCCGCCGCCGCGCAGTACCGCACCGGCGCCTCCGCGCCCGAGACGGCCACCTTCCTGCTCGCGGACTCCCCGCAGGACTACTTCGACCAGAACCAGCTGATGGGCCGCCTCACCGAACGCCAGAAGGGCGCCGTCGACGACTACGTCACCGAGCAGGCGGCGACGATGAAGAAGCGCCGCGAGGCCGCCGAGAGCCTGGGCACGCTCACCGACGCGCAGAGCGACCTCCGCACCGCCAAGGCCACCGTCCAGAAGAAGCTGAGCGGCGCCCGCGCGCTGCTGGCCCAGCTGACGGCGCAGGAGAAGGCGCGGCTGGCGGCGATCGAGAAGGAGAAGCGGGAGAAGGCCGCGCGCGAGGCGAAAGAGCTGGCCGAGCGGCAGGCACGGGCGCAGGAGAAGGCGGACGCCGCCCAGGAGGCGAGCGACGCGTCGCCGGGTTCGCAGACCCCGTCCTCCGGCTCCTCCTCGGGCTCGTCGTCCGGTTCTTCGTCGTCCGGTTCTTCGTCGTCCGGCTCGGGCTCCTCGTCGTCCTCCGACCCCGCCTACGCCACCAAGGCCGCCAAGGCGATCGCGTTCGCCCGCGCGCAGGTCGGCAAGCCGTACGTCTGGGGTGCGACCGGCCCCGGCTCCTACGACTGCTCCGGCCTCACCCAGGCAGCCTGGAAGGCCGCGGGCGTCACCCTTCCGCGCGTCACCTACGACCAGGTGAAGGAGGGCACCACGGTCTCCCTCTCCGCCGCCCGCCCCGGTGACCTGGTCTTCTTCTACGCCGACGTCACCCACGTCGGCCTCTACATAGGCAACGGCATGATGATCCACGCCCCGAAGCCCGGCGCCTACGTACGCGAGGAGTCCATCTACTACGACGGCGAGTCATCGATCCACAGCGTGGTGCGCCCGGCCTGAGCGGGGCGGGCGCCGTACGGGTGGCCTGAGCGGGGCGGGCATCGTACGGGCGGCCTGAGCGGGGCGGGCGCCGTGCGGGCGGAGGGGCGTGCGGGCGCGCGTTGGGCGTATCCCGTGGTTTTCCGCGCCCGCGCGCGTGTGCCCGAGTCCGCGCCGCCGGGTGCTCCCTAGCATCGGCGGCATGCACGGCTCCTCCTCCCTTCGCGCCTGGTGGGCGCAGCGTCCGGCGGCGGCCGGGGCCGCCGTCATGGCGACCGGCATCATCGGGGTCGGCCTGCGGCTGGCCGGGTACGGGACGCTGTCCCGGATCGCCCTGGTCCTGTCGGGCGTGGCCTGGGCGGTGCTCGCGGTGGACTTCGCGGCCCGGCTGCTGGTGCAGCGTGAGCGGTGGCGGGCCGAGGCGAGCACACCGTGCGCGCTGACGGCGGTGGCGGCGACCGCCGTCCTGGGCACCGGCCTGGCCGACCTGGACCGGCCGGTCCTCGCGGAGGCGCTGCTCGCCCTGGCGGCGCTCCTGTGGCCGGTGCTGCTCTTCGACGTCGTACGGCACTGGGGCCGCCACATGCCCGGAGCGGTGTTCCTGTGTTGTGTGGCCACACAGGCGCTGGCCGTACTGGGGGCGACCCTCGCGCGTACGGAGGGTGTGGCCTGGCTGGCGCACACCGCGCTGGTGCTGTTCTGGCTCGGCCTGGTGCTCTACTGCGTCGCTTTGACCCGGTTCGGTCCGCGCGAGGTGCTGGAGGGCGCCGGGGACCACTGGGTGACCGGGGGCGCGCTGGCGATCTCGGCGCTGGCCGGGTCGAGGCTGTACGCGGCCGAGAGCGGCGGCCTGTACCTGTGGAACGCCGACGACCGCGACGTCCTCCGCGGAGTGACCGTGGCGCTGCTGACACTGAGCCTCGTCGGGTACGCCGTCCTGCTGGTCGGCGAGGTCGTCCGGCCGCGCCTGGGGCACGACGTACGCCGGTGGGCGACGGTGTTCCCGCTGGGCATGACGGCGACGGCCGTACTGTCGGTCGCCGACGCCCTCGACCTGCCGGGGCTGAAAGGGCTGGGGCAGGTGCTGCTCTGGATCGCGGTCGCGGCGTGGCTGGTGGTGGCCGCGGGGGCGGTGACGACGGCGCGGAGGGCGTTGGGGGCGGGCGGGGGCGGATCGCCCGGGGAGTGAAGCGCGGGGTGGATAGTGGGGTGGACAGCGGGGTGGATCGCTGCGGGGAGCGCGATGAACACTCGGTCGTGGTGAGCAGGCCGACCGACCCGACCACCCGTCACCGGTCCGGCCGCCGCACGCTACGGCCCGTCCCGGGCCGCGTAGCACCTGCACCTCCGCCGCGCCCCCGATCCCGCGCTTCGGTCGGCCACGCGTACGAAGTCGACGACTCCTGACGCGCCACCCGTCCACGAACGATCACCCGGCGCCCCCCTGCTGTCACTTCCGCACATTCCGTTACCGGACCGACATGAACGGGCCTAGCGTCCTCCACCAGGTGACCGGCTCTCCAACGCCGCTCCGGCCCGGGGCGGCAGTCGGACACCACCGCCGAGAGGCCCGACGGCGCCGTGCTCCCCCTGTTGCACGGCGCCGTCGGCCGCGCCGGACCGCCCGGTGGCCGTACGGCCGCTCTCCTCGGGCGGCGGGGACCGTTCCCGTGGGCCGACCGAGGCCCGGCGGGGGCGGACCCGGCGAGGCGGTCGACGAAAGGACGTGCAGTCCCACGTGGCAGCGCATCGCAAGCCCCGTCAGCGTTCGCTCGGTGGTCGGAGGGTCCGCGCCGCGGCCACCCTCGCCCTCGCCGGCGCGGCCGGGGCGACCGCCTTCGACGGGGTCGGGCACGCCGACCCGCAGCTCACCGCGGCCCAGGTGAAGGCCAAGGTGGACAAGCTGTACCAGGAGGCCGAGGTGGCGACCGAGAAGTACAACGGCGCGCGGGAGAAGGCGACGACGGCCGAGAAGCGGCTGGACGGTCTGCGGGACCGGGCGGCGCGCCAGGAGGCCCGGCTCAACACGGCGCGCGAGGCGCTGGGCACGATGGCGGCCGCGCAGTACCGCAGCGGCGGCGTCGACCCGGCGGTGCAGCTCGCGCTCTCCGACGACCCCGACCGCTATCTCGACGGCGCGGCCTTCGTCGAGCGGGCCGGTGACCGGCAGTCTGCCGCGGTGACGCGGGTGCGCGGGCAGTTGCGGGAGATCGAGCGGCTACGCGGGGCAGCGCGGGTCGAACTGGCCTCCCTGGCGGCGCGTCAGGCGGAGCTGCGGAAGTACCGCAAGACGGTCACCGGCAAGCTGGACAGCGCCCGGCGGCTGCTGGACCGGCTGACGGCCGCGGAGCGGGCCCGGATCACCGGGGCGGACGGCGCCGCCTCCTCCGGCGGGGCGGGCACACGGGCGTCCCGGACGGCGGGCGGCGCCCGCGACAGCCTCGCCGGGTCCGGTACGGCCGGGGCGACCGCCCCCACCTCCCGCGCGGCGGCGGCCGTCTCCTACGCCTACTCCAAGCTGGGCAGCCCCTACGTCTGGGGCGCCACCGGCCCGAACGCCTTCGACTGCTCAGGCCTGATGCTGGCCGCCTACCGTTCGGCGGGCGTCTCCCTGCCCCGCACGACCTACGCTCAGATCGACGCCGGACGCCGCGTCTCCCGCTCCGAACTCCGGCCGGGCGACCTGGTGTTCTTCTACTCCGGCATCAGCCACGTGGGCATGTACATCGGCAACGGCCGCATGATCCACGCCCCCAACCCCTCGGCCCCGGTCCGCGTGGCCCCGATCGACGAGATGCCGTTCGCGGGCGCCACACGAGTGGTGTGACGGGGGTGTGAGGGGGAGCGCATGGGTGGGGTGTGAGGGCCGGGTGCGATGGGGGGCGCGGGGTGCGATAGGGCGCTGCACGGAGGAACCACCGTGCGGTGTAAGGAGGTTGGACCCGGCACCCCCGGCGCGCGGCGCCTCCGCCGCACGGTAGGTTCGGCGCACCGGGCGACGCCTCCGCGCGGCCCCCGGAAATCCGTCCCCGGAGGGTCGTGCCGCGCGATCCGTACCACCGCCGGGACCCGCCCGCCCTCCCCTCCCTCCCGTCGCCGAAAGAGTCCGATGTCCGCCGCCGCGCTGCCCCCTCCCCCGCCCCCGCCGCATCTGCGGACCTGGCCGGACCGGGCGGCGCTGCTGGCCGAGCGGGACCGTACGCTGACCGAACTGCATCTGCGCAGCCTGGGCGTGCACCGGGTACTGCTGCTCTGGCTGCTGGCCCTCGCGGCGATCATCGGCTGGGCGCTGCTCGTCCTGCCCGTGCAACTGCTGGAGGAACGCGACCCGACGGGCTTCCTGCTCGGCCCGCTGTTCGCCCTCCTCGGCGTGGCCTCGCTGACCCCGGCCGTGGTGGCCGTGGCCCTCGCGGTCCGCCGCGACGGCGAACTCCGGCGGCTGCTGGACATCTGGCTCGCCCTCGACAGCCGCCCCGAGAGCGACGCCCGGCTGCGCGCCCCCGGCCTCAGCCTCTTCTGGCTGCTGTCTTCCCTGGCCCTCGCGGCGACGGGCCTGTGGACGGTGTTCGCCGCGCCTCTGACCGCCCCGGTCCGCACGCCCTGTGCCGACACCGTCCTCACCACGGGCGTCGGCACCATCCTGTGGCTCGCGGGCCTGATCGGTGTGGTGAAGGCGGTCCGCCACTACCGGTGGGCCTTACGGCTGGCCAGACCCCGGCATCGCACCCGGCCCCGGCCGCACTAGAGCCCAGGGTGCGCCCGCCCGGGGGCCGGTCACACCAGTCTGCGGGCCGTCGCCCAACGGGTGAGTTCGTGGCGGTTGGAGAGCTGGAGCTTGCGCAGGACCGCCGAGACGTGGGACTCGACCGTCTTGACGGAGATGAAGAGCTGCTTGGCGATCTCCTTGTAGGCGTAGCCCCGCGCGATGAGGCGCAGGACCTCGCGTTCGCGCTGGGTGAGGCGGTCGAGGTCCTCGTCGACCGGCGGGGCGTCGGTGGAGGCGAAGGCGTCGAGGACGAACCCGGCCAGCCGCGGGGAGAACACCGCGTCGCCCTCCTGCACCCGGAAGATCGAGTCGACCAGGTCGGTGCCGGTGATGGTCTTGGTGACGTAGCCGCGGGCACCGCCCCGGATCACCCCGATCACGTCCTCCGCCGCGTCCGACACGGACAGGGCGAGGAACCGCACCGGCCGCTCGGCGTCGCCCATGAGCGGGGCGCAGCGGCGCAGCACCTCGACCCCGCCACCGCCGGGCAGGTGCACGTCGAGGAGGACGACCTCGGGGCGCGTCGCCGTGATGACGGTGACGGCCTGGTCGACGTCGGCGGCCTCCCCCACAACCTCCACCCCGGTCTCGTCGGTACGGCCGATCTCGGCCTGCACGCCCGTACGGAACATGCGGTGGTCGTCGACGAGGACCACCCGCACATGCCGTCCGGGGGTGCCGTCGCCGGGGCCGGGGCCTGCCTCCTGGGCAGCTTCCGCCGTCGTGTCCGCCTCGGTCGGGTCGCTCATCACGTCTGCTCCGCCCTCTCCATCTCCAGCTCGACCTCGGTGCCGCCGCCGGGGACCGCCCGCAGCCGCACCGTGCCCCCGTTGCGCTCCATACGGCCGATGATCGATTCTCTGACGCCCATCCGGTCGGCGGGTATCGCGTCCGGGTCGAACCCGGGTCCGCGGTCACGGACGGACACGAAGACGGTCCGCTCCTCGACCTCGGCGTAGACCTGCACGGCACCCCCCTCGCCACCGTACTTGGCGGCGTTCACCATCGCCTCGCGCGCGGCCTGCATCTGTGCCGTCAGCCGGTCGTCGAGGGGGCAGTCGCCGACGACCACGACCTCCAGGGGCACGCCGTGCTTGTCCTCGACCTCGGCGGCGTTGCGCCGGACCGCGTCGGCCACCGTGGTGGGTTCGTCGGCCTGGTCCTTGCCGGTGCCCTCCGGCTTGTAGAGCCAGGTGCGCAGGTCGCGCTCCTGGGCGCGGGCGAGGCGGCGCACCTCGCCCGCGTTCTCCGCGTTGCGCTGGATCAGGGTCAGGGTGTGCAGCACGGAGTCGTGGACATGGGCGGCGACCTCGGCACGCTCCTGGGCGCGGATGCGCATCAGGCGTTCCTCGGACAGGTCCTGCGTCATCCGGACGAGGTACGGTCCGGCGAGCAGGGTGATGCCGACCAGGACGGCGAGCGCGGCCTGGAGGACCGAGCCGAGGTGGGCGGCGGAGCCCTGGAGGACGAAGACCCCGGAGACACCGGCGGTGACCAGCAGGACACCACCGCCCGCCCGCAGCAGCGTGAGCGTACGGCGGCGGCGGCCGACCTCGACCCAGCGGGCCCGGCGGGAGTTGTCGGCCTGGCGCCAGACCAGGGCGACACCCGCGCCGACGAGGACCGTGGGCAGCAGATACGCCTGGGCTCCGCGGCCGAGGTTCACATTGCCGATGAAGGCCATGACCACAACGACCATGAGGAGCAGGGCGACGATCTGGCCCTTGTCGGGCTTGCGGGCCACGAGTCTTCGCCGGCCGTCGGGCGCGGTCTCGGTGGCGACGAGGGAGGGGGGCCGCTGGCTGCCGACGCCGCCCACGCCGAGCGGGACGAAGAACCAGAACGCGGCATAGAGCAGGGCGCCGAGGCCGTCGGCCATGAGCAGACCCACGAAGAGCAGCCGCAGCCAGATCACGGGCAGGCCGAGATGCCCGGCGAGCCCCCGCGCCACGCCCCCGAGCCAGCGTCCGTCGCTGCTGCGGTAGAGCTTGCGTGGAGGCCGCGGTTCGGCGAGTGGCGCTGCTGCGGCTTCCGACATGCCACCGATCGTCACACGGGGGCGGGGGCCGGAGCATCAGGGTTGGCCCCGGAGACGCCCCTGATCTTCCCGGGCCCCAGGGTTCGAACGCCTCCCGGGCTGCGGCTCGGGGCCGATATCAGGGTCCGACCAGGGTCGTTCCGACTGCCGCCGGGGCCGTCCGACCGCCACCATGGAGCCATGACCGACCACCAGCATGCCGCGGACGCCGTGTCCGGCGGGAGCACCGCCGCCGACGCGGCCGCCCCGCCGCCCGGCGCCGGGCCTCCGCACCGCTTCCGCCGCGACCGCGAGCACAAGATGATCGCGGGCGTGTGCGCGGGGCTGGGGCGGCAGTGCGACATGGACCCGGTGATCTTCCGGATCACGCTGTCCGTGCTCTCGGTCGCGGGCGGGATCGGGCTGATCTTCTACGGCTTCGCCTGGCTCTTCGTGCCCTTCCCGGACGACGAGAACGAGGTCCGCAGACTGCTGACCGGCCGGGTCGACGGGCAGGCGCTCGCCGCCGTGCTGTTCGCGCTGGTGGGCTGCGGGGTCTTCCTGACGATGCTGAACAACGGCGACGTGCTGGCCTTCGCCGCCGTCCTCTCGCTCCTGCTGGCGGGCGCGGGGTACTGGTCGCGGCACCGCGACGCCGCGGACGCCGACCCGCTGGCGGCCCAGGCCGTCGCGGACGCCCCGCCGGAGGCCAAGGCGCCGCCGGTACCGGCCGCCTACCCGTCCTGGTGGCGTGACCCCATCGTCAAGGACGGCACGCACGACGGGGGCACCGGCTATCTGTGGGGTCCGCGCGACGCCCGCACCCGGGAGTTCTTCTCCGGCATCAGCGTCGACCTCCTCGGGCACCGCAGACCCGGCGAGGCCCCGCGGTCCGCCGCGGGCACGGTGCCCCGGTCTCGGGGTCCGCGCTGGATCGGCGGCTGGATCTTCCTGCTCGCCGTGCTCGCCGCGGGCCTGGTCGTCCGGCTGACCTGGGACGACCATCCGCTGGGCACCTGCCTCCAGGCCGGTCTGGCCGCCGCGCTGACCGTGTTCGGCGTGGGCATCGCGGTCAGCTCATGCCTCGGCCGCACCGGGGCGGGCTCGATGGTGCTGGCGGTCGTCACGGCGGGGCTGCTCGCCGGTTCGGCCGCCCTGCCGAAGGACATCGGCACCCGGTGGGTGGAGAAGTCCTGGCGGCCCCAGACCGCGGCCGAGGTCCGCGCGGACTACGACCTCGGCACCGGGGACGCCGTTCTCGACCTGTCCCGGCTGAGACCGGCGCCGGGCGAGACGATCAGCACCGACGCCGAGGTCGGCCTCGGCCGGCTGCGGGTGGTCGTCCCGCCGGACGTGACGGTGAAGGCTCGTATCGACGTGGGTCTGGGCGACATCCAGCTGCCCGGCGAGAAGAAGGAGGACGTGGACGTGGAGCCCGGCCAGTACAAGGAGGTGACCCTCGCTCCCGCCGCCGGGGGCAGGGCCGCCGGGACGATCGACCTGGACCTGAGGGTGGGCGCCGGTCAGGCGGAGGTGTCCCGTGCCGCTTCATGAGTTCCGGCCCGGCCGACTGGTCGCCGGTGCGGCCTTCGCCCTGGCGGGCGTCGTCTACGCCGGGGACGCGGGCGGCGCCTGGGACGCCCCCTGGTTCGTCGTCATCCCGGTCGTCGTGGGCGGTCTCTGTCTCGCGGGCGCGGTGGACGTCGTGAACCGAGCGGCGCGCAGACGTCGGCGCTCCGACCGGGGCACACCCGCGGAGGCGGGAGCGACGGGGCGGAGATGAGCCGGGAGCGCCCGTGATGCCCCCGGCCTCTGCTCTCGGCGCGTCACCGGCCTCATGTCGCGCCGACCGCGGCGAGCCCGATCTGTCGGGGCCGGGTGCTCAGGAGTGCCAGGTGCTCCGCGGAGGGCGGGTGTTCACCCGTGCTGGTTGCTCAGCAGTGCCGGGTGCTCAGCGGTAGCCGCCGCTGCGCTGTCGGCGTCGGGCGTGCCAGGCGGCGTCGACGGAGAGGTAGGGGGCACCGGCGAGGATGAAGGGGAGCCAGGCCATCAGGTAGACGAGGTCGTTGCCGTAGTAGTACGGGTCGGCGGACCAGCTGACGGTGAGCCAGAGGCTGAGGGAGATCAGGGCACCGCCGAGCGCGGCGAGACGGGCGAGAAGCCCGAGAAGGATGCCGACGCCGACGGCGAGTTCACCGAGGGCGATGGCGAAGCCGAAGCCGGTGGGGCTCTTCAGGGCCAGATCGACGAGGGCGGGGATGGCGGAGGAGTCCCGCACCGCCCGCATGGTGTCGCCGATCGACCCGGCGCCGCTGTCCTTGAGGAAGGCGCTGTCGGTGAGTTTGTCCAGGCCCGCATAGATGAAGGTGATGCCGAGGAAGATCCGCAAGGGCAGGAGGGCGTACCGGGCGAGGGAGTCCCGCCGACCATGACCGCCGTCGAGGTAGGGGGAGTGCGTGTCCGTCCGCATGCCGTGAGTCATCGCCCGTAGCCGCCTCTCGCCCGCCGTGATGGACCCCTCGTCAGACCATACGTACGAAAGGAGTGATGTGCTCAGTGTCGGTACGGCTCTTCGGGGCGCTGTCACGCCTTCGCTGGTCGCTGGTGCGGCCTCTGGGGACGGCGGTGCGCCTGTCAGTAACTCCGGTGGGGCTCCTGGGGGTGGGGGCGCACCCGTGCGGAACGCCGGTGCCGCTCTCCAGCACGGCCACGCGGCTCTCCGGCCCGGCGGTGCCGCTTCCCGGGCCGGCCCTGCGGCTCCCCGCACTGCCAGTGGTGATCGCCGGGCTGATTAGGCGGCTCTCCGCATCTCCGGCGCCGCTCGCCGGGCTGATCGGGCGGGCCCTCCGATCGCGGGTGCGGCTGCCCGGCCCAGCCCTGCGGCTCCCCGCGCCCCCGGTGCCGCTCGCCAGGGCGGCCTCGCGGCTCTCCAGCTCGGCGGTGCCGCTGCCGGTGGCGCGGCTGCCACTCTCCGGCCTGGCCGGGTGGGTGCCCACGTCGTCGGCGCCGCTCGCCGGGCTGGCCGCGCGGCTCGGGCGGTCAGGGTGGCTCCCCGCGTCGTCGCTGGGGCCTGCTGGGTCAGTCGGTGACGTCGATCGCGTACCGGTTGGTCTCGACGCCCGCCGCGGTGACGACCTGGACCTCGACGCGGCCGGGTTCGACGTCCACCGGGACGGGGACGGTGAGGACCGTGTCGGTCGGGTTGCGGAAGCCGCCCGCGACGGGGACCAGCGGGACGTGGACGTGGACGGCGCCGATCCGCACGACCATGCGGGCGAGCCGGTCGGCGGACTGCGCGCCGGGCGGCACGAACCCGGCGCCGCGGATCTCGATGTCGTCGCCCGTGCGGATGGGGGCGTCCAGGTCTCCGGCCTCGCGGGAGCGGACGACGGAGAGGACCACCGGGCGGCCGCCGTCGGCGTACTTCCCGGCGAGGTAGGTCGCGGCAGACACGAGGACGACCACGGCCAGTCCCCACGGCAGGTCGGGCAGCTGGTCGGGGCGGCGGGCCAGGCGGACGGCGGCGAAGGCGAGGGCGACGGCGCTGATCACGACGTACTGGATGTCGGCGAAGGTGCCGCGTCCGGCGTCGTCGGTGAGGAGGTCGGCGGCCCGGGGCCGGTGCGCGGGGACCTTCTGGAGCCGCTGGCCGAGGACGCGCAGCCCGACGGTCCGGCGGACCAGGACGGCGATCGCGCAGACCACGGCGAGGACGGTGACCGCACCGGCGCCGCGCGCGAGGTCGAGTCCGGAGAGGAGGGCGTCGCGTTCGGCGGGGTCGGAGGCGGCGGCGAGGCGGCCGACGAGGACGAGGACGGCGTAGGACACGAAGAGCACCCAGGCGGCGGCGACCGCGCGGGAGGTGGAGAGGCGGTTGTCCTCGCCGATGACGGGGGCCAGGGCGCCGCCGCGCGTCCGGTGCAGCCAGGAGGCGGTGGTCAGCGCGCCCGCCACGACGAGGGCGGCGAGGAGTCCGGCGGTGCGGGCCGCAGTCCAGCCCGCGCCGGTCGCGGTGACGCCCTGCGCGAGCAGCAGGGCGGCGACGAGGGCCCAGGTGGTGACGATGGTGCGCCGCCAGAGGCGGGTGAGCCAGAGGGCGCCCTCGGCCCGGCCGCGTTCGGCGACGAGTCCGGCGGACTGGGCGAGTTCCTCGGAGACCCACTGCCGGGAGGCGGAGGCGGAGTGGGCGACCCCGGCGGGCAGCCCGTGCCCGGCGGCGAATCCGTCCCGCTTGACCAGGAACGCGGCGACCGCCCGGCGGTGTCCCTCGCGGGCCCCGTGCGGGCAGTCCCCGCAGGTGCAGCCCCCGTCGTGCCCGCCCGACTCCGGTCCCTGTCTCGCCTCCTGCACCGCCACGTCCGACACCCGCCCTTTCCCTGCCACACCGGCCACAACTGCCCTACGACGACGACGCATTGTGCCCTACGGCGCAGTCCGGCAGCGCGGCAGGTCCGATCGGTGGGCGGGCGGGACGGGTGGGGCGGGGACGGCCGGACCGACCCGTGGCCGGGCGCCCCGCGGGGACGGCGGGCCGCCGGGCGCGTCACCGGCCCGGCCGCGGCGCACGCCCTAGCTCAGCAGGTCGGGTTCGCTGCGGCTGATGTCCTGCCAGAGGGGCTGGTAGTTGATCCAGGCCACCAGGTCGCCGCCGAGTTGTTCACGGGTGGCGGCGGCGGCCCGGTGGTCGATGAGTACCGGACGGCCCGCGGCGCGCGCGGTGAGCTGGACCTGGCTGGAGCGTTCCATCGACAGGAACCACCAGGCGGCGGCGTCCACCGAGTCGCCGACGGTGAGCAGGCCGTGGTTGCGCAGGACGAGGGCCTTGCGGGAGCCGAGCGTGTGGGCGATGCGGCGCCCCTCCTCGGCGTCGACGGCGACGCCGGTGTAGGCGTCGTAGAGGGCCTGGTCCTCGTAGAAGGCGCAGCTTTCCTGGGTGAGGGGGTCGAGGAGTTCGCCGAGGGCGGCGAGGGCGCGCCCGTACACGGAGTGGCAGTGGGCGACGGCGACGACGTCGGGGCGGGCCGCGTGGACCTGGGCGTGGACGGTGAAGGCGGCCTGGTTGACGTGGTAGCCGCCCTCGACGACCTGGCCCTCGGTGTTGGCCAGGACGAGGTCGCTGACGGTGACGTGCTTGAAGGGCATGCCGAAGGGGTTCACCCAGAAGCAGTCGCTGTATTCGGGGTCGCGGGCGGTGATGTGCCCGGAGACCCCGTCCTCGAAGCCGAGCCGGCCGAAGATCCGGACCGCGCCCGCGAGGCGTTCCTTGCGGTGGCGGCGCTCGTCCTCGACCGAGTCGTGCATCGGCGGCATGGCGAACCGCAGCCGGTCGGTGGGCAGCGGGGTGGGGGGCGTGGGCCCGGACATGGGTCCTCCAGCGTGGGGTTGCGTACGAGGCGGAAGTTACCGCCGGTCAACGCGGAAAGGCAGGGCCGTTATGCAAAGATGACGAACTCCGTCACGGATCAGGCATACACGCGGGCCCGGGAGGAAGTCGCGGGAATACCGGACGGCGGGTGTCGGGTATCGCGGAGAGACTCGTGCCATGACTCGTACGGCAGTGAGCTGGGCGGCCTTCGCCGCCGCCGAACCCGCGCTGGCGCGGACCGCCGAGGAGCGCTTCGGCGCCTTCACCCACCACGTGCTCGCCACCCTCCGCAGGGACGGTTCGCCGCGCACCAGCGGGCTGGAGGTCCGCTTCCTGGACGGCGAGCTGTGGCTCGGCATGATGCCGGACTCGCTCAAGGTCCTCGACCTGCGCCGCGACCCGCGCTTCGCGCTCCAGGCCAATCCGGGCGAGGGCACGGGCATGGGGGGCGGGGACGTGCGGATCGGGGGCCGGGCCGTCGAGGTCGAGGGCGGCGACGCCTGGGCCGGATATGTGAAAGAGGTGGAACCGCCGCAGCCGTTCCACCTCTTCCGCACCGAACTGACCGAGGTCGTGCGGACCTACGTCGAGGACGAGACGTATCTCGTCACCCAGGTCTGGCGGCCTGGAGCGCCCCTGCGGACGCTCAAGCGGACCTGACCTGACCTGACCGAGCCCGATCGGACCCGACCGGACCCGAACGACGACCCGAACGACGGGCCTCGCCGGACCGAGGCAGCGGCCGGACCGGCGGCGACGGCCGGGACCGGGGTCCCGGCCGGTCCGGCCGCTCCCGCTCGGCCTACTCCCACTCGATGGTGCCCGGCGGCTTCGAGGTGACGTCGAGGACGACGCGGTTGACGTCGCGGACCTCGTTGGTGATGCGGGTGGAGATCTTGGCGAGCACCTCGTAGGGCAGCCGGGACCAGTCGGCGGTCATGGCGTCCTCGGAGGAGACCGGGCGCAGCACGATGGGGTGGCCGTAGGTGCGGCCGTCGCCCTGGACGCCGACGGAGCGGACGTCGGCGAGGAGGACCACCGGGCACTGCCAGATGGAGCGGTCGAGACCGGCCGCCGTCAGCTCCTCGCGGGCGATGGCGTCGGCCTCGCGGAGCAGGTCGAGCCGCTCCTTGGTGACCTCGCCGACGATGCGGATGCCGAGGCCGGGGCCCGGGAAGGGCTGGCGCTGGACGATCTCCTCGGGCAGGCCGAGTTCCTGGCCGACCATGCGGACCTCGTCTTTGAAGAGCTGGCGCAGCGGCTCGATGAGCCGGAACTCCAGGTCCTCGGGGAGGCCGCCCACGTTGTGGTGGGACTTGATGTTGGCGGTGCCGGTGCCGCCGCCGGACTCGACGACGTCCGGGTAGAGGGTGCCCTGGACGAGGAACTCCACGGCCGGGCCCTCGTCGGCGATGATCTCGGCCTGCGCCTGCTCGAAGACGCGGATGAACTCCCGGCCGATGATCTTCCGCTTCTCCTCGGGGTCGGAGACGCCCTTGAGGGCGGTGAGGAAGCGCTCCTCCGCGTCGACGACCTTGAGCTGTACGCCGGTCGCGGCGACGAAGTCCTTCTCGACCTGCTCGGTCTCGCCCTTGCGCATCAGGCCGTGGTCGACGTAGACGCAGGTGAGCTGGGAGCCGATGGCCTTCTGGACGAGGGCGGCGGCGACGGCGGAGTCCACGCCGCCGGAGAGGCCGCAGATGGCGCGCCTGTCGCCGACCTGCTCGCGGATCGCGGTGACCTGCTCGTCGATGACGTTGCCGGTGGTCCAGTCGGGGCTGAGGCCCGCGCCCCGGTAGAGGAAGTGCTCCAGGACCTGCTGGCCGTGCGTGGAGTGCATGACCTCGGGGTGGTACTGGACGCCGTAGAGCTTCTTGTCGTCGTTCTCGAACGCGGCGACGGGGACGACGTCGGTGGAGGCGGTGACGGTGAAGCCCTCGGGGGCGGCGGAGCAGGCGTCGCCGTGGGACATCCACACGGCCTGCTCGGCCGGGGTGCCCTCGAAGAGGGTGGAGGCGGTGCGGGAGACGTGGAGGTCGGTGCGGCCGTACTCGCGCGCGCCCGTGTTGTCGACCGTGCCGCCGAGGGTCTGCGCCATCAGCTGGAAGCCGTAGCACATGCCGAAGACCGGGACGCCCGCCTCGAAGAGCGCGCGGTCCAGGCGGGGGGCGCCCTCCTCGTAGACCGACGACGGGCCGCCGGAGAGGATGATCGCGGCCGGGTTCTTCGCGAGCATCTCCGCGACCGGCAGGGTGCTGGGGACGATCTCGCTGTAGACGCGGGCCTCGCGGACGCGACGGGCGATGAGCTGGGCGTACTGCGCGCCGAAGTCGACGACCAGGACGGTGTCGGGGGCGGCGGCAGTAGGAGTCGCTGGTGACACGGGGCGCCTTCTGGTGGTCGGGAGGGGGGGCTCGCCTCCGATTCTAACGGCGTGGCCGTCGATCACTTTCCGGTGGCATACTGGCCGCATGCTCTCGCACACGACCTTCGTCTTTACCTATGGCACCCGGCCCGCCGGCTGCCATGGTCGTGCCGCTTGAGCTGAACGCCGAGCGACTTCCCAGGCGCCCCGGGCCGACAAGGCCCGGGGCGTCTGTCGTTTCTCCTCCGGGCCGTCGCCGTCCGGTGCGCCTCCCCGGCACCACCTGCCGCACCGCACCAGCCGCACCAGCCCCCACCGGAGGAACCCATGACCACCGTCGACCGCACCGCCCAGACCCCCCAGACCCCCCGGACCGTCCGGACCGTCCGGACCCAGAGCACCGACCGCGACAACGAGAGCGAGCGGGCCGCCGCAGCGCCTTCGGCGCGGACCGCCGACCCGGCCGAGGCGACCGGTGCCCGGACCGCGGACGCCGTCGAGGTGATCACCGGCGCCCGCGAGCGCATCGACGCGCTCGACGACCGGATCATCGGCCTGATCCAGGAGCGGGCCGCCGTCTCCGCCGTGATCCAGCAGGCGCGGATCGGCTCCGGCGGGCGGCGGGTGAACCTGTCGCGGGAGATGGAGGTCCTCGACCACTACCGCGGTGCGCTGGGCCGGCCCGGCACCTCCCTCGCGATGACCCTGCTCGAACTGTGCAGGGGTCGCATCTGAGTTCGGGCCGCCCCTCACCCGTACGGCGCGTGACCGGTGCGCGGACGGCTTCGTTGGTCCCGGTGTCCGTCTCAGCCAGGGACGGGCCCGGAGAACCACGCGTGGCTCGCTGGAGCGATGAGGCGTACGGATCGTGCCGTGCGCCGTGGGACCTCGCTCCAGGGAAGTGACCGGACGGCAGGGGACAGCAGCCCGGTCACCCAAGAGAACGGCCGGCCTCGGGGACGCCCGGGGCCGACCGGCGGGATTGCAAAAATGCACATCGGCTGGGTCAAACGGTTGCGGGCGCCGCGTTCATCCAGCACGATGCGTAGAAAGCCCCAAGTCCCGCCGGGGACAACCGCATTGCACCGCAATGCGGTCGTCTGCCCGGCAGCACCGACATGCCGGGTTTCGTACCACCCTCGCACCATCCTGCGCCGCCCCGACCTGCAACGCGGCGCTTCGACCAGCCAGCGGCGCAACCCCCCGGCGCCGCTCCCCAGGCACCGGCGCTGCCCTGACGCCGGTGCTGACGGTAAGGAAGGGCCCCGCGGATTCGTCCCGCGGGGCCCTTCGCCGCGCCCAGACATCATCTCCCGCACCCCTGCCACCCACCGCTCCCCCCCTCCGCCCGTTGACCTCCCCCGCCCCACCTTCATCAAATGTGACGCGCGTCACATAAAGATTCTGTGAAGAGGAAGCAACCCTTCAGGGGGCTCGCCGGTCACATGTAGCGGACCAAGCCTTATGGACCTGGTGGAAGAGGGACCTGCACTCGGAGGGGGGCGCAGGTCCCTCTTGCGTGTCCGGCCCGCCGCGCCGCGCGCACCCTCCCGATGGGCAACGCGCCCTACTTCACGGTCTTCGGCGGCACCGTCGGCAGTCCGAGGAACGGCAGCCGCAGCGCCGCGAACGCCTCCGCCGGGACCGCCGGAACCTTCGGCTCCACGGCCTCCAGCCGGGCGTACGTCATCCCCTGGGCCGGGCGCGGGTCCTCCTCGCCCTTGTTGGGCCAGTACGCCATCGCGCGCTCCGCCTGGGCGGTGATCGTCAGCGACGGGTTCACGCCGAGGTTGGCGGAGACGGCGGCGCCGTCCACGACGGAGATGCCGGGGTGGCCGTAGAGGCGGTGGTACGGGTCGATGACGCCGGTCGCGGGCGAGTCGCCGATCGGGCAGCCGCCGAGGAAGTGGGCGGTGAGCGGGGTGCCCATCAGCTCCCCCACGTTGGACCCGGCGAAGCCGCCGATGTCGGCCGCTATCGCGGTGGCGGCGTCCGAAGCGGCCTTGATCTGGGCCGGGTTGGGCGCACCGTGCCCCTGACGTGCCGTCAGCAGACCTTTGCCGACGCCGTCCGGCTTCAGGTACGTGGTCAGCGAGTTGTCCAGGGACTGCATGACGAGGCCGATGATGGTCTTCTCCGACCAGCGCCGGTTGGAGAGCGAGCGCAGCACCAGCAGCGGGTGGCGGGCGGCGTTCGCCAGCCAGGCGCCGACCCTCGACGAGCCCTCGACGTAGGGGACTTGGAGGATCGACAGACCGCCCATCGAGTTGGAGCCCTTGCCGTAGCGGACCGGCTCGATGTGGGTGTCGGCGTCTGGGTGGACCGAGGAGGTGATGGCGACCCCGCGGGTGAAGTCGGCCTTCGGCGCGCCGGTGGCCCGGCGGTAGCGGCGGTCGTCGGTCTGCGCGCCGACCAGCGCCTCCGAGTTGGTCCGCGTCAGCTCACCCAACCGGTCGGAGAGGTAGGGCAGTTGCCCGCCCGCCTTCATGCGGTGCAGCAGGGTCTGGGTGCCGTACGTACCGGCCGCGACGACGACGCGGCGGGCCGTGAAGGTCCGGCCGGGGCCCCGGCGGCGCCGGTCGGTGGGCAGGGTGGCGACGGCGTAGCCGCCCCGCGAGTCGTCCGTCACGGAGACCACCGTGGTCAGCGGGTGGACGACCGCGCCCGCCTGCTCGGCGAGGTAGAGGTAGTTCTCGTTGAGGGTGTTCTTGGCGCCGTGGCGGCAGCCGGTCATGCACTCGCCGCACTCCGTGCAGGCGCGCCGGGCGGGTCCGGCGCCGCCGAAGTACGGGTCCGGCACCTCCTGGCCGGGCTTCGCCCGCGCCGCGCCGTCGGCGTCCTCGCCGTCGCCGAAGAAGACGCCGACCGGCGCCATGTGGAAGGTGTCGCCGAAGCCCATCCGCTCGGCCGCCGCCTTCAGATGCGTGTCGGAGGGGGTCGTGGTCGGGTTGAGCCGGACGCCGAGCATGCGCCGGGCCTGGTCGTAGTACGGCGTCAACTCCGCCTGCCAGTCCGTGATGTCCCGCCACTGCGGGTCCTCGAAGAACGGCTTCGGCGGGACGTAGAGGGTGTTGGCGTAGTTGAGGGAGCCGCCGCCGACGCCCGCACCGGCCAGGACCATGACGTTGCCCAGCAGATGGATGCGCTGGATGCCGAAGAGGCCGAGGCGGGGCGCCCAGAGGTAGTTGCGCAGGTCCCAGGAGGTGCGGGGCAGGGTGTCCCGCGTGAAGCGGCGGCCCGCCTCCAGGACGCCGACGCGGTAGCCCTTCTCGGTGAGCCGCAGCGCGGTGACGGACCCGCCGAAGCCGGAGCCGACGACGAGGACGTCGTAGTCGTAGCGGTACTCATCGGTGCCGTGGCCGTCGTGTTCGCCGTGATCGCCCTGGTTTTTCCGGGAGTTCGGGGCGGAGTTCTCCTGTGACATGTGCTCTCCTCGTCGAGAACGGCCGCGGTGCGGCGGGCCCGTGGCGGCTAGCGGAAGCGGAAGGCCTTCATCAGGCGCAGGCTGCGGCTCATGAAGGCGGCGTACCGCTCGTCGTCCATGCCGAGCGCGGGCGCCATCGGCAGCAGCCGCTGCTGGGCGACCGTCTGGGCCTCCGTGTACTTGAGGATGCCCTCGGAGCCGTGGCGGCGGCCGAGTCCGGAGTCCTTCATGCCGCCCATCGGGGACTGCACGCTGCCGTAGGCGGGCGCGTAGCCCTCGTTGACGTTGACCGTGCCGGTGCGCATCCGGGCGGCGACCTCGCGGCCACGGCGAGCGTTCCTCGTCCAGACCGACGAATTGAGGCCGTACGGCGTCGCGTTGGCGAGTTCGACCGCCTCGTCGTCGGTCTTGAAGCGGTAGACCGACACGACCGGGCCGAAGGTCTCCTCGGCGCACACCGCCATGGGCTCGGTGACGTCGTCGAGGATGGTCGGCTCGAAGAAGTACGGGCCGACGTCGGGCCGGGCCACCCCGCCCGCGACGACCTTCGCGCCCCTTTCGACGGCCGTCTGGACATGCCGGGTGACGGTCTCCAGCTGACGTTCGCCGACCAGGGAGCCCATGTCGGCGCCGTAGGCGAGGGAGGTGCCGAGGCGCATCGAGCGGGTGCGGGCGGCGAACCGCTCCAGGAACTGGTCCGCGACCGACTCGTGGACGTACAACCGCTCGATGGAGATGCAGAGTTGACCGGCCGAGGAGTAGCAGGCGCGGACCGCGCCCGCCGCCGCCTTCTCGACGTCGGCGTCCTCCAGGACCAGCATCGCGTTCTTGCCGCCGAGTTCGAGGGAGACCCCGACCAGACGGGCCGCGGCGCCCTGGGCCACCTCGCGGCCGGTGCGGGTGGAGCCGGTGAACGACACGTAGTCGGCGTGCCGGACGACCTCGGGGCCGACCACCGGGCCCTCGCCGAGGACCACTTGGAACACCTCGGCGGGCAGCCCGGCCTCGATCAGCAGGTCGCGCGCCCACAGCGCGGTGAGGCAGGTCTCGGTGTCCGGCTTCATCACGACCGCGTTGCCCGCGACGAACGCGGGGAGCGCGTCGCCCACGGACAGCTCCAGCGGGTAGTTCCACGGCGCGATCTGGCCGACGACGCCGCGCGCGTGCCGCAGCTCGGTGACCTTGGTCAGTGCCGGGATGGCGCCCGTGTGCCGCTTCGGCCGCAGATAGGCGGGGGCCCGGCGGCCGTAGTGGCGGGCGGCGACGGCGACCGCCTGGACCTCCTCGTGGGCGTGCAGGCGGGCCTTGCCGGTCTCCAGCTGGATCAGGTCGAGGACCTCGCTCTGGCGCTGGAGCACCAGGTCGTGGAAGCGCAGCAGGACGGCCGCGCGCTCCCGGACCGGCACCTGCTCCCACACCGCCTGCGCGGCGCGGGCCGCCTCGAACGCCGTACGGACGTCCTCGGGCGTCGACTCGGGCAGGTCGGCGAGCTTCTCGCCGGTGAACGGCGTGTGGTTCGCCGTCCGCCCGGACCCGACGACGCCGCGGGTCAGCTGGGCGACGAGCTGCGGAGTCACCACGTCGGCGGCGGTGCGCACGCCTACGGGGGCGGGGGCGATCGGGTTGGTACCGGCGGTGGTACCGGCCGGGGTACCGGCGGTGGTCCGGGTACCGGGCTGCTCCGGGGCGTGCGAGTCCGTCATGAGCCGCAGGGTATGACGTGCGCCGCCCTTTTGGTACCCGTCGGTAACGGGATTCACCGGCCGCCCACACGGCGCCAGTGGTCACTGGCAACAAACCCGCTGATCAGGACTTGCGTGGGTGCCGTGGGGCCGGTTCAGGAGTTTTCGACGCGGAGCCGGTCACGGGCCTCCTTGAAGACCGACGTGCCCTGTTTCTCGTCCGGGGTGCCCTTGGGCATGTCCACGCGCAGCACGTACATCCGTCCGGCGGCGGTCCGGACGAACAGTTCCAGGACCCTGGTGGGGGTCGCGTCCAGCCCGTAGGTGGTGTCCGCGAGGGCGGCCTCCCGGCCCGCGAACGTGGTCCGCGTGGTTTGGGTGCGCGCGTCCCCGCCGACCGCGTCCCACGTGTCCCGCGCGAGGGCCGCCCGCGCCGCGGGGGTACCGGGCGCGCGGTCCCACTGGAGGAGGCGTACGTCGACGGGCCCGGCCGACCAGCCGACCGTACGGGGGTGCCCGCCCGAGCCGTCGCCCGCGCGGGTGAACTCCCGGTAGCGGGAGGGGAGGGCGAGGACCGCGCGGAGCGACGGCTCGCGGTGGGTGGTCCAGGGGGTGGTGGATGCGGGGTTGGAGCCAGGGCCGGAGGCGGTGGACGGGACGGCCGCTGTGGAGGGTGGGGGGCGGGTGGGGCGGGTGTCGGTGCCCTCCCCCGCGACCGCCGTGTCGTCCCCGGTCTGGAGCACGACCGCGCCGAGGACGCCGGCGGCCAGGAGGAGGACGGCGATGAGGAGGGTGAGGGGGGCGGTGAGGCGGCGGAGGAGCGAGCGGGGGCGGGAGGCGGGGGTGACGGTGGGGGCGGTGGGGGTGGGGTCCGGGGCCGTGGGGTCCGGGCCCGCAGACTCCGGGCCCGCTTCGGGGGATACGTCCGGGGGCGCGACCGCGTCCGGCGCCGCCACCGGGGCTGCCGGCAGGTTCGTCACAGGCACAGGCACAGGCCCAGGCACCGGCTCCGGCGCCTGGGCCGCCGTCGAAGGAACGGTCAGGGCCTCCGTCAGCCCCCGCTCCACCTCCTCCGGCTCCGGCCGGGCCTCGGGGTCGCGGGCCAGGAGGCGTACGAGGAGGGGGCCGAGCGGTCCGGCGCGGGTGGGCTCGGGCGGGGCGGCGGCGAGGACGGCGGCGAGGGTGGACTCCACCGACGTACCGCGGAACGGGGAGCGGCCCTCCACGGCGGCGTAGAGGAGGACGCCGAGGGACCACAGGTCGGAGGCGGGACCGGCGCCGGGGCCGGACATCCGCTCCGGGGCGACGAACTCCAGGGAGCCGACGAACTCGCCGCTGACGGTGAGGGATTCCTCGCCCTGGACGTGCGCGATGCCGAAGTCGGTGAGGACGACGCGGTGGTGCGGGCCGAGCAGGACGTTGGCGGGCTTCACGTCCCGGTGGACGATGCCGACGGCGTGCGCGGCGCGCAGGGCGCCCAGGACGGCGAGACCGACGCGGGCCGTCTCCGCCGGGTCCAGCGGGCCGCGCCGCAGCGCGTCGTGCAGGGACTCGCCGCGTATCAACTCCATGACGATCCACGGCAGTCCGTCCCGGAGCCCCTCGCCCTCCTCCACCACAACGTCGTGGATGGCGACGGCGGACGGGTGGTCGACGCGGGCGGCGGCCCGTGCCTCCCGGTAGAGACGGTGGGCCGCCCGGCGGTGGATCTCGTCCTCGGGATCGCCGGGCAGCCGGGGCTCCTTGACCGCCACGTCACGGTCCACGAGTTCGTCACGGGCCCGCCACACGACGCCCATGCCGCCGGAGCCGATGCGTTCCAGCAGACGGTAACGCCCGCCCACGACACGGCCGTTGACGCCTACGGGCGCACCGTCATCGCTCATGTCCCATGACTACCACGCCCGGCCGCCGCACCGGTCGGCACCCGCGCGCCACGTCGTGCGCCGGGCCCGACCGGACCCGACCGGACCGCACCAGGCCGGGTCGGGCCGGGCCGGGTCAGAGCTTGTCGACGTCCAGGTGGGCGATCGCGGTGCGCGCGACCTCGCGGCCCCGCTCGGTGAAGTCGCCCTCGCCCGGGTAGGCGACGGTGAGCTTGTACATGTCGCCCGCGGTGGACCGGTAGTAGAGCGTGCGCAGTTCGCGCAGGCGCGGGTTCTGGGAGTCGTCGGTGGTGTAGACGACGGTGTTCTCGGCGGCGGGGCGGCCCCGGTAGCGGGCGTTGTCGTCGGGCGCCGTCCTCGGCCCCTTCGGCATGTCGAGGGCGTAGCTGCCGTTCTCCTTGAACTCCCCGTTGTCCTCGTACATTTCGGCCGCCGCCGAGTCCTTGATGTCGTCGCTGGTGTCCTCGGCCCGGCGGTCGACGCGCAGTTCGACGGAGATCGCACCGCTGGGGTCGGTGAAGCTGACCCAGTGGTCGTCGTCCGACTCCCGGTCGGGCACGGCCCGTTTGTAGCTCGAGGGGACCGCGAGGGTCGCGGTGACGTCCGTCTGCGCGCTGGTCGTCCACCCGGCGGGCAGCTCGCCCGTGGAGCGGTCGGCGGTCAGCAGCCAGGCGGTGAGCGACCCGGCGACGACGACCGCGCCGAGCCCGGTCCAGAACAGCCGGCCGCCGACCCGTACGCCCCAACCGGCGCGCCCCGCCGAGGCCTTGACGGTCCAGCCCGTGACCGGGGCCTCCCCCGCCGGGGGCGCGGCGGTCCGGGTGGCCGCGGGGGCGGGGGCGGGGACCGGGGCGGGCGGGTGCGCGGCGCGCTCCAGCAGGGCGCGCACCTCGGTCGCGCGGGGGCGGCGGGCCGGGTCCTTGGCCAGCAGGCCGTTGACGGCCTCGGCGAGCGGGCCGCGCGCGGCGGCGGGCGGGGCGGGCTCGGCGTTGAGGACGGACTGGAGGGTGGCGGGCGTGTTGCTGCGGCGGAACGGCGAGACGCCCTCCGTCGCCGCGTACAGCACCACGCCGAGCGACCACAGGTCGGAGGCGGGGCCGGGCCGCTGGCCGAGCACCCGCTCCGGGGCGATGTACTCGGGCGAGCCGACGAAGCCGCCGGTGTCGGTGAGACTGGTCTCGCCCTCGATCTGGGCGATCCCGAAGTCGGTGAGGACGACCCGGTCGTGGCGGCCGAGGAGGACGTTGTCCGGCTTGACGTCGCGGTGCAGGATGCCCGCCGCGTGGGCCGCCTCCAGGGCGCCGAGCACCTCCAGGCCGATCCGGGCCGCCTCGCGCGCGTCGAGGGTGCCCTCGGCGAGGGCGGCGCCGAGCGAACGGCCGTGGACCAGCTCCATCACGATCCAGGGCTGCCCGTCGACGACGGCGACGTCGTGGACGTTGACCACGGACGGGTGGTCGAGGCGGGCCGCGGCGCGGGCCTCGCGGCGCATCCGCTCGTAGGCGTTGGCCCGCTCGCGGTCCGGGAGGTGGTCGGGCAGCCGGGGTTCCTTGACGGCGACCTCCCGCTCCACCACCTCGTCCCGCGCCCGCCACACCGTCCCCATCCCCCCGTGGCCGAGCTTGGCGAGCAGCCGGTAGCGGCCCGCTATGAGGCGACCGGTGCCGGGGGCCTGCGGCGGCTGCTGCTGTTCGTGCCGCTGCGCGGGCTGTTCCTGCTGCGGGAGCGGGGGCGGCACGGCCTGGGAGGACTGGGGGTGCGGCTGCGGCGGCGCGACATGCGAGGACTCGCGGTGCGGCTGCGGGTGCGGCTGCTGGTGCTGGTCCGACAGCGGGCGTGGGTCCGGGTGCGGGTCCGGCTGCTGCTGGGGCTGCGGGTGCGGGTGCGGCGGTCGCAGCATGAAGCTCGTCGTCTCGTCGGCCCCCTGGCCGGGTCCCCCGTGCTGGCTCATACGTCCATGCCTATCGCGCCATCCGGTCCTGAATCCACCGGTGACCCCGACCGGTCACCGACCCGTGACGCACCATGCCCGTTATCAACGGATTGCCGGATTCCGGCGCCCCTCGCGCGGGGCTACGGCGGTGGGGGCGGCGGATTCCGCCGGGGTACGAGGGTGTCCACGGCGACGTCGAAGTACGCGCGCGCCTCCCGCGCCTTGCCGACCGGCGCCGACACCCACACGTCGTACAGCATGCCGCCCTCCTCCCAGCACAGGTCGTACGTGTGCCGGGGGCCCTCCGCCGCGGTGAAGCCGTCCCAGGTGAACTCCCAGAAAGCGGCGGGACGTCCGGCGCGGGTGCTCTCGGTGACGCGGCCCTCCCGGTAACCGGGGTTGTTCTCCGGGCCCTCGGCGGCGGCCCGTCTGAGGACCCCCAGGGGGCCGTCGGCCGTGGCCGGGGTGATCTTGATGCCCAGGCGGAAGGTCTGCCCCGGCGAGAGGTAGAAGATCCGCCCGCCCTGAGGATCGCGGCGGAACTCCTTGGGCACGGCGAGGGCGAACCCGGCCGGGTCGTCCTCGACGCGGTAGCCGGAGGGCGCGGAGGGCAGGCCCTGCCAGCCGCCGGGGCCGGGGCCCGGACCTGGGCCGGGACCGGGTCCGGGGCCTTGGGTGCCACCGCTGTTGCCACCGCCGTTGCCGTTGCCACCGCCGCTGCCCGGTGGGGTGCCCGTCCCCGTGTTCGTACCGGTCCCGCTGCCTCCGCCCGTGGGCTGCGAGGGCTGCTCGGACGCCGAACTGGACGGGGTGGAACCGCCGTCGGGGCCACGGTCGAGAAGGAGGGCCGCGGCGGAGACCCCGGCCCCGGCCATCGCCGCGACGAGCAGCGCGACGACGAGCATGCCCCGCGTGGACCGCTCCTTGCCGTGCGGGTCCGACGGGCCCACCAGGTCCGAACGGCGGGACAGACCCGACCGGCCGGACAGGTCAGAGGCGGGCACCCGGTCCGACGGGGGCCACGAATCCGTCGACCTCGGGACATCTGACGACCCGGACGGCTTCGACGGCTCCGACGAGGTCGACCGCTCCGGCGGGTGAGGACGGTCCGACGGCCCTGACCGGTCGGACCCGTCGACCCGGTCGGCCCCATCGACCCCGTCCGACGGCGTCGAGGCATTGTCGGACCTCGTCGGCCGCGACGACACGCCCGACGAGGCCGATGAGGGCGATGAGGGCGGCCGTGACGCGGCGGCCGCCTGCGACGCGGCCGAGCCCCGCCCGTCACGTCCCTCGCGCCCGGCCCTCCCGTCACGCCCCTCGCGTCCGTCCCGCCCGTCACGTCCGTCCCGCCCCTCCCGTCCGCCACGCCCCGACCGTCGGCCCGGCAGGAGGGGGCGGGTGGGGGTGTGCCCGGAGCCCGGCAGGGGTGGCATGCGGCCGGTGGTGAGGAAGGCGCGCAGCATCGCCTCGGCCCGCTCGGCGCCCAGCCGCCGGTCCGGGTCGCGTTCCAGCAGCCCCTGGACGACGGGCAGGAGGGGGCCCGCCTGCGGGGGCGTACGGATGTCGGCGAAGACGACGGCGTGCAGGATGCCGCCGAGGGAGTCGCGGCGGAACGGCGACTCGCCGCTCAGCGCGGTGCACAGCAGCGCGCCCAGCGACCACAGGTCGGCGGCGGGCCCGGTCCGCTCCCCCGACATGCGCTCCGGCGCCGTGTACTCGGGCGAGCCGACGAACGCGCCGGTCTCGGTGAGCGTGGTGGCGCCCGCGACCTGCGCGATGCCGAAGTCGGTGAGGACGACGCGGCCGGTGGCGGACTCGACGAGGACGTTCGCCGGTTTGATGTCCCGGTGCTGGACCCCGGCCGCGTGTGCGGCGCGCAGCGCGCCCAGCAGGTCGGCGCCGATCCGGGCCGCGTCCCGCGGCGCCACCGGCCCTCCCTCGGCGATCCGGTCGGCGAGCGAGCCGCCGTCGATCAACTCCATGACGATGTACGGCCGTTCGTCCTCCTCGACGACATCGTGCACGACGATGATGTTCGGGTGGCTCAACTGCGCGACCGCGCGGGCCTCGCGGAGGGTCCGGTCGCGGCGGGCGTGGGCCTCGGCGACGGTCAGGGTGTCGTCGGGGACGAGTTCCTTGACGGCGACGCGGCGGCCCAGCAGCCGGTCGGTGGCGCGCCACACGATCCCCATGCCGCCGCGGCCGAGCCGGGCCTCCAGCCGGTAGCGGTCCGCGATGACCCGGACGCCGTCCCCCTCGGTCCCCATGGGCCCATCATGCCCCAACGGACCCCCCGCTTCCGGGGCGTCGACCGGCCAAGTCACGCGACCGGAGGCAGGCGGACCGCACGGAGGGAGGGCCCAGGGGGCGTGAACAGGGCGTGACCGGCGGGTCGGCAGCGTGTGACCAGGGCGGGAGCGCGGTCAGGAGGAGCGGGGCGGCTCCCGCCAGCTCTGGAGGACCTTGGTGAACTGCTGGGCGGCGGTGTCCCAGTCCTCGGCGGGCGCGGACATGTAGAGGACGTACTCGGTGCCGTCGGCGACGTACATCTGCTCCGCGGCGCGGCGCGGTCCGGGGAACTCGGTGTCCTTGGCCAGCGCGGTCCAGGTGTAGTCCCAGTGGGCGCCGTCGCGGTCGCGGTAGACGTTCCGCTCCAGGGTGACCCGCTCGTAGTCGACCAGCCGCTGGAGCTGCCGTTCCAGGTCGATCTGGTGGTCGTAGGCGTCGGCGAAGTCGGGGGCGGTGTCGATGCCGATGCGGAGGAAGTGTTCGCCGCCGTCGGGCGAGTAGTCGACCTGCTTCAGGTCGCCCTTGTCCGTGACGTCGGTGCGCTCCCACCCCTTGGGCAGGGAGAGCCCGAAGCCGAGCGGGTCGAGGACGGGCTTCCAGGCGTCGTCGGTGGGGGTGCCGTCCTGGGACGTGCCGCCGGTGGCGGGGGCGCTCTCGCTCGCCGAGGCGCCACCGGAGCCGCGCCCGCCGTCCGGCCCCCAGAGCCGCACGCCCACCGCGGTCCCCCCGCCGACCAGCACCGCCAACGCGGCGACCAGGGCGAACGTACGGAACCCGCGCCGCCGGGCCGCGGGCCGGGGCTGCGCCTGCGGGCGCTGCGCGGTGGTGGCGTACGGGGGGTGCGCGCCGGACGCGTACGTCGGCTGCTGGTGGGCGTACGGCTGCGGGGGCCCGTACGGCGAGGGGCCGACCGGTGTCGCGCCGACCGCCGTCGGCCCGGTCGCCGTCCGGCCGCCCGCCGTGGGGCCGGTCGCCGTCCGGCCGCCCGCCGTGGGGCCGGTCGCCGTCGGGCCGAATCCGGGGCCGGGGCGGGTGGCGTCCGTGGAGGTGCCCGCGACGGCGCCGTGCCGCGTGCCCGAGGGGGCGTGCCGGTCGGGGGCGGCCGTCGGGTCGGCGAGGGGTGCGCCGGGCGAACCGGCGAAGGCCGTGGCGGTCGGGGGTCCGGCGGGTCCCGTACGGGCGTGGGTCGACGCCTCGTCCGGGTGGCGGCCCTCCGCGGCCTCGGTGAGGAGGGCCTCGGCGTGGGAGGTGTCGGGCCGGTGGGCGGGGTCCTTGCGCAGCAGGGCGGCGATCACGGGGGCCAGCGGACCGGCGTGGCGCGGCTGTTCGGCCTCCTCCTCGACGACGGCCTGCATGGTGGTCAGCGGCGAGGTGCGGCGGAACGGCGAGCGGCCCTCGACCGCCGTGTACAGCGTCGCGCCGAGCGCCCACAGGTCGGAGGCCGGGCCGGGGTCGTGGCCGCGGACCCGCTCGGGGGCGAGGTAGTCGACGGAGCCGACGACCTCGCCGGTGCGGGTGATGGTCGAGTCGCCCTCGATCTGCGCGATGCCGAAGTCGGTGAGCAGGACGCGGCGGTCGTCGGAGAGCAGGACGTTGCCGGGCTTGACGTCGCGGTGCAGGACGCCCGCGGAGTGCGCGGCGCGCAGCGCGCGCAGCACCCACAGGCCGATCCGGGCGGCCTCGGCGGGCTCGATCCGGCCGTCCTCCTTGACCGCGTCGGCCAGCGAACGGCCCTCGACCAGCTCCATCACGATCCACGGACGGCCGTCGTGCTCCAGCACGTCGTGGACGGTGACGACGGCGGAGTGGTTGATCCGGGCGGCGGCGCGCGCCTCGGCGCGGGTGCGCGCCAGCAGGACGGGCTGGTCGCTCTCGGAGACGTAGAGGGCGGCGGTCAGTTCCTTGATGGCGACGGCACGGTGCAGCAACTCATCGTGCGCACGCCAGACCCGGCCCATGCCGCCACTGCCGATGGCGTCGTCGAGCCGGTAACGGCCCGCGACGAGCCGGCCCTGCATCTGATTCACGTTGCCCCGCAATGCTCTTGACAGGGTCAGCGTAAAGACCGGGCAGCGTCCGGGGAACCAGCGGGGGGCCAAGGAGAACCCAACTGTGACGGTTGTCGCTTCTCCGGCAGGGAGGGAACCGTTCGGCGATCACCCGGAGAGCGGCCCGCACGGACCCCGTGCCCGGCCCGTATCACCGCCCCCGGCACGCCCGCCCGCGGTCAACGGGCCGCCGGGAGATTCATTCCCCCGACGTCCCCTGGCCCAGCGGGCGGCCGTCGCTCACCCCGTGTAGCGGTAGCTGGCCGACGCCTGGTCGAAGAGGCGGGTCACCTCGTCCCGTTCGGCCTCGGGGCCGCGCAGCTGGACGACGTGGTAGCGGCCGTCGAGCAGCAGGGCGAGGTTGCGCACGAACAGCTCGCGCCCGTCGCCGCCGGTCCAGGTGAACTGGCCCTCGGCCATGGTCCGTCCGCCGACCTGGATGGTGCGCAGCCCGGAGGCGGTGGCCCAGCTGGAGTCGCGGTACGGCTGGAGTTCGCGCTCCTTCTCCCGCTGGTACACCATCGGGTCGTCGCCGTCGCGGGCGGCGGTGTCCCGGCCGGGCACGACGATCAGCTCGAACCCGGCGTGGGTGTAGACGACTTGGCCGCGGCCGTTCTTCGGGGTGCGCTGCCAGCCGTTGGCCACCGCGACCCGGAACCCCTCGGGGTCGTCGCGCAGGGTGAACCCGGCGGGCACGTCGGACCCCGACTGGGTCTCGGTGCCGCCCGTGTCCGAGGCGGACGCGCTCGGCCCCGCCGAGGACGTGCCCCCTTCGTCGGGGCGGGGTTCGCTGCTGGCGTCGGGGGCGGGACCGGGCTGACCGGCCGCGCCGGTCCCCTCGGGGCGGGCCGCTCCGCCGTCGCCCTCCTCGCCCGCGCCGGGCAGGAACAGCACGGCGTACGCGACCGCCGCGACCAGTCCCAGCAGGATCAGCACCAGCAGGGTGCGGCCGAGGCTGCGCGGCGAGCGGTCCGTCTCCCGCGGGGCCGCCGCCCGCTTGTGGCGGGCCGGGGCCGCGGGCACCCGCGCCGCGCGCCCGCGCCTCCGGCGCACCAACTCGCCCTTGCGGCGCACGATGGGCAGCCGCCGCGGATCGGAGGGCGGCGTGGCGACGACGTACGTCCCCGCCTCCGGCTCCGGTGCCGACCGCACCAACGACCGCAGCCAGCCGCGCAGTTCCTCGAAGGCGAGCCGGTCGGTGGGGTCCTGGCGCAGCAGCGACTCCACGACCGGGCGCAGCGGGCCGCACTCCTCGGCGAACGCGGGCGGTTCGGCGCAGACCAGCTGGACGAGTTCCGCCGTCGAGTCCTCCGGGTAGGGCGCGTGGCCCTGTACGGAGCGGAAGAGCAGCGCGCCGAGCGCCCACAGGTCGGTCGCGGGGCCGATCGGCGCCGCCAACTGCCAGTTCTCGTGCACGGGTCCGGCCTGCTCCGGCGCCCACCGCTCGGTGACGGGGCCGACGACGGCCATCCGTGCCTGGCGCGCCCGCTCGGCGGCCAGCGCGGTGGTGGGCCCGCGCCGCGACACCCCGACCCCGCCCGCGCCCCCCTCCGGTTCGCCCCAGCGGGCCCCGGAGAGCCCCTGCGGCGGCACGACGGCGTGGGGGGACACGGCATCCTGCGGAGGCAGAACTCCCTGCGGAGGGACGACAGTCTGCGGGGGCGTGAGGGCCTGCGAGGGCGCGACGGCTTGCGGGGGCGCGACACCGTGTGGAGGCGTGAGGGCCTGCGGGGCCATGTGGGCGGGCGGAAGCGGGTGGGCGTGGGGAGGGGTGACGGCCTGCGGGGGCACGGGAATCGCGCCGGTCCCGAGGGCCGCCGACCCCGGCGCCCCGCGCACCCCGTACGGGTCGACGATCTGCCCGGGAGGCGGCGTGCCCCCGACGGCGGCCGTCCCCGGCTCCCGCCCGGCCCCGAGGGCGTACGGCGGCACGGTGCCCCCCGCGCGCCCGGCGCCGGGCGCGCTGTCGCCCTCGACGGGGGTGCGGGCGCCCGGCAGCGCGGGCCGCTCCTGCTGCTGGGACTCCTGCACCCGGGCCGCGGCGCGCGCACCGGCGCGGTACGCGGCGATCGCTCCGGCCCGCGCGGCCCGGACGTCCCCGCCGGTCTCGACGGTCCGTCGTGCCGCCGCACCCGAAGGGCCGTTCACAGGGCCGGTGCCCACGCCGGGGGCGGTGCTCGTGCCGGTGCCGAATCCGGGTCCCGCCGACGGCAGTCCACCGGCGGCGCGCGCCTCGATCGCCGCCCGCCGCGCGGCCTCCGGGTCGACGGCGGCGGCAGGCAGGGCAGGCGCGACCGCAGCGGGAGGGCTCGCGGGGCCGCCATGGTGCGCGGAGGCTCCATGGGGGGTGGAGCCGCCAGGGCTCGCGGGGCCGCCGTGGCTCGCCGGGCCTGTGAAGCGGGGTCCGCCGGCCGGGCCGGGTACCTCGGCGCGGGGTCCGGCGAACGTGCCGGGCAGCGCCGGGCCGCCCGCGCTGCGCCCGCCGTCGGCCTCTCCGCCGGGGTGCGGCGACGGCACCTGGCTCTCGTCGACCGGCACGGGGTCGTACCCGCACAGCGCTTCCTCCGCCGCGCCGACGGCCAGTCCGGTCAGCATGACCCGGCCGTCGTCGCAGACCAGCACCGTGCGCGCGGTGATGTTGCGGTGGGTCCAGCCGTGCGCGTGCAGCACGCGCAGCGCCATGAGCACGTCGGAGGCGACCTCCGCCGCCCGGTACGGCGACAGCGGCTTCTCGGCCAGCAGCGCCGACAGCGGCCGGGCGGAGACCAGTTCGCTGACGACCCAGAGCGAACCGCCCTCGGCGAACACGTCGAAGACCTGGTCGAGCCGCGGGTGGTCGGGGATGCTCGCGGCGGCCTGCGCGGCCTCCACCGCCCGCCGGACGACGGGATCGGCGGGACGACGAGTGCTCGCGCCCGCCTCGGTCCGCCCGGCCGGGCGGCGCGCGCCGTGGTCGCGGGCGGTGAACCCGTCGGGCAGCCCCTCCGCGTCGAGCACCTCGGCCTCGACGACCTCGGGCAACGGCACCTGACGGATCAGGACTTCCTGTCCGCTGTACGTGTCGAAGGCCCGGGTCTCGGTGAGTTCGAACTCGTCGGCGGGCGGCGACGGCAGGCGGTAGCGGTCGGCGAGAACCCGTCCCGCATAGTCGTCCACGGTGCCTCCCCCGGCCACCCGGTCGGTCAGTTCCGTTCTCCGGACGGACCGTTCCGGCCAGGTTCAGCCGTATCCAGCCGGATTGCTGGATGCGTACGGTCCGCAGCCACTCACGATACGTGCCCTGGGCAACCCGCAAAGAGGGGATGCGAGATCTCGCGCCCCCGAACTCCGAAGCGGCCGCCGGGCCGCGCTCCGGACCGGCGGTCTACTTCTTCGGTGTGAACGTCTCCGTGAGCGTCTTCCACGTGCTCTCGCGCAGCGCGCCGTCCCACCCGGCGGCCTTCGCCGAGTACATCAGCGCGTGGCCGAGGTGGTCGTTGACGACGAAACCGCGGTCGATACTGCGGTACTTGACGCCGCTGTCGGCGTAGGTGAACTCCCAGTCGGCCGTGTTCCAGCCGCGGTAGTCCACCTTCTCTATCCGTATCTTCTGGTACTGCGAGCGCTTCATGCCGCGCTCCTGGTTCTTCCAGTCGGCGACCGGGTCGTCCTTGGGCGTGTTCGTCCAGGCGACGAGCAGCCGCTGGCCGTCGGGCCCGGTGAAGCGGTCGCCCGCGCCGTCCGAGGACTGGTACTTCCAGCCCGCGGGCAGGCCGATGGTGTAGCCCTGCTGCCCGCTGTACTTCGTCACCGTGCCGGCCGCCCCGCCCTTCCCACCGGTCGAGGTGCCGGTGCCGGAGCCGTCCGTACCGCTGGCGGGGCCGTCCGAACCGGTGCCGGTTCCGGTGGAGTTGCCGCCGGGGCTCGCGCCGGGCGCGGGCGCGGTGCCGGTGGCCGAGCCGTCGGGGCGGGTCCCGCCGGTCGCGTCCCCCTTGGTGTCGTCCTGGCTGTTCTTGGTGTCGTCGTCCGTGCCGCCGCTCGCCACGGACGACGCGCCGCCGCCCTTGGCGCCGTTCGCGTCGCCGTCCCCGTCGCCGAGGGTGAGGGCGAGGACGGTGCCGAGCACGGCGAGCGCCACCACCACGGCGATGATCACGAGGGTCCGCCGGGGCACCACGTCGGTGAGCGGCGCCTTGGGCACCGGCCGCGGCGGCAGGTCGGGCGGGGTCATCACGGGCCAGCCGGAACTCCGCCCGGCCGTCGAGCCGTTCGTACCCCGGGCAGCCGGCGCCTCCGCACCGGTCGCGCCCTGGGCGCCGGTGCTCGCGGCACCCGCGGTCCGTGAGGCGGGCACAGAGGCGGAGGCCGCGGTGGCCTTCGTCGTCCCCTTGTCCCGCGCGGCGGGCACGGCGGCCGTACCGGCGGACGCGCCGCCGGAGGCAGGTGCGCCGGGGGCCGGTGTGCCGGAGGAGCCGCGCCCGGTGGCGGAACCCTGTCCGGAACCGTTCGTCGACCCCGAACCGGCGGCCGGGCCCGAGGACTTGCCGCGTCCGGCGGCGGCCGTGGTCGCGGCCCCCGCGGCGACGGCGGCCTTGCGCACGGACCGCAGCGCGCCGCGCAGCTTCTCGCCCGGCTCGGCGCCGGACGCCCCGCCCTTGCCGTCGGTGCCGTCCGGCTGCGGGGGCAGCGGAACGACCTTCGTCGCGTCCGGCGGTTCGACCGCGCCGGCCGCGGGCGCGTGGAGCACCGCGTTCAACTTCTCCCGGGCCCCGGCGTCGTCGAGTCGGCGCGCGGCGTCCTTGGTGAGCAGCCCGTAGATGACGTCCTTCAGCGGACCGGCGTTCTTCGGCTCCTCCAGCGGTTCGGTCATCACGGCGGTGAGCGTGGCGATGGCGGAACCCTTGTCGTACGGGGGTGTTCCCTCCACCGCCGCGTACAGCAGGCCGCCGAGCGACCAGAGGTCCGCGGCCGGGCCGGGCTTGTGGCCGCGGGCCCGCTCCGGGGAGATGTAGGAGGGCGCGCCGACGAGCATGCCCGTGGAGGTGATCGACGGGTCGCCCTCGACCTGCGCGATCCCGAAGTCGGTGAGCACGACCCGGCCGTCCTCGGCGATCAGCACGTTCGACGGCTTCACGTCCCGGTGCAGGATGCCCTCGCGGTGGGCCGACCGCAGCACGTCGAGGATGGCGAGGCCGACCTCGGCGGCCCGCCGCGGGTCCAGGACGCCGTCCTCACGGATGACCTCCGCGAGCGACTTGCCCTCGACCAGCTCCATGACGATCCACGGCCGGTCGTCCTCGTCGACCACGTCGAAGACCGTCACCGCGCTGTTGTTCCGGATCCGCGCGATGGCCTTGGCCTCCCGCAGGGTCCGGGTGATCAGCCGGCGCTTCTCCTCGTCGTCGATGTTCCCCGGGAAGCGCAGCTCCTTGACGGCGACGGTGCGACCGAGGGTCTCGTCCTCGGCGCGCCACACCGTCCCCATGCCGCCTCGGCCGAGTACGTCTCCCAGCCGGTACCGCCCGGCGAGGAGACGTGCGTTCTTGTCCTGACGGGATACCCCCGCCCGCTCCGCCTCCGACATGCGTCCCCTCATGCAACCCGCCCTGACAGAGCCTCCATTGTCCCTCACCCGACAAGTGCCCGACGCCCCGGGTGCCCCTCCACGCCCTTCCGCACCGACACAATCCGGCCAGAAGGTACGACCTACTCCGGCCAGCCGCCGAAACTCCCTCCCCGAGGCGTTCCTGACGGAGCGAACGCCCGAGGACATACGGCACCCCGCAGTCGCCGACGGCCGCCGACGGCCGCCCGCGGCGACATGACGGCCGGATCGTCGGCGCCGCGCGCCCGCCACAGCCCGCGCAGCCCTGGCAGTTCCCGGCAGCCCCGGCAACTCTGGCGGCCCCGACGGCCCCCACATCCGGTACAACGGGCGCCGCCCGAACGAAGATCCCAGATGTGGCCACTCGTTCGAGTGAACCAGCGCTGCCCCACGGGCACATTGACACCCCGTGAGGCCCCGCCGCTCCCCGCACCGCCGCCTCACCGGGGGGGCAGCGGGGCAGCGGGGCACCGGGCCGTGTCCGGGCCGTGTCCGGGCCAGGGGATCAGCGCGGCACGATGTCCGGTGCCCCCAGCCGTGCCGCGTCCGCCGTCAGGTCGTCGGGCTGGCGCTGCGACTCGCGTTCCGCCTCGACGCGCTTCTCGTAGTGCTCGACCTCGCGCTCGATCTGGTCCTTGTCCCAGCCGAGCACGGGCGCCATCAGTTCGGCGGCCTCGCGGGCACTGCGGGTGCCGCGGTCGAAGGTCTCGATGGAGATGCGGGTGCGCCGGGTGAGGACGTCGTCGAGGTGCCGAGCCCCCTCGTGCGAGGCGGCGTAGACGATCTCGGCGCGCAGATAGTCGTCGGCGGCCTGGAGCGGCTCGCCCAGTGCCGGGTCCTCGGCGATGAGGTCGAGGACCTCCTCCGCCAGCGAGCCGAACCGGTTCAGCAGGTGTTCGACGCGGACCACGTGCAGTCCGGTGCGGGCGGCGATGCGGGCGCGCGCGTTCCACAGGGCGCGGTAGCCCTCGGCGCCCAGCAGCGGCACGTCCTCGGTGACGCAGTCGGCGACCCGCAGGTCGAGGCCGTGCACCGCCTCGTCGACGGCGTCCTTCGCCATGACCCGGTAGGTCGTGTACTTGCCGCCCGCGACCACGACCAGCCCGGGGGCCGGGTGGGCGACGGTGTGTTCGCGGGAGAGCTTGCTGGTGGCGTCCGACTCGCCCGCGAGGAGGGGGCGCAGTCCGGCGTAGACGCCCTCGACGTCGTCGCGGGTCAGGGGGACGGCGAGGACGGAGTTGACGTGTTCCAGCAGGTAGTCGATGTCGGCGCTGGAGGCGGCGGGGTGCGCCTTGTCGAGGTCCCAGTCGGTGTCGGTGGTGCCGATGATCCAGTGCCGGCCCCAGGGGATGACGAAGAGGACGGACTTCTCGGTGCGCAGGATGAGGCCCGAGGAGGAGTGGATGCGGTCCTTGGGCACGACCAGGTGGATGCCCTTGGAGGCGCGGACGTGGAACTGTCCGCGTTCGCCGACCATGGCCTGGGTGTCGTCGGTCCACACACCGGTGGCGTTGACGACCTGGCGGGCGCGGATCTCGTACTCGCCGCCGCCCTCGACGTCCTCGACGCGCGCGCCGACGACCCGCTCGCCCTCGCGCAGGAAGCTCTTCACGCGGGCCCGGTTGGCGGTCTTCGCGCCGTAGGCGGCCGCGGTGCGGACCAGGTTGGCGACGAAGCGGGCGTCGTCCATCTGGGCGTCGTAGTACTGGAGGGCGCCGACCAGGGCGTCCTTCTTCAGCGCGGGCGCGACGCGCAGGGCGTGGCGGCGGCTGAGGTGGCGGTGCAGGGGCAGGCCCCGGCCGTGACCGCGGGCCATGGACATGGCGTCGTAGAGCGCGACACCCGAGCCCGCGTAGAGCCGCTCCCAGCCCTTGTGCTGGAGCGGGTAGAGGAACGGCACCGGCTTGACCAGGTGCGGGGCGAGACGTTCCAGCAGCAGGCCGCGCTCCTTGAGGGCCTCGCGGACCAGGGCGAAGTCGAGCATCTCCAGATAGCGCAGGCCGCCGTGGACGAGCTTGCTGGATCTGCTGGAGGTGCCCGAGGCCCAGTCGCGGGCCTCGACCAGCCCGGTGGACAGGCCGCGGGTGACGGCGTCGAGGGCGGTGCCCGCGCCGACCACGCCACCCCCCACGACCAGGACGTCCAGTTCGCGCTCGGCCATGGCCGCCAGTGACTCGGCTCGCTGTGCCGGCCCCAGTGTCGCTGTCCTCACCGCTGCCTCCCGCTGTCGCTCACGTCGGCCCCGCCCGTCGGGCGGTGCCCGGCCCGCGTCCCCGCCCCGTACGGCGGGGCGGAACCCGGTCCCTGTCCCTCCTGCCCAGATCTGCCGGTCCGGATCTCCCGGTCCAGATCTCCCTGCCCAAAGTCTGAACGGGTTGAGCGACTTCAGCCACCACGGGCGGCCGACCTGTGGACAACTCTCACGGAAGCGCACCCGACCCGCCGGGAAACGCAGCAGATCAGCGGAGAGATCCAGGCGCCGGACCAACACAGCAGATCCAACCCGCATCAATCCCGCATAACGGTCATATTTACTCCTAGTCTGACAGTGCGCTCGCTCGTTCTGTCCACCGGGCTTGCGCACCTGTCCCGCTTCGGTTACTGGGAAGGACGGCCCACGCCATGCCCGCAGATCTCGCCGTCATCGGACTCGGTCCGCTCGGCCTGCCCCTGGCCCAGGCCGCCGTGGCGGCCGGCATTTCCACGCTCGGCTACCGCACCGGCCCCGAGCCGGGCTCGCTCAGCCCCGCGGAACTGCGCAGGATGCTCGCGGGGGGTTTCCGGCCCGCCACCGACCCCGCCGAGCTGGGGCGGGTGCGGACGGCCGTCATCTGCGCCCCCACCCCGCGCGACGCGGACGGCGGCCTCGACCTGAGCCAGGTGGAGTCGGCCGCCCGCACCCTGGCCGGGCACCTGCGCCCGCACACCACCGTCATCCTGGAGTCACCGGTCCCGCCGGGCACGACCGAGACGTATCTGCGGCCGCTCCTGGAGGAGACCTCGGGCCTGCGCGCGGGGCGCGACTTCCACCTCGCGTACTCGCCCAGCCGCGTCGACCCCGGCCGCCGCGACGTCACCCCGGCCGGCACGCCCAAGGTCATCGGCGGCCTCACCCCCGCCTGCACCGAGTCGGCCGCCGCGTTCTACGGCCGCCTCACCGACAAGGTGGTCCGTGCGCGCGGCCTGCGCGAGGCGGAGACGGTGACCCTCCTGGAGACCAACTTCCGCCATGTGAACATCGCCCTCGTCAACGAGATGGCGGTCCTCTGCAACGACCTGGGCGTCGACCTGTGGGACGTCATCCGCTGCGCCGAGACCAAGCCGTTCGGCTTCCAGGCCTTCCGTCCCGGCCCCGGCGTGGGCGGCCACTCCGTCCCCCTGGACCGCGCCGGACACCCCGGCAGCCCGCTGCGCATGGTGGAACTCGCCCAGCAGGTCAACAGCCGTATGCCCCGCTACGTGGTGCAGCGCGCCGCCACGCTCCTCAACGAGCACGGCAAGTCGGCGCGCGGCGCGCGCGTGCTGCTGCTCGGCGTGACCTACAAGGCCGACCTCCCCGACCTCCAGGGCACCCCGGCGCGGGAGATCGCGCTCCGTCTGATGGAGCTGGGGGCGTCGGTCAGCTACCACGACCCGCACGTGCCGTCCTGGAGCGTCCTGGAGCGCCCGGTCCCCCGCGCGGACTCCCTCTACGAGGCCGCCGCCGACGCCGACCTGACGATCCTGCTCCAGCAGCACCGCACGTACGACCTCCAGGGCCTCTCCGTGAAGGCGCAGCTCCTGCTCGACACCCGCGGCGCGACCCCCACAGGGGCGGCGCACAGGTTGTGAGAGGGGCGCACACCGTCCCCGCCGCCCCTGGAGCCGCTGGCACCCGACCGATCAGGTCAGTACCGTGGACACGGAGCCCACCGCAGCGGGTAACTGCGGCAGGCTCCGAGATGGTGTACGGAGTGTCCGCCCCTACTGTGTTTGGGCGCGGCCGCTCGCCCCTGATCCGTGGCGAGGCACAAGCGTCACGGGTGGAGCCCACCGCAGCGGGCTACTGCGGCAGGCTCCTGGATAGTGCACGGAGTGTCCGCCCCTAGCGTGTTTGGGGGCGGCCGCTCACCATCCGAAAAGACGCAAGATCCACCTCCTGCGGCACTGCACCATCCGAAGACGGAGCCGGTCCCAGGAGGTGGGCTTGCGGTGGCGACCCATGGGCGCCCCCTTCCACGACACCGCCCGAACCCGGCAGGCGGCACGATCAGGAATTCGGGCCGGGCCCCGAGGGCGGGGTCCGGACCGTGTCCTTGGAAGGGGGCACCCCCCACAACTGGGGCGCCGGACACGGACGTTACCGCCCACGACCCCTCCGACCAGGCCGGATCGGCCCCGAAGGCAACCGTGCGCCCCCTCTCCACCCCGCACGCCCCCGCGTCGCTCCCCCGATCTCCCTGAGCCGTGGATCTCCCTGAGCCGACCCGCCGACCGCCACCGCCGCCCCGCCACCCCTTCCGCGCGGCTGCCGCGCGCGGCGCGCACGCGCAAGGGCCGGTCACCTCACCGAGTGAGGCGACCGGCCCTTGGCCGAGCGGGGTGGAGCCGGGGTCAGCGGCGGTGGACCGAGTCGGCCACCGTGACCTCGACGCGCTGGAACTCCTTCAGCTCGCTGTAGCCCGTGGTGGCCATGGCCCGGCGCAGGGCGCCGAAGAAGTTCATCGAGCCGTCCGGGGTGTGGGACGGGCCGGTGAGGACCTCCTCCAGGGTGCCGACCGTGCCGAGGTCGACCTTCTTGCCGCGCGGCAGCTCCTCGTTGACGGCCTCCATGCCCCAGTGGTGACCGCGGCCCGGCGCGTCCGTCGCGCGCGCGAGCGGCGAGCCCATCATGACGGCGTCGGCGCCGCAGGCGACGGCCTTCGGCAGGTCGCCGGACCAGCCGACACCGCCGTCGGCGATGACGTGCACATAGCGGCCGCCGGACTCGTCCATGTAGTCGCGGCGGGCGGCGGCGACGTCGGCGACGGCGGTGGCCATGGGGACCTGGATGCCCAGCACGTTGCGGGTGGTGTGGGCGGCGCCGCCGCCGAAGCCGACCAGGACGCCCGCGGCACCGGTGCGCATCAGGTGCAGGGCCGCCGTGTAGGTGGCGCAGCCGCCGACGATGACCGGGACGTCCAGCTCGTAGATGAACTGCTTCAGGTTGAGCGGCTCGTGCGAGCCGGAGACGTGCTCCGCCGACACCGTGGTGCCGCGGATGACGAAGATGTCCACGCCCGCGTCGACGACGGCCTTGGAGAACTGGGCGGTGCGCTGCGGGGAGAGCGCGGCGGCGGTGACCACGCCCGCGTCGCGCACCTCCTTGAGGCGGCGGCCGATCAGGTCCTCGCGGATCGGCGCGGCGTAGATCTCCTGGAGGCGGCGGGTGGCCTTCTCCACGGGCAGGCCGACGATCTCGTCGAGGAGCGGCTGCGGGTCCTCGTGCCGCGTCCACAGGCCTTCGAGGTTGAGGACGCCCAGGCCGCCCAGCTCGCCGATGCGGATCGCGGTGGCCGGGGAGACGACCGAGTCCATGGGGGCGGCCAGGAACGGCAGCTCGAAGCGGTAGGCGTCGATCTGCCAGGCGATCGAGACCTCCTTCGGGTCCCGCGTACGGCGGCTGGGGACGACGGCGATGTCGTCGAAGGCGTACGCCCGGCGGCCGCGCTTGCCGCGCCCGATCTCGATCTCAGTCACGTGTGTGGCCTTTCCCTGATGCGTTGCAGCGTCTTCCAGTATCGCCGACGGGCACGACGAGGGCGGCCCCGGATCGTCCGGGGCCGCCCCACGCGCGCGTCACGAGCGGTGTGCGCCGCCCGCGGGCGGACGGCTCGCCGCCGCGCTACCGGTCGCTGTGTCCGGTCACTTCTTGCTGCTGTAGTTCGGCGCCTCGACCGTCATCTGGATGTCGTGCGGGTGGCTCTCCTTGAGGCCCGCCGAGGTGATCCGGACGAAGCGGCCGTTCTCCTGGAGGTCGGGCACGGTGCGGCCGCCGACGTAGAACATCGACTGGCGCAGGCCGCCGACCAGCTGGTGGACCACGGACGACAGCGGGCCGCGGTAGGGCACCTGGCCCTCGATGCCCTCGGGGATGAGCTGCTCGTCGGAGGCGACGCCCTCCTGGAAGTAGCGGTCCTTGGAGAACGACTTGCGCTCGCCGCGGGTCTGCATGGCGCCGAGGGAGCCCATGCCGCGGTACGACTTGAACTGCTTGCCGTTGATGAAGAGCAGCTCGCCCGGGGACTCCTCGCAGCCCGCGAGGAGGGAGCCCAGCATCACGGTGTCGGCGCCCGCGACGAGCGCCTTGGCGATGTCGCCGGAGTACTGGAGGCCGCCGTCGCCGATGACCGGGACGCCCGCGTCCTTGGCAGCGAGCGCGGCCTCGTAGATGGCGGTGACCTGCGGGACGCCGATACCGGCGACGACGCGGGTCGTACAGATGGAGCCCGGTCCGACGCCGACCTTGATGGCGTCGGCGCCCGCGTCGACGAGGGACTGGGCGCCGTCGCGGGTGGCGACGTTGCCGCCGATGACGTCGACGCGCGTGTGGTTGGACTTGATCTTGGCGATCATGTCGCCGACCAGGCGGGAGTGGCCGTGGGCGGTGTCGACGACGATGAAGTCGGCGCCCGCCTCGATGAGGGCCTGCGCGCGCTCGAAGGAGTCACCGGCGACGCCGACGGCGGCGCCGACCAGGAGGCGGCCCTCGGAGTCCTTCGCGGCGTGCGGGTACTTCTCCGCCTTGACGAAGTCCTTCACGGTGATGAGGCCCTTGAGGACGCCGTCGTCGTCGACCAGCGGCAGCTTCTCGATCTTGTGGCGGCGCAGCAGGTCCATGGCCTCGACGCCCGAGATGCCGACCTTGCCGGTGACGAGCGGCATCGGGGTCATGACCTCGCGGACGCGGCGCGCGCGGTCGGTCTCGAAGGCCATGTCGCGGTTGGTGACGATGCCGAGGAGCTTCTTGCCGCCGTCGGTGACGGGGACGCCGCTGATGCGGAACTTGGCGCAGATCGCGTCGGCCTCGGCGAGGGTGGCGTCCGGGTGGATGGTGATCGGGTCGGTCACCATGCCGGACTCGGAGCGCTTGACGAGGTCGACCTGGTTGGCCTGGTCCTCGATCGAGAGGTTGCGGTGCAGCACGCCGACGCCGCCCTGGCGGGCCATCGCGATCGCCATGCGCGACTCGGTGACCTTGTCCATGGCGGCGGACAGGAGCGGGATGTTGACCCGTACGTTCCGGGAGACATGCGAGGCGGTGTCGATCTCGTCGGGAGCCATGTCCGACGGGCCCGGCAGCAGCAGCACGTCGTCGTAGGTCAGCCCGAGGGTCGCGAATTTTCCGGGCACTCCGTCGACGTTGGCAGTCATGACACCTTCCCCAATGGCCTTGATCGGTGCGGATGTCCATGCTAACGGGAAGCACGGGTCCGGAATTCCACGGTCCGCGGCGCCCGCGGGCCCCGCCCCGCGCGGACGGCGGCCGCGTGATCTCGTGGGTGCGTACGGGGCGGGCGGCACCGGTGTTCACAGGGTGCCCCGCACGCACGCCTGTTGCGGGGTCCCGCCGGGCGTCCGCTACTGCTCGGCGAGGGCGCGGAGTCTGCTCAGGGCCCGGTGCTGGGCGACGCGGACGGCGCCGGGTGACATTCCCAACATCTGGCCGGTCTCCTCGGCGGTGAGGCCGACGGCGATGCGCAGCAGGAGCAGTTCGCGCTGGTTCTCGGGGAGGTTGGCCATGAGTTTCTTGGCCCATTCGGCGTCGCTGCTGAGCAGGGCGCGTTCCTCGGGGCCGAGGGAGTCGTCGGGGCGTTCCGGCATCTCGTCGGAGGGGACGGCGGTGGAGCCGGGGTGGCGCATGGCGGCGCGCTGGAGGTCGGCGACCTTGTGGGCGGCGATCGCGAAGACGAACGCCTCGAAGGGGCGGCCGGTGTCCTTGTAGCGCGGGAGGGCGAGGAGGACGGCGACGCAGACCTCCTGCGCGAGGTCCTCCACGAAGTGCCGGGCGTCGCCGGGGAGCCGGGACAGGCGGGTGCGGCAGTAGCGGAGCGCGAGGGGGTGGACGTGGGCGAGCAGGTCGTGGGTGGCCTGTTCGTCGCCGTCCACCGCGCGATGCACGAGGCCGCCGATCGCCCCGGGGGCACGGACCGCCTCGTCTTCGCGCATCGGTCCATGGTGCACTGCGGCCGGACCGGCCGCGGCACCGTGCCCGTCGTTGTGCACCGAAGCGTTATGAGCAGGTGCGCCGGAAGTCATCCCTTGCGCCCTCCCCTTCCGCTCGACCGACTCGTCCCCGAGGAACTCCACCCCTCAAGGATGCGGCATCCGCGACGAAACGAGCAGCGGGCACCCGGCGGCGGCCGGTCCGAGCCCGTCCGCCGGGCGGGTTGACGGGGGGCCGTGTCAGGCCCTCGACCCCACGCGAGCAGGGAGGTTCACCCATGCCCCGCTCCTGTTCACCGACGCCGGACCACTGCGGAAGTCGGTCGCGATCCGCCCCGCCGACGGACGAGGGCGGGGAGCCGACCGGGTGACGGGTGCCCCGGGCGCGTACCGGGGCGAGCACCCCGGACCTGAGGCGATACGGACATCGCGCCGCCCCGGAGAGCCCGTCGCCACCGACCGGTCCCGGTCGCCCGGCACCGGTCCGCGGCGCGGCATCCGGTACGCGATCCGCCGCACGGAGACCCGACCGCGCCCCTATCCGACACGCGGGCGGGAGTCCGTACGCCGTACGCGCCCGCCCGGCGCCGCGGCCCGCTCGCCCGCCGGACGGACCGACGGGCTGCGGCGCGGTCTAGCGGACCAGACCCCAGCGGAAGCCCAGGGCCACCGCGTGCGCGCGGTCCGAGGCGCCGAGCTTCTTGAAGAGGCGGCGCGCGTGGGTCTTGACCGTGTCCTCGGAGAGGAACAGCTCACGGCCGATCTCCGCGTTGGAGCGGCCGTGGCTCATGCCCTCCAGGACCTGGATCTCGCGCGCGGTGAGCGTGGGCGCCGCGCCCATCTCGGCCGAGCGCAGCCGCCGCGGGGCGAGCCGCCAGGTCGGGTCGGCGAGGGCCTGTGTGACGGTCGCGCGCAGTTCGGCGCGCGAGGCGTCCTTGTGCAGATAGCCGCGGGCGCCGGCGGCGACCGCGAGCGCGACGCCGTCGAGGTCCTCGGCGACGGTCAGCATGATGATGCGCGCGCCGGGGTCGGCGGACAGCAGCCGCCGGACGGTCTCGACACCGCCCAGGCCGGGCATGCGCACATCCATCAGGATCAGGTCGGATCGGTCGGCGCCCCAGCGGCGGAGGACTTCCTCGCCGTTGGCCGCCGTCGTCACGCGCTCGACGCCGGGAACGGTCGCGACCGCGCGGCGGAGCGCCTCTCGGGCAAGCGGGGAGTCGTCGCAGACGAGGACGGAAGTCATGGCCGCCCTCCGCAGCTGATGCGCGTCACCTTGTGCCTCCAGGCTGGTACGTATCGTCACCTGTGCGGTCGACCGTCTCGGACGCCTGCCCGAGCGTTTGTGTTCTCAACCGCCACCGCACTCTCAACGATGGTCACTCGAAAGAGTTACGGGGCTGCATGCACTCTTCGGCACTCTACGTGAGGGAGCGGACACGGCGGAGGCAGCCGCGCGGACCCTCAACCTTTCACCACAATCGACGCCCCGTTCGGCCCTATTTCTTCCCATTTACTGGTGTCTAAGGCTAGATTCGCAATGAGTCATATTTTCATCTCCTTAGATCGTAGTTGTACGGTCGTGGGCACCGTATCCGCTCAGCACGGCTACAAGGGGTCACGCAATGGCAGATTTCTCCCGCCTTCCCGGACCGAACGCGGACCTGTGGGACTGGCAGCTCCTCGCCGCCTGCCGCGGGGTGGACAGCTCGCTCTTCTTCCATCCGGAGGGCGAACGCGGGGCGGCCCGGAGCGCTCGCGAGAACTCGGCCAAGGAGGTCTGCATGAGGTGCCCGGTACGCGCGCAGTGCGCGGCGCACGCGTTGGCGGTGCGCGAGCCGTACGGCGTGTGGGGCGGGCTGACCGAGGACGAGCGCGAGGAACTCATGGGGCGGGCGCGGCACAGACTCGTGTCGGCGTCGGCTCCGCACGGGGGGCACAGCGACTCGAACAACTGAAGGAACGTTTCTCCGATACGGCGAGAGGGCACCTACGTCCACGGGTGCCCTCTTGTCGTGCTCCCCGCCGGACCGCACCGAGCGGGCGCGTACAACGGCCGTCCGGAGAGCTAGCGGGCCGCCGCGCGCGTGAGGCGGTCCAGGGTGGCCGCGACCGCGGGCACCTGGGCGAGGTCGGGCAGGGTGAGGGCGACGATCTCGCGGCGCACCGCGGGTTCCAGCGTCACGGCGACGGCGCCGCGGGGCCGGACGGACTCGACGGCGAGCTGGGGCAGGACGGCGACGCCGAGGCCCGCGCCGACCAGGCCGGCCACCGCCGGGTAGTCGTCGGTGGCGAAGTCGATGCGGGGGGTGAAGCCCGCGCCCTCGCAGACCTCGACCAGCTGGCCCCGGCAGCGCGGGCAGCCCGCGATCCAGGCCTCGCCCGCGAGTTCGCCGATGGCGAGGGACCTCGCGCGCGCGAGGCGGTGCCGTTCGGGGACGAGGGCGACCAGGCGGTCGGTGAGCAGCGGGCGGACCACCAGGTCGGCCCACTCCTCCGCGCCCGGCGCGTCCGTGTAGCGGAAGGCGAGGGCCACGTCGCAGTCGCCCGCGCGCAGCTTGTCGACCGACTCGGGCGGTTCGGCCTCCTCCAGCGAGACACGGGTGCCGGGGTGGTCGGCGCGCAGGGCGGCCAGCGCGGTGGGCACGAGGGTGGAGCTGCCGCTGGGGAAGGACACGAGCCGCACGCGCCCGGCCCGCAGGCCCGCGATGGCGGCGACCTCCTCCTCGGCGGCGGTGAGTCCGGCGATGATCCCGGCCGCGTGCCGGACCAGGGCCTCGCCCGCCTGGGTGAGCCGCATCTCGCGGCCGGTGCGCACCAGCAGCGGGGTGCCGACGGAGGTCTCCAGGGCCTTCATCTGCTGGCTGACCGCGGGCTGGGTGCAGCCCAGTTCGCGCCCCGCCGCTGAGAAGGAGCCGGTGGCGGCGACGGCGCGCAGGACGCGGAGATGACGGGCCTCGATCATCCAGCGAGCATAAGGGAGGCTTGGGTACGGGGGCGAATAATGCGTCGACACTTTGACCTGGGGTCGCCTACCGTGGCCGCATGAGGCTTCTGTCTGTGAACGTGGGGCGGGCGACGAGCGTGCCGTACACCGACCAGCCCGACGGGGTGACCGGTATCGACAAGCGGCCCGTCGAGGGGCCGGTGCGGGTGGCCGCGCCGGGGCCGAAGGGGATCGCGGGCAGCGGGGTCGCCGGGGACGCGGTGTGCCATCTGCGCCACCACGGCGGCAACGACCAGGCGGTGTACGCGGTCGCGCGCGAGGACCTGGACGACTGGGAGGGCGAGCTGGGCCGCCCGCTGCCCAACGGCTCCTTCGGCGAGAACCTGACCACGACCGGCCTGGACGTCTCCGGTGCGCTGGTCGGGGAGCGTTGGCTGATCGGCGCCGAGGTGGTGCTGGAGGTGACCTCGGGGCGGGTCCCGTGCCGGACCTTCCAGGGCCATCTGGGCGAGAAGGGCTGGGTCAGACGCTTCACGCGGAAGGCGGCGACAGGGGCGTATCTGCGGGTGATCGTGCCCGGTGAGATCCGGGCCGGGGACCCGGTGCGGCGGGTGCGGGTGCCGGACCACGGGGTGACCGCGCGGATGGAGTTCCTGGCGACCACCACCCGGCGCGACCTGCTGCCGGAACTGCTGGCGGCGGGCGAGGCGCTTCACCCGGAGGCGCGGGAGGCCGCGTTGGCGTACGTGGCGAAGTACGGGGACGGCGGCGTCCGGCGCGGTGCCGATGCCGTGGGCTGAGCCGCTGCCGGGGCGGGCCGCCGGGGGCGCCGGAGTGCGGGCGGGCGGCGGCCGGGAGGTCGGGAGCGGGGGCGCCGGGTCACTAACCTTGCCGCCATGACAACCGCTCTGATCACTGGTTCCACCGCGGGCATCGGAGCCGCCTTCGCGCGGCGGCTGGCGGCGGACGGGTACGACCTCGTCCTCGTCGCGCGGGACACCGCGCGGTTGCGCGAGCAGGCGACCGAGCTGCACGACCGGCACGGCATCGAGGCCGAGGTGCTCACCGCCGACCTGGCGACCGACGCGGGCATCGAGGCGGTGGCCGTGCGGCTCGGCGACCGCAGGAACCCCGTCGACCTGCTGGTCAACAACGCGGGCTTCGGCAACAAGGGCCGCTATCTCGACGTACCGATGGCCGACGAGCTGCGGATGCTGAAGGTGCACTGCGAGGCGGTGCTGCGGCTGACGTCGGCGGCGGCGGAGTCGATGCGCGAGCGCGGGCGCGGGGGTGTGGTGAACGTGGCGTCGGTGGCGGCGTTCCTGCCGCGCGGCACGTACGGGGCGTCCAAGGCGTGGGTCGTGCAGTTCACCCAGGGGGCGGCGCGGGATCTGGCGGACAGCGGCGTACGGCTGATGGCGCTCTGCCCCGGCTTCGTGCGGACGGAGTTCCACGAGCGGGCCGGGATGGGCACGGACAACATCCCCGGCTGGATGTGGCTGGACGCCGACAAGCTGGTCGCGGCGGCCCTCGACGACCTGGCCCGCGGCAAGTCGGTGTCGATTCCCGACCCCCGCTACAAGACGCTGATGGGCCTGGCGAAGGTGGTCCCGAGGCCACTGCTGGGCGGGATCAGCTCGCGCACGGGACGCAAGTACGGGCCGCAGTGACGTACGGCGGGCGGGGTGCGCGTGAGGCCCCGCTCCCGGCGCGGTGGGTGCGCGGGGGCGGGGCCTCACGGTGAGCGGGCCGCCCGGGGCCGGGGCCGCGGGCGGACGCGCTCAGGGGTGCCTCAGTGGGAGTGGCCGTGGCCGTGACCAGCGGCGGCCGGCTCCTCCTCTTCCTTCTTCTCGACGACCAGGGTCTCGGTCGTGAGGAGGAGGGAGGCGATGGAGGCGGCGTTCTCCAGGGCGGAGCGGGTGACCTTGACCGGGTCGATGACGCCGGCCTTGACCAGGTCGCCGTACTCGCCGGTGGCGGCGTTGTAGCCGCTGCCCTTCTCCAGCTCGGCGACCTTGGAGACGATGACGTAGCCCTCCAGGCCGGCGTTCTCGGCGATCCAGCGCAGCGGCTCGACGGCGGCCTTGCGGACCACGGAGACACCGGTGGCCTCGTCGCCGGTCTTGTCGAGGTTGCCCTCCAGGACCTTCACGGCGTGGACGAGCGCGGAGCCACCACCGGAGACGATGCCCTCCTCGACCGCGGCGCGGGTCGCGGAGATGGCGTCCTCCAGACGGTGCTTCTTCTCCTTCAGCTCCACCTCGGTGGCGGCGCCGACCTTGATGACGCACACGCCGCCCGCGAGCTTCGCGAGGCGCTCCTGGAGCTTCTCGCGGTCCCAGTCGGAGTCGGTGTTCTCGATCTCGGCCTTGATCTGCGCGACGCGGCCGGTCACGTTCTCCGAGGCACCGGCGCCGTCGACGACCGTGGTGTCGTCCTTGGTGACGGTGACGCGGCGGGCCGAGCCGAGGACGTCGACGCCGACCTGGTCGAGCTTGAGGCCGACCTCCTCGGCGATGACCTGGGCGCCGGTGAGGACGGCGAGGTCCTCCAGCATGGCCTTGCGGCGGTCACCGAAGCCGGGGGCCTTGACCGCGACCGCGTTGAAGGTGCCGCGGATCTTGTTCACGACCAGGGTCGACAGGGCCTCGCCCTCGACGTCCTCGGCGATGATCAGCAGCGGGCGGGAGGAGTTGGTCTGGATGACCTTCTCCAGCAGCGGCAGCAGGTCGGCGATGGAGGAGATCTTGCCCTGGTTGATGAGGATGTAGGGGTCCTCCAGGACGGCCTCCATGCGCTCCTGGTCCGTCACGAAGTACGGCGACAGGTAGCCCTTGTCGAAGGCCATGCCCTCGGTGAAGTCCAGCTCCAGACCGAAGGTGTTGGACTCCTCGACGGTGATGACACCGTCCTTGCCGACCTTGTCCATCGCCTCGGCGATCAGCTCGCCGACCTGCTGGTCCTGGGCGGAGAGACCGGCGACGGCGGCGATGTCGGACTTCTCGTCGATCGGGCGGGCCGAGGCGAGCAGCTCGTCGGAGACCGCCTTGACGGCCGCGTCGATGCCCTTCTTCAGCAGCGCCGGGGAGGCACCCGCGGCGACGTTCTTCAGGCCCTCGCGCACGAGCGCCTGGGCGAGCACGGTGGCGGTGGTGGTGCCGTCGCCCGCGATGTCGTTGGTCTTGGTCGCCACCTCCTTCACCAGCTGGGCACCGAGGTTCTCGTACGGGTCCTCGATCTCCACCTCACGCGCGATGGTGACACCGTCGTTGGTGATGGTGGGAGCGCCGAACTTCTTGTCGATGACGACGTTGCGGCCCTTGGGGCCGATCGTCACCTTGACCGTGTCGGCAAGCTTGTTGACGCCGCGCTCGAGGGCGCGACGGGCGTCCTCGTCGAACTTCAGGATCTTCGCCATGACAGCGGGAGCCCTCTCCGGAGTTGGTGGTGAAATGACGCTGCGCCCCCGACGCCCGGCTGATTAGTGGTCGCGGGGGCCAAGGGCGCAGCGTGGTGGTGCGGGTGAGGCGGGCGGCACGCGGTGCGCGCCGGGTGCCTCGGGTGGTGCGAGGTGACTACTTCTCGATGATCGCGAGGACGTCGCGGGCCGAGAGGACGAGGTACTCCTCGCCGTTGTACTTCACCTCGGTGCCGCCGTACTTGCTGTAGAGCACGACGTCGCCGACCTTGACGTCGAGCGGCAGGCGCTCGCCGTTCTCGAAGCGGCCCGGACCGACGGCGAGGACGGCGCCCTCCTGGGGCTTCTCCTTCGCGGTGTCCGGGATGACCAGGCCGGAGGCCGTGGTCTGCTCGGCGTCGAGCGGCTGGACCACGATGCGGTCCTCGAGCGGCTTGATGGCAACCTTGGAGCTGGCGGTCGTCACGATCCGACCTCCCCCTTCGGAGATCTCACGGGGTTAACTGTCTGAGGTGGCGACCAGGAGGGTCCGTCGTCGCGGGTGCCGGACCTGCCCGTCGCTGTGTTGGCACTCTCCAGTGGGGAGTGCCAGACCCGAGACTATGACCGCGATTAGCACTCGGTCAAGCGGAGTGCCAGTGGAGCGCCGCCGGGGCGGCCCGCCGGGAGGGCGGGGCGGGCCGGGGACGGTCGGCGGGCCGGGTCAGAGACGGTCCGCCAGGCGGCCCACCGTGAGGCCCGCCCCCTGCACCGCGCGCAGCAGCCGTACGGTGCGTTCCCGCAGGCCGGGGCCGGTGGCGAGGTCGGGGTCGACGGCGACGACGTCGCCGGGGCGCAGCCGGTGGGGGCCGTCGGTGAAGGTGAGCCCGGTGGGGCCCATGACGGCGCGGGCCAGGACGAGCGCGGCGATCCGGCAGTCGGCGGCGGCGCGGCGCGTCGTGGTGTCGTACGTCCCGTAGGGCGGCCGGAGGTAGCGGGGGCGCAGGCCGAAGCGGGCGGCGAGTTTGTCCTGCTGGCCGCAGATCTCGGCGCGCTGTCCGGCGTACGGGAGGCCGCGCAGGGCGGTGTGGTGGAGGGTGTGGTTCTGGAGGTCGGCGCCGACCGAGCGCAGCCGGGCGAAGTGGGCGTAGCCGGGGCCGGTGACGTCGGCGGTGAGGAACAGGCTGACCGGGAGCCGCAGTTCGCGGACGAGGTCGACGAAGCGGGGGTCGCGTTCGGCGCCGTCGTCGAAGGTGAGGAAGACCACCGGGTCGCGGGTGGGGACCCGGTCCACGACCGGGGCGAGGGGGCGCCCGGCGCGGTCACGGGCGGTGGGCGGCGCGGCGGGGGCCGCGGAGGGGGCGGGGGCCGGGGTGAGCGGGGCGGTGAGGCCCCAGCGGCGGTACGGCGGGAGCGTGGCGGCGGGGTCCGGCGGGCGGGCGCTCGCGGCCCGGACGCTCGCCGGGTGGGCGCCCGGAAGGCCCGCGGCACCGGCGGGCGGCCGGGCGCAGCCGGTCAGCGGCAGGGCGAGCGCCAGGGCGAGGCCGAGCACGAGGGCGCGGGCACGCGTGCGTGCGGGCAGGGGGGCGGCCGGGGCCCGCCCGCGCGCGGACCGGGGGCTCGGCCACCGCGGGGCCCGCGCGTCCCGCCCGGACGTCGCCGCGCCCCTCTCCCGGACCGGCCCCGGACCGCCGCGGCTCACAGATAGTCCTCCAGCCGGGCCACCGCGTACCCCTTCTCGGTGACCAGGGCCATGAAGCGGCGGATCATGTCGGGCATGGCGCCCTTCCACTCGTCGCGGCCGCGGAAGTGGGTGAGGACGATGTCGCCGGGGTGGAGGTCGCGGTCCCACTCGCGGTAGTCCCACTTGTCGACGAAGACCTCCTCGCTCCAGAGCGGGACGTACTTCACGCCGCAGGACTTGGCGATCTTCAGGGTGTCGCGGTTGTAGTTGCCGAACGGCGGCCGGAACAGCGCGGGGCGCTCGCCGTACTGCTTCTCGATCACGTCCTGCATGCCGCAGATCTCGCGCTTCTGGCGGCTGTAGGACAGGCCGGGCAGGTAGGGGTGGGTCAGGGTGTGGTTGTTCAGGGAGACGCCGCGGCCCCGCATGTCCTTGAAGTACCCGTAGTCTTCCTTGGCGAGGTAGTCGCTGAGGAAGGCGGTGTACGGGATCTTCAGGTCGCTCATCATGCGCAGGAACTCGGGGTCCTTCTCGGCGCCGTCGTCGATGGTGAGGAAGACGACCTTGTCCTCGGTCGGGACGGTGGTGAAGACCGGGGGGAGGCCCAGTTCCTCGTGGTCGGCGACCTCGAAGCCCTCGCGCGTGGTGATCTCCGGCTTCTCGGCGGGCGGCGCGGGCGGGGCGAGCGGGACCTTCTTCAGCCCCCAGCGCTTGGCGGCCGCCGCGCGCGCGGTGTACTCGGCGCGCAGCTTGGCCGCGTAGCCGTGCAGGGCGCGCGCGGGCGGGGCCTCGGGGGCCTGCTGACCGGCGGCGGGCGGGGCGGCGGTGCCGGGGCCGGAGGCGCAGCCCGAGGCGAGCGCGGCGAGGGCGAGGAGACCGACGACGGCCGGGAGCCCGGCGCGTGCCGCGCGCGTGCGACGCGCGCGTCCCGACCGCGTCCCCTGTGCGCCGTTTTTGTCATTTTGTACGACTGATCCCATGGCGCCGGATCTTCCCAGCCCCCGCCGCCCGCGCCCGCCCGACACCGCCGTCGGCGCCGCACCGTCCACCGACTGGCCCACAATGAGCCGGTGAACGACCTCGCCCCGCTCCTCACCCCCGAGGGCCGCGCCCTCCTCGACGCCGTCCGCGGCACCGACCCCGCCGACGAACTCGCCGTCGCCACCCGGCTCCGCCGCGAGCACCCCGCCGAGCTGGTCTCGGCGGCCCTCGGCCAGGCGCGGCTGCGGCAGCGCGCGGCGGCCAAGTTCGGCCCCGAGGACGCGGGGCGGATGTTCTTCACCCCGAGCGGCGTCGAGCAGTCGACCCGGGCGAGCGTCGCCGCGTACCGGGCCGGGCGGCTGCGGGAGCTGGGGGTGACCTCGGTGGCCGACCTGTGCTGCGGGATCGGCGGCGACGCGCTCGCGCTGGCCCGTGCCGGGATCAGGGTCCTCGCCGTGGACCGGGACCCGCTGACGGCGGCGGTGGCGCGGGCCAACGCCGGGGCGCTCGGCCTCGACGGGCTGATCGAGGTGCGCGAGGCCGACGTCACCGAGGTCGACACCGCCGGGTACGACGCCGTGTTCGTCGACCCGGCCCGGCGGGGCGGCCGGGGCCGCGGCGGGCGGATCTTCGACCCGGAGGCCTACTCGCCACCGCTGTCCTGGGCGATCGGCGCCGCGCTGAAGGCCCCGTACGCCGTCCTGAAGATCGCGCCGGGCGTGCCGCACGAGGTGATTCCGGCGGCGGCGGAGGCGGAGTGGATCTCCGACGGCGGGGACGTGAAGGAGGCAGTGCTCTGGTTCGGGACCGCGCCGGGCGCGGTGCGCGCCACCCTGCTGCCCGGCCCGCGCACCCTCCTCGGCGCGGGCCTGCCCGACCCGGCGGTCCGCCCGGTCGGCCGCTGGCTGTACGAGCCCGACGGCGCCGTCGTCCGCGCCCATCTCGTCGCCGACGTCGCCCGCGACCTGGACGGCGGCCTGATCGACGCGACGATCGCCTACGTCACCGCCGACACGCTCCGCCCGACGCCGTACGCCACCGCGTACGAGATCACCGACGTGCTGCCCTTCAACGTCAAGAAGCTCAAGGCGCTGCTGCGCGAGCGCGGGGTCGGCGTCCTGACCGTGAAGAAGCGGGGGTCGGCGGTGGAGCCGGAGGAGCTGCGCCGCAAAGTGAAGCCGCAGGGGCCGCACGCGGCGACGGTCTTCCTGACGCGGGTCGCGGGCGCCCCCACGATGCTGATCGGCCGGCCGGCCTGAACGGACCCCGGCTGGGAGCGCTCAGCCCCGCCGGGCCCCGGCCGCCGCAGCGGCGGCCGCCGCGCACCGGCCCGGTGCCTTCTTCCGGGACGGCGCCGGACCCGTGCGGCGCGGGTCCGGCTCCGGCGGCACGGCGGAAGGCCCGCGCGCCCCGCGGACGGCCCTCGCCGCCCCGGCGGTCCCGATGGTCCCAGCGGTCGCGGTGGTCGAGGCGGTCGAGGCGGTCCTCACGCGCGTTCCAGGGAGCGCCACAGCTCGGTCGCCTCGGGCTCGTCGGCGACGACCCGGTTGGGGTCGGAGGGGGCCGGGACGACGGGCAGCATGACGGTGGTGACGTTCGCGGACGACAAACCGGAGAGGCTGCGGGCGAGACCGGTCAGCTCGGAGAGGGAGTCGAGGCCGGTGTCGGTGGTGAGGCTGCGGGTGGCCGCGTCCGCGACCCGGTAGAGCCGGGTGGGGCTGGTCAGCAGGCCGTTCGCGGCGATCTGGTCCAGCAGGGCCTTCACCAGGTCCTGCTGGAGGCCTATCCGGCCGAGGTCGCTGCCGTCCCCGATGCCGTGCCGGGTGCGGGCGAGGGCGAGCGCGTCGGTGCCGTCGAGGTGGTGGGTGCCCGCCGCGAGGTCCAGGTGGCTGTCCTCGTCGTGGATGTCCTCGTCGGTGGTGACGGTGACCCCGCCCAGGGCGTCGACGAGCCGGGCGAAGCCCGAGAAGTCGACCTCGACGAAGTGGTCCATCCGGATGTCGGTGATCGACTCGACGGTCTTCACCGCGCAGACCGGACCGCCCACCGCGTAGGCGGTGTTGAACATCACCCCGTACGCGGGGCCGGTCGAGCCGCCCGACTCGCGCGGGCAGGACGGGCGGTCCACCAGGGTGTCGCGCGGGATGCTCACCACGGTCGCCCGCGTGCGGCCCGCGTCGAGGTGGACGACCATCGCGGTGTCGGAGCGGGCTCCGCCGGAGTCGCCGCCGCCCAGCGCCCGGTTGGCGCCGTCGCGCGAGTCCGAGCCGAGGACCAGGATGTTGAGGGCGCCGGTGGCGACGGGCGCCTCGGAGGCCGTGCCGGACGGCGTCGGCGTGGTCATCGCGCGGGCGGGCCGGTTGTCGCCGAGCGCGCTGTCGACGTCCACGCTGCGGATGTTGCCGTCGAGATGCCGGTACGCCCAGCCCGCCGCGGCGGCGCCCAGCACCAGCACCCCCGCCAGGCCGAGGCCGACGGCTCTCACCACCCGCGTCCGCCGGGCGCGCGCCGGCGGCCCCTCCCCGCCCGACTGCGCCTGCGCGTCCTTGTGTCCGGTCACACAAAGAACGTACGTCCGAATTATTAGCGCACTGTTAGGAAGACTGCCCGGTACGGCACTTCTTCGGAAAATCTCATGAGGCGGGGTCGTCGTACGGAGCGTTAAGCGGGTTCCGTGGCGGAGCCCGAGTCCGGCTGCTCCGTGCCGTCCGCCGACTCGAACCGCCAGCGGTGGACCGGACGCCCGATCAGCTCGGGCCCGGGGTCGGGCAGTTCGGGCAGGTCGGCGTCGTACGGCGCGTCCCACCAGGTGATGACGAGCACCCGCTCCCCCGGCGCGCGGAACGTCTCCCGGCGCGGGGGCGCGGGCGTCAGCACGCGGGAGCGGGCCCAGGCGAGCAGGTCGGCGCCCCGGCCCTCCGCCGCACGCGCCTCCCACATCAACGCGACCGTCATGATCCCGCCTCCCTCACGCACGCCGTCCTCACGCACGCCGTCCTCACGAGTAGAGGTTGTCCTTGCTGACCTCGTGCACGTGGTCGTGGTCGTGGCCGTGCGCGTGCGTGTGACCGTGGCCGGGGACGTGCGGGTCGGTCACCGGGAGGGACGAGTCGGCCGACAGGTCCCAGTCGGAGGCGGACCGGCCGCGCGCGACCATCTCCGCGCCGAGGGCGGCGACCATCGCGCCGTTGTCCGTGCAGAGCTTGGGGCGCGGCACGCGCAGCCTGATCCCGGCCGCCTCGCAGCGCTCCTGGGCGAGCGCGCGCAGCCGCGAGTTGGCCGCCACGCCGCCGCCGATCATCAGGTGGTCGACGCCCTCGTCCCGGCACGCCCGGACGGCCTTGCGGGTCAGGACGTCCACCACGGCCTCCTGGAAGGACGCGGCGACGTCCCGCACCGGCACCTCCTCGCCCGCCGCGCGCTTCGCCTCGATCCAGCGGGCGACGGCCGTCTTGAGCCCGGAGAAGGAGAAGTCGTACGCCGGGTCGCGCGGCCCGGTCAGGCCGCGCGGGAAGGAGATCGCGGTCGGGTCGCCCTCGCGCGCGTACCGGTCGATGACCGGGCCGCCGGGGAAGCCGAGGTTCAGCACGCGGGCGATCTTGTCGAAGGCCTCGCCCGCCGCGTCGTCGATGGTGGCGCCCATCGGGCGGACGTCGGAGGTGATGTCGCTGGAGAGCAGCAGCGAGGAGTGGCCGCCGCTGACGAGCAGCGCCATCGTCGGCTCGGGCAGCGGGCCGTGCTCCAGCTGGTCGACGCAGATGTGCGAGGCGAGGTGGTTGACGCCGTAGAGCGGCTTGCCGAGGGCGTACGCGTACGCCTTGGCCGCCGAGACGCCGACCAGGAGGGCGCCCGCGAGGCCGGGACCGGCGGTCACGGCGATGCCGTCGAGGTCGCGGGCGGAGACCCCGGCCTCCTTGAGGGCGCGGTCGATGGTGGGGACCATCGCCTCCAGGTGGGCGCGGCTGGCCACCTCGGGGACGACGCCGCCGAAGCGGGCGTGCTCGTCGACGCTGGAGGCGATCGCGTCGGCCAGCAGGGTGGTGCCGCGCACGACCCCGACGCCGGTCTCGTCACAGGAGGTCTCGATCCCCAGGACCAGGGGTTCGTCAGCCATTGATCTCGGTTCCTCGTACGCCGTTCAGGGAGGTGGACGGGTCGGTCAGGCGCATCACCAGGGCGTCCACGTTCCCCGGCTGGTAGTAGCCCCGCCTGAAGCCGATGGGCTCGAAGCCGAAGCGTTCGTAGAGCTTCTGGGCGCGCGTGTTGTCGACGCGGCACTCCAGGAGGACCTCGGCGCACTCGAAGGCGGTCGCGGCGGCGAGGAGTTCGGTGAGCAGCCGTCCGCCGAGGCCGGTCCCCCAGTGGTCCCGGGCGACGGCGATGGTCTGGACGTCGGCGAAGTCGCCGGAGGAGGCGAGGCCCGCGTAGCCGACGATCCGGCGGTCGGCGGTCCCGGCGGTCTCGGCGACCAGGTAGCGGCGGGTGGCCTCGGGGCCGCGGGAATGCGCCAGCTCGGACCAGAACATGCCGCGCGACCAGGCGTCCTCGGGGAAGAGTGCCTTCTCCAGCTCCAGCACGGGGTCGATGTCCCACCAGCGCATCTCGCGCAGCGCGGGGGTGGCGGGTGCGGTCACTTGGGGGTGACCACCTTGTAGTTCTTGGGGACCTGGGCGTCGGGGCGGCGCAGGTAGAGGGGGCGCGGCTCGGGCAGTTCCTCGCCCGCGGCGAGCCGTTCGGCGGCCAGGGCGGCGAGGGCGGCGGCGGAGACGTGCTCCGGCGCGTGCGGGGCCGGGAAGGTGTCCGGGTAGAGCAGGGCGCCCGCGCCGACGGCCGGGAGTCCGGCGACCTCGTCGGCGATGTCGGCGGGCCGGTCGACGGCGGGCCCGGTGAGCCGGGTGCGGGAGTCGGCGTAGCGGGCCCAGTAGACCTCCTTGCGGCGGGCGTCGGTCGCCACGACGAAGGGGCCGTCGAGGTCGGCGGCGTACGCGAGGCCGTCCAGGGTGCACACGCCGTGCACGGGGACGCCGAGGGCGAGGCCGAAGGTGTCGGCGGTCATCAGGCCGACGCGCAGCCCGGTGTACGGGCCGGGGCCGACGCCGACGACGACCGCGGTGACGGCGTCGAGACGGCGGCCCGCCTCGGCGAGGAGGCGGTCGACGGCGGGCAGCAGGAGTTCACCGTGCCGCCGCGCGTCCACCTGGCTCGACGAGGCGATGACGTCGGTGCCGTCGTGCAGGGCGACGGTGACGGCGGGGGTGGCGGTATCCAGAGCGAGCAAGAGCACGCAAACAGCCTACGGCTCCGCGGGCCCGGTGTCGGAAATCGGGCGGTCCGCCGCCGGGCGCGGGGGCCGGGCGGGCGGCGCGGCGGCTGCTAACGTCGCGCGGGTCCGCCCTGCGACATGTGGGGCGTGACGGGTGGCACGGGACATTTCACCGGACAGTGCGTACGGCGGGAAGGCGGTCGGGGTGGCGGGGAACAGTGCGATGGTCGTGGCCGGGCTCACCGCGGCGGCGCTCGCCACGGTCGGGGTCCTCGCGCTCCAGGCCTCCGCGGACGTCCCGGCGGACCTCGCGGGGGCGGACAGCCCGGCCGCGGCGCCGAAGGCCCCCCGCGACAGCCGTGACCCCGACGCGCTGCCCGCCGCCTCGGGCAAGGGTCCGCGGGTCGTGTACTCGGTGGACGACGACCGGGTGTGGCTGGTGGGCGCGGACGGCCGGGTCGGCCGGACGTTCCGGGTGACGCCGGGCAACGTGGACCCGCTGCCCGGGTCGTACGCCGTGACCTCCCGTTCGGGCGCCGTCACCGGCTCCGACGGCATCCCCATCGAGCACGTGGTGCGGTTCACCACCGTGAAGGGGCTGGCCGTGGGGTTCAGCTCGGTCGTCGACGGCGCGGCGACCGCGCCCGCCTCGGCCACGGAGGCGCCCCGGCGCACGGGCGGCATCCGGGCGGCGCGGGCGGACGGGGACGCGATCTGGGAGTTCGCGACGATCGGTCAGCGGATCGTCGTCATCCGCTGAGGGGGCGACCGGGCGGGACCACGCGGCCCGCACGGGCTTCTCGGCCCTCGCGGCCTTCTCTGCCTCCTCCGAACGGGTGAACCCGCCGGGGTGACCGGGGTGACCGGTAGGACCGTGGCGCCCAGGGTGACCAGGGTGCGCGGGGCGCCTGGGTCAGGCGGCTTCGCGGTGCTCGCGCGGCGTGCGCCGGTCCTGGGGCTCGGGGGCGCGCGGCGGGCGGGAGACCGCCTCGGCGGCGGCGCAGGAGGCCAGCAGATCGCGCATGGACACCCCGGCGACCGCCTGGGGCCGCCGCGGGGCCTGGGGCTCGGTCGGCGACATGGACGCCTCCTGGAGGGCCGGAGCAGGTCTGGTTAGGTAGACCTAACCAAGTACTGGGTACCATGTGAACACGCCCACGACACCGAGCGCAACATCTTGCCGACGTCTTGTCGGAACGTCGGCGGCACGCCGCCACGGCCCCCGCGGCCCCCGGACGCGCCGGAGCCCGCCGTCAGGACGACAGCGGGCTCAGGGGGCCAGGGACCCAGGGTCTCAGGCAGGCGGCGACGGGTGCGAGGTTCCGAGCGTGGACGTGAAGTGACCGCCCGCGGGCTCAGCCCTCCGACAGCGGGCTCAGGTCGGTGGCGGCCCAGCGGGCGCCCAGACCGGTGACGGTGAGATGGCGGACCTCGTCCGTGGTGTCGCCGACGGCACGGTGGATACGGATCTGGAGCCGCTGCTCCGTCAGCTCCTCGACCTTGCCCTCGCCCCACTCCACGACGATCACCGACTCGGGCAGCGACACGTCGAGGTCGAGGTCCTCCATCTCATCGAGCCCGCCGGACAGGCGGTACGCGTCGACGTGGACCAGCGGCGGACCCGCCACCAGCGACGGATGGACGCGGGCGATCACGAAGGTCGGCGAGGTGACCGCGCCCCGCACGCCGAGCCCCTCGCCGAGGCCGCGCGTCAGGGTCGTCTTGCCCGCGCCCAGCTCGCCGCTGAGCATGACGAGGTCACCGGCGCGCAGCAGGGCGGCCAGACGGCGGCCCAGCTCCCGCATCGCGTCCGGCGAGGTGACGACGAGGTCGAGGGAGACCGCCCCGGAGGCGTCCCCCGCCGGGCCGTCCCCGGCGCCGCCGCTCTCAGCCCTGTTGTGCGCTGCCCTGTTGTGCGCTGCCGCTGGTGCTTCCATAGCCACCCACGGTAGCCCCTGCCGGGACGGCGCCCGCGCGGGTCAGCAGGTCGGCGAGGCGGTCGGTGACGACCTCCGGGTGCTCCAGCATCACCAGATGCCCCGCGTCGGGCACCAGGACGAGTTCGGCGTCCGGGAGCAGGTCGGCGATGGCCTCGCTGTGCTCGCTGGGCGTGACCAGGTCCCCGATGCCCGCCAGCACCAGGACCGGGAGGTCGGCGAAGAGCGGAAGGGCCTCGGTCTTGTCGTGGTCGGTGAACGCCGGGTAGAACTCGGCGACCACGTCGATGGGCGTGCCCTCGATCATGCGTTCCGCGAACCGGGCGACCGCCGGGTCGACGTCGCGGGAGGCGAACGAGTACCGCTTGATGATCCCGGCGAACAGGTCGGCGGTGGCCCGGCGCCCCTTCTCCACCAGGGCGGCCTGCTGCCCGAGCGCCTTCAGCACGCCCGGCAGCACCCGCCGTACGGCGTTCACGCCCGCCGTCGGCAGACCGAAGTTGACCTCGCCGAGGCGCCCGGAGGAGGTGCCGACGAAGGCGGTGGCGACGACCCGCTCCCGGATCAGGTCCGGGTACTGGGCGGCCAGCGCCATGATCGTCATGCCGCCCATCGAATGCCCGACCAGCACCAGCGGCCCCTCGGGCGCGGCGGCGTCGATGACGGCCTTGAGGTCGCGGCCGAGCTGGTCGATGGTGAGGGGCTCGCCGTCGCGCAGCTGGGCGGCGCCGCGCGCGGAGCGGCCGTGGCTGCGCTGGTCCCAGTGCACGGTGCGCACGACGCCGCGCAGGGCGGCGCGCTGGAAGTGCCAGGAGTCCTGGGTGAGGCAGTAGCCGTGGCTGAAGACGACGGTGACGGGCAGCGGCGACTTGCGGCCGAACAGGCGGCGCCGCCGGGGCGCGGGGCCGCCCTCGGGTTCGGCGTCGTCGACCTCGTAGTACAGCTCGGTGCCGTCGTCGGCGACGGCCCGGCCGGGGGTGCCGCGCAGGGCGCCGTACGGGCCCGTCGAGTCCAGGGCCAGGCGGGCGCGGGCGCGCATGCCGCGGCCCACGGTCATCCGCTCCAGGGCGACCCCGGCGGCGGCGCCCGCGGCGATCACGCCTATCGCGGCGCCCGCGATGCCGGTCGCCCGGCGCCAGTTCCCGGCCGCCTCGGCGACCACGGCGGCGGACGCGACGGCCGCCGAGGCGACGTCCGCCACCGCCTCCGCGCTGCTCTCGCTCACGTACCGCTCCTCATCTCACCCGGGCGCCCGTCTGCCGCTACCCGTCTCGTCCGTCGTTCACACACCGCGGGACGCTCTACGGCGTCTCACCGACGTAGACGCGCGGGACGCGGGCACCGATGCGCGTGACGATCTCGTACGCGATGGTCCCCGCGGCCCGCGCCCAGTCCTGCGCGGTGGGTTCGCCGCGGTCGCCGGGGCCGAACAGGACCGCCTCCGCGCCGGGGGCGGGCTCGTCGCCGCCGAGGTCGACGACGAACTGGTCCATCGCGATCCGCCCCGCGGCCGTCCGCCACTTGCCGCCGACGAGGACCGGGCCCGCGCCCGAGGCGTGCCGGGGGACACCGTCCGCGTACCCGAGGGGGACCAGGCCGAGGGTGGTCTCGCCGGGGGTCGTGTAGTGGTGGCCGTAGCTCACGCCGTGGCCGCCCGGCACGTGCTTGACCAGCGCCAAGGACGCGGCGAGCGTCATCACCGGGCGCAGGCCGAGGTCGGCGGCCGAGCCGAGGTCGGGGCTCGGGGAGACGCCGTACATCGCGATGCCGGGGCGCACCAGGTCGAAGTGGGTCTCCGGCAGGGTCAGCGTGGCGGGCGAGTTGGCGATGTGCCGGACCTCGGGGCGTACGCCCCGCTGCTCGGCGTGCGCGACGAGTTCGCGGAACAGGGTGAGCTGCGCGGTGATCGACGGGTGACCCGGTTCGTCCGCGCACGCGAAGTGCGACCACAGGCCGGTGACCCGGAGCAGTCCGTCGCGCTCGGCGCGCACCGCCCCCGCGACCAGCTCCGGCCAGTCGGCGGGCTGGCAGCCGTTGCGGCCGAGGCCCGTGTCCGCCTTCAGCTGCACCCGCGCGGGACGGTCCGCGGCGCGCGCCGCGGCGACGACCTCGCGCAGCGCCCACAGGTCACTCACCGAGATGTCCAGGCCCGCCTCGACGGCCTCCCGCCACGGGTCGCCCGGAGTCCACAGCCAGCACATGATCCGTACGTCCGCCGGGAGGCCCGCGGCGCGCAGGGCCAGAGCCTCCTGCGGGGTGGCCGTGCCGATCCAGGTGGCGCCCGCGTCCACGGCCGCGCGGGCGCAGGGGAGGGCGCCGTGGCCGTATCCGTCGGCCTTCACCACGGCCATGAAGGCCGCCGCGGGGGCCTTCGCGCGGAGCGCGCGGACGTTGCCGCGGAGGGCGTCGAGGTCGATCTCGGCGCGGGCCCTGGCCGGGCGGGGGGCGGTGGGGGATTGTGCGGGTGCGGTGTCACTCATCGCGCCCAGTGTCGCAGAGCACCCCGCCCCACCCCACGAGCCGGGCCGGGGGTGGGGGGTTCGGGGGCGGGGGGTGCGCAGTTCCCCGCGCCCCCGAGGGGGGGTGGTGCGTCGGGTGCGGCCCGGTGGGGGTCATTCGCGCAGTTCCCCGCGCCCCTGAAAGACCTGGGTGCAGCCCTGTAGCTCGGCCGCGAGCCGGTGGGCCCCTTTCGCGCAGTTCCCCGCGCCCCTCAAAGACCTGGGTGCAGCCCGGTACCTCGGCCGCGAGCCGGTGGGGCCCTTTCGCGCAGTTCCCCGCGCCCCTCAAAGACCTGGGTGCAGCCCGGTACCTCGGCCGCGGGCCGGTGGGACCCCTTCGCGCAGTTCCCCGCGCCCCTGGGGTGGCCGGTGGTGCGGGCGGTACGTCGGCCACAGGCCCGTGGGGCCCTTCGCGCAGTTCCCCGCGCCCCTGGGGTAACCGGTGGTGCGGGCGGTACGTCGGCCGCGGGGCGGTGGGGGCTGGGTGCGGAGTTCTCCCGCGCCCGCCCCTCGAAAGACCTTGGTGCCGCCCGGTACCTCGGCCGCGGCCCGGTGACCCCTCCACCGAACGCCCAGCGCACCCACCCCAGGGGCGCGGGGAACTGCGCGACCAGCCACGACGGCGGAGCAGCCGCCCACAGCCCCTCACCCCCACCCACCCCTCAGGGGCGCGGGGAACTGCGCGAACGCCCCCCACCGGGCCCGCACCCGACCACCAGAAGGGGCGCGGGGAACTGCGCACCCAACCCCAGCCCCCACCGGGCCCGCACCGCGCCGCACCCCTCAGCCCCCGACCACATCCGCCCAAGCCCCCCGCACCGCCCCCGCGACCTCCCCCGCCCCCACGGGCGCCCCCCGCGCAGCCCGGCGGCCGGCCAGACCGTGGAGGTAGGCCGCCGCGCTGCCCGCGTCGCGGGGGGACAGGCCCGCGGCGAGGAGGGACCCGGCGAGGCCGGAGAGGACGTCGCCGCTGCCCGCCGTCGCGAGCCACGACGTCCCCGTGGGGTTGACCCGCACCGCCCCTCCCCCACCGTCGGCGACGACCGTCGTGGACCCTTTCAGCAGCACCGTCGCCCGGTACCGCCCCGCCAGTTCCCGGACGGCCGCCAGCCGCCCCGCCTCGACCTCCGCCCGCTCCACCCCGAGCAACGCCGCGGCCTCCCCGGCGTGCGGGGTCATCAGCGTCGGCGCCGCCCGCCCCCGTACCGCGTCCGCGTCGGCGAGCCGCAGCCCGTCCGCGTCGAGCAGCACGGGGACGTCGGTGGCGAGGACCTCGGCGACGGTCGCCGCGTCGTCCCCGGCGCCCGGCCCGACCACCCAGGCCTGGACCCGCCCGGCCCGCCGCGGCCCCCCGTCGGAGACCAGCACCTCGGGGAAGCGGGCGAGGACGGCGTCGCGGGCGGCGCCGACGTACCGTACGGCCCCGGCCCCGCCGTGCAGCGCTCCGGCGACGGCCAGCACGGCGGCGCCGGGGTACGTGGCGGACCCGGCGGCGACCCCGACCACCCCGCGCCGGTACTTGTCGCTCTCCGCCCCGGGCCGGGGCAGCAGCCGTGCCACGTCGGCGTGCTGAAGCGCCTCCAGCGCGGGCTCGGCGGGCAGGTCGAGGCCGATGTCGACGAGCCGTACCGTCCCGGCGTACTCGCGCGCCGGGTCGACCAGCAGCGCGGCCTTGTGGGTGCCGAAGGTGACGGTGACGTCGGCCCGCAGCACCGGCCCGCGCACCTCCCCGGTGTCGGCGTCGACGCCGCTCGGCAGGTCGACGGCGACGACGGCCGCGCCGGTCCGCGCCACCCGCTCGGCGAGCGCCGCCGCGTCCGCGCGCAGCCCGCCCCGTCCGCCGATGCCGACGACGCCGTCGAGGACCAGGTCGGCCCGGTCCACGGCGTCCCCCGCGCCGTCGGCCGGCAGGGTGCGCCCGCCCGCCCTGCGGAGGGCGTCGAGGCCGCCCGGGTGGGTGCGCTCGGGGGCGAGGAGGACGGCGGTGACGCCCGCGCCGCGCCGCGCGAGGCGGGCTCCGGCGTAGAGGGCGTCACCGCCGTTGTCGCCGCTGCCGACGAGCAGGACGATCCGGCGGCCGTACACCCGGCCCAGCAGGTCGGCGCAGGCGGCGGCGAGTCCGGCCGCGGCCCGCTGCATCAGGGCGCCCTCGGGCAGCCGCGCCATCAGGTCCCGTTCGGCGCTCCGCACCGTGTCCACGCTGTAGGCAGTCCGCATGGCTCCCAGTCTCACACCGGGCCGATCACCGGGCCCACCGGGCGGAGCGACGGGCCCCGCACTCAGCCCTCCGCGATCACCACCGCGGACGCCACGCCCGCGTCGTGACTGAGCGACACGTGCCAGCTGCGGACGCCCAGTTCGGCGGCGCGCGCGGCGACCGTGCCCCGCACCCGCAGCCGGGGGCGGCCGCTGTCCTCGACGTACACCTCCGCGTCCGTCCACAGCAGTCCGGCCGGTGCGCCGAGCGCCTTGGCGAGGGCCTCCTTGGCCGCGAACCGGGCCGCGAGCGAGGCGGGTCCGCGCCGCGCGCCACCGGGCAGCAGCAACTCGCTGTCCAGGAAGAGGCGTTGGGCCAGTCCGGGGGTGCGCTCCAGCGAGGCGGCGAACCGGTCGATCTCGGCCACGTCGATGCCGACGCCGATGATGCTCATGCCGAGCACCCTACGACCGCCCCCGCCTCCGGGCCCGCCCACCGGGGCCGCCGCCACCGCGGCGCCCGAGCCCACCGGGGGCGCTCCTCCCCGAGCCCACCGGGGGCGCTCCTCTCCGAGCGCCCCTCCCTCCCCGCCGGTCCCGCCTACTCCACCGTCACCGACTTCGCCAGGTTCCTCGGCTGGTCCACCTCGTTGCCGCGCGCGGTGGCCAGCTCGCAGGCGAACACCTGCAACGGCACCGTCGTCACCAGCGGCTGGAGCAGCGCGGGGGTGGCCGGGACGCGGACGAGGTGGTCGGCGTACGGGACGACCGCCTCGTCGCCCTCCTCGGCGATGACGATGGTGCGCGCCCCGCGGGCCCGGATCTCCTGGATGTTGGAGACGATCTTGTCGTGCAGCACCGACCGCCCGCGCGGCGACGGCACGACGACCACCACGGGCAGGTCCTCCTCGACGAGGGCGATCGGCCCGTGCTTCAGCTCTCCCGCCGCGAAGCCCTCGGCGTGCATGTACGCCAGCTCCTTCAGCTTCAGCGCGCCCTCCAGCGCCACCGGGTAGCCGACGTGCCGCCCGAGGAAGAGCACGGTGTCCTTGTGGGCGAGGGACCGGGCCAGCTCCCGGACCGGGCCCATGGTCTCCAGGACCCGTTCGACCGAGCCGGAGATGCCCGCGAGGTCCCGGACGACGGTCCGGATGTCCTCGCCGCCCTGGGTGCCGCGCACCTGCCCGAGGTAGAGGGCGACGAGGTAGCAGGCGACGAGCTGGGTCAGGAACGCCTTGGTGGAGGCGACGGCGACCTCCGGACCGGCGTGCGTGTAGAGCACGGCGTCGGACTCGCGCGGGATCGTCGAGCCGTTGGTGTTACAGATCGCCAGCACCCGTGAGCCCTGCTCGCGGGCGTGCCGCAGCGCCATCAGGGTGTCCATGGTCTCGCCGGACTGGGAGATGGCGATGACCAGGGACCGGGCGCCGAGGATGGGGTCCCGGTAGCGGAACTCGCTGGCCAGCTCCACCTCGCAGGGGATGCGCGTCCAGTGCTCGATGGCGTACTTGGCGATCATCCCCGCGTGGAACGCCGTACCGCAGGCCACGACGACGACCTTGTCGATCTCGCGCAGCGCGTCCACCGGGATGCGCACCTCGTCCAGGGTGAGGGAACCGGCCGCGTCGACCCGGCCGAGCAGGGTGTCCGCGACCGCCTTGGGCTGCTCGGCGATCTCCTTGAGCATGAAGTAGTCGTGGCCGCCCTTCTCCGCGGCGGAGGCGTCCCAGTCGACGTGGTAGGCGCGGGTCTCGGCCGGGGAGCCGTCGAAGCCGGTGACCGTCACCCCGTCCCGGCGCAGCTCCACCACCTGGTCCTGGCCCAGCTCGACGGCGGACCGGGTGTGGTCGATGAACGCAGCGACGTCCGAGGCGAGGAAGGCCTCGCCGTCGCCGACGCCGACGACCAGCGGCGAGTTGCGGCGCGCCCCGACCACCACGTCCGGGGCGTCCGCGTGCACGGCGACCAGGGTGAACGCGCCCTCCAGCCGCCGGCACACCAGCCGCATCGCCTCGGCGAGGTCGGCGGTGGCGGAGTACTCCTCGGCGAGCAGGTGGGCGACGACCTCGGTGTCGGTCTCAGAGGTCAGCTCGTGCCCGCGCGCGGCGAGTTCGGCGCGGAGCGGGGCGAAGTTCTCGATGATCCCGTTGTGGACGACGGCGACCCGGCCCGCGTTGTCGAGGTGCGGGTGCGCGTTGGCGTCCGTGGGTCCGCCGTGCGTGGCCCACCGGGTGTGCCCGACGGCCGTCGTCCCGGCCGGGAGCGGCCGTTCGGTCAGTTCCTTCTCCAGGTTGAGGAGCTTGCCCGCCTTCCGCGCGGCGGCGAGCCCGCCGTCGGCCGGCACGGCGACGCCCGCCGAGTCGTATCCCCGGTACTCCAGCCGCTTCAGCCCGGCCATCACGACATCGAGCGCCGACTGCGACCCCACGTATCCCACGATTCCGCACATGAGCGGCAGCGTACGGTGAACCCGTGCGCCGAAAGGGGCTCCACGTGCCCGATTTCGGAAATTCCCACGGGGATACGCACGGCGGAACGCATTGTTCCGGCGCGGGGGCGGCGCGAAACCGGGCGCGCCACCGGGTGTGCGGCGGGGTGCGCACCGGGCGGGGGGTGGGGTACGCACCGGGCGGGCGGCGGGGTGCGTGACGGACCCCACCCGCCATCACGTTCAAACTCCGTTAACAATGGACTGTGATCTCTCCGGTCTCCTCGATGCCCCGGAGCGCCCACCGGCACAGGCCGGAGGCGACTCCCTACGTCGACCTCACCCGCTCCGAGTGGAGCGCGCTGCGCGACAAGACGCCGCAGCCGCTCACCGCCGACGAGGTCGAGCAGCTGCGCGGCCTCGGCGACGTCATCGACCTCGACGAGGTGCGGGACATCTACCTCCCGCTCTCCCGCCTCCTCAACCTCTACGTCGGCGCCACCGACGGTCTGCGCGGCGCCCTCAACACCTTCCTCGGCGAACAGGGCTCGCAGTCGGGCACCCCGTTCGTCATAGGGGTCGCCGGGTCCGTCGCCGTCGGCAAGTCGACCGTGGCCCGGCTCCTCCAGGCGCTGCTGTCGCGCTGGCCGGAACACCCCCGCGTCGAGCTGGTCACCACCGACGGTTTCCTGCTGCCCACGCGGGAGCTGGAGGCCCGCGGCCTGATGTCCCGCAAGGGCTTCCCCGAGTCGTACGACCGCCGCGCCCTGACCCGCTTCGTCGCCGACATCAAGGCCGGCAAGGACGAGGTCACCGCCCCGGTGTACTCCCACCTGATCTACGACATCGTCCCCGACCGTCGCCTGACCGTCCGCCGCCCGGACATCCTGATCGTCGAGGGCCTGAACGTCCTCCAGCCCGCGCTGCCCGGCAGCGACGGCCGCACGCGGGTCGGCCTGGCCGACTACTTCGACTTCAGCGTGTACGTCGACGCCCGCGTCGAGGACATCGAGCGCTGGTACCTCAACCGCTTCCGCAAGCTGCGCGCGACGGCCTTCCAGGACCCCGACTCCTACTTCCGCCGGTACACCCAGGTCGCCGAGGAGGAGGCCCTCGCGTACGCCCGCACGATGTGGCGGACCGTCAACAAGCCGAACCTGGTGGAGAACATCGCCCCCACGCGGGGCCGGGCCACCCTCGTCGTCCGCAAGGGCCCGGACCACAAGGTGCAGCGGCTGAGCCTGCGCAAACTGTGACGCCGGTGCCGGTGCGCGCCCCGGCGCCTGTTAGATAGGCGGCATGCTGCACCTGCGCCTCATCACCCCGGCCGAGCGGACCGACGCCGCGGTCCGCCTGATCGAGAACACGGTCGGCACCACCCACCTGGTGGTGCTGCCGGGCGCCGCCCGCGACCCGGCCGGGGACGTCGTGACCTGCGACGTGGCCCGCGAGGCGGCCGACGGGCTGCTGCGCGGGCTGCGCGCGGAGGGCCTGGAGGAGAGCGGCGCGATCACGCTGGAGGACATCGACCTGACTCTGTCGACGCGCGCCGACCGGGCCGAGAGGGACGCTCCGGGCGAGGGCGTCGACGCGGTGCTGTGGGCCCAGTTGTCGAAGGCCACCCACGAGGAGTCGACGCTCTCCTTCACCTACCTGGCGTTCCTCACCCTGGCGACGATGATCGCGGCGTGCGGCGTGGTGATCGACAACGCGATCCTGATCGTGGGCGCGATGGCGGTCGGCCCGGAGTTCGGTCCGCTGACGGGTGTCTCCACGGCGATCGTGCGCCGCACGCCGAGGCTGGCGCTGCGCTCGCTGATCGCGCTGCTGGTCGGGTTCGCGGTGGCCATGGCGGCGACGGTGGCGTTCAGCCTCTTCATGGACGCGATCGACCTGTTCAGCAGGGCCCAACTGGACGCGGACCGCCCCCAGACGGCGTTCGTCTACGCCCCCGACGCGTTCTCGGTGATCGTGGCGGTCCTGGCGGGCATCGCGGGCACCCTCTCCCTGACCTCGGCCAAGTCGGGCGCCCTGGTCGGCGTGGCCATCTCGGTCACCACGGTCCCCGCCGCCGCCAACGCCGCCGTCGCCTTCAGCTACGGCGACACCGCCCAGACCCGCGGCTCCTCCGAGCAACTGCTCCTCAACCTGGTGGCCATCATCGCCGCAGGCACCCTGACCCTCCTGGCCCAGAAATACTTCTGGACCTACAAGGCAACGCACCGCCCGTGACCGACCCCCGAAGGGGCGCGAGGAACCGCGCACCTGGCAATAACCCGGGCACATCTCAACGAACCCGAAGGGGCGCGGGGAACCGCGCACAGCTCCCGTCCCCCGGGCACAGTTCGACGAACCCGAGGGGGCGCGAGGAACCGCGCACTCAGGAGAGAACCCCCCGCACCCCCCACCCCACCAGGCAACGCCCCCCGCCCTACCCCAACGCGGACTTCACGACATCGGCCAACCGCCCCGCGACAGCCCGAGCCTGGTCGATGTCCGCCGCCTCCACCATCACCCGCACCAACGGCTCCGTCCCGGACGGCCGCAGCAGCACCCGCCCGGTGGACCCCAGCTCCCGCTCCGCCTCACCGACCGCCGCCGCCAGCTCCGCGGAACTCCCCACCCGCGACCGGTCGACGTCCGGCACGTTGATCAGCACCTGAGGCAGCCGCTCCATCACCCCGGCCAGCTCCCGCAGCGACCGCCCGGTCTGCACGACCCGCGCGGCCAGCATGAGCCCGGTGAGCGTGCCGTCGCCGGTCGTGGCGTGGTCGAGGATGATGACGTGCCCGGACTGCTCACCGCCGAGCGCGTACCCGTGCTGCTTCATCTCCTCCAGCACGTACCGGTCGCCGACGGCGGCCTGCACCAGCGCGATGCCCTCCCGCTCCAGCGCCAGCTTGAAGCCGAGGTTGGACATGACGGTGGCGACGACGGTGTCCGAGCGCAGCACCCCGCGCTCGCGCATGTCGAGGGCGAGGACGGCGAGGATCTGGTCGCCGTCGATCTCCTCGCCGGTGTGGTCGACGGCGAGGCAGCGGTCGGCGTCCCCGTCGTGGGCGATGCCGAAGTCCGCGCCGTGCTCGACGACGGCGGCCTTCAGCTGGCCGAGGTGGGTGGAGCCGCATCCGTCGTTGATGTTGAGCCCGTCGGGCTCGGCCCCGATGGTGATGATCTCGGCCCCGGCGCGTGCGAACGCCTCGGGCGAGACCCGCGCGGCGGCGCCGTGCGCCTCGTCCAGCACGATCCGCAGTCCGTCGAGCCGGTTGGGCAGTACGGCGACGAGGTGGGCGACGTACCGGTCGAAGCCCTCGTCGTACGTGCGGACCCGCCCGACGCCCGCACCGGTCGGCCGGTCCCAGGGGGCGCCGGTGCGGTGCTCCTCGTAGACGGACTCGATGCGGTCCTCCAGCTCGTCGGCGAGCTTGTGACCGCCGCGGGCGAAGAACTTGACGCCGTTGTCGGGCATGGCGTTGTGGCTGGCGGACAGCATCACGCCGAGGTCGGCGCCGAGGGAGCCGGTGAGGTAGGCGACGGCGGGCGTCGGCAGCACGCCGACCCGCAGGACGTCCACTCCGGCGCTGGCGAGACCGGCCACGACGGCCGCTTCGAGGAACTCCCCGGAGGCGCGCGGGTCCCGCCCGACGATCGCGACCGGCCGGTGGCCCTCGAAGGTGCCCGCCTCGGCCAGTACGTGCGCCGCCGCGACGGAGAGACCGAGCGCCATCTCGGCGGTCAGATCCGCGTTGGCGACACCGCGGACGCCGTCCGTGCCGAAGAGTCGTCCCACTTGTCCTCCTGAGGAAGCATCAGTTGCGTACGTCGTGCGGCGCGTCGGTCGGTCGCGGCGGCTCCCGCGTACAGGCATATGACGCCTGGAACATCCGATCACACAAGCCTTTGAGCACCTTGTGCCGTTATACGCCCACGGCTGCGAGAAAACGAACGCCCCGGCGGCACTGTGGCGTGCCGCCGGGGCGTTCGGAGTACGACGGGTGGGGCCCGATGGGGGCCCGCACCCGGTACGAGCAGGCAGCGAAGCTTAACGCTTGCTGTACTGCGGAGCCTTGCGGGCCTTCTTGAGACCGGCCTTCTTGCGCTCGACCGCGCGGTCGTCGCGCTTGAGGAAGCCGGCCTTCTTGAGGGCGCCGCGGTTGTTGTCCACGTCGGCCTCGTTCAGCGCGCGGGCGACACCGAGACGGAGCGCACCGGCCTGACCGGAGACACCGCCACCGGCGATGCGGGCGACGACGTCGTAACGGCCTTCGAGCTCCAGGACCTTGAAGGGCTCGTTGACTTCCTGCTGGTGCACCTTGTTGGGGAAGTAGTCCTCAAGGGTGCGCCCGTTGATCTTCCACTTGCCGGAGCCCGGGACGATCCGGACGCGGGCGATGGCGTTCTTGCGACGGCCCAGGCCGGCGGCCGGCTGCGGGTCGCCGAAGCGGGAGGCGAGGGACTCCGAGGTGTACTCACCCTCGACGGGGACCTCGGACTCGGTGGTGTAGCTCTCGATGTCGACGAGCTCGGTCTCTTCGAGCGGCTGCTCGGCAGTGGTCTCGGCCACGGTTCTCCTCAGATTCTCTTCAGCTTGGGGCGGTGTGGCCGGAACTACTGCGCGACCTGGGTGATCTCGAACGGCTGCGGCTGCTGCGCGCCGTGCGGGTGCTGGTCACCCTTGTAGACCTTCAGCTTCGAGAGCATCTGACGGCCCAGCGTGTTCTTCGGGAGCATGCCCTTGACGGCCTTCTCGATGGCCTTCTCGGGGTTCTTGTCCAGCAGCTCGTCGTAGCGGACGGAGCGCAGACCACCCGGGTAGCCGGAGTGGCGGTACGCCATCTTCTGGGTCCGCTTGTTGCCGGAGAGGTGCACCTTGTCGGCGTTGATGATGATGACGAAGTCACCGGTGTCGACGTGAGGGGCGTAGATCGGCTTGTGCTTGCCGCGCAGGATGGAGGCGGCGGTGCTGGCGAGACGGCCCAGGACGATGTCCTGAGCGTCGATGACGTGCCACTGGCGCGTCACATCGCCGGGCTTGGGGCTGTACGTACGCACGGTTCGTAGCCTTCGCTTCGAGTGAGTGGTCCTGACAAGGTCACCGAAGACGATCACGACAGCCCTGACCGCACTGCGGTGACGCATACCGCGTGCAGGTCGCTGGTCATCGGCCCGGGGACCGGTGTAAGGGCCCGTCCCGTGAGAATGAGCAAGCCAATACACAACGAAGATGCAGGATACCTGCGGTGGCTCGGCCGGGTCAAAACGGGTGGCTGCCTGCCGGGGTCCCTGCTGCTTCCTGGCCAGTGTACGTGGCCGTCGTTCCGGGGGCCGCCGCCCCCGGACCCCCGCCGCCGGCCCTCAACGGGCCTCGTCCGCCGACGCCGGACGGGCCGGATCGGCGTGCTGAACGTGGTGGCCCGCGCCACACCGCCGCCCCCGCCTGCGGGAACGCCGCACCAAGGGCCCGGAGATGTCGTCGTTTGCCCGGACTCATGCCGTGAACGGAGGGGAGCGCGGGGGTGGTTGGGGCGGGGCGGCACCCCTTGCGCCCCGTCTAAGATGCGGCCCATGAGCTATGGGCAGGGGGGACCTCCGTCCCAGTGGGACCCCTGGAAACCGAACTCCCAGCAGCCGTGGACGGACGGTTCCACGGATCCTTCGCCTGACTGGGCCGCGCTCGCCGAGCAGTCGGAGACGCGCAACAAGCGGCGCCGGCTGCTGCTGATCGGCGGCGGTGTGCTCGCGACGCTCGGGGTCGGCACCGCCGTGGCCATGGCCGTCGCGGGGTCGGGCGGCGACGCGACCGCCAACCGCCCGACGTCCTCACTGCCCGCGACCGGCGACCTGCCGAGCGTGTCCAGCACGCCGTCCTTCGACCCGACGAGCGCCCCGCCGCCGCTGGACCCGAAGGAGTTCGTCGCGTCCAAGGCGAAGGACACCGCGCCGCTCGCGCCGGACATCCTGTTCCCGGGCACCCAGCTGACGATGGGGTCGACGGTCTACAAGAAGGCCGCGAAGGCGGACTCCACGAACTGCACGACCGGCTCCCAGGGCACCCTGCCGAAGGTCCTCACCGCCAACGACTGCACCCGCCTGATGCGCATGACGTACGTCAAGGACGGCATCGCGGTGACGGTCGGCGTGGCCGTGTTCGACACCGAGGCGCAGGCGCTCAAGACGAAGAGCCAGTCGGACAAGAGCAGCATCGTGAAGGCCCTCGCGGGCGACGAGGTGAAGTCGTTCTGCAAGGGCGCGATCTGCCGCTCGACGACCAACTCCTACGGCCGGTACGCCTACTTCACGATCAGCGGGTTCACCGACGGCAAGGACGTGACCACCAAGGACACCGCGGTCTTCACCGCGGGCGACGACCTGGCGGAGTTCGCGTTCCAGCAGATCCGCCGCCGCGGTGAGGCCCAGGCGTCGGCCGCCGCCGACAAGTGACGTACCTCCCGGACAAGTGACGTACGTCCCCGACGCGTGACGCACGCCGGGAACGGGCTCAGCAGCAGCCCGCTCCCGGCAGGGTCCGCTTGTTGCGGGCCTCCTTGCTGCGCGCGGCGAGCAGCTCGTCGGCCGGGTAGCCGACCTCCTCCAGCGTCAGGCCGTGCGGCCGGACCACATGCACCGCGGAGTCCCGCACCCCGGCGGCGAGCACCGTGCCGGGCCACTCCGGGCCCCGGTGCCCGTCCCCCACGAACAGCAGCGCCCCGATGAGCGAGCGCACCATGTTGTGGCAGAACGCGTCGGCGCGGACGGTCGCGGTGACGATCCCGTCGTCGCCGCGGACCAGGCTCAGCTCCTGGAGGGTGCGGATCGTGGTCGCGCCCTCGCGCTTCTTGCAGTACGCGGCGAAGTCGTGCTCCCCGAGCAGCCGCGCCGCGGCCTCGTTCATGGCGTCGACGTCGAGCGGCCAGTCGTGCCACAGGACGTGCCCGCGCAGCAGCGGGTCGACGCCGCCCGGGTTGTCGGTGACGCGGTAGGCGTAGCGCCGCCAGACCGCCGAGAACCGGGCGTCGAAGCCCTCCGGGGCCTCCCGCAGCGCCCAGACCCGCACATCGCGCGGGAGACGGCCCGCGAGCCGCTTCAGCAGCTTCTCGTGGTGCTCGGCCCACACGGCGGACGGCAGGTCGACGTGCGCGACCTGGCCGCGCGCGTGCACCCCCGCGTCGGTGCGCCCGGCCACGGTCAGCTCGTACGTCTCCCGGGACCGGGTGACGGTCCGCAGCGCGTCCTCGATCTCGCCCTGCACGGTCCGGCGGCCCCCGGCCTGCTTGGCCCACCCGGAGAACTCGCTCCCGTCGTACGACAGGTCCAGCCGTACCCGCACGGCACCGGGCTCCACTTCGTCACTCACCTCTGGCACCTCTGGTTCCTCCGGTCCTCTCCACGCGATCCCTCGGCACGCGAGAACGGGCCCGCCCCACAAGGGGGCGGACCCGTTCAGGGCGCGGCAGAGCCTCAGGCGTCCTTGGACTCCTCGTCGGCGGGCTTGGCGTCCTCGACGACCTCGTCGGCCGGGGCCTCGACGGCCTCGTCCTTCTTGAGGGCGTCTTCCTTGACCGCGCGCTTGGTGGCGGCCTCGGCTTCGCCGGTCGCCTCCTGCGCCACGGTCAGCGCCTCCACCAGCTCGATGACGGCCATGGGCGCGTTGTCGCCCCGGCGGTTACCGATCTTGGTGATGCGGGTGTAGCCACCCGGGCGGTTCTCGTAGCGCGGGCCGATCTCGGTGAAGAGCGTGTGCACGATGCTCTTGTCCGTGATCACCTGGAGCACCTGACGGCGGTTGTGAAGGTCGCCCTTCTTCGCCTTGGTGACCAGACGCTCGGCGTACGGGCGCAGGCGGCGGGCCTTCGCCTCGGTGGTGGTGATGCGGCCGTGCTCGAAGAGCGACTTCGCCAGGTTGGCGAGGAGCAGCTTCTCGTGCGCGGCGCTGCCGCCCAGACGGGCACCCTTGGTGGGCTTCGGCATGATGACTCTCCTGTGTGTCTGCCCCGGCCGTGTCAGGTACCGGGGTCAGTATCCGAGCAGACGGTCGCCTGTCGGAGATCCAGGCCCCCCGGAAGGGGCCTGGAGGTCCAGCTGGTGGTTCTGGTGGTGCGGGTCCCGCTCAGTACTGCTCGGTCTCCACGAACCCGGCGTCCGCGTCGTCGTCGGCGCCGAAGGCGTCGGCGGCGGCGGTCGGGTCGAATCCGGGCGGGCTGTCCTTGAGCGCGAGGCCCATGCCGGCCAGCTTCGCCTTGACCTCGTCGATCGACTTGGCGCCGAAGTTGCGGATGTCGAGCAGGTCCGCCTCGGAGCGGGCGACCAGCTCACCCACGGAGTGGATGCCCTCGCGCTTGAGGCAGTTGTACGAGCGGACGGTCAGCTCCAGCTCCTCGATCGGCAGGGCCAGATCGGCGGCGAGAGCGGCGTCCGTCGGGGACGGGCCCATGTCGATGCCCTCGGCGTCGATGTTCAGCTCGCGCGCGAGACCGAACAGCTCGACCAGGGTCTTGCCCGCGGAGGCCATGGCGTCACGGGGACGCATCGCCTGCTTGGTCTCGACGTCGACGATCAGCTTGTCGAAGTCGGTGCGCTGCTCGACACGGGTGGCCTCGACCTTGTACGTGACCTTGAGCACCGGCGAGTAGATGGAGTCGACCGGGATACGGCCGATCTCCTGGCCGACCTGCTTGTTCTGCACGGCGGAGACGTAGCCGCGACCGCGCTCGACGGTCAGCTCCATCTCCAGCTTGCCCTTGCCGTTGAGCGTGGCGAGGACGAGGTCGGGGTTGTGGACCTCGACACCGGCCGGGGGCGCGATGTCGGCGGCGGTGACCAGACCCGGGCCCTGCTTGCGCAGGTACATCACCACGGGCTCGTCGTGCTCGCTCGACACGACCAGCTGCTTGATGTTGAGGATCAGGTCGGTGACGTCCTCCTTGACGCCCGGCACGGTGGTGAACTCGTGCAGCACGCCGTCGATGCGGATGGACGTGACCGCCGCACCCGGGATCGAGGACAGGAGGGTCCGGCGGAGGGAGTTGCCGAGGGTGTAGCCGAAGCCCGGCTCCAGCGGCTCGATGACGAACCGGGAGCGGAACTCGTCGACGACCTCTTCGGTCAACGAGGGACGCTGAGCGATCAGCATGTTCGTTTCCTTCAGTCAGGGACGCCCGCTATTTGACGTCCTACTGGTACTGCAAGGGTACGGGCGGCACGCCCCCGAGGGGACGTACCGCCCGAAACCCTGAGAGCGACCGTGTGACGACGTGCGTCAGACGCGGCGGCGCTTGGGCGGACGGCAGCCGTTGTGCGGGGTCGGGGTGACGTCCTGGATGGAGCCGACCTCGAGGCCCGTGGCCTGGAGGGAGCGGATCGCGGTCTCACGACCGGCGCCCGGACCCTTGACGAACACGTCGACCTTGCGCATGCCGTGCTCCTGCGCGCGGCGGGCGGCCGACTCGGCGGCCATCTGCGCGGCGAACGGCGTGGACTTGCGGGAGCCCTTGAAGCCGACGTGGCCCGCGGAGGCCCACGAGATCACGTTGCCGGCCGGGTCCGTGATGGACACGATCGTGTTGTTGAACGTGCTCTTGATGTGCGCCTGGCCGTGCGCGACGTTCTTCTTTTCCTTGCGGCGCACCTTCTTGGCAGCGCCCTGACGACCCTTGGGGGGCATCTGTTTCTCCTACAGGGAGGTGGTCGGTCCTACAGCGAAGACCGCTGGAACGGCGAGTCCGCTGCGGACTACTTCTTGCCCGGCTTCTTCTTGCCGGCGATGGCGCGACGCGGGCCCTTGCGGGTGCGGGCGTTGGTGCTGGTGCGCTGACCGCGGACGGGCAGGCCACGACGGTGGCGCAGACCCTGGTAGCAGCCGATCTCGACCTTGCGGCGGATGTCGGCCTGGACCTCACGGCGGAGGTCACCCTCGGTCTTGATGTTGGCGTCCACGTACTCGCGGATCGCGACGAGCTGCTCCTCGGAGAGGTCGCGAACGCGGGTGTTGGGGTCGACGCCGGTCGCAGCCAGCGTCTCCTGGGAGAGGGTCCGGCCGATGCCGAACACGTAGGTGAGGGCGACCTCCACGCGCTTGTCGCGCGGGATGTCAACACCGGAAACGCGTGCCATTCAATGGCTCCTGGTGATCTTCGGAGGTCTTCCGCAGAACCGGCTCCCAGTCGCCGTACGAGGTACGAACTGGGTCCCCGGCCTCCGACCCGGGGGTGTCAGACGCCGTCGGCCGAAGCCGCCGCCCGTCTGGGTTCCGCCTATGAACATATTCAGCTCGCGTCGCGCGAAGTCTCTGCGATGTCGATGCAGAGGGTGTGACCTAGTGCGATCAGCCCTGGCGCTGCTTGTGGCGCGGGTTCTCGCAAATGATCATGACCCGACCGTGACGGCGGATCACCCTGCACTTGTCGCAGATCTTCTTGACGCTCGGCTTGACCTTCATGGGATGTGAGGTTCTCCGGGTCAGTTGCCGGCCGCCCCGCGCGCGGACGCACGGAACCTGGGCAAGATCTACTTGTAGCGGTAGACGATCCGGCCACGCGTCAGGTCGTACGGAGAGAGCTCCACCACGACCCGGTCGTCAGGGAGGATGCGGATGTAGTGCATACGCATCTTGCCGCTGATGTGTGCCAGAACCTGGTGGCCGTTCTGGAGCTCGACCCTGAACATGGCGTTGGGAAGAGACTCGACGACAGTGCCCTCGATCTCGATGGCACCTTGCTTCTTGGCCACGCTTCGCCCTTCGAATCGACTACCTTGATCGACTCCTGGGCGTCCCCGGCAGGGGAGCATGCAGACATGCGGGTGCACAAGAGCCGACGAGTCAGTCTACGTCAGCGCACCCGGAAACACGAATCCGGGTAAGTCTCCCCCGCACAGCTGATCCCTAAGCCCAGACAGCCCGCCCAGCCTCAGCCGAGGGGATCGGCCGCGGCCACCACCCCGTGCTCAGCCAGCTTCGCCCGACCCCCGTCGGGAGACGTCAGCACGAGCGGACCCTCCTCCGTCAGCGCGACGGAGTGCTCCCAGTGCGACGACCAGGTCCCGTCCGTCGTGATGACGGTCCACTCGTCCTCCAGGACCTCCGTCCGCGGCGTCCCCAGCGACACCATCGGCTCGATGGCGAGGCAGAACCCGGGCACCAGCTTGGGCCCCTTCCCCCGCCGCCGGTCCACGTAGTTCAGCAGATGCGGGTCCATGTGCATCTCGGTGCCGATGCCGTGGCCGCCGTAGTCCTCGATGATCCCGTACCGCCCGCCGCCGGGCTTCGGCTGGCGGCGGATGTACGTCTCGATCGCGCGCGAGACGTCGACCAGCCGGTTGCCCTGCTTCATGGCCGCGATCCCGGCCCACATCGACTCCTCGGTCACCCGCGACAGCTCGATCAACTCGGGCGCGTGCCCGGAACCGACGAAGGCGGTGTACGCCGCGTCGCCGTGCCAGCCGTCGACGATCGCGCCGCAGTCGATGGAGATGATGTCGCCGTCCTTGAGGACGACCTTCTCGGAGGGGATGCCGTGGACGACGACCTCGTTGGCCGAGGTGCAGATCGTCGCCGGGAAGCCGCCGTACCCGAGGAAGTTGGACTTGGCGCCGTGGTCGGCGAGGACCTTGCGGGCCACCTCGTCGAGGTCCTTCGTGGTGGCCCCCGGCACCGCCGCCTCCCGCGTCGCCGCGTGGATGGCGGCCACGACCAGCCCGGCCTCCCGCATCTTCGCGATCTGCTCCGGGCTCTTGATCTGCACCATGGGGGGCCTGCGCTCTCCGTCACTCGGGTCGGTGGCCGCCGTCGGACACGACGGGTCTTCTCCGTACACACCTGCTACGTACACAACAGTACGGCCGTGGTGTCCCGGGGGACCCCACGGCCGTACCAGGGCCGACGCTACTGGCCGTCGTCCTCGCGCTTCAGGGCCGCCAGCGCGCGGGCGGTGACCTCGTCCACCGGGCCCATGGCCTCGATCGTCACCACCAGGCCCTGGGCCTTGTAGTAGTCGATGATGGGCTCGGTCTGCGTGTGGTAGACCTCCAGGCGCGTACGGACGGTCTCCTCGGAGTCGTCGTCGCGCTGGTACAGCTCACCGCCGCAGACGTCGCAGACACCGTCCCGCGCGGGCTTCTTGTAGGACACGTGGAAGACGTGGGCGGAGTCGTTACGGCAGATGCGCCGGCCGGCGATCCGCTTGACGACCTCCTCCTCGGGGGCCTCCAGGTCCAGTACCGCGTCCAGCTCGATGCCCTCGGTGCTGAGCAGCTCGTCCAGCGCCTCGGCCTGCGAGACGTTGCGCGGGAAACCGTCCAGCAGGAAGCCGTTCTCGGCGTCCGGCTGTTCCATGCGGTCCTTGGCCATGGCGATGGTGACCTCGTCCGGGACGAGGTTGCCGGCGTCCATGTAGGACTTGGCGAGTTTCCCGAGATCCGTCTGCTGGCTGATGTTGGCGCGGAACAGGTCACCGGTGGAGATGTGGGGTACGCGCAGCTTCTCGGCAAGACGAGTGGCCTGCGTGCCCTTACCGGCACCGGGCGGCCCGACGAGGACGATTCGCATCAGCGGAGGAACCCTTCGTAATTGCGCTGCTGGAGCTGGCTCTCGATCTGCTTCACCGTCTCCAGACCGACACCCACGATGATGAGGATGCTGGTGCCACCGAACGGGAAGTTCTGGTTTGCCCCGAAACCGGCCAACGCCATCGTCGGCACGAGAGCGATCAGGCCCAAGTACAGCGAACCCGGCCAGGTGATCCGGTTGAGTACGTAGCTCAGGTACTCAGCGGTCGGTCGGCCAGCCCGGATGCCCGGGATGAAGCCACCATACTTCTTCATGTTGTCCGCGACTTCCTCGGGGTTGAACGAGATGGCCACGTAGAAGAACGCGAAGAAGACAATCAGGAAGAAGTAGAGCGTGATGTGCGCGGGGGCCGCCGTGTCGGCGAGGTTCTGGGTGATCCAGGTCGCCCAGCCCGCCTGCGAGCTGGAGAACTGCACGATCAGCGCCGGGATGTACAGCAGCGACGAGGCGAAGATGACCGGGATGACACCGGCCTGGTTCACCTTCAGCGGGATGTACGTCGACGTGCCGCCGTAGGACCGGCGGCCGATCATGCGCTTCGCGTACTGGACCGGGATGCGGCGCTGGGCCTGCTCGACGAAGACCACCAGGCCGACCATGACCAGGCCGACGAGGATGACGGTGCCGAACTCGATCCAGCCGTCCGCCAGGGTGCCCTGCTTCTTGATGGCCCACAGCGCGGAGGGGAAGGTGGCGGCGATCGAGATGAACATCAGGATCGACATGCCGTTGCCGATGCCGCGGTCGGTGATCAGCTCACCGAGCCACATGACGACGGCCGTACCGGCGGTCATGCAGATGACCATCGTGATCGTGGTGAAGATCGCGCGGTCCGGGACGATCTGGCCGGCGACGGAGCAGCCGGAGAAGAGGGCGCCGCTGCGGGCGGTGGCCACCAGGCCGGTGCCCTGCAGGATGGCGAGCGCCACCGTCAGGTAGCGGGTGTACTGGGTGATCTTCGCCGTGCCGGCCTGGCCCTCCTTCTTGAGGGCTTCGAGGCGCGGGATCACGACGGTCAGCAGCTGGAGGATGATGCTGGCCGTGATGTACGGCATGATCCCCAGCGCGAAGATGGTGATCTGCAGCAGCGCGCCGCCGCTGAACATGTTGACCAGACCGAAGAGGCCCTGGTTGCCGGATGCCTCGTCGACGCAGGTCTGGACGCTCTTGTAGTCGACACCGGGGATCGGGACGTGCGTACCGACCCGGTAGACCACGATGATGCCGAGCGTGAAGAGCAGCTTCTTGCGCAGGTCGGGCGTCTTGAACGCTCGGGCGAACGCGGTGAGCACGGTGCCTCCTGCGACCCCCGCGCGTCTGCGTCAAGGGTGACGGTGTTGAGATTCCAATAGATCAACGACATGTGTAACGGTCGACCGCCGCCCAAGGTGCCCCATCGGAGGCACCTTGTGAAAGAGGGCAGTGCAGGTCACCTTACCGGCGGCACCGCCGCCCTAGGAACGACCAACCGGGGATACCCCTTTTGTGGGGTATCCCCGGCTGGGATCGCTCAAGTCATCGGGACGCCTGTGGTGTTCAGACGAGCTCGGTGACGGTACCGCCGGCGGCGGTGATCTTCTCCTTGGCGGAACCGGAGACGGCGTCGACCGTCACCTGCAGCGCCACGGAGATCTCGCCCTGGCCGAGGACCTTGACGAGGCTGTTCTTGCGCACGGCACCCTTGGCCACGAGACCCTCGACCGTGACCTCGCCACCCTCGGGGTAGAGCGCGGCCAGCTTGTCGAGGTTCACGACCTGGTACTCGGTCTTGAACGGGTTCTTGAAGCCCTTGAGCTTCGGGAGACGCATGTGGAGGGGCATCTGCCCACCCTCGAAGCGCTCCGGAACCTGGTAACGGGCCTTGGTGCCCTTGGTGCCACGACCGGCCGTCTTACCCTTGGACGCCTCACCACGACCGACACGGGTCTTCGCGGTCTTGGCGCCCGGGGCGGGACGGAGGTTGTGGATCTTGAGCGGGTTGTTCTCCGCCATGATCAGTCGACCTCCTCGACCGTCACGAGGTGGCGGACGGTGTGCACCATGCCGCGGAACTCGGGGCGGTCCTCCTTGACGACCGTGTGCCCGAGGCGCTTGAGGCCCAGGGAACGCAGGGTGTCACGGTGGTTCTGCTTGCTGCCGATGTAGGACTTCGTCTGCGTGATCTTCAGCTGAGCCATCACGCACCCGCCCCGGCCCGCGCACGCAGCAGGGCCGCGGGAGCGACGTCCTCGAGGGGCAGACCGCGGCGGGCCGCGATCTCCTCGGGACGCTGCAGGCCCTTGAGGGCCTCCACGGTCGCGTGCACGATGTTGATCGCGTTGTCGGAGCCGAGCGACTTCGACAGCACGTCGTGGATGCCGGCGCACTCGAGCACGGCACGCACCGGGCCACCGGCGATCACGCCGGTACCGGGGGACGCCGGCTTGAGCAGCACGACACCGGCCGCCTTCTCACCCTGGATCGGGTGCGGGATGGTGCCCTGGATACGGGGGACCTTGAAGAAGTGCTTCTTGGCCTCCTCCACACCCTTGGCGATGGCGGCCGGCACCTCCTTGGCCTTGCCGTAACCGACACCCACGGTGCCGTCACCGTCGCCCACCACGACCAGCGCGGTGAAGCTGAAGCGACGACCACCCTTCACAACCTTGGCGACACGGTTGATCGCGACGACGCGCTCGACGTACGCGGTCTTCTCGGCGGCAGCTGCGCCGCCGTCACGGCCCTTCCGGTCCCGCCGCTCGCCGCCACCGGCACCGCCACCGCGGCGCTGGGGTCCAGCCATTGGAATTACCTCTCTCTGTCTCCGCTAGCTACGGAACCAGGACTCAGAACTTGAGTCCGGCCTCGCGGGCGGCGTCCGCCAGGGCGGCGATGCGCCCGGCGTACTGGTTACCACCACGGTCGAACACGACGACCTCGACACCGGCGGCCTTGGCGCGCTCGGCGACCAGGGCGCCGACCTGCTTGGCCTGCGCGGACTTGTCGCCCTCGCCACCGCGGATCGACGTGTCCAGCGTGGACGCCGAAGCCAGGGTGTGACCCTTGAGGTCGTCGATCACCTGCGCCACGATGTGGCGGTTCGAGCGGGTCACGACCAGACGCGGACGCTCCTCCGTACCGGAGATGCGCTTGCGGATGCGGATGTGACGGCGCTTGATCGCGGCGCGCTTGTAGGCGTCGCCCTTCAGGATCTTCTGTCCGTATGCCATGGCTTACTTACCCGCCTTTCCGACCTTGCGGCGGATGACTTCGCCCTCGTACTTGACGCCCTTGGCCTTGTACGGGTCGGGCTTGCGCAGCTTGCGGATGTTGGCCGCAACCTCACCGACCTTCTGCTTGTCGATGCCCTCGACCTGGAACCGGGTCGGGTTCTCCACCTTGAAGGTGATGCCCTCGGGGGCCTCGACCAGGATCGGGTGGCTGTAACCGAGCGCGAACTCGAGGTTCGAGCCCTTGGCGGTCACGCGGTAACCGACACCGCTGATCTCGAGCTTCTTCACGTAACCCTGGGTCACGCCGGTGATCATGTTCGCCACCAGCGTGCGCGACAGGCCGTGCAGGGCCTTGCTCTGACGCTCGTCGTTGGGGCGGGTCACCTGGAGGGTGCCGTCTTCGCCCTTGGCGATCCCGATCGGCGCCACGATCGTGTGGGTCAGCGAGCCCTTGGGGCCCTTGACCGACACCGTGCTGCCGTCGATGGTGACGTCCACGCCGGCGGGAACCGCGATGGGGAGCTTGCCGATTCGCGACATAGCTGTTTCCTCCGTTCCCTTCTGCTACCAGACGTAGGCGAGGACTTCCCCACCCACGCCCTTCTTGCCGGCCTGCTTGTCGGTGAGGAGCCCGTGCGACGTGGAGATGATCGCCACGCCGAGGCCGCCCAGCACCTTCGGCAGGGAGGTGGACTTCGCGTAGACCCGGAGACCGGGCTTCGAGATCCGCTTGATGCCCGCGATGGAGCGCTCACGGTTCGGACCGAACTTCAGCTCGAGGGTGAGGTTCTTGCCGACCTCGGCGTCCTCGACCTTCCAGCCGGTGATGAAGCCCTCCTGCTGGAGGATCTCCGCGATGTGGGACTTGATCTTCGATGCCGGCATCGTCACGGAGTCGTGGTACGCCGAGTTCGCGTTCCGCAGACGCGTCAGCATGTCTGCGATCGGATCAGTCATGGTCATGAATTGGCCTGTGGCCTCTCTCGCCGGGGTTTCCTGATGCGCCATCCCTCTCCCCGATCCGAGACGGGACGGGTGCGGCGCGGTGGACCTACGGCGTAGTAAGCAAGGTGCAGGGAGTACCTGCGGGTGTACGGGCGGCAGACGCCCAACCCCACAAGCCTACGGCATGGGGAGGTGGGCCTCTGCCGACCCGGATGCTTACCGAGAGCCCGGATGACCCGGAATTACCGGATTACCAGGAGCTCTTGGTGACGCCCGGCAGCTCGCCGCGGTGAGCCATCTCACGAAGGCAGACACGGCAGAGGCCGAACTTGCGGTAAACGGAGTGCGGACGACCGCAGCGCTGGCAGCGGGTGTACGCGCGCACACCGAACTTGGGCTTGCGGGCAGCCTTAGCGATCAGAGCCTTCTTCGCCATCTCGCTCACGCCTCCTTGAACGGGAAGCCGAGGTGACGAAGGAGCGCGCGGCCCTCAGCGTCGTTGGTCGCCGTGGTGACCACGGTGATGTCCATACCCCGGACGCGGTCGATCTTGTCCTGGTCGATCTCGTGGAACATGACCTGCTCCGTGAGACCGAAGGTGTAGTTGCCACGGCCGTCGAACTGCTTGGGGGACAGACCACGGAAGTCGCGGATGCGCGGGAGCGCGAGCGACAGGGTGCGGTCCAGGAACTCCCACATGCGGTCGCCACGGAGCGTGACGTGGGCACCGATCGGCTGACCCTCGCGCAGCTTGAACTGCGCGATGGACTTGCGGGCCTTGGTGACGGCCGGCTTCTGACCGGTGATCGTGGTGAGGTCGCGGATGGCGCCCTCGATCAGCTTGGAGTCGCGGGCGGCGTCGCCCACACCCATGTTGACCACGATCTTGACGAGGCCGGGGATCTGCATGACGTTCTCGTAGGAGAACTCGTCACGCAGCTTGCCCGCGATCTCCTCGCGGTACTTCGTCTTCAGACGCGGAGTGGTGGTGGTAGCCATCAGATGTCCTCACCCGTCCGCTTGGCAACGCGGATCTTGTTGCCTTCGTCGTCGAAGCGGTAACCGACACGCGTGACGACCTTGTTGCCGTCCTTCTCCACGACCAGCTGAACGTTGGACACGTGGATCGGGGCCTCGGTGGTCACGATGCCGCCGGCCTGGGAGCCCTTGGCGGTCGGACCGGCCTTCGTGTGCTTCTTGACCCGGTTGACACCCTCGACCAGGACGCGGTCCTCGCGGGGGAAGGCCGCGATGACCTTGCCCTGCTTGCCCTTGTCCTTGCCGGTGATGACCTGGACCAGGTCGCCCTTCTTGATCTTCATGCTTACAGCACCTCCGGCGCGAGCGAGATGATCTTCATGAACTTCTTCTCGCGCAGCTCCCGGCCGACCGGGCCGAAGATGCGGGTGCCGCGAGGGTCGCCGTCGTTCTTCAGAATGACGGCGGCGTTCTCGTCGAAGCGGATGTACGAGCCGTCCGGACGGCGGCGCTCCTTGACGGTGCGAACGATGACCGCCTTGACGACGTCACCCTTCTTCACGTTGCCACCGGGGATCGCGTCCTTGACGGTGGCGACGATGACGTCACCGATGCCCGCGTAGCGGCGACCGGAGCCACCGAGCACACGGATGCAAAGGATCTCCTTCGCACCAGTGTTGTCGGCGACACGCAGTCGCGACTCCTGCTGGATCACGTCTATCTCCTGTTTGTCTGCCGGTTCCCCGCAGGGGCCTCACACGGCCGGGGCCGTGCGCGGCCCCTGCGGAGCCTGGCGGAACTGTCCTGCGGATGACCCCGCAGGAATTACTTGGCCTTCTCGAGGATCTCGACGACGCGCCACCGCTTGGTGGCGGACAGCGGCCGGGTCTCCATCAGGAGGACGCGGTCGCCGACGCCGGCGGCGTTCTGCTCGTCGTGCGCCTTGAGCTTGTTCGTACGGCGGATGACCTTGCCGTACAGCGCGTGCTTGACGCGGTCCTCGACGGCGACGACGACGGTCTTGTCCATCTTGTCGCTGACGACGAGACCCTCACGGGTCTTGCGGAAACCGCGCGCCTCGGTGTTCTCAGTCACGTTGCTCTCGCTCATCAGGCGCTCTCCACCGTCTCGATGCCCAGCTCGCGCTCACGCATCAGGGTGTAGATCCGCGCGATGTCCTTACGGACGGCCTTCAGCCGGCCGTGGTTCTCGAGCTGACCCGTCGCCGCCTGGAAGCGGAGGTTGAACAGCTCTTCCTTGGCCTCGCGGAGCTTCGCCAGAAGCTCCTCGTTGCCCAGCTCGCGCAGCTCGGACGCCTTGGTACCGGCCGACATCACGCTTCACCTGCCTCGCGCTTGACGATCCGGCACTTCATCGGCAGCTTGTGGGCGGCGCGAGTGAGGGCCTCACGGGCGATCTTCTCGTTGGGGTAGGACAGCTCGAACATGACCCGGCCCGGGTGCACGTTCGCGATCCACCACTCCGGCGAACCCTTACCGGAACCCATGCGGGTCTCGGCGGGCTTCTTCGTGAGCGGGCGGTCCGGGTAGATGTTGATCCAGACCTTGCCGCCACGCTTGATGTGGCGGGTCATCGCGATACGAGCCGCCTCGATCTGGCGGTTGGTCACGTACGCCGGCGTGAGGGCCTGAATGCCGTACTCGCCGAACGCGACCGTCGTACCACCCTTGGCCTGACCGCGGCGCTTGGGGTGGTGCTGCTTGCGGTGCTTGACCCTACGGGGGATCAGCATGTCGGTCAGGCCTCCGTTCCGGTGCTCTCAGCCGGAGCGGCGGCGGCGGCCTCGGCCTGGGGGGCCTCGGCGGCGGGAGCCTGCTGCTGCGGCTTGCGACCGCGCCGCTCGCCACCACGGCCACCACGGGCCGGGCGGTCGTTGCCGCCACCACGGGCCGGGCGGTTGCCCGCACGCGCGGCGGCGTTCTCGGCGCGGACCTCGGCGATGTTCTTGACGTCGCCCTTGTAGATCCAGACCTTCACACCGATGCGGCCGAAGGTCGTCTTGGCCTCGAAGAAGCCGTAGTCCACGTTCGCGCGGAGCGTGTGCAGGGGCACACGGCCCTCGCGGTAGAACTCCGAGCGGGACATCTCGGCGCCGCCGAGGCGACCGCCGCACTGGATCTTGATGCCCTTGGCGCCGGCCTTCATCGCCGACTGCATGCTCTTACGCATGGCGCGGCGGAAGGAGACGCGGGAGGAGAGCTGCTCGGCGACGGCCTGGGCCACGAGCTGAGCGTCCGTCTCGGGGTTCTTGACCTCGAGGATGTTCAGCTGGACCTGCTTGCCGGTCAGCTTCTCCAGGTCGCCGCGGATGCGGTCGGCCTCGGCGCCGCGGCGGCCGATGACGATGCCCGGGCGCGCCGTGTGGATGTCCACGCGGACACGGTCACGGGTGCGCTCGATCTCGACCTTGGAGATGCCGGCGCGCTCCATGCCGGACGTCATCATCCGACGGATGGCGACGTCTTCCTTGACGTAGTCCTTGTACAGCTTGTCGGCGTACCACCGGGACTTGAAGTCCGTGGTGATGCCGAGCCGGAACCCGTGCGGGTTTACCTTCTGGCCCATTACCGGGTTCCTTCCTTGCTGCTGACGACCACGGTGATGTGGCTGGTCCGCTTGCGGATCCGGTAGGCACGGCCCTGGGCGCGCGGCCGGAACCGCTTCAGGGTCGGACCCTCGTCGACGTAGGCCTCGGAGATGAAGAGGCTGTCGACATCGGTGTGGTCGTAGTTGTGCGCGGCGTTGGCGATGGCGCTGTCCAGCACCTTGCCGACCGGCACGCTCGCGGCCTGCGGGGCGAAACGCAGGACCGCCTGAGCCTCCGCGGCGTCGAGGCCGCGGATGAGGTCCACCACACGGCGGGCCTTCATGGGCGTGACGCGGATGTACCGCGCCTGGGCCCTGGCTTCCATGGTTGTCCTTCCAGTGTCTGTCATGGTCATTCCACCCCGCGCTTAGCGGCGCTTCGACTTCCGGTCGTCCTTGACGTGACCCCGGAAGGTGCGCGTCGGCGAGAACTCGCCGAGCTTGTGGCCGACCATCGACTCGGTGACGAACACCGGAATGTGGGTCTTGCCGTTGTGCACCGCGATCGTGTGGCCCAGCATGCTGGGGATGATCATCGAGCGACGGGACCAGGTCTTGATGACGTTCTTGGTGCCGGCTTCGTTCTGGGCGTCCACCTTCTTGATCAGGTGGTCGTCGACGAAGGGCCCCTTCTTGAGACTGCGCGGCATCTAAACCCGCTCCTAGCGCTTCTTGTTCGTCTTGCGGCGGCGGACGATGTACTTGTTCGAAGCCTTCTTCGGCGAACGAGTACGACCCTCCTTCTGACCCCAGGGGCTGACCGGGTGGCGACCACCGGAGGTCTTGCCCTCACCACCACCGTGGGGGTGGTCGACCGGGTTCATCGCCACACCGCGGACGGTCGGGCGAACGCCCAGCCAGCGCTTACGGCCGGCCTTGCCCCAGTTGATGTTGCTCTGCTCGGCGTTGCCGACCTCGCCGACCGTGGCGCGGCAGCGCTGGTCGACCAGGCGGATCTCACCGGACGGCATGCGGAGGTGGGCCATCGAGCCCTCCTTCGCGAGCAGCTGCACGGAGGTGCCGGCGGAGCGGGCGAACTTGGCGCCGCCACCGGGACGGAGCTCGATCGCGTGGATCGTGGTACCGACCGGGATGTTGCGGAGCGCCAGGTTGTTGCCGGGCTTGATGTCGGCCCCGGGACCGTTCTCGACGCGGTCGCCCTGCTGGAGGTTGCGCGGGGCGAGGATGTAGCGCTTCTCGCCGTCCGCGTAGTGCAGCAGCGCGATGCGCGCGGTGCGGTTGGGGTCGTACTCGATGTGCGCGACCTTCGCCGGCACGCCGTCCTTGTCGTGACGACGGAAGTCGATCACGCGGAAGGCGCGCTTGTGTCCGCCACCCTGGTGGCGAACGGTCACACGACCGGAATTGTTACGGCCGCCCTTGCTGTGCAGCGGGCGGACCAGCGACTTCTCCGGCGTGGACCGCGTGACCTCGACGAAGTCGGCGACGCTGGAGCCACGACGGCCCGGCGTAGTCGGCTTGTACTTGCGGATACCCATTGTCTCTCAGTCCTCGGAAGTTTCCGATTATCTGGACGTTCCGGACCGCCCCTAGGCGGTCGGACCGCCGAAGATGTCGATACGGTCGCCCTCGGCGAGGGTCACGATCGCGCGCTTGGTCGCCGCGCGCTGACCGAAGCCGGTGCGGGTGCGCTTGCGCTTGCCCTGTCGGTTCAGGGTGTTGACGCCGGTGACCTTGACCGAGAAGACCGCCTGGACGGCCTGCTTGATCTGGGTCTTGTTGGCGGTCGGGGCGACGAGGAACGTGTACTTGTTCTCGTCGATGAGCGCGTAGCTCTTCTCCGACACGACCGGCTTCAGCAGCACGTCACGGGGGTCCGTGTACGCCTTGCTCGGAGCGGTGACGACGGTGTTCTTGCCCTCGGCGGCGTGGCGGCGCGCCTTGGCGACGCGCGCGGCCTTCGCAGCCTTCGCAGCCTTGGAGGCGATGCTCGGGTGACGGATGGCCATCAGGCTTCGGTCCCTTCGGTGTCGGTGGCCTTCGGGCCGGCGACGAAGGACTCGAGAGCGGCCTGGGTGAAGACCACGTCGTCCGAGACGATCACGTCGTACGTGTTCAGCTGGCCCGGCTCCAGGATGTGCACCTGGGGCAGGTTGCGGGCGGAGAGCCACGCGGCCTCGTCGGCGCGGTCGACGACCAGGAGCAGGTTCTTGCGCTCCGAGATCTTGCCGAACAGCGTGCGAGCGGCCTTCGTGGACGGGTTCTCGCCCTCGATCACGCCGGTGACGACGTGGATGCGGTTGTGGCGGGCCCGGTCGGTGAGGGCGTGACGCAGGGCGGCAGCCTTCATCTTCTTCGGGGTCCGCTGCGAGTAGTCGCGCGGCACGGGACCGTGCACGACGCCACCACCGGCGAACTGCGGCGCGCGGGTCGAACCCTGACGGGCGCGGCCGGTGCCCTTCTGGCGGTACGGCTTCTTGCCGCCACCACGGACTTCACCGCGGGTCTTGGTCTTGTGCGTGCCCTGGCGGGCCGCGGCGTTCTGCGCGACGACGACCTGGTGGATCAGCGGGATGCTGACCTTCTCCACGCCGAAGATCTCCGCGGGGAGTTCGACGCTACCGGTCTTCTCGCCGGCAGGCGAAAGGATGTCAACAGTGCTCATCGGTTACCTCAGGCCCCCTTGGCCGCGGTGCGGACCAGGACGAGGCCGCCGTTCGGACCGGGAACCGCGCCCTTGATGAGCAGCAGACCCTTCTCCGCGTCAACGGCGTGGACGGTCAGGTTCTGGGTGGTGACCCGCTCGTTGCCCATGCGACCCGCCATGCGGAGGCCCTTGAACACGCGGCCCGGGGTGGCGCAGCCACCGATGGAACCGGGCGAGCGGTGCTTGCGCTGGGTGCCGTGTCCGGCGCCGAGGCCCTTGAAGTTGTGACGCTTCATGACACCGGCGAAGCCCTTGCCCTTGCTCTTGCCGGTCACGTCGACCTTGACGCCGGCCTCGAACACCTCAGCGGTGATCTCCTGGCCGAGCGCGTACTCGGAGGCGTCCGCGGTGCGGATCTCGACGAGGTGGCGACGGGGGGTGACGTCGGCCTTGGCGAAGTGGCCCTTGAGGGGCTTGTTCACCTTGCGCGGGTCGATCTCGCCGAAGGCGATCTGGACGGACTCGTAGCCGTCGCTGTCGTTCGTGCGGACCTGGGTGACGACGTTGGGGCCGGCCTTGACGACGGTGACGGGAACAACGCGGTTGTTCTCGTCCCACACCTGCGTCATGCCGAGCTTCTCGCCCAGGATGCCCTTGATCTGCTTGGTCATCTTCAGATCACCGGCCTCAGAGCTTGATCTCGATGTCGACACCGGCCGGGAGGTCGAGTCGCATCAGAGAGTCAACGGTCTTGGGGGTCGGGTCGAGGATGTCGATCAGGCGCTTGTGCGTGCGCATCTCGAAGTGCTCGCGCGAGTCCTTGTACTTGTGCGGCGACTTGATGACGCAGTACACGTTCTTCTCAGTGGGCAGCGGCACCGGGCCCGCGACCGACGCACCAGTGCGGGTCACCGTCTCGACGATCTTCTTCGCCGAGGAGTCGATGACCTCGTGGTCGTAGGCCTTGAGCCGGATGCGGATCTTCTGTCCCGCCATGGCTACTCAGTAGTCCTGTCTCTTCTTACGCTCTGGAACCTGATGTTCCCTGTCCCGTTCCTCCGACCCACGCGGTCGGGCGTGTCGCGCTCCCGCCAACACGGATGTCCCTTGTTCGAACATCCCTGCGGGGAATGCACACGGCCCTACCGGAACCGCAGACCGGGGGCGGAAGGCCCACCAGGTGCCTGGCCGGTGTTGCACTCTCGCTTCCCGGAAGATTCCCGTACGTCCGCCCCAGCGCTGCCGTGAAGGCAGTTAGGGCGACGAGTACTGTGGGACTCGCTTCCGGTCCCCCCGGCGGGAGGCGCGCAGCATCAACACTCGACCGAGCAACTTGACCAGTCTGCCATATGGGGCACGCCCTCCGCCAATCGAGCCGAGGACAGTACCCCGAACGTGACGCACGTCAAACCGAAAGGGTCCGTACGGCGCACAGCCGTACGGACCCTTTCAGCGACTCGCAGCCGGAGCTACGGCGTCAGATCACTTGTTGATCTTGGTGACCTGGCCGGCGCCCACGGTACGACCACCCTCGCGGATGGCGAACTTCAGGCCCTCTTCCATGGCGATGGGCTGGATGAGCTGGACGCTCATCTCGGTGTTGTCGCCCGGCATGACCATCTCGGTGCCCTCGGGGAGGGTCACGACACCGGTCACGTCCGTGGTGCGGAAGTAGAACTGGGGACGGTAGTTGTTGAAGAACGGCGTGTGACGGCCACCCTCGTCCTTGGACAGGATGTACGCCTGCGCCTCGAACTCGGTGTGCGGGGTGACCGAGCCCGGCTTGATGATGACCTGGCCGCGCTCGACGTCCTCGCGCTTGATGCCGCGGAGCAGCAGACCGACGTTCTCACCGGCCTGGCCCTCGTCGAGCAGCTTGCGGAACATCTCGATGCCGGTGACCGTGGTGGTGGTCTTCTCCTGCTTGATGCCCACGATGTCGACGGTCTCGTTGACCTTGAGGACACCACGCTCGATACGACCGGTGACGACGGTGCCACGACCGGTGATCGTGAAGACGTCCTCGATCGGCATGAGGAACGGCTTGTCGACGTCACGCTCGGGCTGCGGGATGTTCTCGTCCACGGCCTGCATGAGGTTGAGGACCGACTCGCCCCACTCGGCGTCGCCCTCGAGGGCCTTGAGCGCCGAGACCTTGACGACCGGCAGGTCGTCGCCCGGGAACTCGTACTCGGAGAGGAGCTCACGGACCTCGAGCTCGACGAGCTCCAGGATCTCCTCGTCGTCCACCATGTCGGCCTTGTTCAGGGCGACGACGATGTACGGGACGCCGACCTGGCGGGCCAGGAGCACGTGCTCCTTGGTCTGCGGCATCGGGCCGTCGGTGGCGGCGACCACGAGGATCGCGCCGTCCATCTGCGCGGCACCGGTGATCATGTTCTTGATGTAGTCCGCGTGACCCGGGCAGTCGACGTGCGCGTAGTGACGCGTCTCCGTCTGGTACTCGACGTGCGCGATGGAGATGGTGATACCGCGCTGGCGCTCTTCGGGAGCCTTGTCGATCTGGTCGAAGGCCGAGGCCTCGTTCAGGTCCGGGTACTTGTCGTGCAGCACCTTGGTAATGGCGGCCGTGAGGGTCGTCTTACCGTGGTCGATGTGACCGATGGTGCCGATGTTGACGTGCGGCTTAGTCCGCTCGAACTTCGCCTTCGCCACTGGGGTCCTCCTGTGGAGTGGTTCTGTACGCCTTACTCATCGGCGCCAGGTGATCTTTGCTGGATAGCCCGGGTCCGCGGGGCAAACATCCGGGATGCGGCTGTTTGCCCCGTGAGGCTCCGGAGTCAAGCCTAAAGCGTGTGAACGGGGTGCGTTACTCGCCCTTGGCCTTCGCGATGATCTCCTCGGCGACGTTCCGGGGAACCTCGGCGTAGGAGTCGAACTGCATCGAGTAGCTTGCGCGACCCGACGTCTTGCTGCGGAGGTCGCCGACGTAGCCGAACATCTCCGACAGGGGCACCAGGCCCTTGACGACGCGGGCACCGGCCCGCTCCTCCATGGCCTGGATCTGGCCACGGCGGGAGTTGATGTCGCCGATGACCTCGCCCATGTAGTCCTCGGGCGTGGTGACCTCGACGGCCATCATCGGCTCCAGGAGCACGGGGCTGGCCTTGCGCGCGGCCTCCTTGAAGGCCTGCGAACCGGCGATCTTGAACGCGAGTTCGGAGGAGTCGACCTCGTGGTAGCCACCGTCGAGCAGGGTGACGCGCACGCCGGTCATCTCGTACCCGGCGAGGATGCCGAACTGCATGGCCTCCTGCGCACCGGCGTCCACCGAAGGGATGTACTCCTTCGGGATACGGCCACCGGTGACCTTGTTCACGAACTCGTACGAGGCGTCGCCGCCCTCGATCGGCTCGATCGCGATCTGCACCTTGGCGAACTGGCCGGTGCCGCCGGTCTGCTTCTTGTGCGTGTAGTCGACCCGGTCGACCGCCTTGCGGATGGTCTCGCGGTAGGCGACCTGCGGCTTGCCGACGTTGGCCTCGACCTTGAACTCACGGCGCATACGGTCGACCAGCACCTCGAGGTGCAGTTCGCCCATGCCGCCGATGATGGTCTGGCCGGTCTCCTCGTCCGAGTGGACCTGGAAGGACGGGTCCTCCTCGGCCAGGCGCTGGATGGCGATACCCAGCTTCTCCTGGTCGCCCTTGGACTTGGGCTCGATGGCGACCTGGATGACCGGCGCCGGGAAGTCCATGGACTCCAGGATCACCGGCTGCTTGTCGTCGCACAGCGTCTCACCGGTCGTGGTCTGCTTCAGACCCATGACCGCGACGATGTCACCGGCGCCGACCGCGGCGATCTCCTCACGCTTGTTCGCGTGCATGCGGTAGATCTTGCCGATGCGCTCCTTCTTGCCCTTGACGGAGTTCAGCACCGCGGTGCCGGACTCCAGGCGGCCCGAGTAGACCCGGACGAAGGTGAGCTTGCCGAGGTGCGGGTCGCTCATGATCTTGAACGCCAGCGCCGACAGCGGCTCGTCGTCGGACGGCTTGCGCTTGACGATCTCCTCCGCGTTGCTGACGGCGTGGCCCTCGATGGCCTCGACGTCCAGCGGGGAGGGGAGGTAGCGCACGACCGCGTCGAGCAGGGGCTGAACACCCTTGTTCTTGAACGCGGTTCCGCAGAACACCGGGGTGACCGTGGTGTCGGGGGACTTGCCGGAGGCGATGGTGATACGACGGATCGCGGCGTACAGCTGCTCCACCGAGGGCTCCTCGCCCTCCAGGTACAGCTCCATGATCTCTTCGTCGTTCTCGGCCACGGCCTCGACGAGCTTGCCGCGGTACTCCTCGGCAGCCTCGGTGTGCGTGTCCGGGATGTCGACGATGTCGTACATCTCACCCTTGGTCGCCTCGGCGGACCAGACGAACGCCTTCATGGTGACGAGGTCGACGACACCCTTGAAGTCGGCCTCGGCGCCGATCGGCAGCTGCATGACGAGCGGCTGCGCGCCCAGGCGGTCGCTGATCATGTCGACGCAGCGGTGGAACTCGGCGCCCGTGCGGTCGAGCTTGTTGACGAAGCAGATGCGGGGGACGCCGTAGCGGTCCGCCTGACGCCACACCGTCTCGGACTGGGGCTCGACACCGGCGACGCCGTCGAACACCGTCACGGCACCGTCGAGCACCCGGAGGGAACGCTCCACCTCGACGGTGAAGTCGACGTGGCCCGGGGTGTCGATGATGTTGATGGTGTGGTCGACGTCGGCCAGCGGCCAGTGACAGGTGGTGGCGGCAGAGGTGATCGTGATGCCACGCTCCTGCTCCTGCTCCATCCAGTCCATGGTGGCAGCGCCGTCGTGGACCTCACCGATCTTGTAGGACACACCGGTGTAGAACAGGATCCGCTCGGTGGTGGTCGTCTTGCCCGCGTCGATGTGGGCCATGATCCCGATGTTGCGGACCTTGGCCAGGTCAAGTGAAGTGGTAGCCATAAGGCTTCAGTCTTCTCTCGGTCTCGATGTGGGTAGCGACTACCAGCGGTAGTGCGCGAAGGCCTTGTTGGACTCGGCCATCTTGTGCGTGTCCTCGCGCTTCTTCACGGCCGCACCGAGGCCGTTCGAGGCGTCGAGAAGCTCGTTGAGCAGGCGCTCGGTCATGGTCTTCTCGCGACGGGCGCGGGAGTAGCCGACGAGCCAGCGCAGAGCGAGGGTGCTCGCGCGGCCGGGCTTGACCTCGATCGGGACCTGGTAGGTCGCGCCACCGACACGGCGGGACTTGACCTCGATGGTCGGCTTGATGTTCTCGAGAGCGCGCTTCAGCGTGATGACCGGGTCGTTGCCGGTCTTCTCGCGCAGGCCCTCCATGGCGCCGTAGACGATGCGCTCGGCGGTGGAGCGCTTGCCGTTCAGCAGCACCTTGTTGATGAGCGACGTGACAAGAGGAGAACCGTAGACCGGGTCGATGATGACCGGGCGCTTCGGGGCAGGGCCCTTACGAGGCATGTCTTACTTCTCCTTCTTGGCGCCGTAGCGGCTGCGGGCCTGCTTGCGGTTCTTGACACCCTGGGTGTCGAGGGAGCCGCGGATGATCTTGTAGCGAACACCCGGCAGGTCCTTCACACGGCCACCACGCACGAGCACGATGGAGTGCTCCTGCAGGTTGTGTCCCTCACCCGGAATGTAAGCGGTGACCTCGATCCCGCTGGTCAGACGCACACGCGCGACCTTACGCAGGGCCGAGTTCGGCTTCTTCGGGGTGGTCGTGAACACGCGCGTGCAGACGCCGCGGCGCTGGGGGGAACCCTCGAGCGCGGGCGTCTTGTTCTTCTCGACCTTGTCCTGCCGGCCCTTCCGGACCAGCTGCTGGATCGTAGGCACTACTTCTCCGGTTTCTGTGTGCCGATGTGTACAGCTAACCTGGAACTTCTCCGACCCACGCGGTCGGGTGTGTCGAATCCAGTGGTTCTCCGCCGTGAGGCGGGAAGGGCACGGATCACGGTGGCCGCGCTAGGACCCCGGTTGCGGTGTGAAGGCACGCACGAGGGCCAGGGCACACCCCAGGCACAAGGTCTGAGCGTACCCAGCGCAATGACTCCGGTCAAAACAGAAGCAGTACCGCCGACACACCGCGGTTACGTCCGACCCCCCGGAGACCCTTGTGATAGCGGGGCCGTGGGGTCCGCCGGCCCCCGCGCCGGGTCGAGCGCCGTGTCATGTCCCACGAAATACGTCGGCCGGTTCTGGACGGCCGTGTAGATGCGCCCCACGTACTCGCCGAGCAGCCCGACACAGACCAGCTGCACCGCGCCGATGAACAGCACACCGGTGAAGAGCGAGGTCCAGCCGGGGACGGTGTGGTCGAAGGCGTGCGCGCTCAGCGTGTAGACCATCAGCGCCAGACACACCAGGAAGGCGAAGGCGCCGAGCCAGGTGGCGATGCGCAGCGGCGCCGCCGAGAACCCGGTGACGCTGTCCACCGCGAGCCGGACCATGCGGCCCAGCGGGTACTTGCTGCGGCCCGCCGGGCGGGGGGCGCGCTCGTAGGTGACCCGGCCGCTCGGGAAGCCGAGCCAGGGCACCAGCAGGCGGTAGACCCGCTGCTGGTCCGGGAGCGCCGCGAGGGCGTCCACGGCGGCCCGGCTGAGCAGCCGGAAGTCCCCGGCGTGCGCGGGCACCGCGGGACCCGCGAGCCGCCGCACCAGGCGGTAGTAGAGCCCGGCCGTCCAGCGCTTGAACCCGGTGTCGCTGGCCCGGTCGGCGCGGATGCCGTAGACGATGTCGAGGCCGTCCCGCCGGGCCAGTTCCAGCATGTCGGCGATCTTCTCGGGCGGGTCCTGGAGGTCGGCGTCGATGCTGACGACGTAGGCGCCGCGCGCCCGTTCGAGCCCCGCGGTGAGCGCGGCCTGGTGCCCGGAGTTGCGGCGCAGCGCGATGATCCGCAGCTCGGGCCAGCCCAGCCGGAACGCGGTGAGGAGTTCGCCGGTACGGTCGGTGCTGCCGTCGTCGACGGCGACCACCTCGTAGCCCACGCCGAGGGCGGCGAGGGCCGGGTGGAGCCGGGTGACGAGGGCGGGCAGGACCTCCTCCTCGTTGAACATGGGGACGACGACCGAGAGAACGATCGTCTCCCCCGCGGTGTCAGGTGCTTCGGACACCCGTCCTCCCCCCAGCCATGACGTACATGTGCGACTCTGTTGCGATCTTATGACCACACTTCACGATCATCCGGACAGCGGTGGCCCCTGCCGGACCGGTCGGGCCGAAGGGGGACCCCAGCCATGAGCACGGCCGGCGACGCGGTGACGGACTCCGCCCTGCCCGACGAGGACGGGGCCGGGCGGCAGCGCCCGCTGCGCCTCGGCCGCCTCACCCTGCCGGACGGGCTACGACCGTACCTCGCTCCGCTGCTCCTCTACGGTGTGACGAAGCTCGTAGGGCTGACCGTGTTCGCGGTCCTGCTGGAGGCGGCGGGCGAGTACCGCAAGAAGGAGCCCCGGTACGGCGGCGGCGCCCACTGGTGGGACGTCCTGTCCACCTGGGACGGCTGGTGGTACCTCCAGGTCGCGGAGAAGGGCTACGACCCCCGGCCGCTGGAGAAGCTCGACCCCGGCGGCCTGTTCACCGTCAAGCAGAACTCGGTCGCCTTCTTCCCGCTCTACCCCGGCCTGATCCGGGGCGTCTCGGAGATCACCGGCCTCGGCCTGTTCGGCGCCGGCCTGCTGGTGTCGGTGCTCGCCTCCTTCGTCGCCGCCGCCGGGATCTACGCGGTGGTCTCCACCCTCGCCGGGGTACGGGCGGGCACCGTCGCGGCGGGGCTGTGGGCGGTCGTGCCGGGCGCGGGCGTCGAGTGGGCGGTGTACTCGGAGTCGCTCTTCGTCGCGATCGCCGCCTGGTGCTGCTACGCCGTGATGCGGGGCAACTGGATGGCGGCCGGGCTGCTCGCCTTCGTCGCCGGGCTCAACCGGCCCACGTCGGCCGCCCTGATCGGCGCGGTCGGGCTCGCCGCGCTGGTGACACTGGCCCGGCCGGAGTCCCGGCGCGCGCACGGGGTGTCGGGGCCGGTCTACGCGATGGTCGCCGCGCCCCTGGGGCTGCTCACCTACGTGGCCTGGGTGGGGCTGAGCATGGGCGACCTGACCGCCTACTTCACGCTCCAACGGGACGGCTGGGCGCACTACTTCGACTTCGGCGCCTACACCCTGGACGTGCTGGGCAACGTCGCGATCGGGCGCAGCGACTATCTGTTCGCCTTCAACGTGCCGGATCTGATCGCCGTCCAGGTGGTGCTGGCGCTGCCGTTCCTGGTCGCGCTGATGCTGCGCAGGCGACCGCCGCTGGTGCTGGTCGCCTACACGCTGGCCAGCATCGTGACGGTGCTGGGGACCCAGCAGATGTTCGGCAACACCCCGCGCTATCTGCTGCCCTGCTTCCCGCTGCTGCTCGCCCCGGCGGCGGCGATGGGACGGCTGCGGTGGCCGAGCCTGGCGGTGTTCTTCACCACGGCGGCACTGGCCTCGGGCTGGTACGCGCACTACGTGATGTTCGAACTCGGCATCCCGTAGAACCGCAGGCCGCGGCCACTCCCCCGGCCGGTGCCTCCCCGCCGCCGCTCCCCCGGCCGGTGCCTCCCCGCCGCCGCTCCCCCGGCCGCGGCGGTCCGCCGTCGGGCTCAGGCGCCCGAGGCGACCGCCAGGAACATGATCGACAGGAAGAAGGCCCAGCCCGCGACCGAGATCCAGCCGAGGACGATCCCGGCCATCGCGAGGCCGTCACCGCTCTCGCCGGTGCGGCGGATCTCATTGCGGGCCGTGTGCCCGAGGATCACCGCCGGGATGCCGGTGATGCCGAAGGTCATGGTGGTGAGGACCCCGCAGATCATGGCGCCCACCGCCTTGCCGTTGGTGGGCGGCGGCGGGGCCGGGAGGAAGGTGCGGGGCACGGGCGCGCCGTACCCCGTCAGCTGCGGGAGGTTCTGCTGCTGGACGGCGGACGGGCCCTGCGGCAGGTCCGCGACGAGCAGGGACAGTTCGGCCACGGTCCGCGCCTCGTAGGCCCGCTGGACGCGGCGCTCGAACTCGTTCTGCTGGAGGCGTCCCTCGGCGAAACCCGCTCTGAGCACGTCGACCGCGCGCTCGCGGTCCGCGTGGGCGGCCAGCATCGACGGACTGCTCTGCCCCTGCCACGGCTGCCATGGCGACGGATACGACACGGACACCTCCCCCGCTGAACGCGAATGCCTCCATCATTCTCCTACGCTCGGCGCCGCGCGATGGTTCCCGGTACGTCCCGTGATGCCTCCCACGGCGCCCTGGGCGACCGTAGAGCGCGCCGGGGACCCCCGGGCACGGCGAAGGGCGGTCACCCCCAACCGGGTGACCGCCCTCCTGTGCCTCAGCGCGCGGTGCTCACTCCCGCGAGCACCGCCGACGCCTCGACGTACGCCTTACTGGTTGTACGGACCGTAGTCGTAGTCCTCCAGCGGGACGGCCTGGCCGGAGCCGGTGCCGAACGGCGAGTAGTCGATGTCGTCGTAGCCGACGGCCGAGTACATCGCGGCCTTGGCCTCCTCGGTCGGCTCGACCCGGATGTTGCGGTAGCGGGACAGGCCCGTACCGGCCGGGATGAGCTTACCGATGATGACGTTCTCCTTGAGGCCGATCAGGGAGTCGGACTTGGCGTTGATCGCCGCGTCCGTGAGGACCCTGGTCGTCTCCTGGAAGGACGCCGCCGACAGCCAGGACTCCGTGGCCAGCGAGGCCTTGGTGATACCCATGAGCTGCGGACGACCGGAGGCCGGGTGACCGCCCTCCTGCACCACGCGCCGGTTCTCGACCTCGAACTTGGAGCGCTCGACCAGCTCGCCGGGCAGCAGCTCGGCGTCGCCGGACTCGATGATCGTCACCCGGCGCAGCATCTGCCGGATGATGATCTCGATGTGCTTGTCGTGGATCGACACACCCTGCGAGTTGTAGACCTTCTGGACCTCGCCGACCAGGTGGACCTGGACGGCACGCTGGCCCAGGATGCGCAGCACGTCGTGCGGGTTGGTGGCACCCACGGTGAGCTTCTGGCCCACCTCGACGTGCTCGCCCTCGCTGACCAGGAGACGGGCGCGCTTCGAGATCGGGTACGCCGTCTCGTCGCTGCCGTCGTCCGGCGTGATGACGATCTTCTTCGTCTTCTCGGTCTCCTCGATCCGCACGCGGCCGGAGGCCTCGGAGATCGGGGCAACACCCTTCGGGGTACGGGCCTCGAAGAGCTCGACGACACGCGGCAGACCCTGGGTGATGTCGTCACCGGCCACACCACCGGTGTGGAAGGTACGCATCGTCAGCTGGGTGCCGGGCTCACCGATGGACTGGGCGGCGATGATGCCGACCGCCTCACCGATGTCGACCAGCTTGCCGGTGGCCAGGGAGCGGCCGTAGCACATGGCGCAGGTGCCGACGGCGGACTCGCAGGTCAGGACCGAGCGGGTCTTGACCTCCTCGACGCCGGCGCCGACGAGCACGTCGATGAGCACGTCGCCGAGGTCGACGCCCGCCGGGGCGAGCACCTTGCCGTCCACGACGATGTCCTCGGCGAGGCAGCGCGCGTACACGCTGGTCTCGGCGTTGTCCGCCTTGCGCAGGACGCCGTCGGCGCCGCGCTCGGCGATGGCAAGCTTGAGGCCGCGCTCGGTGCCGCAGTCCTCCTCGCGGATGATGACGTCCTGCGAGACGTCCACCAGACGACGGGTCAGGTAACCCGAGTCGGCGGTCCGCAGGGCGGTGTCCGCGAGACCCTTACGGGCACCGTGGGTGGAGATGAAGTACTCCAGCACGGAGAGGCCCTCACGGAACGAGGCCTTGATGGGACGCGGGATCGTCTCGTTCTTGGCGTTCGACACCAGACCGCGCATACCGGCGATCTGACGCATCTGCATCATGTTTCCGCGGGCGCCCGAGTCGACCATCATGAAGATGGGGTTCGTCTTCGGGAAGTTCGCGTTCATCGCCTCGGCGACCTCGTTGGTCGCCTTGGTCCAGATCGCGATGAGTTCCTGCGTGCGCTCGTCCTTGGTGATCAGACCGCGCTCGTACTGCTTCTGGACCTTCTCGTCCTGCGCCTCGTAGCCCTTGACGATCTCCTTCTTCGCCTCGGGGACGACGATGTCGGAGATGGCCACGGTGACGCCGGAGCGGGTCGCCCAGAAGAAGCCGGCCGCCTTCAGGTTGTCGAGCGTCGCCGCCACGATGACCTTGGGGTAGCGCTCGGCGAGGTCGTTGACGATCTCGGAGAGCTGCTTCTTGCCGACCTCGTAGTCGACGAACGGGTAGTCCTCGGGCAGCAGCTCGTTGAAGAGCGCGCGGCCCAGGGTGGTGTTCAGCCGGAAGCTGTCACCCTGCTGCCACTCGGGGTCGCCCTCCTCGCGGGCCGGCGGGGTCCAGCCGCGCGGCGGGATGGTGCCCACCGGGAAGCGGATGTCCACGCGCGCCTGGAGCGACAGCTCGCCCGCGTCGAACGCCATGATCGCCTCGGCCGCGGAGCCGAAGGACCGGCCCTCGCCCTTGACGTCCCGCAGGTCGCCGTCGGTGGTGAGGAAGAACAGACCGAGGACCATGTCCTGGGTCGGCATCGTCACCGGACGGCCGTCGGCGGGCTTGAGGATGTTGTTCGAGGACAGCATCAGGATGCGGGCCTCGGCCTGCGCCTCCGCGGAGAGCGGCAGGTGCACGGCCATCTGGTCACCGTCGAAGTCCGCGTTGAACGCGGTGCAGACGAGCGGGTGGATCTGGATGGCCTTGCCCTCGACCAGCTGCGGCTCGAAGGCCTGGATGCCGAGGCGGTGCAGGGTGGGCGCACGGTTCAGCAGCACCGGGTGCTCGGCGATGACCTCTTCGAGGACGTCGTACACCACGGTGCGGCCGCGCTCGACCATCCGCTTGGCGCTCTTGATGTTCTGCGCGTGGTTCAGGTCGACCAGGCGCTTCATCACGAACGGCTTGAACAGCTCCAGCGCCATCGCCTTCGGCAGACCGCACTGGTGCAGCTTGAGCTGCGGACCGACGACGATCACGGAACGCGCGGAGTAGTCCACGCGCTTGCCGAGCAGGTTCTGACGGAAGCGGCCCTGCTTGCCCTTGAGCATGTCGGAGAGCGACTTCAGCGGACGGTTGCCGGGGCCCGTCACCGGGCGGCCGCGGCGGCCGTTGTCGAAGAGCGCGTCGACGGCCTCCTGGAGCATGCGCTTCTCGTTGTTCACGATGATCTCGGGGGCACCGAGGTCGAGAAGCCGCTTCAGGCGGTTGTTGCGGTTGATGACACGGCGGTACAGGTCGTTGAGGTCGGAGGTCGCGAAGCGGCCACCGTCCAGCTGCACCATCGGACGCAGGTCCGGCGGGATGACCGGCACGCAGTCCAGCACCATGCCCTTGGGGCTGTTGCTGGTCTGGAGGAACGCGGAGACGACCTTGAGGCGCTTGAGCGCGCGGGTCTTCTTCTGGCCCTTGCCGGTGCGGATGATCTCGCGGAGGCGCTCGGCCTCCTCGTCGAGGTCGAAGGACTCCAGGCGCTTCTGGAGCGCGGCGGCGCCCATCGAGCCGTCGAAGTAGGTGCCGAAGCGGTCGCGCAGCTCGCGGTAGAGCAGCTCGTCGCCCTCCAGGTCCTGGACCTTGAGGTTCTTGAAGCGGGTCCACACCTCGTCGAGACGGTCGATCTCGCGCTGGGCGCGGTCGCGCAGCTGCTTCATCTCGCGCTCGGCGCCTTCGCGCACCTTGCGGCGGACGTCGGCCTTGGCGCCCTCGGCCTCCAGCTCGGCCAGGTCGGTCTCGAGCTTCTTGGCGCGGGCCTCCAGGTCGGCGTCCCGGCGGTTCTCGACCTGCTGCCGCTCGACGGAGACGTGCGCCTCCAGGGAGGGCAGGTCGCGGGTGCGGCGCTCCTCGTCGACGTACGTGATCATGTACGCCGCGAAGTAGATGACCTTCTCCAGGTCCTTCGGCGCCAGGTCGAGCAGGTAGCCGAGGCGCGAGGGGACGCCCTTGAAGTACCAGATGTGGGTGACGGGAGCGGCCAGCTCGATGTGGCCCATCCGCTCACGGCGCACCTTGGCGCGGGTCACCTCGACGCCGCAGCGCTCACAGATGATGCCCTTGAAGCGGACGCGCTTGTACTTGCCGCAGTAGCACTCCCAGTCCCGGGTCGGACCGAAGATCTTCTCGCAGAAGAGTCCGTCCTTCTCGGGCTTGAGGGTGCGGTAGTTGATGGTCTCGGGCTTCTTGACCTCGCCGTGGCTCCACTGACGGATGTCGTCAGCGGTGGCCAGACCGATCCGGAGCTCATCGAAGAAGTTGACGTCGAGCACTATGCGTCAATCCCTCTCAGGGTTGTAAGTCATGGGGTCTGAAACGGGGGTCCTGGGGCCGGCGGCCCTGGCGCACCTTTTCCACGGGTGGCCAGGGACCGCCGGACTCCCGTCAGACCTCTTCGACGCTGCTCGGCTCGCGCCGGGACAGGTCGATGCCAAGCTCCTCCGCCGCGCGGAAGACGTCCTCGTCGGTGTCGCGCATCTCGATGGACATGCCGTCCGAGGACAGCACCTCCACGTTGAGGCACAGGGACTGCATCTCCTTGATGAGCACCTTGAAGGACTCGGGGATGCCGGGCTCGGGGATGTTCTCGCCCTTGACGATGGCCTCGTAGACCTTCACGCGGCCGGTCACGTCGTCGGACTTGATGGTCAGCAGCTCCTGGAGGGCGTAGGCGGCGCCGTACGCCTCCAGGGCCCACACCTCCATCTCACCGAAGCGCTGGCCACCGAACTGGGCCTTACCACCCAGCGGCTGCTGGGTGATCATCGAGTACGGACCGGTCGACCGGGCGTGCAGCTTGTCGTCGACCAGGTGGTGCAGCTTCAGGATGTACATGTAGCCGACGGAGATCGGGTCCGGGAACGGCTCACCGCTGCGGCCGTCGAACAGCCGCGCCTTGCCGGACGGGAGCACCATGCGCTCGCCGTCGCGGTTGGGGATGGTGTGCTGGAGCAGACCCGCCAGCTCGTCCTCGCGCGCGCCGTCGAACACCGGGGTGGCGACGTTGGTGCCGGGGGCGACGCTGTCGGCGCCGATGACCTGAAGACGCTGGGCCCACTCGTCGGCCAGACCGGAGACGTCCCAGCCGCGGCTGGCGAGCCAGCCGAGGTGGATCTCCAGGACCTGTCCCGGGTTCATGCGGGACGGGACGCCGAGCGGGTTGAGGATGATGTCGACCGGGGTGCCGTCCTCCAGGAACGGCATGTCCTCGATCGGCAGGATCTTCGAGATGACGCCCTTGTTGCCGTGGCGGCCGGCGAGCTTGTCACCGTCGGTGATCTTGCGCTTCTGGGCGACGTAGACGCGGACCAGCTGGTTCACGCCGGGGGGCAGCTCGTCGCCCTCCTCGCGGTCGAAGACGCGGACGCCGATGACCTTGCCGATCTCGCCGTGCGGGACCTTGAGCGAGGTGTCGCGGACCTCTCGGGCCTTCTCGCCGAAGATCGCGCGCAGCAGGCGCTCCTCGGGGGTCAGCTCGGTCTCGCCCTTGGGCGTGACCTTGCCGACGAGGATGTCACCGGCGACGACCTCGGCACCGATCCGGATGATGCCGCGCTCGTCGAGGTCGGCGAGGACCTCCTCGGAGACGTTCGGGATGTCCCGCGTGATCTCCTCGGGGCCGAGCTTGGTGTCACGGGCGTCGACCTCGTGCTCCTCGATGTGGATCGAGGAGAGGACGTCGTCCTGCACGAGGCGCTGCGACAGGATGATCGCGTCCTCGTAGTTGTGACCCTCCCACGGCATGAACGCGACGAGCAGGTTCTTGCCGAGCGCCATCTCGCCGTTCTCGGTGGCCGGACCGTCGGCCAGGACCTGGCCCTCGATGATCCGGTCGCCCTCGTTGACGATGACCTTCTGGTTGACCGAGGTGCCCTGGTTGGAGCGGGCGAACTTGGCCAGGCGGTACGTGATGTACGTGCCGTCGTCGTTGGCGGTGGTGATGTAGTCGGCGGAGACCTCCTGGACCGCACCCGCCTTCTCGGCCTTGACCACGTCACCGGCGTCGACGGCGGAGCGGTACTCCATGCCGGTGCCGACGAGCGGGGACTCGCTCTTGATGAGGGGCACGGCCTGGCGCATCATGTTCGCGCCCATGAGGGCGCGGTTGGCGTCGTCGTGCTCCAGGAACGGGATCATGGCGGTCGCGACCGACACCATCTGGCGCGGCGAGACGTCCATGTAGTCGACGTCGTCACCGGCGACGTAGTCGACCTCGCCGCCGCGGCGGCGGACCAGGACGCGGTTCTCGGCGAAGCGCATGTCGTCGTTCAGGCCGGCGTTGGCCTGGGCGATGACGAAGCGGTCCTCCTCGTCGGCGGTCAGGTAGTCGACCTCGTCGGTGACCTGGCCGTCGACGACCTTGCGGTAGGGCGTCTCGACGAAACCGAACGCGTTGACGCGGCCGTAGGAGGCGAGCGAGCCGATCAGACCGATGTTCGGGCCTTCGGGCGTCTCGATCGGGCACATGCGGCCGTAGTGCGAGGGGTGCACGTCACGGACCTCGAAGCCGGCCCGCTCACGGGAGAGACCACCCGGACCGAGCGCCGACAGACGGCGCTTGTGGGTGAGACCCGACAGCGGGTTGTTCTGGTCCATGAACTGCGACAGCTGGCTGGTGCCGAAGAACTCCTTGATGGAGGCGACGACCGGCCGGATGTTGATCAGGGTCTGCGGCGTGATCGCCTCGACGTCCTGGGTCGTCATGCGCTCGCGCACGACGCGCTCCATCCGGGCCAGGCCGGTGCGGACCTGGTTCTGGATCAGCTCGCCGACGCTGCGCAGACGACGGTTGCCGAAGTGGTCGATGTCGTCGGTCTCGACGACGATCGTCTGGCCGTTGTCCGCGGCCGTCTCGGTCTCACCGGCGTGCAGCTTCACCAGGTACTTGATCGTCGAGATGACGTCCTCGACGGTCAGGACGCCCGCGTCGAGCGGCGCGTCGGCGCCCAGCTTCTTGTTGACCTTGTAGCGGCCGACCTTGGCCAGGTCGTAGCGCTTGGGGTTGAAGTACAGGTTCTCCAGCAGCGTCTGCGCGGCCTCACGCGTGGGGGGCTCGCCCGGACGCAGCTTGCGGTAGATGTCCAGGAGCGCGTCGTCCTGACCCTGGGTGTGGTCCTTCTCCAGGGTGGCGCGCATGGACTCGTACTCGCCGAACTCCTCCAGGATCTGCTCGGTGGTCCAGCCGAGAGCCTTCAGGAGCACGGTGACGGACTGCTTGCGCTTGCGGTCGATACGGACACCGACCATGTCGCGCTTGTCGATCTCCATCTCCAGCCAGGCACCCCGGGACGGGATGATCTTGGCGGAGAAGATGTCCTTGTCGGACGTCTTGTCGATGGAGGAGTCGAAGTAGACACCCGGCGAACGGACCAGCTGCGACACCACGACACGCTCGGTGCCGTTGATGACGAAGGTGCCCTTGTTCGTCATGAGCGGGAAGTCGCCCATGAAGACCGTCTGGGACTTGATCTCGCCGGTCTCGTTGTTGGTGAACTCGGCCGTCACGAAGAGCGGGGCCGCGTACGTGAAGTCACGGTCCTTGCACTCGTCGATGCTGTTCTTCGGAGGCTCGAAACGGTGGTCGCGGAAGGTCAGCGACATCGACCCGGAGAAGTCCTCGATCGGGGAGATCTCCTCGAAGATCTCCTCGAGGCCGGACTTGGTGGGGACGTCCTGACCGCTGTCCAGTGCCTCCTCGACGCGAGCCTTCCAGGCGTCGTTGCCGAGCAGCCAGTCGAAGCTCTCGGTTTGCAGCGCGAGAAGGTTCGGAACCTCGAGGGGCTCCTTGATCTTTGCAAAAGAGATGCGCAGCGGGGCGGTGCTGGCGCCGTTGTTCGTATTCGCGGTCGAGGCGTTGCGCGAGGCGGCCAAGAGGGGGTCCTTCCGAGGGCTCGGACTCACTACGCGCGTACCGGCCCCTCCTCCTGCGCACGGAGACAGAAATCCCAGGTCGGGGATGTCCGGTCATCGATGCTCAAGGGAGGGCATGCCCCTGGTGACGGGCAGGGGACAGCTAACAGGCAGCGCAAAGGGACAGTGTAGCCACTTGGCACACTGATGTCCAGTGCGAGTATTTCGCGTCCCTCGTTGTTCTCAACGCCCTCGGTCTGCTAGCCCTCAACGCACGGTGATACTGCCCTCTTCGCCACCGATCCATGCCTCGGATACGGATTCTTGTGACGACGCGTCCTGAGAATTGCGCGCTGCGTGCGGTTCGTCAAGGCCCCCATGCCCGAACGCGGGGCGCCCGGAGACACGACGAAGATCACCATACCCCTCACCGACTCAGGTGCAAGGCAACCGTGGCCGGGCCCGGCAACGCCGAAGAGCGACCACCCGGATGGATGATCGCTCCTCGGTGCGTGAGCGTTACAGCCCCCTCGGGAACTGTTCTACGCCGCCGCTGCGGCCTTCGAGCGGCCGCGGGGTGTTACTTGACCTCGACGGAGGCGCCGGCGGCCTTGAGGGACTCGGCGGCCTTCTCCGCGGCCTCCTTGGCGACCTTCTCCAGGACGGGCTTGGGGGCGCCGTCCACGAGGTCCTTGGCCTCCTTCAGACCCAGGGAGGTCAGCTCGCGCACGACCTTGATGACCTGGATCTTCTTGTCGCCCGCACCGGTGAGGACGACGTCGAACTCGTCCTGCTCCTCGACGGCGTCGGCCGGGGCGCCGGGGGCGGCGGGGCCCGCGACGGCCACGGCGGCGGCGGCGGTGACGTCGAACTTCTCCTCGAAGGCCTTCACGAACTCGGAGAGCTCGATGAGGGTCATCTCCTCGAACTGCGCGAGCAGGTCTTCCTGGCTGAGCTTCGCCATGGTGGCGATCCTTCCACTAATTCGGCTGGTGCCGGATGTACATGTATGGCGGGCGTACGGTCGGCCCGCTACGACCTCTGCCTCAGGCGGGCTGCCCGGCGGCGGGGGTCATTTCGCGAGCCGAGTTACTCGGCACCGCCCTGCTCGTCCTGCTTGGCGCGAAGGGCGTCCACGGTGCGGACGAGCTTCGACGGGAGCGCCTGGAAGACCTGAGCAGCCTGAGTCTGCTTGCCCTTGAAGGCACCCGCCAGCTTGGAGAGCAGAACCTCGCGGGACTCGAGGTCCGCAAGCTTCTTGATCTCGTCGGCGGACAGCGCCTTGCCGTCAAGGACACCGCCCTTGATGACGAGGTTGGGGTTGTCCTTGGCGAAGTCACGAAGACCCTTCGCCGACTCCACCGGGTCACCGGTGACGAAGGCGACCGCCGTCGGACCGTTGAACAGGTCGTCGAGCGTCGTGATCCCGGCCTCGTTGGCCGCAATCTTGGTCAGCGTGTTCTTCACCACGGCGTACTGGGCGTTCTCACCGAGCGAACGGCGCAGCGTCTTGAGCTGCGCCACGGAGAGACCCCGGTACTCGGTCAGCACGGCGGCGTTCGAGCTACGGAACTGCTCCGTGAGCTCGGCCACCGCGGCAGCCTTGTCGGGCCTTGCCATGAGCGTCGGCCTCCTTCCGGGTGATGACGACCGCTCGGAAGGGGCTGGAACAGACGAAACGCCCCGGCGCAGGCGCACGGGGCGTAGCTCGACCGCACAGGATTCCGCGAGCGGATTCCGGTCCGGGAGCACTTCCACAGTCACCTGCGCGGGTCGTTCGCATAACAGCGAATCCTTCGGCCACCGCACCCTCTGCTGAGAACACGGCGACGACCAGCGGTCTTTGGCTTCGTGGGAAGCGTACGGGAACGGGTCGCCGTCAGGCAAATCCGCCTGAACGGGTGTCCGTCCCCGGTGCTCAGCTCTCGCCCGCCCCGGCCATCAGCTCGGCCAGATCGACCGTCTCGGAGGCGGGCGGGGCGGTCACCTTCACCGGCTTGTTGAGGTCGAGGAAGGTGATGGTCATGTCCAGCGGGCCCTTGTCGGCGGCGCCCCGCATGCGGAACTGGCGGGTGTGGTCCTCGCCGTCGATCCAGAGGTCCATGGTGAGCTTGTCGACGCCGAGCTTCTCGTACTGGTCGATGCTCTTCTGGCGCCGCTCGCGGGTGTCCTTCTTCTCGCCCTTGAGGGACTTCTCCAGGTCGGCGAGGGTGACGGTGCCCTTGTAGTGGGTGGTGCGCACGCCCTCGACGGTCTCGGTGCCGACCTTCTCGACGTCGTCGGCGCCGGTGAGGAAGGTGGACTCCACGGCCGGGTTGCGGTCGGCCTGCGAGGCGCCGCTCGGGCGGCCCGCCGTGTCGTCGCCGAGGCCGGAGAGGTCGAACTTGAGCCAGCTCTTGCCGTCCATCTCCTTGGCCGCCTCGGCGTTGCCGCCGATGTACATGGCCTGGTCGACGAGGCGGATCTCGGCGGAGGCGTCGGCGCCCTGGTCGAGGGCGGTCATCTTCATGCTCATCGCGATCTCGGGCTTCATCTGCATCGACGCCTCGGCGCTGACGCGGCCCTCCTCCGGCGTGCGGCCGGTCATGCGGTAGCGGAAGGACGTGATGTCGTCCGCGTTGGCCGAGGCGCGGGCGACGGCCGCCGCCGGGGCCATGGCGGGCGACTCCTCGGCCTTCTTGTCCTGCCCTGCGGAGCAGCTCACCGCACCGGCGGCGAGCAGGAGCGCGGCGAGGCCGGCCCCGGCGGGCGGGGACATGCGGACGGACAGCTTCAAGGTTCTCCCCCTGGGAACGAAGACGGTGACGCGCGCGGCGCGGATCGCCTGCGCGCGGACGTGAGCGTGAGCGTATCGGGACACGGTCGAACGGTCTTCCGCTTTTCCCGGAGCGACCGGCACCGTCCGGGACACGACGCGGCCCCGGCCGGACGGGGACGCCTGACGGCCCTGGCGCGCCCGCTGGGCCCCGGCCCCCGGCGGGCTCAGGACGTGCCGTCAGCCCCCTGTTGCTGAAGCAGCTCGGTGAAGTCGGCGGTGTCGCCCGCGGGCGGCTCCTCGACGTCGACGCCGACGCCGTAGTCGCTGTAGTAGGCGGTCTGGCTGTAGGGGCCGTTGGTCGTGTCGCCCTTCTCGACCTTCTTGACCAGGAGGTCGCGGTCGTTGACCCAGATGTCGACGCGCTCGGTGGTGACCCCGGCCTGCTCCAGCTGGCGCTTGAGGTCGGCGAGTTGGCTCGCGGTGAGTCCGGAGCCGTGGGCGGCGAGGTCGGCGACCTCGACAGTGCCCGCGTAGTGCGTGGCGCGCTCGCCGCGGACGGTCTCCTCGCCGACCCGGCGGACGTCGCCGGAGGCCAGCAGCAGCTTCACCGACTGGTTCGGGGTGGTGTTCTGCATCTGGTCCTTGAGATACGCGCCCGAGCCGCCGCCGAGCTTCTCCAGCGCGTCGTAGGGGTATCTGATCCAGTGCTTGCCGCCGGACTGGGCGGCGAAGGTGTCGCCCATGTGCGCGTAGTACGCGTCGGGCAGATAGCGGGCCTCCATGGAGGTCGCGCCCATCTGCCGCATCGAGTCGGCGACGCTGCCGCCGGTGTAGGTGAGGGTGAGGGTGCCGGTGAGGCCGTCCTCCCAGCCGAGGGCGCCGTCGGCCTCCAGCGTCATGAGGGTGCCGAGGACGGTGGTCGACTCGACCTTCGCGGAGTCCGCGCCGTCGGTGGACCGCTCGGCGCTGCGCAGCGCGGTCATCGCGCCGACCTGCTTCCCGGCGCTGCGGGCCGGTGCGGGGTCGTCCTCGCCGTCGGACGGTGTCCCGCCGCCGGAGCCGAGGCCGCAGGCGGTCGCCCCGGCCAGCAGTGTCATCGCGACGACCGGCAGCCCGGCCCTGCGCACCGACGTACTCCTCATGTGTGTCCTCCCCCACTGGTCCCCGTCCTCGAAAGGTAACCCACGGCACTGACAACCGTGCGGGGAACGTCGGGGCGGCCGTCGGAAAAGGGACGAGCCCCGCACCTCGGAGGGTGCGGGGCTCGCGCCGACGTGAAGTCGAACCGTCAGGTTCAGACCGCGGCCGGGTCCTCCTCGACGAGGAGGTTGCGGGTGCGGTTGGGGTCGATCTGGATGCCGGGGCCGATCGTGGTGCTGACCGCGGCCTTCTTGATGTAGCGACCCTTGGCGGCGGACGGCTTGAGGCGGAGGATCTCCTCCAGGGCCGCGCCGTAGTTCTCCACCAGCTTGCTGTCGTCGAACGACGTCTTGCCGATGATGAAGTGCAGGTTCGAGTGCTTGTCGACGCGGAACTCGATCTTGCCGCCCTTGATCTCGGTCACGGCCTTGGCGGTGTCCGGGGTGACGGTGCCCGTCTTCGGGTTCGGCATCAGACCACGCGGACCGAGCACGCGGCCGAGGCGGCCGACCTTGCCCATGAGGTCCGGGGTGGCGACGACGGCGTCGAAGTCCAGACGGCCCTTCGCGACCTCGTCGATCAGTTCGTCGGAGCCGACGATGTCGGCGCCCGCGGCCTCCGCGGCCGCAGCACGGTCACCGGTCGCGAAGACCAGGACCCGGGCGGTCTTGCCGGTGCCGTGCGGCAGGTTCACGGTGCCACGGACCATCTGGTCGGCCTTGCGCGGGTCGACACCCAGGCGGAAGGCGACCTCGACGGTGCCGTCGAACTTGCTCGTGGAGGTCTCCTTGGCGAGACGGACGGCCTCGAGCGGGGCGTACAGCTTCTCCCGGTCGACCTTGGCGTCCGCAGCGCGGAGAGACTTGCTGCGCTTGCTCACTACTGCTCCTGTGTGTTCTGAGGAGTCGTGGTGCGGGCCGAGCAGGCCCTGCCACGTGCGGCCGAGGCCGCGGTTTCTACGAAGGTGCTACGGGGCTGGAGGTCAGCCCTCGACCGTGACGCCCATGGAACGCGCGGTACCGGCGATGATCTTCGCGGCGGCGTCCAGGTCGTTGGCGTTGAGGTCGGGGAGCTTCGTCGTGGCGATCTCGCGGACCTGCGCCTGGGTGATCTTGGCGACCTTGGTCTTGTGCGGCTCGCCGGAGCCCTTCTCGATGCCCGCGGCCTTGAGGATCATCTTCGCGGCCGGCGGCGTCTTGGTGATGAAGGTGAAGGAGCGGTCCTCGTAGACCGTGATCTCCACCGGGATCACCCAGCCACGCTGCGACTCGGTCGCGGCGTTGTAGGCCTTGCAGAACTCCATGATGTTGACGCCGTGCTGACCCAGCGCGGGGCCGACCGGCGGAGCCGGGTTGGCGGCACCGGCCTGGATCTGGAGCTTGATGAGCCCCGTGACCTTCTTCTTCTTGGGAGGCATTGCTCTCTCCGGGTCCTAGTGAGAGTTTTCAGCCGTCCGGTCCGGATCATCCGGATGGAGGCATACCGCACAACGATAACGGGTATAGCTGCGCGGCCAAAAACCGAGCAGGTCAGACCGGCCGTGAAGGCCCGTCTGACCTGCTCGGAGGCGTGTGCTCCAGGAGGCGGCCCGTGCGGGCTAGTTCTTCTGGATCTGGTCGAAGCTCAGCTCGACCGGGGTCTCGCGGCCGAAGATCTCGACGAGGCCCTTGACCTTCTTCGAGTCGGCGTTGATCTCGTTGATGGTGGCCTGGAGGGTGGCGAAGGGGCCGTCGGTGACGGTGACCGAGTCGCCGACCTCGAAGTCCAGCACCTGGACCTCGACCTTGCGCTGCGGGGCGGGCTTGCCCTCGGCCTCGGCGGCCTCGCGGGCGGCCTTCTCCTCGGCCTCCGGGGCGAGCATCTTGACGATCTCGTCCAGGGTCAGCGGGTACGGGTCGTAGGCGTTGCCGACGAAGCCGGTGACGCCGGGGGTGTTGCGGACCACGCCCCAGGACTCGTTCGTCAGGTCCATGCGCACCAGCACGTAGCCGGGGAGCTTGTTCTGACGGATCGTCTTGCGGTCGCCGTTCTTGATCTGGACGACCTCTTCCTGCGGCACCTCGGCCTGGAAGATGTAGTCCTCGACGTTGAGCGAGACGGCGCGCTGTTCCAGGTTGGTCTTCACGCGGTTCTCGTAGCCGGCGTAGGTGTGGATGACGTACCACTCGCCGGGCAGGGTGCGCAGTTCCTCGCGGAGGGCGGCGACGGGGTCGACCGGCTCGGCGGGCGTCTCGTCCTCGGCCTCTTCGGCGTCGTCGTCGGCCTGCTCGCTGTCGTCCTCGGCGGCGGCCTCGTCGGCGTCGTCGTCCTGGTCGGACGCGTCGGCGTCGGTGTCGCTCTCGTCGTCGGCGGCGTCGGACTCTTCCGTGTCGTCCTCGGCGGCGGCCTCGGCGTCGGCAGCCTCGAACTCGTCCAGTTCCTCGTCCGCGCCCTCGACGGTGTCGAGCTGCTCGTCGGCCGGGTCGACGGCCTCCGTGCGAGGCTCCGTGGCGTCGTTCAGGTTCTGGTCAGACACGGTGGCTGCTTCTTCCTGGATACATAGGGGTGGAACACGCGAAAGGGGCGCCGATCACCCGGCGCCCTTCGCTATTCGGCTCAGCCGAATACGTACTTCGCGGCGTGATCGAGTCCATAGTCAATCACGGTCACCAGACCGATCATGACGATCACGAAGACGATCACGACGGTGGTGTACGTCGACAGCTGCCCCCGCGTCGGCCAGACAACCTTGCGGAGTTCCGCGACGATCTGCCGGTAGAAGAGCGCGAGCCGCTTCAGCGGGCCCTTCTTGGCGCGCTTGCCGCCCTTGCGGGTCTTCTTCTGCGCCTCAGGCACCTCGTCCTGGGCATCAGGCGTGTCGATGGAGCCCACGGCGTCCGCCATCCGTCCTCACCTGTTCCCGGGTCGTGGCCGTGCCGCGCCCGGTGTGAGCCGCACGGCGGTGCATTGCTGTACGTTCCTGCGCACACATCCTGAAACAGAAGTGTGTAGCAGGGCCGGAGGGACTTGAACCCCCAACCGCTGGTTTTGGAGACCAGTGCTCTACCAATTGAGCTACGACCCTTTGTGTGTTCCCCAACGTACCGCATCCGACCGGATGCTCGGTGTGCACCGGTGCAGGCACGGCTGTCGAAGGCCAACGACGTAGGAGTGTACGTGCTCCGGCGGGTCCCGTCGAACGGAAAGTGGCGCGTGGGGTGCCGTGCGCGCAAGATCGCCGGGAAACGACCGGAAGATCACCGGCGGACCGGCGGCGGGGGCGGCGGCGGGCGGCGGGATACGGACGGGTGTTCAGAGTGCGGCCCGTGCATGTTCAGTCTGTGAAACCCGTGTGCCGGGCGGGTTTCGGGTCTGAAACCATGGGCCCCATGAGCGCTGCAACCCCTCCCACCGAGCGCCGGGTCTCCGCGCGTATCGGTGCGATCTCCGAGTCCGCCACCCTCGCCGTGGACGCCAAGGCCAAGGCCCTGAAGGCCGCCGGGCGTCCGGTGATCGGCTTCGGCGCCGGCGAGCCCGACTTCCCGACCCCGGACTACATCGTCGAGGCCGCGGTCGAGGCGTGCCGCAACCCGAAGTTCCACCGGTACACCCCGGCGGGCGGTCTGCCCGAGCTGAAGGCCGCGATCGCCGCGAAGACCCTGCGGGACTCGGGCTACGAGGTGGACCCCTCGCAGATCCTGGTCACCAACGGCGGCAAGCAGGCCATCTACGAGGCCTTCGCCGCGATCCTCGACCCGGGCGACGAGGTCATCGTCCCGGCGCCGTACTGGACGACGTACCCCGAGTCGATCCGGCTGGCGGGCGGTGTCCCGGTGGAGGTGGTCGCCGACGAGACGACCGGCTACCGGGTCGGCGTCGAGCAGCTGGAGGCGGCGCGCACCGAGAAGACGAAGGTCGTGCTCTTCGTCTCGCCGTCCAACCCGACCGGCGCGGTGTACGGCGCGGCCGAGGCCGAGGCGATCGGCCGCTGGGCCGTCGAGCACGGCCTGTGGGTACTCACCGACGAGATCTACGAGCACCTCGTCTACGGCGACGCGACGTTCACCTCGCTGCCCGCGGTCGTGCCGGAGCTGCGCGACAAGTGCGTCGTCGTCAACGGCGTCGCGAAGACGTACGCGATGACGGGCTGGCGGGTGGGCTGGGTGATCGGCCCGAAGGACGTCGTCAAGGCGGCCACCAACCTCCAGTCGCACGCCACCTCCAACGTGTCGAACGTCGCGCAGGTCGCGGCGCTGGCCGCCGTCTCCGGCGACCTGACGGCGGTCGCGGAGATGCGGGAGGCCTTCGACCGGCGCCGCCGCACGATCGTGCGGATGCTCAACGAGATCGACGGCGTGCTCTGCCCGGAGCCCGAGGGCGCGTTCTACGTCTACCCGTCGGTGAAGGCGCTGCTCGGCAAGGAGATCCGCGGGAAGCGTCCGCAGGACTCGGTCGAGCTGGCGGCGCTGATCCTGGACGAGGTCGAGGTCGCGGTGGTGCCCGGCGAGGCCTTCGGCACCCCCGGCTACCTGCGGCTGTCGTACGCGCTCGGGGACGAGGACCTGGTGGAGGGCGTGAGCCGTATCCAGAAGCTGCTGGCGGAGGCCAAGGACTGACGTCCGTAGCCGAAGCACCCGCCGAAGGGGCCGCGTCCGACACCGGGCGCGGCCCCTTCGTGTGGGCGGGGCGTGTGTGCGAGGGCGCGCCCGTTCGGGGAACCGGGTACCGGGAGGGGCCCGGCGTACGGCAGGATCTTTGGATGGAGCGTGTACGTGATGTCTCTGAGCTGCCGAAGGCGCATCTGCATCTGCACTTCACCGGGTCGATGCGGCCCGGGACGGTGCTGGAGCTGGCCGACAAGTACGGGGTGCGGCTGCCGGAGACCCTGAGTGAGGCCCTGACCAGCGGGGAGCCGCCGCAGTTGCGGGCGACGGACGAGCGGGGCTGGTTCCGCTTCCAGCGGCTGTACGACGCGGCGCGCTCCTGCATCCGGGAGCCCGAGGACATCCGGCGGCTGGTGCGGGAGGCCGCCGAGGAGGACGTGCGGGACGGCTCGGGCTGGCTGGAGATCCAGGTCGACCCGACGTCGTACGCGCCCCGGCTGGGCGGGCTGATCCCGACGCTGGAGATCGTGCTGGACGCGGTGGAGTCGGCGTCGCGGGAGACCGGGCTCGGGATGCGGGTGCTGGTGGCGGCGAACCGGATGCGGCATCCGCTGGACGCGCGGACGCTGGCGCGGCTGGCGGTGCGGTACGCGGACCGCGGGGTCGTCGGATTCGGGCTGTCGAACGACGAACGGCGGGGCATGGCGCGGGACTTCGACCGCGCGTTCGCGATCGCGCGGGAGGGCGGGCTGCTGTCGGCGCCGCACGGCGGGGAGCTGACCGGGCCCGCGTCGGTGCGGGACTGCCTGGACGACCTGCACGCCACGCGCATCGGGCACGGGGTGCGGGCCGCCGAGGACCCGCGGCTGCTGAAGCGGCTCGCGGAGCGCGGGGTGACCTGCGAGGTGTGCCCGACCTCCAACGTGGCGCTGGGGGTCTACGAGAAGCCCGAGGACGTGCCGCTGCGGACGCTGTACGAGGCGGGGGTGCCGCTCGCGCTGGGCGCGGACGACCCGCTGCTGTTCGGGGCGCGGCTGGCGGCGCAGTACGAGGTGGCGCGCGAGCACCACGGGTTCACCGACGAGGAGCTGGCGGAGCTGGCCCGGCAGTCGATCCGGGGGTCGGCGGCGCCCGAGGACACGCGGGCGAAGCTGCTGGCGGGCGTGGACGACTGGCTGGCGGCGGGCTGAGACGGCCGTCGGTGGGGCGGGCGGGCCGGGGTCAGGGGGCGATGCCCGCGAGGACGGTGCGGGCGACGCGGGCGGCGAAGTCGTCGGTGTCGGGGCGGGCGCCCTCGACCTCCCAGGCGAACGCGCGCTGGGCGCACGCCCCCACCAGGAGCGAAGCGGCCGCGAACGGGTCGGCGTCCGCGCGGACCCGGCCCACGCCCTGCTCGGCCCGCAGATACGCCTCGACCGAGCGGATCGGCAGGTGCGGGCCCGCGCCCAGTTCCCGCATCGCCTCGTCGTGCCGCCGCTTGAGCTGGGGTTCGGCGTAGAGGGAGGCGGCGATCGGGAAGCTCTGCTCGTAGAAGAGGGCGGCCCGGCGGGCGATCTCGGTGAGGTTGGCGAGGAGTTCGCCGCGGCCCGGTTCGGCGACGAGTTCGGCGAGGAGCGGGGTGAGCCGGGGCAGCCGTTCGGTGAGGACCCGGACGAAGAGGTCCTCCTTGCTGGGGAAGTACTTGTAGAGCGCGGCCTCGGAGCAGCCGGCGGCCCGCGCGATCTCCTTGGTGGTGGTCCGCGCCAGCCCGACGGTGAGCATCAGCTCGTGGGCGGCGTCCAGGACGCGCACGCGTGCCGGCTTGTTCTCCATGCGGTGCCCTCTCGGCCTTGACGCGGGATGACGGCGTGACCACCCTAGTGGGAGCAGGGGTGAGTGAACACTCACCCACCATGTCCGCCGACCGTTCCCCGCGTCCTTCGGCCACGTCCCCGGGAGATCCCATGAAACTCACCGTCGTCGGTGCCACCGGAGGCATCGGGAGCGAGATCGTCCGCCAGGCCCTGGCGGCCGGGCACGAGGTCACGGCGGTGGTCCGGGACCCGGCGCGGCTGGCCGCGGAGGGCGACCGGCTGAAGGTGTTCACCTCTGACCTGACCGGTCCCGAGGGGCTGTGGCCCGCCCTCGCGGGCCGGGACGCGGTCCTGTCGGGGCTCGGCGCCCGCACCCGCGCGGACGCCGGGATCACCACCCGGCTGACCCGGACCCTGCTCACGGCCATGGACTCGACGGACGTGCTGCGCCTGCTGGTGGTGAGCGCCGCCCCGGTGGGGCCCGCGCCCGCCGAGGACACCCTCCTGGACCGGGCGGCGCGCGCCGTGGTGTCGGCGGTGCTGAAGGACGTGTACGCCGATCTGCGGGCCATGGAGGCGGAGGTGGCGGCGAGCACCACGGACTGGACGGTGGTCCGCCCGCCCCGCCTCCAGGACAGACCGCTCACCGGCGCCTACCGGACGGTGATCGGCGGCTTCCCCTCGAAGGGCCGCTTCGTGGGCCGCGCGGACGTGGCCCACGCGATGCTGTCGCTGGTGCAGGACGGGCGGGCGACGAAGCAGGGGGTGGGGGTGGCGTACTGAGCCGCCCGGAGCGATCCGGGGCGGTGGGGCACGGGCTCACCGGGCGCGGTGACGGGCGCGCGGTGGGGTCCTTCGGGGGCGGTGTGCGCGGGTCTTGCCGGAGGGCAGGCGCGGGTCTCGCGGGGGTGGGTCCGCGGCCGCCCCGGTGGGACGGCCGCGGGGTGCCCGGTCAGCGCGGGGCGTGCGCGCGGGACGGGACGGGTTCGGGCAGCAGCGGGTAGCGGGCGGACAGCCGCATCGCGCCCTCGGTGACGGCGGGGTCCTGCGAGGCCGCCTGCGCCCCGTCCAGGTAGGCGTGCGCCGCCGCCTCGAACACGGCGTCCACGGCCGCGAGTTCGGCGGCGAGGGCCTCACCGCGCTCCCTGGCCCGCTCGGGCTGCGTCTCCTGCCTGCGGCGTGCCCCGGCCGCCGCCGCGGTCGCCTCGGCCAGCTTCTTCTCGGCCTTCTTGAGCGTGCGCCGGTGGTGGCGGTAGGCGGCGATGAAGGGGTGCTCCTCGGAGAGCGCCAGCAGGAAGGCGATGCCGCCGGAGAGCAGCAGCAGCGCGATGAAGGTGACGCTGACGGTGTGCAGGTCGAGGCCGAGCTGCTGCAACAGGGTGGGGGACGGCGGCAGTTCGACGTCCAGTTGGTCGGCCAGCTCGGTCATGCCGTTGTCGGGGGTGTCCCGGAAGACGATCCGGGCCCGCAGGTCGCCGAGGTACCAGGCCGCCCACGCCCAGACGGAGGCGAGCGCCGCCGCCACCGGCAGCACCACCCACAGCGACGCGGTGGCACCCCGGCGGCGCCAGCGGCGTCCGGCCTGGAACGGGCCGACCGCCATGGCGGCGCCGACGGCGGCCGAGAGCAGATAGGCGCTCATCCGCCCTTCGGCGGTGCCGTCGTGGATGGCGATGAAGAGCGTGACGTAGACCGGGAGTTCGACCAGGACGAGCAGGCCGGTGAGGGAGAGCCGGGGCAGACGGGCCATGGCGGAGGTCTCCGTCAGCCCCTCCCAGCGCGCCCCGGCGGCCGGGGCGTACGGCGGCGGGTCGTACGTGGGGGCGTCGTCGCCGTCCGCGTCGAAACCGTCGTAGCCGTGGGCGTCGTAGCCGTCGTGGGTGTCGGTGCCGCCGCGGGCGCCGTAGCCGCCGGGGCCTGCCGGGGCGCCGGCGGTGGTGCCGGGGCCGGTGTCCGGGTGCGCCGGGTCGTCCGGGGTGCGGCGGCGGGTGAAACGGCCCATGCCCCAGGGCGCGTCGCGGTCGCGCCGGTCCTCGCGGGCGGCGGTGCGGGCGGCGGCCCGGTCCAGCTGGGCCGCCGCGGCCTGCTGGCGCCGGGTCTCCTCGGCCTGGAGGTCACGGGCCCGGCGGGCCCGCTGCTCGTGGGCGGCCGTGTCGGCGTAGAGCCGCGCGGAGGCGCGCAGTTCGTGCTCCTCGCGCTCGTGGTGCAGGGCCACGAGCCGGTCCCGGGCGTGCCCGCGCAGTCCGGTGAGCCGCCCGAAGTAGGGCAGGCGGTGGACCGAGCCGAGGACGTACGGGTTGAGGGTGTGGTCGCCCGCCGCGCGGCGCCCCGCCTTGTCGGCCTCGGCGAGGAGGCTCCTGGCCTCGCGGGTCTCGGTGGGCGGGACCGGTCCGCGCGGCGCCGGGGTCCCGCTTCCGCCGAGGCCGGGGGCGCGGCCCTCGCCGCGCCGGAAGGAGAGCCGTTCGCGCAGCCTGCGCGGCTCGTCAGGCCCCGTACTCGTCGTCGACACCGACCTTCACCTCCTTCTCCAGGAGCTGCTGCCAGAACTGGCCCATCTGCTCGACCCGTTCCGGCGAGGCCCGGCCGCCGCGCATGGCGAAGCCGACGCGGTGGACGGTGGTGTCCTTCAACTCGGGCAGCCCGCGGCCCGCGACGAGCGCGTCCACCGCGGTGTCGCGCTGGGCGGCGGTCTCCAGCTCGAACTTGGAGAGCCGGAAGTCGGGGTCGGACTGGTCGAAGTCGCTGACCACCAGGACGTGGTAGGTGCCCTTGCCGTCCCGGGGCGCCTTCGCGGCGCGCTCCAGCCCGCCGAGGACGTCGGAGCCGGGCTGGCGCTGCCGGGCGCACGTCAGCATCTTCCGCGCGGCGGCCTCCGCGAGGACGCGGGTCTGCTTCCACAGGCTCTCGCGGTCGGAGCGCTTGTCGGCGTCCGGGTCGATGTCCATCCGGGCCACCTGGCAGGAGGAGGCGACGGACGCGGCGGTGATCGGCGCGTAGGAGACGTACCGGCACTTCTCCCCGGCGAGGAACTTCGGGACGGTCGACTTCAGCTTCTCCTCGGCGCCGAACCCCTTCGCCGTGTCGGCGCCGGAACCGGAGCCGTCCACGACGATCGCGCAGTCCGCGGAGAGGCGTTCCTGTTCGGGGACGCAGGCGGTGAGCAGGAGCGGTGTCGCCGTCAGCAGCGCGGTGAGGAGGCAGGTCGCGGTCCTGGCGCGGCGGGTGGTGGGTGTCGTGACGGTGGGTGTCGTGGGTGTGGTCGTGGTGATGGGTGTGGTCGTCGTGGTGGGTGTGGTCTTCATGCGGTCCCCCGTTCCGCGCGGCCCGCGTCCGGGCCGATCCTCTGGTGCAGCAGGTGCAGGGCCCTGCGGACGGGTACGTCGTCGAGCATCCAGTCCGGTGCCCCCGTCCAGACGTCGCCCGGGTCCGACAGGCCCGCGCCGCCGGGCGGGTACGGCACGTCCCGGCGGTCGGCGCGCGCGTACGCGGCCTCGTAGTGCGCCAGTTCCTGCTCGGCGCAGGCGGCGAGGGCCAGCCCGTGCCGCTGGCAGGCCGTCACCTCCGTGCGCCACTGCGACACCCAGCCGCCGTAGCGGGCCAGGGCGGCGGGCACGTGCTCGTGCCGGTGGTCGTACTCCGTCACGATCCGCGCCGACTCCGCGTGGACGCGGTCGATGAGAGCGGCGTGGCCGGTGACGAAACGGGACCGCAGCTCCTCCAGTGCCGAGCGCAGCCCGCGGTCGAGCTGACGGGCGTAGTGCTCGGTGCCTATGCCGGCCCGGCCGTCCCGCTTTCCGCGGCGGGAGGCCCGCCAGCGGACGCGCGCGGTGAGGCGGCCGCGGCCGTAGTCCGTCGGGACGGACTTCACCTCGCTCATTCTTCCCCCTAGGTCGATTCCCCGGATCGTTCCCCCGGGCCGCCGCGGCCGCCTCCGGCGCCTCTGGTGCTTCAGGCGCTGCCGGTGCTTCGGGCGCGACGGAGTCCTCGCCGCAGCGAAGGCTTCGGCGGAATCCGGGATTTCGCGCAGCCTAGGCGAAAAACGAACGCCGGAGGGAGGTATTTACGACAATCGATTTCCGCTCCTCCGGAAATCGACCGGGGTTCGACCGGGATGCGACCGGAGCGCGACCGGCACGGCCGTGGCGTTCCTGGAAAACTTTCGGAAAGCCAGGTGGGGCGGGGGGGAACTCGGAATAGTCTTCCCTTCCGCCGGGAGCCCTCGGGGTTCCGATCAGGCGAATACATCTTCGAATGCGGGCCGGGGCGATCCGGCGTGCGCGGAGCGTGGAGAAGGCGCGGGGGCGCGAAAGGGGGGCGCATGGCTGGAAACACCACGGGGGATCGCGGAGACCGGACAGACGGCGACGCGGCACGGGAGGTGCGGGTCGCCGACGGGTGGTTCCCCGTCGAGACCCTCGGGCCCGGACGGCGGCTGGTGCTGTGGTTCCAGGGCTGCGGCCTGGCCTGCGCCGGATGCATGTCCAGGCACACCTGGGACGCGGAGGGGGGCCGGACGACCACCGTCGGCGCGCTGCTGCGGCTGTGGGAGGCGGCGCTGGAGCGCGGGGCGGAGGGGCTGACGGTGAGCGGAGGGGAGCCGCTGGCTCAGCCGGAGGCGTTGGGGGCGTTGTTGAGGGGCGCGGGGGTGGTGCGGCGGCGGGCGCGGGGCGCGCAGGGGGCGCGGGAGGCGGGGCTTGTCGGTGGTGACGGAGGGCTCGGGGGGTTCGGGGGCCTCGGCGGAGGGTTCGGGGGTGCTGATCTGCTCGTCTACACCGGGTACGAGGCGCATGAGGTGCCGTCCTCGGTGTGGGCCGCGCTGAGTGGGGCGGACGCGGTGGTGACCGGGCGGTTCCGGGTCGGTGAGCCGACGGATCTGGTGTGGCGGGGGTCGGCGAACCAGCGGATCGTGCCGCGCACGCGGCTGGGGGTGCGGCGGTACGGGCCGCATCTGCGGCGGGTCTATCCGGAGGGGGCGCGGGTGAGTGTGCGGGGGCCGCTTCGTGGGGGTGGGGTGCGGTGGTACGGGGTTCCGGCGCGGGGGGAGATGCGGGGGATGGAGATCGGGGCGGCGGCGGTGGGGGTGCGGTTGGGGGGGTTGAGTTGGCGGGGGTAGGGGGTGGGGGCGTGGGGGGTGGTGCGGGGTCGGACCTCGGCTGCGGGGCGGTGGGGGTTGATCGCGCAGTTCCCCGCGCCCCTGAGGTGGGGGGTGGTGCGGGGTCGGACCTCGGCTGCGGGGCGGTGGGGGTTGATCGCGCAGTTCTCCGCGCCCCTGGGGTGGGGTCAGGGGGTGGGTGGGGTGGCTGTGAAGAGGGGGGTCGTGTCGGGGTGGCGGGTGACGATGTGGATGGTCCAGTCGGGGTCGGCGGTGAGGGCGTCGGCGAGGGACCAGCGGAGCCATTCCGCGCTGGTGTGGCGGTCGAGGCCGCCCCGGCCCGCGCCGAGCAGGGGGAAGCAGAGGGAGCGCAGACCGGGGTGGCCGTCGGCGCGTTCGCGGCGGGCGCGGCTGAAGCAGGCGGCGACGGCGGTGGCGATGCTCTGCGGGTCGACGCGGTAGCCGTGGCCGTCGGGCACCGCGACGGCCGCGTGGTAGACGCGGCTCACCCCCCGCTCGGCCAGGGCGCCGGGGCCGGTGGGCACCACCGTGCCGGGGCTCAGCGGGAGCACACCGGGGCGGGCCGCCACCCAGGCGGCCAGTTCCTCCGCCAGGACGTCCGTGACCGACGCCTCCGGGGCGCAGCCGACCACGGCGGCCCGGCGCAGCGCCCCCGACACGGTGGGCCGGAACGACTTCGACATCTCCAGGTGGACGTTCTCCGAGGACACGAGGACGTCGATGTCCCGCAGCAGTTCGATCGGCGAGACGTGCACGGTCACGGCGTGGTCGCCGACCCGGCCCGGCAGTCCCGGCGTCGGCACCCGCACCGGCCGGGTGCGCGCGCTGTCGGACCGCGGTGCGGGCAGGGAGGGGCGCGGCGGGCCCTGGGGGCGGCGGGCCTCGGCCAGGAGGGCTCCGGCGAGCTGCTCCATGACCCGCTTCTCCTGGCTGTGCCGGAAACGTTCGTCGCTGACGCCGTACACCAGGGCGGCCGCGCGGCGCCGGTCGGCCGCCGGATCACCCCGGCGGCCGGGCAGCAGGCCGAAGACGCACTGGGCGGCGCGGCCGATGAGGTCGTCGGGGCCGAGGCGTTCGGCGGCGGCGCGGATCATCCGTTCCGCGCCGTCGGCGAGGTCGTCCTCGCCGTCCGCGTACCCGGCGTGGAGGGTGACGTCGCGCAACGCCCGCGGCACCAGCGACTGGAGCGACGGCAGTCCGCCCCGGCGCAGAATCCGCAGTTCCTCTTCCAGCTCGGCTCGGTCCGGAAGGCCGTCAGGGTTCATGCCGGTCAACCTATCGGCGGCGGGAGACGGGGTGCGGGGAGTTTCCGGAGGGGGACGGAACAACGCGCGGAACGGGAGGAAGGGGCGGGGTGCGGGAGCGAGAACGCCATGGTCCGCCGGGAATCGTATGTGTATCCGAATATCGGAGGTGGAGGGCGGCACGGGAACCGCGGGGCGGGTAAAGCGGCCGCTTGACCTTTTCCGTCCGGTCCGAACCCCGGCCCTCTCTCTTTCTGCCCGCGCCCGGCCGCCCGCCCGCATCCCCCGTCCTTTCGAATCGCCGCCGCCCCCTTCGCGTTCGGCATTGCATATATCCATTTCCGTTGTCCTCGTCCGCTCCCGGACCGTACGGTCCTTTCCGTCCGCAGGTGAATTCCATGGCTCTCTCCGACGGCCCCGACCGTTCCGCCGCAGGCGACGCGGACGACCTGGCCCCGCCGACGCTCTACGAGCCCGAGGGCGCGGCGCCCGCCGGGATACCCGCGCCCGACCCGCGCGGCGACCCGGACACCCTCCCGCCCGACCTCGCCGACCGCTTCCTGATCCGCGAGCGGCTGCCCCGCCGGGGCGAGCGGACCGAGCACCGGGCCGGGGAGGAGGGCCGCTCCGCCGAGCTGCGCGCGGCCGTGTTCCGCGTCCTCGACCAGCACGCCGAGGGCCCCGACACCGAGCGGGTCCTGAAGTGGTTCCACCCGGACGCCGCCCCCGACGACACAGTGACCGGCCTGCTCTCCGCGCCCCTGCACGCGGGGCTGTCGCACGTCATGGAGCGGGGCGCGGCCCGCGGGGCGCCCTTCCACGTACTGCCCTCGCACGGCTCGACCGACCTGGCGACGTATCTCCGCGACTGCGGGCCGCTGCCCGCCGACGAGGTGCGGGCGCTGGTGCGGCGGCTGCACGGCGCGCTGGCCGCGCTGCACGCGACGGGCGTGGTGCACCGGGACCTGAAGCCGTCCAACCTCGTCCTCGGCGACCTGGCGCGGCCCGCCGAGGGCCTGGTGATCATCGACTTCGGCATCTCGCTGCTCGCCCCCGCCGCCCGCGAGGCGCCCGGCGCCTGGGCCGCGACCCCCCGCTACGCCTCCCCGCAGGCCCTGCTGCGCAGGCCGATGGTGCGGGCCGCGGACGACTGGTGGTCGCTGGGCGTCCTGGTCGCCGAGGCCGCGCGGGGCCGGCACCCGGTGGAGCGGCACCACGAGCCCGCCTCGGTCATGGACGCCGTCCAGGCCGGGGCCCTGGAGCTGGACGGCATCACCGACAGCGGCGTACGGCTGCTGTGCCGGGGCCTGCTCGCCCACCACCCCGAGGACCGCTGGGGCGCCGGGCAGGTCGGGCGGTGGCTCGCCGGGGAACGCCCGCGCGCCGTCGCCCACCTCGGCCCCGCCCCGCGCACCGTGCCGGGCGACGGCTCGGAGCCGGCCGGACCGGACACCCCCGAAGGGGCCGCTGCCAGAGGGCCCGCCCCCGGCACCCCGGACGGCCCGCCCCTCCCCGGCTACCAGCACGAGGGCCACACCTTCACCGACCCGGCCCGGCTGGGCGAGGCGTTCGACGCCAACTGGCCCGCGATGACCCGCAGGCTCGCCCGCGGCAAGGAACGCGCCGCGCTCGCCGAGTGGCTCACCGCGTTCCGCCCCGAGCGCGACCCCGGCCGGGCCGAGGAACTCGACCGGCTGCTCGGGGAGGGCCTGCGCCGTCGGCCCACCCCGCGCGTCCTGGTCGACCTCGTCGCCTGGATGGCCCCGCAGCAGGAACCCGCCTACCGGGGCGTCCCGTTGGGCCCCGGCGACCTGGCCGCCTTCGCCGGGCGGGCCGCGGACGGCGACCGCTGGTGCGCCGACGTGATGACCGAGGTGTATACGCACCGGCTGCTCAGGCGGCTGTCCTCCCGGCGCGGCGGCGAGGGCCTCCACCACGTCGACCAGCGCTGGCACGACCACCACGACCAGTGGGCCGCCGCCACCGCGCGGCTGCGCGAGACACCCGAACTGGACGACGAACGCGAGGCCCTGCGGGCGGCCACCGCGACCGGTCCCGCCCTCACCGCCGAGCTGCTGCGGCTGGCCGCGCTGCCGGGCCCGGCCACCCGCGCGCTGCGGTCCGAGCTGGGCCGGGCCCTGCGCGCCCTGCCCGCGCGCGTGCCCTGGTTCACCCGGCTCGCCCGCGACGCCCACGACCCCGTACCGCTGCTGCTCGCGCTGCGGCTGCATCCGGTCGCCCTGGCCCAGGCACGGGAGATCCGGCGGGCGCGGGAGCGGGACCGGGAGCTGGCCGCGATGGACGACCACGCGCGGCGGTTCCGGCTGGTGCAGCGGCGGTGGGAGCTGCCCGTGGTGGTCGGCCGGGCGGCGGGCGGGGCGCTGCTGCTGTTCTTCCCGCACGCCTTCGTGGTGATCCTCGCCGACTTCGCCGGGTGGGCCCCGCAGGACACGGTGCTGACCGCCTGGGTGCTGAGCGTGCCCGCGCTGGCGGCGCTCCTCGCGGTGGAGTGCTGGACCGCCTGGTACATCGGCGCCCGCTACCACCCCGACTACTCGATCATGGGCCAACTGACGCGCCGGGCGCTGCCGTTGACCCGCAGGGCGGCGGGGCCCCGGCCGTCGCGGGGGCGGCGCGGCGGGCGGTTCGTCGAGCGGCTGCGCAGACGGCTGTGGGCGCTCGTCGGACTCGCCGCGGTGGCGGGCACCGCGGCGGGCAGCTTCCTGCTCGCGGTGTGGATCTGGCCCGCGGGCACGGTGATCATCCTCGCCGTCTCCGCCGCCCTGCGCGTCCGGGCCTGGCACCGGCAGCTCGCCGAGGTGCGCGGACTGGGCCGCGGCCGCCCGGCCCCGGGCGGGCCGGGCACAGCGGTTCCGGGAGACGGTCCGGAGGCGACGGTTCCGGGAGACGGTCCGGGAGCGACGGTGCCAGGGGCGCGGCGGCCCGACACCCCCGCACCCGCATCCCCCTCCGCCGGGCCTCCCCCGACTCCTGACCCGACACCGGACGCGGCTCCCCCGGTGTCCCCTGCGGCCCCGTCCATGGGCCCGTCCCCGTCCCCTGAGGGTTCCCGTTCTGGAGGAGTGGCGTGAGCAACGCGTTCGCGAGTACCGAGCTGTCGACCGTCGTCCCGGACGTCTCGGCGTACGGCTACCCGGGCGAGCCGACCGGCGCGGACCTGGGCCTGGACACGGACCTGGACGTGGACCTGGGCATGGACGTCGGCCTGCCCGACCTGACCGACCTGACCGAACCGCTGACGCAAGCGGCGGGCCACGCCGTCGACCAGCTCCAGGACATGATCGTGCCCGCGCTGATCGGGCTGGCCGACCTCAGCGGGGCGCTGATGGTCACCCGGCTGGCGCTGCGGGGCACCGAGGCGCTCGCCGCGTTCAACAACAAGGTCGCCGCCGAGCAGGAGGCCATGTCCCGGCGGCAGGCGTCGCTGGAGACGGGCAGCGCGTGCTGGCGCCGGGCGGCCGAGACGGCGGCCGGGATCAACGCGCGGATCACCGTCCTCGGGCTGGAGCCGTCCGGCCCCGGCGATCCGCCGCTGCCCGCCCCCGTCGCGGCCGTCGGCGTCCCGCTCGACCTGCTCTGGCGGCGGATGGCCGCGACCGACCGCGCCGTACGGGTCCTGGAGGCGCGCCGCGCCGCCCGCGCCACGGCCCGGCTGCCGTCGGCGCACGCCGAGGACTCCGCGCACGCCGACTGGTACGACCGGCTGCGCGAACGGCGTCGCGCCGCGCTGCTGCGGTACGCGGAGGGCGGCCCCGAGCCGACCGCGCCCACCGGCGGGACCGGTACGGCGGCGGCCGCGCCCCCGTCCACCGGGGCCACGGAGCCGCCCCCGCCCGCCCTCACCGAGGAGGACGTCCTGCGGGAGGGCGCCGACCTGCTGGCCGGGCTGCCGCTGGCGTTCTCCTCGGCGAGCCGCGACCTGATCGACGACTGTCTGCTGGAGGCCCGGCGCGCGGTGGGACGCAGGCCCACCGCCGTCCGCCGCTATCTGGACGAGGCCTCGATCATCGCCCGCAAGGAGTCCGAGCGGGCCCTGGAGTCCGAGCGGGTCCGGCGCGACGCGGCCCTCCGGCTGGACGTCCTGCGGGCACCGGCGCCCGCGGGCGTGGAGCCGCTGCCCGAGGACCCCGCCGCCGTGGCCGTGCTGGAGCGCGCCCTGCGGGACGGCGTCGCGCCCGCGGCGGCCGACGACCGCACCGTGCGGCAGGCTCTCGTGGCCCGTTCGACCGCGCTGCAACGCGCCTACCTGGTCGCGGCGCTGCGCCGGGCGACCGAGGGGTGGGGCGCGGGCTCGACGCACGCCCGCGCCGACGCCGAGCACTGGGACTTCGCCCCGGCGGCGTGGGCCGGGCACTACTGGCTGCGGGTCCGCCTCACCGCCACCGGGCAGGCCCGCGTCTTCACGATGCGCCGCGCGCTGACCGCGGCGGAGGCCGCCGACCCGGAGACGGTGGCCCGCTGGGCGGCCCAGGACGCCGAACGGTGTGCCGAGAGCGCCAAGTACGTCGAGGAACTCGGTGTGCTCACCGAGGCGGAGGGCGTCCGGGCCGAGTTCACCTGGTCCACGAGCAAGGTCCACACCGGTGAACCCGCCCCGGGCCTGACCGCCACGTCCGGCGCGCAGACCGGCGGCACCGGCCGGGCGACCGGCACGGGCAGCAGCCGTACGGCCGCCTCACGCCGCACCCGCAGGCCCGCCCCGCGCGCCCGACGCCACGACGACTGACCCCACCCATCACCCACCGGCACCCATGGCACCCACCGGCACCCGACGACCCTGTCGGCACCCACCGTTCACACCCGTCCCGTCCCGTCCTGTACTACCCCGTCCCGTCCTGTCCCGTACTCGGAGGACCCTTGACCAGCTTTCCCCTCCAGAAGCCGCCCCTGACCGAGCCGACCGTCACCCGGACCGTCCAGCCCTCGTTCGCCGCCGAACTCCTCACGACGCTCAGCGTCCACTCCCAGTACGTCCTGCACGGCAACGTCCGCGACGACTACCTGGTGGCCGACGTCCGGGACGACGGCAGCCGCCGCAACCGCGCGCTGCCGCTGGTGGACCTGTTGTGGGAGGGGCTGTCCCGCAGCGGGTACCGGTGTCTGCTCCGCTACGACCAGGTGTCCGGCTTCACCGTCGCCCGCAGCGACGACAGCCTCGACATGGACACCCTGCTGCGGCGCGCCACCCGCCGGGTGCCCGGCCGCCCCGACGAGGACGACGGCGCGGACGTGGCCCGCGTCTTCGAGTCCCTCGCGCGGGGCTGGGTCGGCGAGCGGCCCGGCCCGCCGCCGGACAACCCGCGCTACGAGGACTACCAGAAGCCGGTGCACGCGGCCCTGCTGGTGGACTTCGCGTCCCGCATCCCCACCCAGGTCAACCAGCTCAGCGACGAGGAGCGGACCTTCTTCCTGCGCTGTCTGCGGACCGCCGAGGAGGCCCGCGCCTTCACCCGCCCCAAGTTCGGCCGCGCCCTGTTCAACCCGATCATCTGGCTCACCGACGGCGAACGCGACCTGCCCTCCTGGCTGGTGACGAGCAGTGTGCGGGTGCGCAGCATCGGCGTGCCGCACCCCGACCTGGGGCAGCGGCGCCGGATGGCCGGACTGCTCGCCGAGCGGGCGGGGGTCGCCGAGTCCGTCCTCGGGCTGGACGTGGGGCCGCTGCTGAAGGGGGCCGGGCGGGAGACGCCGACCGACGAGGACATCGCCCGGTTCGCGGGGGCGGCGGGCGGGCTCACCCTGCGTGGCATGCGGGAGAGCATGCGGTTCGCCCGCGCCCGCGGCATCCCGTTCACGGACATGGACCAGGCGGTGCGCCGGTACGAGCTGGGTGTCAGCCGCAACCCGTGGACGGGCGGCGCGGTCGCCGACAGCATCCGCGACGGCGAGGCGTACATCGCGCAGCGGGTCCGGGGGCAGGACAAGGCGGTCGCGCAGACTCTGGACGTGCTGAAGCGGGCCGCGCTCGGCCTGTCCGGCGCGCAGGCCTCCTCCACCTCGGTGCACCGGCCGCGCGGTGTGCTGTTCTTCGCCGGACCGACCGGCACCGGCAAGACCGAGCTGGCGCGGGCGGTGGCGACGATGCTGTTCGGCGCGGAGGACGCCTGTCTGCGGTTCGACATGAGCGAGTTCTCCACCGCGCACTCCGCCGACCGGCTGGTGGGGGCCCCGCCCGGATACGTCGGCTACGAGGCGGGCGGCGAGCTGACCCGCGCGGTGCGCGAGGACCCGTTCCGGGTGGTGCTCTTCGACGAGATCGACAAGGCCGACAAGGGTGTCCTGGACAAGTTCCTCCAGGTGCTGGAGGACGGCCGGCTGACCGACGGCCAGGGCGTGACGACGTACTTCAGCGAGTGCGTCCTCATCTTCACGTCCAACCTGGGCGTGCACGGACCCACCGGGCCCGACGGGCGGCCCCTGTCCTCCCCGGTCGGCCGCGACCGGCTGCCGACGACACCGCAGGAGCGCCTGGAGTTCGAGCAGGAGATCCTGGGCAACGTACGGCTGCACTTCGAGGAGACCCTGAAACGGCCGGAGCTGCTCAACCGGTTCGGCGGGAACATCGTGGTCTTCCAGTACATCGACGAGCCGACCGGTCGGCTGATCTTCGACGGGCAGCTGGAGAACATCGTCGCGCACATGCGGCGCCAGGGCGGGCTGCGGCTGCGGGTGCTGCCGGAGGCGCGGGAGGCGCTCGCGGCGGCCTGCGTCAGCGACCTGCGCAACGGCGGCCGGGGCATCGGCATGAAGCTGGAGACCCACCTGATCAACCCGCTCGCCCGCGGCATCTTCGACCTCCAGGTGGCCCTCGTGCCGGGGACCGTGGTGACCGTCTCCCGCGTCACCGTCGAACCGGACGGCGGGGTCCGGCTGGACCTCGACGCCGTACCGGGCGAACCGGCCCGCGAGCCGGAACCGACGTGGTGACGGACCCGCCCGAGCCCGGCGCCGGGGAGGCGCGCCCGCCCCGCTACGTCGACAAGACCCTCGCGGAGGACGTCTTCCTCGACGACGAACGGGAGCCGGACGAGATCCACGAGGTCTACGCGCCGGGCGGGGCGGACGAGGACGGGGAACACGCGCCGGAGCCGCCCCCGTGGCGGGAACCCGAGGACGCGGGCGAGGTCCCGTCCCGTGCCCACCCGTGCTGGTCCTGCGCGGCGCAGGTGCCCGCCGGGGCGGAGTCCTGCCCGGAGTGCCTGGAGTCGGCCCGCCACCTGCGGCTGATCAGCACCCGGCCGCGGGTCGACGTCCGGCACGGCAGCTGCGGCCCGCTGCACCTCGGCCGCCTGCCGAGCTGGGCGCCCCTGGTCGCGGGCGCCCTCGACGGCGAGCGGGGCGTGTCGCGGCGGCACGCCGTGCTGGAGCTGACCGGGGACGGCGCGCTGTGGCTGACCGAGAACGCGGAGGGCACCGTCAACGGCACCTTCGTCGACGACGAGCGGATCGCCCCGGGCGTCCGCGTCCCGGTCACCGACGGCGCCACCGTACGGCTCGGCACGCACTGCGCCTTCACGGTGCTGGTGGTCCGGCCGCCGCACGGCTAGGCGCACCCCTGCGCGGGGCGCGCCCAGCTGTGGTCGGCGGGGGGTCAGTCGGCCGGTAGCGGTGGGACGATCGCGGCGCGCAGGGGCGCCAGCAGCCGGTTCGCCGCGTCGACGCCCGCGAAGGTGGCGAGGTCGTGCCGGACGCCGGTCTCGGCGAGCACCGGCTTGGGACCGCACCGGTCGCCGAACAGGACGAGCGCCTCGCGCGGCCGGTGCCGCCGGGACTGCCAGAGCAGTCCGCGGGCCTCCGCCGACTGGCGCCGCAGCTCCTGCGCCCAGTACCGGGTGCGGGAGTAGTCGTCCGGCTCGCAGTCGAGGAGCCAGCTGGTCTGGCAGACCGCGGCGAGGTCCTCCTCGGCGCGAAGCGAGATGAGGGGCAGGTCGGCGGTGGTGACGACCTCGGTGAGGGTGTAGCGACTCGCCTGCGCCCACGGCACCAGCCGGTGTCCGCTGACGGCGTCGAACTCCATGGACCGCAGCAGCACTTCGGCCAGCGCGGTGGCGGGCTCGCGGGTGGCGTACAGGTAGGGGTAGGGGTCCTCGGCGGTGCTGTCGAAGCGGCTGCCGCCGAAGTGGGTGTGCGCCACGACGTCCTTGAACCCGGTCGCCCCGTAGCGGGAGCGGTGGCAGCGCCAGAGGGCGGTGCCGGTGGGCAGGACCGTGAAGCGGGGCACCATGTCGATCGTGGGAGGGGCCTGGCGGGTCATCGGCCGTCCTCCTCGACCAGCGCGCGGGCGGCGTCCGCCAGCAGGGCGTCCGGGACCTGGCCGAGCAGCGCGGCCGGGCGTCCGCCCAGCCAGGTGTTGCCGCCCAGCCACCAGTCGGCGGCTCCCCAGGGGTCGCGGTCGGCGAGCAGCATGCGGTTGATCCGTACGACGATGTCGCGCGGCCGTCCGGTGTCGGGGTCGAACTGGAACTCGGGGCTGCGGCGTCCGTCCTCGGGGTCGGTGAGCACGATGACGTCGGCCGGGCCCTGCCCCGCCTGCGGACTGCCCGCCGGGGCGGCGGCCCGTGAGGGCTCGCCGAGCAGCCGCCGCCGGGCCGCGGCGAGCACGGCCGCCGGGTCGACGGTGGCATCCGGAACGAAAGCGGGATCGGGGCCGGTGTCGGGCCGGGGGCCGGGTACGGCACCGTCCCCCGGCGGGGTCGCGAGAGGGGCCGTGGTCGTGTCCTGCTCCCCCGCCGCCGGGGCCGCGTAGAGCGCTTCCAGGGCCGCGAGGACCGCGTCCGCGGTGGGGACGGCGGCCGTGGCGGAGGCGTGGCCGCGCAGGCCGGACGCGTGGAGGGCCCGGCCGAGTTCGCCCGTGTCCGGGACGGGCCACAGCGCGCCCACCACGGCGGTCAGCACCCTGCGGACCCGTACGGGATCGTCTCCGGCGGCGCGCAGCAGCTCCAGCCGGCTCAGGAAGTCGGCGTACTGCTCGCCGTCCAGCCACCGCCGCAGCTCCGCGCGGTGCCGGACGAGCAGCGCCAGCAGCTCATCGGTGTCCAACGGTGTTCCCTTCGGGTCGTACGGGTGCGGGGTTGCCCTGGTGGATGAACGGCGCCCAGGCCGCCACGGGCAGCGCGGGGGCGCCCTCGACGCGGACGGCCAGCGGCCCGGGGAGTCCGGGGATCGCGGGCCGGTCGGCGTCCAGCGCCCACAGCTGGGCCGTCCGCAGCGCCCGCGCGGGGTCGGTGCCCGTGGCGAGCGCGTGGTGCAGGACGTACATGAGGACGGCGGAACTCGCGTCGCCGATCGACCACTTGGAGCCGATGACGTCGGCGGCGCCGCGCGCGACGAACGCCGTGGTCAGCGTCAGCGTCTCGTCGTGGTCGCGGGTGGTGAGGTCGGTCTCGCAGGCGCTGAGCACGATCAGCGGCCCCGCGCCCGCTGTCCCCGGCCCGCCGCCCGAGGGCGCCCCGAGCAGCCGCCGTACGGTGAGCAGGCCCGCGTCCTCGGCGCCTGCGCCGCCGTCGGGGGTGTGCAGGAGCAGGCCGGAGACGGTGGGGCGACCGCCCGCGAAGCCGTGCACGGAGAACTCGACGAGCGTGGCGGGCCGTTCCCCGCTCCCGCCGGGCAGCAGCGGAAGCAGCTCGTCCGGGGTGCCGTCCACGTCGAAGACGTTGCGGCTGAGGAAGCCGTAGCAGCGGGCGTCCCGGTAGAAGGAGCGCCGCAGCGCCTCGACCTCGTGCTCCGCGTACGGCAGCGTGGCGCGCGGGTCGGCGACGAGCACCGGTGCCCCGGCGAGCGGCAGCCGCTCCCGCCGGGTGGAGCGGACGAACTCGGCGCCCGAGGCGGCGTATCCGAGGACGGCGTGGTCCACGGCGTACAGCGTCCGCTCCCCCGTCGGCGTGCGGTCGGTGAGCCGGGCCGCGTGCCAGGGCACGGTGCCGAGGTTCCCGGCGGGCAGCAGCACCACCCGTACGGGGTCGTCGGGGCGGGCGGGCCGGCCGGGGCGGACCGTGTCGAGGACCGGGCCCATCACGGCGGGCCCCGCCCAGTCGCACAGGTCGGAGAGGGCCGCCTCCCAGGCCGCCACCGCCTCGGCCCGTCCGGGCGCGGTGGGTGGCACGTGGGGCGCGGTGAGCGCGGACCGGTCGCGGGCCGCGTCCAGGTACCGCTCCAGCGGGCCGCGTTCCCCGGCGGAGAGTCCGGCCAGCTCCAGCGGGAGCGGCGCGTGACCGGGCCGCACGACCAGCGCCCAGCCGGGCCCGTCGCCCTGCCCGACGAGCAGGTGCACCACGGCGTCCACCCCGGCCGCGTCCGCCGCGTCGGCGACCTCCTGCCAGGAGGGGCCCCCGCCGAGGGGCGGGACGGGGAGCGGGGTGGCGGGGAGCGGGGTGGCGCCCGGTCCGTCCCCGAGGGCCCCGGAACCGCCGTCGGCTCCGGGACCCGGTCGGCGCAGCGCGCGCAGGGCCCTGCGGCGGAGCGTGCTCGGGATGAGGGAGTCGGCGTCCACCTCGGGCCGGGCCGGGCCGTCGGCGGCCTCCGCCTCCGGGGCCGCCGGACCTGAGGCAGGCGTACCCGAGACGGCCGTGGCCGGGGCGGCCGTACCCCTGGTCGCCGTGCCCGTGTCGGTTCCCGCGCGGGCGGCGGCCCGCCACTGCTCGGCGAGGTCCGGCTCGCCGCACGCCTCCAGTTGCTCCGGGACGCTCGCGGACGCGGCGACCGCGCGCAGGACGAGGGCGCGGCCCGCCTCCAGGACGCGCAGGGCGGTGGCCGCGTCGCCGGTCTCCGCGGCCCAGGCGGCGGCCGTGACCCCGCGGTCGGCGGCGCGGCGGGCGACGTCGAGGCCGTGCTCGGCGCCGATCTGGAGCAGGACGTCCTCCGCGATCAGCTCCAGCAGCCGTTCCGTCGCCGCCAGGGCCCGCCCGGTGTCGCCGGGCGCGCCGCGCCGCCGGTAGTGGTCGGCGAGCATGCGGTGGATGTCCTGGGCGGTGGCGGAGCCGGTGTGGTCGCCGATCTCGGCGCGGGCCGTCTCCAGCTCGCGCACGGCTTCCTCCAGGACGGCCGGGTCGCCGCGCCGCTCGTGCTCGGTGTCCAGGACGATGGCGATGCCGAGGCGGGCCCGGAGGTCCTGGTCGGCGGCGACGCGCGGCCCCCCGAGGGAGGCGCGGACCCGTTCGATCTCCGCGCGGAGGCTCCCGGCGGAGGGGTCGAGGTACTGCTCCAGCGCGCTGCACAGGGCCTCGACAGGCGCCAGCATGCCGCGCAGCGCGACCGGCATCGCGGGATGGTCCCGTGACTCCCGCAGATACATCAGCGCCCGCCGCAGCGGGGGTCCGACCTGGCCGCCCGCCCGCCCGATCGCCATGCCGCGGCGCAGTTGCAGGAAGCCGAGGACGAACAGGACGACGCCCGCGGACGCGGCGTCCTCGGACTGCTGCCGGCGCATGTCCAGGAGCCGTTCGCTGATGTCGTCGAAGCCGTCGAGGTCGTCCTCGTCGGTGTCGCAGACCCGCTGGTACTCCAGGAGGGCGCGGCCCATCTCCATGAGGTCGCGGCCCGCGGACCCGGCGGGCATGGCCGCGGCGAGTTCCTCCAGGTCGAGGTTCTCGGTGAGCAGGCGGCGCGCCGACTCGGCGTCCGCGAGGCTGCCGCCGTGGAGGGCGGCGCCGGACAGCAGCCCGGCCTGGAGGACGGCGGCCACGCCGTCGGGGAGTTCCTCGTGGCGGCCCGCCCGCAGTAGTGGCTCGGCGGCCTCGACCAGGCCTTCGGCGTCGCCGGTGCGCAGGGCGAGGCCGAACCGGGACAGGCCCGCGGTGGCCTGCTCCTGCCAGGTGTCGAGCGGCAGCCCGTCGACGGCCTCGGCCATCTCCTCGGGGTGCAGCACACCGGGGGCGAACAGTTCCATCAGCGGCAGCAGTTCGGCGGCGTCCAGCGCGACCTGCTCGGGAATCGTCCCGGCCGCCGCGCCCGCGTCTCCGGCGTCGGCCGCCGCGGGCGCGCCGTCGGACGGGGCCGCGTGCCGCGGGCCGGCCGCGGTCGGCTGTTCCCCGTCGGGCAGGGCCTTGAGCATCTCCATCGCGGCGCCCATGAGGTTCTGCCACGGGGCGGGGATCGTCGCGGACTCGCCGACGAGGGACCCGAGGCGCAGCAGCGAGTCCCGGTCCTGGGCGCCGTGCAGCATCTCCAGCAGGGCCGTCCAGCGCTCGATGTCGGGGTGGTCGGCCGGGTCGGCGGTGTCCTTCAGCTCGGTGAGGAGCGTGCGCACCTCGGCGAGGTCGTCCCGCAGGAACGAGCCGCCGGGTGCCATGAACGTGGCCCCGACGGTCATGATCTGGAGCATGCTTTGGCGTCCGCCGAACTCGATGGGCGGCAGCGGCGGTACGAGGAGCCGGATGAGCAGCCGGGTGAGGGCCGCGCGTGCCTGGTTCTCCCGCTCGGTGACCGGTTCCGCCTCCCTGGCCTCCCTGAGCAGGGCGAGCGCCTCGGCCCGCTCGGGGTCCGGCGCCTGCGGGACCCCGCCCGGCGGTACGGCCCGCCCGCGTACGGCGAGGTGGCGCAGGGCGAGCAGGGTGCCGCGGGCGGCGCGTAACTCCCGGCGCGCGCCCCGGCCGCCCGGCGGTTCGTCCCCGGCCCGCTCCTCGGCCGCCGTCAGGTCGCCGAGCAGCCGGTCGGTGGCGGCGGCGTCCGGCGACGGGCCGCCCCGCGGTACGGCGGCCCACTCCTCACCGGCCGCCGCGGCCCGGCCCAGCAGTTCCCGTACGCCCCCGTCCCCCGGCCCGGCAGGCTCCGGTTCCCCCGCTCCTCGTCCGCCCGGCCCTTGCCCCCCTGTCCCCTGTCCCGGCGTTCCCTGCCCGGCCGTTCCCGGCCCGTCCTTCGCCGTCACGCGTCCCTCCCCGGTTCCCGTTCGCCCACATCCTGGCGCCGGGGCCGGGCCGCGGGGGCGGGTTCGGCCGTATTTCAGCCGCGGCGACCGGGAAACGGCCATGCTGAGGGGGAGTCTGCCGGTACGCGCGGCGCCACCATCGTGGAGGGGGCGACCGCGGCCGCCGGGGCTACGGATCGGGGGAGGCCCCGGCCCGCGGTCGTCCCCGCCCGCACGGGCCGACGACGCGGCGGGCCGCGGTCGGCGTCGCATGGCGACGCCCGCGGCCTCAGATCGCGACGCCCACCGTCACCGGTTCGTTGACCAGCGTGATCCCGAACGCCTCGTGGACCCCGGCGACGACTTCGCGGGCCAGGGCGAGGAGGTCCTCGGTGGTGGCGGTGCCGCGGTTGGTGAGGGCGAGGGTGTGCTTGGTGGAGATGCGGGCGGGCCCGGTGCCGTAGCCCTTGGTGAAGCCCGCCTTGTCGATCAGCCAGGCGGCGGAGGTCTTGGTGTGGCCCTCTCCCGCCGGGTAGGCGGGCGGTACGGTGTCGGCGCCGAGGCGTTCCGTCACGCGGGCGCGGAAGCGGGCGAACTCGGCGTCGGTGAGGATCGGGTTGGTGAAGAAGGACCCGGCGGACCAGGTGTCGTGGTCCTCGGGGTCGAGGACCATGCCCTTGCCCGCGCGGAGTTTCAGCACGGTCTCGCGGGCCCGCTCCAGCGGCACCCGGTCGCCGGGCTCGACGCCGAGGGCGCGGGCCGTCTCGGCGTACTTGAGGGGGGCGGAGAGGCCGCCCGCGTCCTCCAGGGCGAACCGGACGCGCAGGACGACGTACCGCTCGGGGTCGGCCTTGAAGCGGCTGTGGCGGTAGGAGAAGGCGCACTCCTCGTTGCCGAGGGTGACGGTGTCGCCGGTGCGGCGGTCGTAGGCGACGACCTCCGTGATGGTGGCGGAGACCTCCTGGCCGTACGCCCCCACGTTCTGGATGGGGGTGGCGCCGGCCGAGCCGGGGATGCCCGCCAGGCACTCGACGCCCGCGAGTCCGGCCTCGACGGTGCGGGCGACGGCGTCGGTCCACACCTCGCCGGCCGCGAGTTCCAGCGTGGTGCCGGTGAGGGCGAGGCCGCGGGTGGCGATCCGCAGGGCGGTCCCGGCGAAGCCCGCGTCGCCGATGACCAGGTTGGAGCCGCCGCCGACGATGAGCAGGGGGGTGCCGGTGGCGTCGGCCTCGCGGACGGCGGCGACCACCTCGGCGTCGGTGGTCGCGGTCACCAGCCGGGTGGCGGGGCCGCCCAGCCGGAAGGTGGTCAGCGGGGAGAGCGGGGCGTCGTGGAGTTCCAGCACGCGGCCAAGCCTACGAGACGGCACCGACAGCCCCGCCCACCTCGGCGTCCCGGCGGGCGGGTGCGAAGGGAACAAGGGAACAGCGGGCCCCGGGCGAGGCCTGTTCCCGCGGACCGGCGAACGGGCCTCAGGCGAGGCGGACGACCGCGCGGGACATGCCGAGCACCTTCTGGCCGCCGCTCATGGCGAGCAGGTCGACGCGGACGGTGCGCTCGTCGTCGTCGAGCTTGGCGGCGACCTTGGCGCTGACCTCGACGGTCGCGCCCTGCTCGTCGTTGGGGACGACGACGGGCCGGGTGAAGCGGACGCCGTACTCGACGACCGCGCCGGGGTCGCCGGTCCAGTCGGTGACCACCCGGATCGCCTCGGCCATGGTGAACATGCCGTGCGCGATGACGTCGGGGAGGCCGACCTCCTTGGCGAACTTCTCGTTCCAGTGGATCGGGTTGAAGTCGCCGGAGGCGCCCGCGTACTGGACGAGGGTGGCGCGGGTCACGCCGAAGGAGGCGGACGGGAGTTCGGTGCCGACCTCGACGTCGGCGTAGGAGATCTTCGCGGTCATGTCAGTCCTCCTCCGCCGCGCGGGCGACGAGCTTGGTCCAGGCGGTGACGACGTGTTCGCCGGACGCGTCGTGGACCTCGCCGCGGATGTCGATGACGTCGTTGCCCGCGAGGGACTTGATGGCCTCGATGGTGGAGGTGACGGTGAGCCGGTCCCCGGCGCGCACCGGCCGCCGGTAGGCGAACTTCTGGTCGCCGTGCACCACGCGGCTGTAGTCCAGCCCGAGCTGGGGGTCCTGGACGACCTGCCCGGCGGCCTTGAAGGTGATGGAGAACACGAAGGTGGGCGGCGCGACGACGTCGGCGTGCCCGAGCGCCTTGGCCGCCTCGGGGTCGGTGTACGCCGGGTTGGGGTCCCCCACGGCCTCCGCGAACTCGCGGATCTTCTCCCGGCCGACCTCGTAGGGATCGGTGGGCGGGTAGGTCCGCCCCACGAAGGACTGGTCGAGCGGCATGGGCTCGGCACCTCCTGGTTGGTGTGTCCCGGCTGGTGGGTGTGTCCCGGCCGGCTGGTGGGGACCGGCTGTTCGGTACGGCGCGTCCAACGACGCGAGGCCGCCCCCGAATTCTCGGGGACGGCCTCGCGTACGAGCCTGATTTATCGCGTTTCGCGGTGCGCGGTGTGCGCGTTGCAACGCGGGCAGTGCTTCTTCATCTCCAGTCGGTCCGGGTTGTTACGCCGGTTCTTCTTGGTGATGTAGTTCCGCTCCTTGCACTCCACGCAGGCCAGCGTGATCTTCGGGCGGACGTCGGTGGCAGCCACGTGAGTGCTCCTTGACGAACGGATAGGAAATGATTTAACGCAAGAAAGAGTAGCCGATCGAAGGACCGACCCCGCAATCGGCTACTGTCAGTAGCGGTGACCGGACTTGAACCGGTGACACAGCGATTATGAGCCGCTTGCTCTACCGACTGAGCTACACCGCTTTGATGTGATCCGGACCCCCGCCTCGCGACGGGAGCCCCTCTCACACCAGAGCCCCAATACGGAATCGAACCGTAGACCTTCTCCTTACCATGGAGACGCTCTGCCGACTGAGCTATTGGGGCGAGCGATGAAGACATTACACGGTCCCCAGCGGTTCACCCAAATCCGTTTCCGGGGCCCCCTCGGAGCCCCATCGGCGCAGGTCCCGGCCGCCGCGCACGCCTCCCGGACCCCCGGAACCACACCGGTACGACTATTGCGCTCCTCCCAGTCCGCGCCCGACGCCGGTCCTAGGCTCGACTCACTCTGCGTGATCTTGCCCGTCCCGCCGGGCACCGAGCCGCCACTCACCGCCGAGCCCCCTGGAGCGCGATGCCCGACAGCCAGCCGCAGCCGCCCCCACCGTCGTCGTCCTCCGGCCCGTCGGGCTCATCAGGTTCTTCGGGTTCTTCGGGCTCATCAGGTTCTTCGGGTTCATCAGGCTCGTCGGGCTCGTCCAGTCCGTCCGGCGGCTCCGCGGCGGGCCCGCGCGATCCGTCCGCCCTGCTGCTGTGCGGGGCCCGCCTGACGGACGGCCGGACCGTGGACGTACGGCTGGGACGCGGACGCATCGAGGCGGTCGGCACCGCCGGCAGCCTCGCGGCCACCGGCCCCGCCCCGGGCCCCGGCACCCGCGTGGACCTCGGCGGCTGGCTCCTCCTCCCGGCCCCCGCCGAACCCCACGCCCACCTCGACACCGCGCTCTCGGCGGACGGCGCCCCGGACGGCGGCGGGCCGGTCCCGGACACCCCGGAGGACATCCAGCGCCGCGCCACCGAGGCGGTGCTGCTGCACCTCGGGCACGGCGCGACCGCCCTGCGCACCCACGTCCGCGTCGGCGACGTCCAGGGCCTCGGCGCGCTCGCCGCCACCCTCGGCGTCCGGCGCTCGGTGCGCGGTCTGGCCGAGCTGACCACGGTGGCCATGCCCCGGCTGCTGACCGGGGTGGCGGGCGCGGACGGCCTCGCCATGCTGCGGGACGCGCTGAAGATGGGCGCCTCGGTGGTGGGCGGCTGCCCCGACCTCGACCCGGACCCGACCGGCTACGTCGAGAAGGTGCTGGAGGTCGCCTCCGAGCACGGCTGCCCGGTCGACCTGCACACCGACGCCGCCGACCCGGCCCGGCTGGCCCGCCTCGCCGCGATGGCGGGCGGCCTGCGGCCCGGCGTGACGCTCGGCCCGTGCGCCGCCCTCGGCCGCCTCCCCGCCGAAGCGGCGGGCCGTACGGCCGACCAACTCGCCGCCGCGGGCGTCACGGTGGTGTGCCTGCCGCAGAGCGGCTGCGGCGCCGCGGAGAGCCGCGGCACCCCGCCGGTACGGCTGCTGCGCGCGGCCGGGGTGCGGGTCGCGGCGGGCAGCGGCGCCCTGCGGGACGTGTCGAACCCGGTCGGCCGGGCCGACCCGCTGGAGGCGGCGTACCTCCTGGCCTCCCGCGAGGGCCTGCGCCCCGAGGACGCCTACGACGCGGTGAGCGCCGCCGCGCGTGCCGCGCTGGGCCTGCCCGAGGTGCGGGTGGAGGCGGGCTTCCCGGCCGACCTGCTGGCCGTGCGGGCCGAACGGCTGGCGGGGGCGCTGTCCCTGGCGTACAGCAGGATCGTGATCCACCGGGGGCGCGTGGTGTCCCGTACGAGCGCCGTACGGGAGTACTGCGACACCGCGGCCGCCTCCGAGTTGGGGCTTCCGCGGCAGGGGCGGGGCCTGCTGCCGTAGCGGGTCCGCCGCCGGAAGGGGCAGTGGTGGGGAGCGCGGTGCGGACGGGGGTGCGGAGGGCCGGGGGGCGTGCGCGCGGGCCTTCGCGGCGCCCGCTCGGGCGAGTGCGACGGGTCGGGCGGCGCGGGCCTCCCGCCGGGCGTACGGTCGGAACCATGCGCATTGTCATCGCTGGGGGTCATGGTCAGATCGCGCTGCGGCTGGAGCGTCTGCTCGCCGCGCGCGGAGTCGAGGTCGCGGGCATCGTCCGCAACGCCGGACACGGCGACGACCTGCGGGCCGCGGGCGCCGAACCGGTCGTCCTGGACCTGGAGTCGGCGTCCGTGGAGGACACCGCGGAGGTCCTGCGGGGCGCGGACGCCGCGGTGTTCGCGGCGGGCGCCGGACCGGGCAGCGGGACCGACCGCAAGGACACCGTCGACCGGGGCGCGGCCGTCCTCTTCGCGGACGCGGCACTGCGCGCGGGCGTACGCCGTCTCGTGGTCGTCTCCTCGTACGGCGCCGACTCCGCGCACGAGGGCGACGGCGTCTTCGACATCTACCTGCGCGCCAAGGGCGAGGCCGACGACCACGTGCGGGGTCTGGACGGCCTCGACTGGACGATCCTGCGCCCCGGTTCACTGACGGACGACGCGGGCCGGGGCCTGGTGCGCCTGGAGGCGCGGACGGGCCGGGGGGCGATCCCGCGCGACGACGTTGCGGCCGTGCTGGCGGAACTCCTCGACACCCCGGCGACGGCGGGCCTCACCCTGGAACTGGTGGGCGGCTCGACCCCGGTGCCGGTGGCGGTGAAGTCAGTCGCGGGCGACTGAGGAGGTAGCCCGACGGGCGGCTCGGCACGGAGTGGCCGGTCGGGGGGTCTGTTGTGGGGGTGGCCGGATCGCCGGAGGGGGAGGCGGGTGGCCGGGCAGGCGGGCGGGTGACCGGGAATCCCGTCCGGGATCAGAACAGGGAGAGCTGGCCGGGGACGTCGGGGACGACGTAGCCGTCCAACGCGGGCTGAGCGGCGCCCAGTTGTGCGGTCCGGCGGGAGCCGGGGCAGGAGGTCAGCCCGCCGTCCTGCCGGGCACCGGGCGGGTCGTGCCGGGCGAACCGTCCGGCGACGACGGCGATCTCGCGGCGGCACTCCGGGCAGGTTCTGCGGCGGCTGGACATGCGACCAGTCTGCCCCAGTGCGCCACGCGGGTACCGCGGCGCGGCACGCCTCCACCCATCGCGCACAAAGGCGGACATCTCCCTAGCATCCGTACATATGGCGCATACCTTCGAGGAACTCGTGGCGAAGCAGCGTGCGGCCGACGAGGCCCACACCCGTGTCCTGCACCTGCGGGACACCTACGGCGCACCCACGGCGGCCCCTTGGTCCGAGACCCAGTCCGACACCTACGAGACCGCGTGGCGGGCCTGGCGCGACCTCGCCCGGGAGGTGCAGTCCACGGTCACGGAGTACGCCAAGGACGAGGGCCGGGCCCGCAACGAGGTGGAGGCCGACGTGAAACAGGCGGCGAAGACCCCGCCGGAGGCGCCGGAGAACGGGGACGGCCCGCCACAGACCCCCGAGGCGGGCTGACGCCGCCCGAGTTCACGGACACCGCCGACGCTCCCCCGGACGGGGGGGCTGATCCCGCTCCGGGGGAAGCACTCGGCGTGCGGGCGTCAGCGCACGTCGACCTGATCGGCCGCGCTGGTGGTGGCGCCGGTCGTGGAGTTGCCGGGGTAGAGCCAGCGGTAGGAGCCGTCGACGGTGGCGGTGACGGTGGCTTTCAGCCCCCCGGTGCGGCCGGTCGTCGCCTTCTTGACCGTCCTGAAGGTGTCGGCCCCCTTGGCGCGGAACTGGAGGCTGACCGTGCGGCCGCTGTACGTGTCGTACTTCTTCGTGCTCCAGTTCGCCCGGGTGAGCTTGCCCGTGACGGTGACGGGCCTGCCCTTGGCGACGGGCTCGGGCGACGCGTCGGCGGTCAGCTTGGCGGCGCGCCGGAGGCTGGACGTCAGGGAACGTGTCTCCCGCTCCATGGCCTTGAGGCCGCCGTTGGCCTTGAACAGGCGCAGCGAGACGCCGACCTTCCAGGTCGTGGCGTCGCTGTTGGAGTCGACGTGGTCCTGGGTCGGGTGCGGGTCGATGAAGAGGTCGCCCTCGCAGCGGGCGTGCTTGGCGTCCCGCTCGTAGCAGGTGTAGGTGCCCGGCCCGATGAAGTTCTCCCCCGACTCGGCCGCCGCGCCGATGCTCCCGCGGTAGAGGAAGGGGAAGGCGTCGTGACGGTAGGGGTCGGCGGTGCTGTACCCGGCGGGCAGCGCGTAGTCGAAACGCAGCGACGGCCTCACCGCCTTCGACGTGCCGACGACGATCGGCTTGCCGTCGTTCACGACGATGTTCGACACGGTGATATCCGTGTCGGCCGCCATGGCCTCCGGCGCGTTGAGCACGGAGAGCCCCAGTGCCGCGGCGAGCGCGCCCACCGCGGCGGTCCGTCTGCCGGACTTCACGGCCTGTCTGCCTGACTTCATCGACATCACTTTCTGATCCGGCCGGCGGACAGCTCCGCTCGGCGAACAACCGCACGCGCCAACGAGAAACCCCCTCTGATCAGTTTGCTTACCTGATCAGAGGGGGTTTCCCTCGGGTGGCGGCGCCAGGATTCGAACCTGGGAAGGCTGAGCCGGCAGATTTACAGTCTGCTCCCTTTGGCCGCTCGGGCACACCGCCGGGTTTTGCTGCCGTTCGAACCGCTTTTCGGCGGTTCTCCGTGGCAACGACGTAAACGATACCCGATGGGAGGGGGTGCTTCGCCACCCGGATTGGGCGCCGCCCGGAGCAGGTCGGGTGGCTAGGCTTGTCCGGATGCGGCCCGCGTCCCACACCGGGCCCGGCGGCGGCACCGAGGTGCCCGCCCGCACCTGATCGACCCCGTTTTGCCCCTGATCCACCCCCGATCCAAGGAGCCACAGGACATGGCCGACTCCAGTTTCGACATCGTCTCGAAGGTCGAGCGGCAGGAGGTCGACAACGCCCTCAACCAGGCCGCCAAGGAGATCTCCCAGCGCTACGACTTCAAGGGCGTCGGCGCCTCGATCTCGTGGTCCGGCGAGAAGATCCTCATGGAGGCCAACTCCGAGGACCGGGTCAACGCCGTCCTCGACGTCTTCCAGTCGAAGCTGATCAAGCGCGGGATCTCGCTGAAGGCGCTGGAGGCGGGCGAGCCCCAGCTCTCCGGCAAGGAGTACAAGCTCTTCGCCGAGATCAAGGAGGGCATCTCCCAGGACAACGCGAAGAAGGTCGCCAAGCTGATCCGCGACGAGGGCCCCAAGGGCATCAAGGCCCAGGTCCAGGGCGAGGAACTGCGCGTCAGCTCCAAGAGCCGCGACGACCTCCAGACCGTCATCGCCCTGCTGAAGGGTCAGGACTTCGACTTCGCCCTCCAGTTCGTGAACTACCGGTAGGAACTCCGGCGCGGGCTGCGGGAGTTCGGCAGTTCGGGGGCTCCGGTGGCGGCGGGGAACTCCTGTGAGGCCCCCGCCCGTCGAGCGCGGAGCGTGCGGCGGCGGTGCGGACGAGTGCCGGGGTGCGGAGCGTCAGGACGCGGCACACCAGGGCGCGGGGTGCCGTGGCGGGGGCGCCGTGGCCAGGAGGGGCGAGGCGGGGGTCGGCGGGGCCGGGCGTCCTGGCGGTCCGTCCCGCCGACGCCGCCGCCCCCGTCCGGGTCCGCCCCCGGCCGGATCAGTCCGCGCGCGGTGCGTCAGTCGCGCGAATGCCCGAAGAAGATCCGGTAGAGGATCAGCAGCACCAGCGAGCCACCGATCGCCGCCGCCCAGGTCGCGCCGTCGTAGAAGTCCTTCGAGACGGGGTGGTCCAGCCAGCGGGCCGATATCCAGCCGCCCACGAAGGCCCCCGCCACGCCGATCAGGGTGGTGCCGACGAAGCCGCCCGGATCGCGCCCCGGCAGCAGGACCTTGGCGATGACTCCCGCCAGCAGTCCCAGAATGATCCAGCTGATGATGCTCATGTCCTGAACCTGCCCCTCCGCTCGATGCCGTCACCCGTTCCGGCACTGTGATCCTGATCCCGGTTCGGCCAGCCCCCAGTCGGCTGGCCCGGCCCGGGACGGGACGGCACGGTCCGCTCCGGGATGGGATGGCCCGGTCCGGTCCGGTCCCCGGGAGAGCTTGCTCTGTTTCCACGCTGTCGACCGGGACGACGTCCGCCCGACGCCCCGTGGTTCCCCTGCTCGCTAGGGTGCGAGCCATGAGACGGCCCCTCCGGCCCGCGTCGTCCGGTCAACCTGGTTCATCCGGTTCACTGGGTTCAGCTGGTTCATCCGGTTCACCGGGTTCATCCGGTTCGCCGGGTTCAGCTGGTTCACCTGAGGGGTTGCGGCGCACCCTGGGTGTCGGTGACGCCGTGGTCCTCGGGCTCGGATCGATGGTCGGCGCCGGTGTGTTCGCCGCCCTCGCGCCGGCTGCCCGAGCCGCCGGTTCCGGCCTGCTGCCCGCCCTCGCTCTCGCCTCCGCGGTGGCGTACGCCAACGCCCTGTCCTCGGCCCGTCTCGCCGCCCGCTACCCGGCCTCGGGCGGTACCTACGTGTACGGCCGGGAGCGGCTCGGCCCGTTCACGGGGTACCTCGCCGGTTGGTCCTTCGTGGTCGGCAAGACGGCCTCCTGCGCGGCCATGGCCCTGACCGTCGGCGTGTACCTGTGGCCCGACCGGGCGCACGCGGTGGCGGTCGCGGCCGTGGTGGCGCTGACGGCGGTGAACTACGGGGGTGTGCAGAAGCCGGCCCGGCTGACGCGGCTGATCGTGGTGGTGGTTTTGGCTGTCCTCGCTTCCGTGGTCGTGGTGTGTCTCGGCTCCGAGGAGTCCGACGCCGGGCGGCTCGGCGCGGGCGGCTCCGGTGGCGTCGGCGGTGTGCTTCAGGCGGCGGGTGTGCTGTTCTTCGCCTTCGCCGGGTACGCGCGGATCGCGACCCTCGGTGAGGAGGTGCGGAATCCGTCGCGCACGATCCCGCGGGCGATTCCGCTGGCGCTGGGTATCGCGCTGGTTGTGTACGCGTCGGTGGCGATAGCTGTCCTTTCCGTGCTGGGGTCGTCCGGTCTGGGCTCCGCCACGGTTCCGCTGGCGGACGCGGTGCAGGCGGCCGGGGTGCCGGGGCTGGTGCCGGTCGTGCGGGTCGGGGCCGCCGTGGCAGCGCTGGGCTCACTGCTCGCCCTCGTCCTGGGGGTCTCCCGGACGACGCTCGCCATGGCGCGGGATGGTCATCTCCCCCGTGGACTGTCCGCCGTGCACCCCCGCCACCGGGTGCCGCACCGGGCGGAGCTGGCGGTGGGCGCGGTGGTGGCGGTGCTGGCGGCGACCGCGGTTCTGCGGGGCGTGATCGGTTTCTCCTCCTTAGGTGTGCTCGTGTACTACGCGGTGGCCAACGCGTCGGCCTGGACGCTCGACACCGCCTCTCTGAAACGGGCGGTGCCCGCTGTGGGACTCGTCGGCTGTGTCGTGCTGGCGTTCGCGCTGCCCGTCGGATCGGTGCTGACAGGCGTGGGTGTGCTGGTCGTGGGGGTGCTGGTGTACGGGGTGCGGACCGGGGTGGACCGGGCCATGAGTCGATGATGCGTCAGCGCGGCGAAGTCCGTGTGGGCCTGTGGATAACTCGCCGGTTGTGGACAACCGGCCGCCGCAGAATCGCCTGACCTAGGCAGGCCAGGCAGGCGGCGGCTGCGGACGGGGCCTGGGCGGGGCAGGAACCGGGTCCGAGACCGGCGTCAGCGGACTCCGAACGCCTCGTCGGTGGGCACGATCTCGCGGCCCAGCGGCAGCAGGGACACCGGGATCAGCTTGAAGTTGGCGATGCCGAACGGGATGCCGATGATCGTGATGCACAGGGCGATGCCGGTGACGATGTGCGTCAGGGCGAGCCACCAGCCCGCCAGGACCAGCCAGAGGACGTTGCCGACGCAGGAGGGGGCTCCGGCGTCGCGCCGCTCGACGGTGGTGTAGCCGAAGGGCCAGAGGGCGTACACGCCGATCCGGAACGCGGCGATCCCGAAGGGGATGCCGATGATCGTGATGCAGAGGAGGAGGCCCGCCAGCACATATCCGAGGAACAGCCAGAATCCGCTGAGGACGAGCCAAATGACGTTCAGGATGGTCTTCACTGGGTGCCTGCCATCTTCTCGAGACGGGCGATGCGCTCCGCCATCGGCGGGTGCGTCGAGAACATCTTGGACAGTCCCTGGCCCGGTCGGAACGGGTTCGCGATCATCATGTGGCTCGCGGTCTCGATACGGGGCTCCGGGGGCAGCGGCAGCTGCTTGGTGCCCGCCTCCAGTTTGCGCAGGGCACCGGCGAGGGCCAGGGGGTCGCCGGTGAGCTGGGCGCCGGAGGCGTCCGCCTCGTATTCGCGGGAGCGGCTGATGGCGAGCTGGATGAGGGTGGCGGCGAGCGGGCCCAGGATCATGATCAGGAGCATGCCGAGGAGGCCGGGGCCGTCGTCGTCGCTGGAGCGGCCGATGGGGATCAGCCAGGCGAAGTTGACCAGGAACATGATCACCGAGGCGAGGGCGCCCGCGACCGAGGAGATGAGGATGTCCCGGTTGTAGACGTGGCTCAGCTCATGGCCGATGACGCCGCGCAGTTCGCGTTCGTCCAGCAGGCGCAGGATGCCGTCGGTGCAGCACACCGCGGCGTTGCGCGGGTTGCGGCCGGTGGCGAAGGCGTTCGGCGCCTCGGTCGGGGAGATGTACAGCCGGGGCATGGGCTGGCGGGCCTGGGTGGAGAGTTCTCGGACCATCCGGTAGAGGCCGGGTGCCTCGAACTCGCTCACCGGGCGGGCCCGCATCGCGCGCAGGGCCAGCTTGTCGCTGTTCCAGTAGGCGTAGGCGTTGGTGCCGAGCGCGATCACGACCGCGACGACGAGCCCGACCCGGCCGAAGAAGCTGCCGATGACGATGATGAGTGCGGACAGTCCCCCGAGGAGTACGGCGGTCCTGAGCCCGTTGTGCCGGCGGTGCACGGTGCGCCCTCCAAGTCGTGCGGCGGGGAACCCCTTGCCTGTGATCTGCGGTGCCACTGGTGTGGTGGTGTCACGTCCAGTGCACCCTCCCTTACTGGTCAACGCCAGGCGGGGGCCGCCAGTTCCCCGGCGCGTCCGGGGGCGGACGTCCGCCGTCCGGGTGACAGGGCCGCCGCGCGCGAGGACACGCTGGTCAGAAGAGGGTGGTGTCCGCGAAGCGGAGGACGACCTGCGGGGCAAGCGAGAGGACGACGCCGAGGACCGCGGTGAGGGCCAAGGCCGCCGTGAGGGGCATGGGGACGCGGTGGGCGTCCGGTTCGCCGTCGGGGGCGCGGAACAGCAGGGCCGTCCAGCGGAGGTAGTAGGCGAGGGCGATCACGACGTTGACCGCCATCAGGACGGCGAGCCATCCCAGGCCCGCCTCCACGGCGGCCGAGAAGACGGTCACCTTGGCGAAGAGTCCGATGAGGCCCGGCGGGAGTCCGGCGAGGCAGAGCAGGAAGAAGGCCAGGAGGAGCGCGGTGAGCGGGTTGCGCGCGTACAGCCCGCGGTAGTCGGCGACACGGTTGGCCGAGCGCGTACGGCCCACAAGGGCGGCCACCGCGAAGGCGCCCAGGTTCACGGCGGCGTACATGAGCGCGTAGGCGACGGTGGAGCCGATCGCGTGGTCGGGTTCGTCGGTGTACGCGGCGGCGGCGATCGGCACCAACAGGTAGCCGGCCTGGCCGATGGAGGACCAGGCGAGCAGGCGTACGGCGCTGTACGCGCGCGTGGCCCGCTGGCGGAGGGCGCCGACGTTGCCGACGGTCATGGTGAGGGCGGCCAGGATCGCGAGCGCGGGTCCCCAGACGTCGCCGTACGACGGGAAGGCGACGACGGTGACGAGGGCGAGGCCGGAGAAGCCGACGGCCTTGCCGACGACCGAGAGGTAGGCGGCGATCGGGAGGGGGGCTCCGACGTAGGTGTCGGGGACCCAGAAGTGGAACGGGGCGGCCGCCGTCTTGAAGGCGAAGCCGATCAGGGTGAGGACGACGCCGGTCTGCGCGAGGGTGTGCAACTGCCCGTCGACGTCCTGGATGCGCGCGGCGACCTGGGTGAGGTAGAGGGTGCCGGTCGTGGCGTAGACGAAGCTGACGCCCAGGAGGCTGACGGCGGTGGCCGTGACGGAGGACAGGAAGAACTTGAGGGCCGCCTCCGAGGACCGCCGGTCGCCGTGCCGGATGCCGACCAGGGCGAACGCGGGGAGGGAGGCGACCTCCAGGGCGACGATCAGGGTGGCCAGGTCGCGGGAGGCGGGCAGCAGGGCGGCGCCCGCGGCGGAGGACAGCAGGAGGAACCAGTACTCGCCCTCGGGGAGCCGTCCGCGGTCGTCCTTGAGGGCGGTGACGGAGAGCAGGGCGGCGAGCAGCGCCCCGCCGAGCACCAGGAACTGGACGACCAGCGTGAAGCGGTCGGCGGTGTAGCTGCACACGCGCGCGTCGTCCGTGAGGCAGAACGTGGCGCGGTCGCCGTCCAGGAGGGGCAGCAGGAGGAGCGTCGCGGCGGCGAGTCCCGCGACGGAGATCCAGCCCAGGAGGTGCTTCCTGGCGTCGGGCAGGAACAGGTCGGTGACGAGGACGGCGAGTCCGACGACGGCCGCGAGGGTGGGCGGGGCGATCGCGAGCCAGTCGACGGACTGGACGAGGGAGGGGGCGGCCAGGGCGCTCATCGGGTGCCTCCTGCGAGGAGCTGCTGGACGGCCGGGTCGGTCAGGCCGAGCAGGGCCTTGGGCCAGAGACCGGCGACGACTGTGAGGACGACGAGCGGTGTCCAGGCCGCGAACTCGTAGGAGCGGACGTCCGCCAGGCGCGGGGCGTCGGTGTCTCGGGGGGCCGCGCCCATGCAGACCCGGCGGACCACGACGAGCAGGTAGGCGGCGGTCAGCAGGGTGCCGAACACGGCGATCGCCGTGAAGGTGAGGAAGGCGGGGCGGCTGAGGCCCGCGGCGGGGTCGAAGGCGCCGAACAGGGCGAGCATCTCCCCCCAGAAACCGGCGAGTCCGGGCAGGCCGAGGGAGGCGACGGCGGCGAAGGCGAGGAGGCCGCCGAGGCGTGGTGCCCTGCCGTAGAGGGCGGCGCCGGTCTCCTCGGCGAGGGTGTCGAGGTCGGTGGTGCCGGTGCGGTCCTTCAGGGCGCCGACCAGGAAGAACAGCAGACCGGTGATGAGGCCGTGGGCGATGTTGGCGAAGAGGGCGCCGTTCACGCCGGTCGGGGTGGTGGAGGCGATACCGAGCAGGACGAAGCCCATGTGGCCGACGGACGAGTAGGCGATCAGGCGCTTCAGGTCGCCCTTGGCGCCGCGCCGGGCGAGCGCCAGACAGGCGAGGGAGCCGTAGATGATCCCGACGACGGCGAACGCGGCGAGGTAGGGCGCGAAGGTGCGGAAGCCGTCGGGGGCGACCGGGAGCAGGATGCGGACGAAGCCGTACGTGCCCATCTTCAGCAGGACTCCGGCGAGGAGGACCGAGCCGACCGTCGGTGCGGCGGTGTGGGCGTCGGGCAGCCAGCTGTGCAGCGGCCACATCGGGGTCTTCACCGCGAGCCCGAGACCGATCGCCAGAACGGCGATGACCTGCACGGATGTGCTCAGCGACCGGCCGTTGTCAGTGGCGAGTGCCACCATGTCGAAGGTGCCCGCCCTGACGCCGATCAGGAGCAGGCCGAGCAGCATGACCACGGAGCCGAGCAGCGTGTAGAGGATGAACTTCCCGGCCGCCCGGGTCCGTCCCTCGCCGCCCCAGCGGGCGATGAGGAAGTACATCGGGATGAGGACGGTCTCGAAGGCGAGGAAGAACAGCACCAGGTCGAGGACGGCGAAGGTGGCGAGGGTGCCGGCCTCCAGGACCAGCAGCAGCGCCACGAAGGCTTTCGGGCTGGGGCCCGCGGCCGGGTTGAAGTACGAGTAGAGCGCGCAGAGGAAGGTCAGCAGCGCGGTCAGGACGAGGAGGGGGAGGGAGATGCCGTCGATGCCGAGGTGGATGCGCACGTGGAGTGCGGGAATCCAGCTGATGTCGGTCGTGGCCTGCATCTTCGACGGCTGGTCGTGGTCGAAGCCCGCCGCGAGAACAAGGGCGGCGAGCAGGATCACGCCGGTCACGGTGACGCCGTGCCGCAGCACGGCCTGCTCGGGTGACTTCCCCTTCAGCCCCGGCGGGGCGGGCAGCAGAGCGGCGACGGCGCCGAGGAGCGGGCCGACCACGATCAACGCCAGAAGCAGCTGCATCACGGACTCACTGATATCGATCACGGCTGCTCACGCTCCCGCGGCGACGAGAAGGGCGGCGACCGCCAGGACGAGGGTGCCGGCGAGCAGCGCGCTCACATAGGTCTGGACGTTGCCGGTCTGGGCGCGCCGTACGGCGGCGCCGAGCCAGCGGGGCAGGGTGCCCGCGCCACGTACGTACGTGTCGACGACCTCGCGGTCGAGGAACCGTACGAGGCCCGCCGCGGCCAGGACCGGGCGGACGAGGAGCGCGGTGTACACGGCGTCCAGGTGGAAGCCGGTGGCCGCGTGCCGGTGCAGCGGGCCGAGGAGGAGACGGCCCGGGTCGGCGGGGTCGGGGGCGGACGCCACGTCGCCGTAGGCGGGGGTGTGGCTCGCGATGGCCTCCGCCTCGACGAGTCCGGCGTCGCCCTCGGGGTGCGCGGCGACCGCGCCCAGGGGGACTCGGGCGGTGCGGGCGGTGGTGTGGCGCCAGGCACCGTAGACGACCAGGCCGCCGGTGAGGGCGAGGCCGGTGCCGAGGACGGAGGTGGTGAGGGTGGGGGCGAGGCTGTCGCCGCCGAACCAGTCGGGCAGCGAGCGGTACGCGAGCCCGCCGAAGGCGAGGGACGGCACGGCCAGTACCCACAGCACCACGGTCATCGTCAGCGGCTGGCGGCCGTGGTCGGGGGCCTCGGCGCCCCGGCCGCGGAAGGCGAGCAGCCAGAGCCGGGCCGCGTAGGCGGCGGTGAGGAGCGCGGTGAGCAGTCCGGCGACGAGGACGGTCCAGCCCGCGGCGGCCGGGGCGGGCCCGGTGTGGCCGGTGGCGGCGTGCTCGGCGGCGCCCAGTACGGACTCCTTGGAGAAGAACCCGCTGAACGGCGGGACCGCGGCCAGGGCGAGCAGGGCGACGGTCATCGTCCAGAAGGCGTCCGGGACCCGGTCGCGCAGGCCGGTCATGCGGGACATCGCGGCGAGCGAGTTGGTGCCCGCGGCGTGGATGACCACACCGGCCGCGAGGAACAGCAGCGCCTTGAAGGCGCCGTGCGAGAGGAGGTGGAAGACGGCGGCGGAGCGGTCGCCGACGGCGAGGGCGCCGGTCATGTAGCCGAGCTGGCCGATGGTCGAGTAGGCGAGGACCCGCTTGATGTCGTCCTGGGCGAGCGCGGCGAGACCGGAGCCGACCATGGTGACGGCGGCCATCACGGCGAGGACGACCAGCGCGGCGCGGGACGCCTCGAACACCGGCAGCAGCCGGGCGACGAAGTAGACGCCCGCGGCGACCATCGTGGCGGCGTGGATCAGCGCTGAGACGGGGGTCGGGCCCGCCATCGCGTCGGGGAGCCAGGTGTGCAGCGGGAACTGCGCCGACTTGCCCGCCACGCCCGCGAGAAGCAGCAGCGCGATCAGGGTCGGGTGGTCGAGTCCGCCGTGGGCGACGCTGGCGAGGACCTTCGTGATGCGGAAGGAGCCGGCGTCGGTGGCGAGCGCGAACAGGCCGATGAGGAAGGGGACGTCGCCGAGTTTGGTGACGAGGAACGCCTTGAGGGAGGCGGCGCGGGCCTCCGGGGTCTCCCAGTAGTGGCCGACCAGGAAGTAGGAGCAGATGCCCATGACCTCCCAGCCGACGAGCAGCACCATCAGGTCGCCCGAGTAGACGACGAGGAACATCGCGGAGGTGAAGAGGGAGACCAGCGCGGCGTACGAGGGATAGCGCGGGTCGTCGCGGAGGTAGCCGGTGGAGTAGATCTGCACGCAGGTGGCGACGGTGCCGACGAGGACGGCGACGAGCGCGGCGAAGCCGTCGATGTGCAGGGCGAGTTCGATCGGTACGGAGCCGGTGGGGGTGAGTTCGGTGGCCGCGTCCACGGCCGCGTCCCCGCCCTGCCGTACGGCGACGATCACGGCCAGCGCCAGCGCGGTGAGGGTCGGCAGGACGGCGAGCGGGCGGACGAAGCCGGGGGCCGTGCGGCCGAGGAGAAGTCCGGCGAGGGCGCCGAGGAAGGGCAGGACGGGGACGAGGACGGCGAGGGTGGTCGTGGTCACGCGGTGGCCTCAGCCTTCTCGTCCGCCGGGCCGGTGCCGACGGGTCGGGTGCCGCCGGGTCCTTCGTCATCCGGGCCGTGGCCCTCGGCGGTGTCGCGCAGGCGGTCGATGTCGGCGGTGCCGCGGTTGCGGTGGACGGCCAGGACGATCGCCAGGCCGATGCCGATCTCGGCGGCGGCGATGGCGATGGTGAACAGGGTGAGGGCCTGCCCGGAGTGCAGCTTCTCCTCGGCGGTCCGGCTCAGCCACACGTCGAAGGCGACGAGGTTGAGGTTGACGGCGTTGAGCATCAGCTCGACCGACATCAGGACCAGGATCGCGTTGCGGCGGGCGAGGACACCGTAGAGACCTGTGCAGAAGAGGAGGGCGGAGAGGACCGCGGGATAGGCGAGGTGCATCAGCGGGTCCCGTTCCTGCGGTGGCCGCCGCTGCCGGGGCCCACGCCGTGGTGGCTCTCGACGTCGGGGGCTTGCCCGTCCTGGCTCTCGGCTTCCGGGCTCCGGTCGGCGTGGTTCTCACCGTCGTGATCTTGAGCGGTGGAACCCCCGCCGATTTTTTCGTGACTTTCCGTTACGAAGCGGGAACTCTTGGTGTCCGCTCGGGCGTTCATCGGGTGCGGGGGCAGATCCGGAGACAGATCCGGGGTCGGGTTCGAGGCCGGGATCGGAGAGGGAACCGGAGGTGGGGTCTTCTCCGCTTTCGCCTTGCGGGACAGGACGATCGCGCCGACCAGAGCGGCGAGAAGGAGGACGGAGAGGGCTTCGAAGGGAAGGACCCAGTTCTGGAAGAGGCTGGCTCCGGTGACGGCGGTGGAGCCGGCGGCCGGACCGTCGAGATCGATCCAGGTGGCACGGAAGGCGTCGACGACGACCCACACCAGAGCGGCCGCCGCGGACACGGCGACCACGAGCGCGGCCCAGCGATTGCCGGAGTCTGCGTCCGGGGAGCGGCCGATGGGCGCCCTGGTGAGCATCAGACCGAAGAGAAGGAGGACGACCACGGAACCGACGTAGATGAGGACCTGCACCCAGGCGATGAACTCGGCGGTGAGGAGCAGGTATTCGATGGCGAGGCCGCCGAGGGCGACCACCAGCCACAGGGCGGCGTGCACCAGTTGCCGGGTGGTCACGGTGACCAGGGCGGCGCCGAAGGTGACCAGGCCGACGAGGAGGAAGGCGATCTCGACGCCGGTCGGGGAGAGGAAGCCGTGCGATGCGGCGGCGAGGGTCACGACTGCCCCTCCTCCGGTGCGGACGGACGGGGAGGCGTAGCGGGCCCTGGGGGTGCGGCGGGTCCGGGCGGCTCGGGCCGGTCAGCGGTTCCGGACGGTGCGGGCCGGGCAGCGGGGCCGGACGGTGCGGACCGGGCGGGGAGTCCGGACGGTGCGGGCCCGGCGGCGGTGAGCTTCTCCGCCGTCTTGCGGGCCGCGGCGATCTCCTTCGGTTCCTCGGCTTGGGGATCGAGGGCGGGCGGGGCCGGGACGGTCCACATCCATTCGCGGAGCTTGTCCCGCTCGTGGGTCAGTTCACGGATGTCGGTCTCCGCGTACTCGAACTCCGGTGACCAGAACAGGGCGTCGAAAGGACACACCTCGATGCAGATACCGCAGTACATGCAGAGGGAGAAGTCGATGGCGAAACGGTCGAGAACGTTGCGGCTGCGGTCCCGCCCACCGGGGGTGGCCGCCGGGACGGTCTCCTTGTGGGAGTCGATGTAGATGCACCAGTCGGGGCACTCGCGGGCGCACAGCATGCAGACAGTGCAGTTCTCCTCGAAGAGACCGATGACACCGCGGGTCCGGGGCGGAAGCTCGGGCTGGGCCTCGGGGTACTGCTCGGTGACGGTCCTGCGCGTCATCGTGCGGAGGGTGACGGCCAGGCCCTTGGCCAGGCCCGAGCCGGGGATGGGGGCCATGGTTACTGGATCACCACCTTCACGACGCCGGTGAGGGCGATCTGGGCGAGGGAGAGGGGGACGAGGAGAGTCCAGGAGAGCTTCTGGAGCTGGTCCTCACGCAGACGGGGATAGGTGACACGGAGCCAGATCACGACGAAGGCGAGCAGTGCCGTCTTCAGCAGGGTCCAGACCCAGCCGAGGCCGTCGGCGGCCCAGGGGCCGTGCCAGCCGCCCAGGAAGAGGACGGTGGTCAGCCCGCACAGGACGACGATGCCCGCGTATTCGGCGAGGAGGAACAAGGCGAAACGGAGGCCCGTGTACTCGGTGTACGCGCCGAAGATGATCTCCGAGTCGGCGACGGGCATGTCGAAGGGAGGGCGTTGGAGTTCCGCGAGACCGGCGACGAAGAAGACGATCGCGCCGACGATCTGCCACGGCAGCCACCACCACTCGAAGGCGTCGACGATGCCGGGGAGGGAGACCGTGCCGGCCGCCATCGCCACGGAGGCGGCGGTGAGCAGCATCGGGAGTTCGTAGGCGAGGAGTTGGGCGGCCGTGCGCAGGCCGCCGAGGAGGGAGAACTTGTTGGCGCTGGCCCAGCCGGCCATGAGAGAGCCGAGGACGCCGATGCCCATCACGGCCAGGACGAAGAAGACACCCGCGTCGACGACCTCGCCGACCGTGCCCTCGCCGGGGCCGACCGGGATGACCAGGAGGACAAGGAGGTACGGCAGGAGCGCCACGGCAGGCGCGAGCTGGAAGATACGGCGGTCCGCGCCCGCGGGGACGATGTCCTCCTTCTGCGCGAACTTGATGCCGTCGGCGATGAGTTGGGCCCAGCCGTGGAAGCCACCGGCGTGCATCGGGCCGAGGCGGCCCTGCATGTGGGCCATGACCTTGTGCTCGGTCTGGCCGACGAGCAGGGGGAAGGTGAGGAAGACGACGAAGACGATCAGGAGTCGCAGGGCGACGTCGAGGGCGTCGTTCACTGCGGGCCTCCTTCGGGGGTCTCGGGTGCGGAGTTGGGCGTATCCGTGTCCGCGGGCGCATCCGTATCTGCGTCAGGGTCCGGGTCTGAGGTCGAGTCCGGGTCTGGGGTCAGGTCCGGGCCTGGGGTCGCGTCCGGGTCTGGGGTCGGGTCCGGTTCCGCCCTGGTGGCCTTGGTCGGGGCCGCGCCCGAGTCCTTGGCCGGGGAGAGGGGCGGGGTCGCGGCAGGGGGCCGAGGCGGTTTGCCGTGGGGCTCGCTCTGGGGGGTCGTGGGCTCCGGTTGGGGCTCGTCGTAGGCGGGGCGGGCATGGTGCCAGGGGGCGTCGGAGCTGCGGGGTGCCGTGGTCGGCCGGGTCGGGGAGCCGTCCGGGGTGGTGGCCGCGCGCTGGCTGGCTGAGCCGTCGGACGCGGAGCGGGAACGGCGCGGGCCCGCCGCACGACGGACGGGTGCCGATGAGGGCTCCGCCGGGGCCTGGCGCTCGGCCGGGGCCGTCGGCTCGGCAGGAGCCGGAGGCTCGGAAGAGGGCGCGGTCGGGGCCGGGGACTCGGGGGGCGTGGCCTCCGTGGCCGACGGCCGGGCGGTTCCCTCCAGGGACGGCGCGGGCTCCGCTCGACCGGATTCCGGCGGGGTGGACTCCTGCGGGCCCGCCGCCTGGGGGCCGGGCTCCTGCGGGGTGGCAGGTGTCCGCTGGGAGGCCGAGCCGCCGCTGGCACTGCGGGAGCGGCGCGGGCCGCGGGCCGGGGCGGGCGGCGGGGATTGCGGGTCCGCCGGGGGCTGCGAGTCAGGCGTGGACGGTGTGGGCGTGCCCGACAGGGCACCGCTTGCCGGGGCACCGCCTTCCGGGGCACCGCCGACCGGGGCACCGCCGGCCGAAGCACCCCTCGCCGGAGATCCACCCGGCAAGGAAGCCTCAGGCGGGGAGTCCGAGGTGGAGGGCCCGGCCGGAGCCTGGGGAGCAGCGGGCTGGGGAGGCGCGGCCTGGGGAGCGGGCGCCTGGGATGTCGGGGCCTGGGGAGCAGGGGTCTGGGAGGCGGAGCCCTGGGTGGCTGTGCGGGTGCGGCGGGCGGGGCGGTCGGGGGTGGGGCCCGAGGGGCGGTCGGCCGGGGTGCGTGGTGTGCGGGTGGGGCGGGCGGGGGCGGCGGGGAGGGTGCCTTTGAGGGGGCCCCATTCGTTCGGGTCGGGGACGCCTGGGGGGAGCATCTGGCGGCGTTTGGGGGTGCCGTGCTCGGACTCGCCGGGTTCCTTGGCGCCGGGCCAGGCCTTGGCGACGCGGGCGGCGAGGACGAAGTCCTTGCGGAGGGGGTGGCCTTCGAAGTTCTCGGGGAGGAGGAGGTGGTCCAGGCCCGGGTGGTCCTCGAAGTGGACGCCGAACATCTCGTGGGTCTCGCGTTCGTGCCAGGCGGCACCGGCGTAGACGTCGACGGCGGTGGCGAGGGCGGGGTGCTCGTGCGGGACGGTCGTGCGCAGCAGGAGGCGGCGGACCGGGGAGAGGGCGACGAGGTGGGCAGAGACGCGGAAGCCGGTGCCGGGTTCGTCGACCGCGCTCAGCCAGTCGAAGTAGGTGCAGGACAGCCGGTCGCGGGCGGTGGTGAGGGCGGCGGTCCAGGTGGCCGGGGGGACGTCGACGGTGAGGACGTCGTAGGACTCCTCGGCGGTGGCGTCGGGGCCGAAGAGGTCCTCGGTGGGGGCGGGCAGCCAGCCCGTCGTGGTCATCGGGGGTCACCCTCCGGGGCGGGCGGGCGGACCAGGTCGCTCTGGAGGGCGGCCGGGGAGGCGTGCCCGGCGGCGGGGGCGGGGGCGTAGCGCTCGCCGAGGGACTCGCGGGCGATCTTCTCCTGGAGCTTGAGGATGCCCTGGAGGAGGGCCTCGGGGCGGGGTGGGCAGCCGGGGACGTAGACGTCGACGGGGATGATCTGGTCGACGCCCTTGGTGACGGAGTAGGAGTCCCAGTAGGGGCCGCCGCAGTTGCTGCACGCGCCGAAGGAGATGACGTACTTCGGCTCGGGCATCTGCTCGTAGAGGCGCTTGACGGCGGGGGCCATCTTGTCGGTGACCGTGCCGGACACCACCATCAGGTCCGCCTGGCGCGGGCCGGGAGCGAAGGGGATGACGCCGAGGCGGATGAAGTCGTGGCGGGCCATGGAGGCGGCGATGAACTCGATCGCGCAGCAGGCGAGGCCGAAGTTGAAGACCCAGAGCGAGTAGCGGCGGCCCCAGTTGAGGACGACGTTCATCGGCTCGGGGGCGAGACGGGCGAGGGCGCCCAGCCGTTTCGGCTCCGGGAGGAGCACGGGTTCGGGGGTGGACGGAGTCACGTCCATGTCAGGACGCCCTTCTTGTACGCGTACAGCAGGCCGACGGCGAGGAAGCCGAGGAAGACGAACATCTCGACGAGGGTGGCCGCGCCGTAGCCGGGGGCGGCGAAGACCGTCGCCCAGGGGAACAGGAAGATCGAGTCGACGGCGAAGATGACGTAGAGGAAGGCGTAGACGTAGTAGCGGACCTGGGTGTGGGCCCAGCCCTCACCGACGGGGTCGACGCCGCACTCGTAGGTGAGGAGCTTCTCGGGGGTGGGGACGACGGGGCGCAGCAGGCGGCCGGCGCCGAAGGCGAGGGCCACGAACAGGACCCCGACGGCGGCGAGGACGCCGACGACGGCGTACGAGTCGAAGTAGCCCGAAGGGTCCGCGTAGCCCGAAGGGTCCGCGTAGCCCGATGGGTCCGTGTGGCCCGAGGGGGGCGCCGCCAGGGCGGCCGTCGGGTCCGTCGGCGCCGCGTGCGCTGTCTGCTGCACGGTCCCGTCCTCGCTCCCCGGTCCCGGTTTCCGGTCTCCGCCCGGCCCCCGGCCCCGCTCGACGCTTCGATCCGACGATCTCTCGGCCTGTCGATCTCTGTACGCACGGGAGTCTAGGGCCTGATAAAGACACGGTAAGCAGCCCGTGGCCCCTGGGACCACGGTGGTGGGGTTTTCCCCAGGGACAGGTCGGCGGCGTACGTCATGGCGCGGCGGCCCGGCGCACGGCACGCTAGCCCGTATGACCGTCTCCAAGCCCGCGTGCTCGGCCGTGAGTCCGCGCGCGGTATCCGCCGAGTCCTCCGTAGGGGCCGGGCCCTCCGCGCCCGCCGGGTCGTCCGTGTCCGCCGGGTCCGTCCCGCCCGCCCAGTCCGTCCCGCCTGGCACATCCTTCGCAACCGCCGAGTCGTTCGCGCCCGGCGGGCCGGGCGGGGCGCGCTCCGACCGGTTGCCGCCCGCCGGGTTCGCGCTGGGGGCGCAGACCTGGAAGGAGATCGCGCATCTGCTGGTGAACCTTCCGATGTCGCTGGTGGGCTTCGTCTACGTCATGACGGTGCTGTTCACCGGTGCCACGCTGACCCTGACGGTGGTCGGGCTGCCCGTGCTGGCACTGGGGCTGCTGGGCGCGCGGCTGATCGGCCGGTTCGAGCGGGGCCGGGCGCGGCTGCTGCTGGGGCTGCGGGTCGAGGAGCCGAGCCCGCTGCCGCTGCGGCGGGCGGGCAACGTGTTCCAGCGGCTGTGGCTGGTGCTGAAGGACCCAGTGGCGTGGCGGACGGTGCTGTACGACTTCATCCGGCTGCCGTGGGGGATTCTCACCTTCACGGTGACGTTCGTGTCGCTGTTCGTGCTGTGGCCGGTGCTGCCGTTCCTGGTGCGCGGCCTGACCAACGCGGACCGGGCGATGGTGCGCGCCCTGCTGTCGCCGTCCGACGAACTGGAGCGGCGGATCGCCGAACTGGAGTCCGACCGGGGCGTGGTCGTGGACACGGCGGCGGCCGACCTGCGGCGCATCGAACGCGACCTGCACGACGGGGCGCAGGCCCGGCTGGTGGCGCTCGCGATGGGGCTCGGGCTGGCGAAGGAGAAGCTGCTGGAGGACCCGGACGCGGCCTCGGTGATGGTGGCGGAGGCGCACGGCGAGGTGAAGCTGGCGCTCCAGGAACTGCGCGACCTGGCGCGCGGTATCCACCCGGCGGTGCTGACCGACCGGGGGCTGGACGCGGCGCTGTCCTCGGTGGCGTCGCGGTGCACGGTGCCGGTGCAGGTGACCGCCGACCTGGCGTCGCGGCCCGCCCCGGCCATCGAGGGCATCGCCTACTTCACCGTCTCCGAGCTGTTGCAGAACGTCAGCAAGCACAGCGGGGCCCGGTCGGCGGCGGTCGAGGTGTGGCGGGTGGAGGATCGGCTGCTGATCCAGGTGCGGGACGACGGCCGGGGCGGGGCCCGGCTCGACGGGGGCAGCGGGATGCGGGGGCTCGCGGAGCGGCTCGGCGCGGTGGACGGGCTGTTCGTCGTGGACTCGCCCGAGGGCGGCCCGACGACGGTGACGGCGGAGCTGCCGTGGCGGGACCGTACGGAGGCGGACGGGGCGGCGTAGGGGGTGGCCCGCCCGTAGCCCGTAACTCGCAGGTCGCAGGTCGCAGGTCGTGACCCGTAGGGGCTGGAGAGCGGGTGGGCGAGGGGCGGGAGGTAGGGATAACCCCCCTTACGGGACGCCGACGGACTCCATGGTCCGGGGGACCGTCGGCGGGGAGGCTGGAGGCAGGCAGGAGGCGGGCCCCGGCTGCGGGACGCCGGGCGTCGAGACGACTGAATGGACGGCGGCGATGGCTGCGCACTACGGACAGGGCTACGACGGCTACGACGGCTACCAGGGCTACGACGGCCGCGAGAGCTACGGGAGCCGTGAGAGCTACGGGGACGACCGGTACGGGGCCTACGGGTATGAGGGCGGCGGGCGGCGCCGGTGGCGGGTGCCGACGGCCCTGCGGGCGCCGGTCGAGGGACGGGCCTGGCGGGAGTTCGGTTACGTCCTGCTGAGCCTGCCGATCAGCATCGCGCTCTTCACCTTCACCGTGACGATGCTGTCCGTGGGGGCCGGGCTGCTGGTGACGTTCCTCGGGGTGCCGGTGCTGGCGGCCGGGCTGGCTGCGTGCCGGGGTGTCGGCGCGGTGGAGCGGGCGCGGGCGCGCGGGCTGCTGGGTGTCGCGGTCGAGCCGCCGGAGCCGTTGCGGCGGCGCGGGACCGGCGCGATGGCCTGGATGGGCGCGGTGCTGCGCAGCGGGGCGTCCTGGCGGCACGCGTTGTACGCGTTGATCCAGTTGCCGTGGGCGGTGTTCTCGTTCGTCACGGCGGTGACGTTCTGGGTGATGGGCTGGGCCCTCCTGACGTATCCGCTGTGGTTCTGGGTGTTCCCGATGTACGGCGGGCAGGACGGGCTCCAGCTGTACGGGGACGAGCGGCACCAGGTGTATCTGGACAACCCGTTCGAGATCGGCGTGACCGCGTCGGCGGGGCTGCTGATCACGCTGGCCACGCCGTGGATCGTGCGGGCGCTGACCACGGTCGACCGGGCGATGGTGCACGGGCTGCTCGGGCCGTCGCGGCTGGCGTCGCGGGTGGTGGAACTGGAGTCCGACCGGGGGGTCGTCGTCGACACGGCGGCGGCCGACCTGCGGCGCATCGAACGCGACCTGCACGACGGGGCGCAGGCCCGGCTGGTGGCGCTCGCGATGGATCTGGGGCTGGCGAAGGAGAAGCTGCGGGAGGACCCGCGGGCGGCGGCGCGGATGGTGGACGACGCGCACGGCGAGGTGAAGACGGCGCTCCAGGAACTGCGGGACCTGGCGCGCGGCATCCACCCGGCGGTGCTGACCGACCGGGGGCTGGACGCGGCGCTGTCCTCGGTGGCGTCGCGGTGCACGGTGCCGGTGCGGGTGGAGGTGGATCTGGCGGAGCGGCCCGCTGCGGCGGTGGAGGGCATCGCGTACTTCACCGTCTCGGAGCTGTTGCAGAACGTCAGCAAGCACAGTGGGGCGCGGGAAGTCGTGGTGGATGTGTGGCGGGCGGAGGAGCGGTTGATGGTGCAGGTGGTGGACGACGGGGTGGGCGGCGCGGATGCCTCCGGCGGGTCAGGGTTGGCGGGGCTCGCGGGGCGGGTGGGGGCGGTGGACGGGGTGATGGTGGTGGATTCGCCGGTGGGGGGGCCTACGCGGGTGACGGTTGAGTTGCCGTGGCGGGAGGGGTAGGGGCGACGGGAGGGGTAGGGGTGGAGGTGGGGGTTTTCGCCCCCGCCGCCCCTTCCCGACCCGACCCCAGGGGCTGTGCCCCTTAGACCGTGTCCTACGTGGTGAGGCGGATGAGTCGTTTGTAGCAGCAGAGGGCGGCGGCTAGGCCGAGAAATGCCAGGTAGTTGCGGGGGT